>CALVEZ010000010.1 GCA_944326695.1 Candidatus Bilophila faecipullorum | reverse complement strand
CTGTTAGGGCGCTGCTGGTAACAGAGCCTTACAGGCGCATATGAAGAACCACCGGCTATGCCGGTGGGTTCCTTTTCGTATCTACCCCTTTCTTGTCTTTGGACCCCGCATCCGTTAGATTGCAGCAAGGTAGAGAAGTCAATACAACAAGCCTTGGGCGTTTTTCTAGTTTATGAGGAAAATCATTCCTCCATCCTTGAAGTAACGTATCCTCGGGGAAATACGCCTCCCTGCTTTTCCGGTATACGGTAAAAAGGAGGAGGCACGTAAAAAATGCATTTCTACCCTCGCTCGTAAAAGGCGGGAGAAAGGAGTCCCATATGTTTGAATCCGCCGTGCTGGGAAGAAGCTACTCCGCCAAAGAGTACAAGGAAATGGAACAAGACCTGCGCATAAAGCTCTTCAACGCACAGAGGGCGAGCCTTGAGCACAAGCTTCCCGTTCTGGTGCTGATAGCAGGAGTGGACGGTACAGGACGGGGAGCCGTAGCCAACCTCCTTTCCGAATGGATGGACGCCAAGAGCATCCGCAACCATGTGTTTTGGCTCCCTACGGATGAGGAACGTTGCCGCCCGGTCGCATGGAAATATTGGACCAAATTGCCGGGCTATGGCGAGTGGGGCGTTTTCATAGGAGGCTGGTATGGAGGCGCGATCCGTCAACTGTGCTGCGGCGACATGCCGGAGGCCCGCTTCAATGTACTCATGCACCGCTGGGCGCGGCTTGAAGAGGAGTTGGCCGCCTCCGGAACCGTCATTGTCAAACTGTGGCTGCATCTGAGCAAAAAAGCCCATAAGGATCGCCTGAGCGATCGCTTGAAACATCAGGAAGTGCATCACTTCACCCCCTATGACAAGAAAAGCGCCAAGAATTATGACGGACTGGTCAAGGCTGCGGCCAAGGCCATTACGCTTACGGACAGAGTGGACGCACCTTGGACCATCATTGACGCCTGTGATCCTCATTTCCGGAATGCTTCGGTAGCAAGGACCATCATTACCGCCATCAAAAACGCCATTGCGGTCAAAGCCGCGCGAGAAGATGCGCAGGTGCCCCTTCCCGCCGCGGAAACCGAAGGGGAAATATCTACCCTTGACGCCATCGACTTGTCCCCCAAATGTGAGCCTGACGCCTATAAAAAAGAATTGGAACAGCTTCAGGCGGCTATCTACGACTTGACCTACAAGGCTTACAAAAAAGGGATTTCCAGTACCCTTCTTTTTGAGGGATGGGATGCGGCGGGCAAGGGCGGTGCCATTCGGCGCCTGACTGGGGGCGTGGATGCCCGTATTACGCGCGTCATACCCATCAGCGCCCCTACGGATGAGGAATTGGCCCATCATTATTTGTGGCGGTTCTGGCGGCATGTTCCCCGGGCGGGTTTCGTTACGGTTTATGACCGGTCATGGTATGGCCGCGTTCTGGTGGAGCGGGTGGAAAAGCTGGCTTCCCCTTTGGCATGGAAACGCGCCTATGCGGAAATAAACGATTTTGAGGAGCAATTGCAGGAAAAGGACAATATCCTGCTCAAGTATTGGCTGCATATCTCCCCGGAAGAGCAGCTCAGGCGGTTCAAGGAACGTGAGGGCACGCCTTGGAAAAACTATAAAATCACTCCGGATGATTGGCGAAACCGCGAAAAATGGAATGAGTATGCTGTAGCGGCGGATGAGATGTTTGCCCGGACCAGCACGGAATACGCGCCGTGGCACATTATTCCTGCCGAGGACAAGAAATATGCCCGGTTGGAAGTCCTCCGGATATACAAGAAAGCACTGATAACGGCGCTAGAGCGGAAGAAAAAGGCCACTTCCGAAAAGAAAGCCTAGAGGGTGAGGAACTTTTTCCGGATGCCCCATACGCGGAAGGTCCCGGCATTTTGTGCTTCGGGACCTTCGCCGTTTTTTTCATCAGGCTTGACTGCGCAGGGAATAACCCAATTCTTTTACCATTTCTTCAAGAGGAGTGATGTCGCCGGTGATGCGCAGGATATCCATAAAGGTTTCCACGCCCAGTTTGGCTCGGGAATCATAAGGATTGATTTCCCGCAACAGCGTCGAGTACTTCTTGCCTACAGCGTGAGCGAGCGTGCGAGCCGGAAGATGACCGTTGAGCACGCTTTCGTGAACCTTTTTGACGACTTCAAAAGATGTGGGATGGCACATTTTTCTTCCTTTTGTTGGTTGATGGTATGGGGTGATAGCTCTATAAAAATATATTTACTGATATAGGAAATTTTATTTTAGGTCAAATCAGACGCTCCAAGGAAAAATCCTATCACAATCAAAGCGGCAGCTAGAGGTCAAAATACTTTCCGCCGTAAGGTGGATGCGATAGGTCTCCGTCCGAAGGGGAAAACACGGAAGGGAAAAAAGTAAATCTAAAAGAGAAGGACGGAGAATGCGCGGACAGGTGCAGAAGGTCCACTCATCTCTTTTCACTTCTTTGGTGTCCTCAGGGGTCGAGATACCTTGCCGGAAGAAAGAAGAACGTGGCGGCTGAAGAGAAAGGCATCAGAGAAGGAGTATATCCCGTTTCAAAAAGCATCTTCATCATAGACAACTCAAGAAGGGCAGGGCGTGGCCATCTTGCCTCTTTTTTACGTTCCGGATACGCTTTTGATTTTTGGCTCATGGACTCGGAGGTAATGGGGAGGTTCAAGATGGCCGTGAAAAGCTCTGTCCTCAAACGTGACTTTTTAACTACTGATTAAACAAAGAAGGGGCAGGTCGGAAAACCTGCCCCTTATCCGCATCCGCTTATGGCGGACTTGGTAACCTAGTTGGCGTTTTCCTGTACTATCGCGTCTGGCTGCCTCTTCATGCTCAGCATGTGCATAAAGAAGACGCTGACGAGCAAGGCCGCGACTGCCCCGCCCAAACTCCACGCGAGGCTCGCCTTTGTGAACCCGGCGATGACGTAGCCCACAAAGCAGCAGAAAGCCACGATGCAGGCATAGCCGAGCTGGGTGGAAACATGCTCGATATGACTGCATCCGGCTCCGGCGCTGGAGAGGATGGTCGTATCCGAAATGGGCGAGCAGTGATCCCCAAAAACGCTTCCAGCCAGCGTTGCTGAAAGGGTGACCACGACGAGATCGGGATCAATCCCCTGTGCGACCGGCACGACGATGGGGATCAGGATGCCGAAAGTTCCCCACGCCGTACCCGTAGAAAAGCTGAGGAATCCGGCGATGAGGAAAACAATGGCCGGGAGCAGGCCCCCGGAAACGTTGCCATCTGCTACCAACGTCTGCACAAAAACGGGGGTTTGCAGCAAATCCCGGCACACGCCGCTGATCGTCCACGCCAGCACGAGGATGATGTTCGCGGGCAACATGGCTTTCATCCCTTCAACCGCGCCATCCATGAAAGTGCGGAAGGAGAGAAGCCCCCGCGGGACAAAAAGAAGGAAAGAAACGACCAGCGCGCCGAAAGAAGCCCAGACCAGCGCCTTGGCCGCCGTACAGTTGCCGAAGGCGGCGGCCATCGTGTGATAGGCCGGATCGGACCCCCAATAGCCGCCGTCGTAGAGCAGACCGACCACGGCAAAAACGATCAGGCTGCCAATGGGCACCAGCATGTCCCAGACCTTCCCTTTTTCCGCCGCTTCGAACTGGCTGGCCTGAGGTACGTCCACAGCGCCCAGATCACCTTTGAGCGCGCGGAGTTCGGAACGGCGCATGGGGCCGAAGTCCGCGTTGGTCAGACAAATCACGGCCACCATCACGAGCGAGAGCAACGCATAGAAGTTGTAGGGAATAGTGGCCACAAAAGCGGAAAAATCGCTCGTGAACGCCCCGGTGGTCTTGAGGTTGCTGCCCACGGCGGCGGCCCAACTGGAGATGGGCGCAATGATGCAGATGGGGGCGGCGGTCGCATCAATGATATACGCGAGTTTGGCGCGCGAAATCTTGTAGGAATCGGTAACGGGCTTCATGACCGTCCCGACGGTGAGGCAGTTGAAATAGTCGTCAATGAAAATGAAGGCCCCGAGCCCGCCCGTGGAGAGCAGAGCGGCCTTGCGGCTTTTGATCTTCCGGGTGGCCCACTTTCCGTAGGCACGCGTTCCGCCCGCCATGGCGATTACATAGACAAGAGCGCCCAGCAGGGTGCAGAAGATCAAGATATTGAAATCCACCTTCGCGGCCATCACGTTGAACGCGGTTTCAATGGTCCCCGCGAACAGAGAACTCGCGGACGTTCCGACAGAGTAGATAAAAGTCCCTGAAAGAATGCCAATCAGCAGCGACGAAATCACTTCTTTCGTCAGCAGGGCCAGCGTGATGGCGATGATCGGCGGCAAAAGGGAAAGCCAGCCTGCATAATACGGTTCCACGGGTACACCCTCCGTCCGGTAGTTCGGCCATATCAGCCACGTTCTTCATCCAAGGCCTCTTTCCCTTCTTTCGCCTGGTTGGGTAAAGGGAAAGAACTCCACGCGGCCTTGGAAGAACTCCTCCTCCCAAGCGGTATCTTTCTTTAGTAGATGCCGCTGGGGAGGTATAGCCTATGAAAAGGGGAATTGTATACCCGTTTTTGACAAAAAGCGCTTGTTTCGTCACTCAAGATAGGTCTACGGCCCAAGCGTAAGGAAAGGAGCGATTCAGATGCTGGAGAGTTTTTCTATTTTTACTCATAATCTTTTTAATTATGTAAATTTTATTTGTTCTGACAAAAAAACGGGATAAAACCAACCTAAAGTCAATTTTATCCCGCTCCCTTATTCTTTGAAAAACTGGTGCTTCTAAGAAGGCTTTAGCGTTTCAGGCACGTAATCACATAGCGTCCGTTCTCATTCTCTACGCCGTGAGTATCATGCTCAAAGCCCGGGAAACGCCGGTCAAAGGCTTCCAGCGCCTTGAGATAGGCCAGAAGAGGGCCGTCTGCTGGTCCGGCATTTTCACCCGGCATCAGCAAAGGAATGCCCGGAGGGTAGGGGACTACGCCGGTTGCCACCGTGCGTTGGGCCATGGCATCAAGCGTGAGGCGTTCAATGTTGTTTTTCACGAGCTCCTCGTAAGCCGAGGTGGGCGACATGTCCGGTACCGGCAGAAGAGAAAAGGCCTTCAAGAGGGTCTCAGTAGTCCGCAGTTCCTTCATGGCTTGGAACATGGATTGAGCCAAATCTTTCAGCCCTAACCTCGAATACGACTGAGGATGGGCTTCAGTCAGACGAGGAAGGACCCGCGAGAAGGGGGTATTGGCGTCGTAGGCCTGTTTGAATTTGAGAAGGGCATCGACGAGCGTGCCCCATTTGCCTTTTGTGATGCCGATGGAAAAGAGGAACAGTATGGTGAAGTCTGTTGTCTTTTCCACCACGATGCCTTGCTGATCGAGGTACGCCGTCAGCAGTGCGGCAGGGATGCCCCATTCCTCCAGATGGCCGTCCTGCGCTACGCCCGGCGTGGTGACGGACACCTTGATGGGGTCCAGCATACAGTAGTCGTCTTCAATGTCTCCGAAACCGTGCCATGCCGCGTTGGGCCGTAACACCCAATAAGAAGGATCGGAAGCCAGTTTCTTTTCATCCGCCTTATGGAAAGGCATAGCCTCGCCTTTTTCATCGGATACCGTGTCCGGTTGCCAGACGTTGACGAACCATTGCCCCTGTTCTGCCAGTTCAGCGTTGATCCGGGCGATAAGACAACGGAACGCCACAGCTTCCCGAATGGATTCCTCAGTGAGGGCGCGGCCTCCGGCGCCTTCCATCATGGAAGCGCTGACATCGTTGGAAGCGATGATGGCGTAGTTGGGGGACGTGGAGGCGTGCATCATGAATGCTTCGTTAAAACGGGCATGATCAATGGGATTGCGTCCGTCCCGGACGTGGATCATGGAAGCCTGAGAGAACGCCGCCAGCAGTTTGTGGGTGGACTGGGTCGCGAAGACCGTAGGACCCGAAGACTTCTCGCCGTCCGGTATGTCATGCATGGCGAAGCGATCGTGATACATGGGGTTGAAGCGGGCGTAGCCGTACCACGCTTCGTCGAAATGGAGCCGATCCACACTTTGACCGAGGAGTTTTTCCACCCGTTTCACATTGTAGCACAGGCCGTCATAGGTGGAGTTGGTCACGATAGCGTGGATGGGGTGAGCATCACCGGAGGACGAGTTGAGGGGGTTATCCCGCATGGCTCGCTGGACGGCCTCGGGCGTCAGGCGATGGGGAGGGATGGGACCGATGAGGCCGTAATGGTTGCGGGATGGCAGGAGATAGGTGGGGATGGCTCCGGACATGGTAATGGCATGCTCAATGGATTTATGGCAGTTGCGGTCGCAGAGAGCCGCCTGATTGCGCGTCACGCTGGCCATGAGGATAACACGGTTGGACGTGGAGGAGCCATTCGTCACGTAGTAGGTCCTGTCCGCGCCGAACACACGAGCGGCGTAGGCCTCGCCCTTGCCAATAGGACCGGAGTGATCCAGCAACGAACCGAGTTCACCCACCGAAATGGACAAGTCCGAACGGAAGATGTTTTCGCCGAAAAAGTCGAAGAACGCCCGGCCTGAAGGGGATTTCATGAAGGCTGTTCCCCCCGTATGCCCCGGAGTATGCCATGAATACTCATGGACTTGGGAAAAGCGGGCCAGAGCCCCGAACATGGGAGGCAGCATCTGGCGGCGATAGGCGCGCACGGCGGCCACAATGCGCCCGGCGATGAAGTCAGCCGTATCTTCAAAAAGCCAGATGAAGTCATTGGCCTGACGCAGGACGGTCAGAGGAATATGGGCCGCGTTTTCCCGATCCGTGAACAGAAAGACGGGAAGATTGCGGTTGCGGTTACGCAAGGCAGCCAAAACGCGCATGGCGGCGCGATGCTCCTTGTCTTCCTCGAGTTCCCAGTCAAGCAGGAGCGCCTGAATGAGCGGTTCGGAACGGATGAGGGCAACGGCGTCGAAGGTCGTGGTAGCCGTCAGGATTTCAATGTCGTTTTGCACGAGCTGTTCGCCGAGTTCCCGAAGGACCCGGCCGGCGGCCGAATCCGTTTTACAGACGCAATGCGCCAGAAGAACTTTCATATGCAGCGTGCGAGGTGATTGTGTAAGCATGGTTTCTCCTTATGCTACTGATGGTTCAATGGGACGTTCCGTCCGATACGGGAAGGGGCGGGATCGTTTTTTCAATGGTGAGCTGTTCCTTCAGAAGGCCGGGCAAGGTGGCCCGACGGCGCAAGTTGAGATGCTCGTGCTGGCCCACGGAAAGCCAGAACGTGGCCGCCAGGACCACAAGGGTAATGGCGAGCGTGGCATAGCGGACCCAGCGGGGAGAGATGCCGCCGGGGTGGATATGCTTTTCTTCGATTTCCCGCTTGCGAGTAATCGCGGCGGAGTAAAACACGATGGTAGCGATGACGAAAATCAGGGACCAGCGGGTTTGCTCGCCGTCCGAACCGAGGAGGGCGGTCAGGCTGTAGATGGCCCCCACAAGACCGATGAGCGTATAGAGGGCATATTGGTTGGGGGGGAGTTCGCGATATCCGAGCACCTTGATGGAAATACATGAATAGATGTAGGGGAGAAGCGTCATAATGACCGCGATGGAGGCCAGCTTGCCGAATTGCTGACTGGCCGTAGGCGACATGGTCGCCAAGACCTGCAAGGTCATCAGCGCAGCGACGATGGCCAAACCTGACGAAGGCACACCTTTAGCGTTGACCCGTGAAAAAACGTTCTGAAAAAGACCGTCATCGGCGGCTGCCTTGGCACTTTGCCCGACGAGCAGCGTCCAGCCTGCCAAGGACCCCAGACATCCCAGTGCCGCGCAGAGTGCCACGATATTGGCCGCGGTATTTCCTAAAGCCAGCCGCGCCGCATCCGCGAAGGGCGCGGCGGACACAGCCAGTGTCTTAGCGGGGATCATGCCCATGATCACGGACGAACTGAGCACGTAGGAAACGGCGGCGAGAATAACCCCGCCGACCGTAGCGATGGGAACGTTGCGCCGGGGATTTTTGACGACGCCTGCGGAAACGGACGCGCTTTCCACGCCGATGAAAGCCCACAGGGTAAAATTCAGGGTGGCGCTGATGGCCCGGACATCGCTTTCTCCGGTTACGTTCCAGCCGGACAGGAACGTTTCCTTACTGAACCAGAACCATCCGAGCAGGGCCATGCCGAGAATGGGCATCAGCGCGAGAAGAGTGGTAATGGACTGCACGCGCCCCACCAGTTTCGGCCCGAGCATATTGGCGTAGGTGAACAGCCAGATGACGAATATCTGGGCCAGTGCGAATACAAGAGGATTTTTGAGTGCAGGAAAAAAATGGGTGAGATACCCGATCCCCGCCACGGCAAGGCCAACATTGCCGATTACATTGGCCAGCCAGTAAATGAGGTTGGTCTGGTAACCCATGTAATCCCCGAAAGCCTGCCGGGTGTAGGCGTAGGGTCCGCCCGCAGCCGGGTTGATGGCCGCCAGTTTGGCGAAGGTCAGCGCCAGAGCGATGGCCCCCACGCATGTTATGAGCCATCCGAGCAGCGCAATGCTGCCGATGGCCGCGAGGTTGGCCGGCAACATAAACACTCCCGATCCCATCATGTTGCCCGCAACCATCAGCGTAGCCGCAACCACGCCTATTTTATTGCTGTCGTCTTGAGCCATCGTGTCGCCTCCCTTGCCGTAAACGGGCTCTGTACATGAATGCTGAACTGCCACCTGTCCGGGATAGAATCCATATCCCATTGATTCAATTATAGTTTCACTTATTTATCGTAGGACAGGGCAGGGGGAGGTATACGAAAAAGAAGAAAAGGAGGAAAAGAAAATATCCAGTGAAGAGGGCGGGGCGAAAGTTTCCCGGAGATGATTTCCGGCTAGAATGCTTGACAACTCATCATTTTTTTATACCGTGCATGATGTCGCTCGAAAGCGGTGTTCCTCATTGTCGTCAGCTGGATGCCCTGGGCGGTGCGAAAGCGACGCACGGCGGCGGGCTTCCCGAGCACCCGCTTTTTTCCACCATGTTGAGAACAGGATAAAAAAGATGAAAAGACTTTGCATGATTGGAGCAGCCCTCTTGCTTCTTATGGGCTGTGCGGCTGGTACCGACCCCGACCTTTCCACCGGAATCAAGGCAGGTGAAACGGAGGCGGCGGAAGAGGTTACAGAAGCCGCAGCGGAGGCCCCCATTGTTTCCGATGAAGAGGCGCATACTCTTTCTGTGGAATTGATGACGTTTCAGGGCGGGACATCAGGAGCCCGTGAATACGTGGTGGCTCAAGCCAAGCGTGCCTGCGACAGCATCAATAAGGAAGTCTACATTGAACAATTGACCTCGCAACCTACATGGCGGGGTGGCATAGCAGAAGTAACGTTCAGATGTGTGGAAAAGAATGATCCCCGTCTGAGCCAATAAGAAAAATAAAAAGGAATTTACAGAGTTAGCTGCTAGCTAAACTCTGTAAATTCCTTTTTTAAGGCCATAATTTTTAAATTATGTAAATTTTATTACAACACCATCAGACTTACAAAACCATCCCATAAAACCACTTCCCACCTCCCTTTGTATAAAAACCGTTTACAATCAGAGACAGTGGGGTAGGGAAAAACTAGGCTCGGAAAAGGGGAAACTCAAGGACCATAGAGGTACCGTTGCCTTCCGCCCCTACAGCCCGGATCGTACCGCGATGGTCAGCCACAATGGACTTGACGATAGCAAGCCCCAAACCGGTCCCGCCTTTCTTGCGGGAAAAGTAGGGTTCAAACATGCGCTCGCGTTCTTCCGGCAACAAGCCGGGACCATTGTCGGAAACGACAAGCCGCAGGCTCCCCCGGCCACGGTCATGGACCGCCGTAATGCGCACCCGTTTGGGGGTCTCGGGCGGCAACGTTTCCAGCGCTTCGGCGGCATTGGTGAAAATGTTCAGAAGGGCACGGTGAAGCGCCGCCGCATCCATGGCGATGGAAGGCAAGTGTTCCGGCAAGTGCAAATCCCACTCAATGGCACTATGGCTGGTCTTGAACAGCGTCACCAGTTCCCGCAAAAGAGGAGCGACATCCCCCGGCGCAAGCTGGACTTCCGGGAGTTTCGCGAAGGCGGAAAACTCCTGCACCATCTCTTGCAGCCGTTCCACTTGCTTGACGATAAGCTCGGTGCATTGCCCAAAAGCAGGATCGGAAACAGCTTTGCCGAACTTGCGATCCAGCCGTTGGGCCGAGAGTTTGATGGGAGTAAGGGGATTCTTGATTTCATGGGCGATGCGCCGCGCTACCTCCCGCCACGCCGCCATGCGCTGCATTTTTTCCAGTTCCGTAATGTCCTCGACCACCACAACGTAGGCACGGATACCCCCCGGGCCGGCAAGGGCGATGGCATGGAGGACGAGCTTCCAGCTGCGATCCCCAAGGAGAAAATCTTCCTGCCGTTGCCAGTTTTGTTCCGGGTGTTCGCGCAGCGTTTCCAACATGGAAACAAAAACATCCGCGTAGGTGTGAGGAAGAAAATCCGCAGGATTACGCCCCTGCAAACGAGCTGCGTCCGCCTCGAAAATGGAGCATGCCGCCTTGTTCATGGTCATGATGCGGCCTTCCGCATCCAATGTGATGACGCCGGTGGTGATATTGTCGAGAACGGTTTCGATGTAACGGTTATGCTCCGCCAGCATGGTATTGGCCCGCGTGAGATTGGCGCGCCCTTCCTGCAAGTCGCCAGCCATCCGGTTGAAGAACTGCACGAGAATCCCCAATTCGTCCGCGCCTTTGTCTTCCAGTCGGAAATCAAGATCGCCCTGGGCGATGCGCGTGGTACCGTGGGCCAGAGCCAAAATGGGGGCCGTCAGCTCCTTGGAAAGCCGGAAGCCAAACCAGACGGACCCAAAAATGGTGATCATCCCAAGTACGCCGAGAATCAGCAAAAAGGAAACCTTCAATGGTTTCTTCAACTGCTTAAGCTGGGCGTACTCCTCAAATCCCTTGGATATCCTTTCCAGCTTGGCCAGCAGCCCCTGTCCGATGCTTTCCGCAGTGATAAGGTAGCCCTGCTTCCCCCCGTGCAGCGCCTGCACGCCGATGACATAATCCGCATCATCAGTGGCCCAGAGAAGAGAGCCAAACGTGTTTTTGGCCACGTGTTCCCAGTCGATGCGCTTGCGCGCCTCCTGCCAACCCTCCGTAAAAGCGCTGGGGGCATACCAGTAGCGTTCCTTTTGCTCAGGCGAAATGATGCCCAGCAAGGTCAGGCCGTATTCCTTTTGCTTGGTGCGGAGCAGGGCGTTGATGGCATTCCCCGTCCATGCGATGTGCCGCTGGGCCGCTTCTTCTACGATGGCGTCGGATCGGGAACGCAAGCGTTCCGCTGCGGCTGCATAAAAACTCTGCCCCACATCCAGCGCAGCTTGAAGAGAGCTTTCCGTCTGCCGGGTGAACCAATAGTCCACGCTGGTGGCGACCACCCGGTTCGATGCCAAAAACATGATCACGGTGGGGATCAAAGAAAGGGAAACGAAAACGACGACGAGACGGGTACGGATTTGCGCGCCGAAGACTTTCCGCCGCCGCTCCATGATCAGCTTGACCACATTGCGCGCCACCAGAAAAAGCACGATCAGCATGAAAATGGAATTGATGTTCAGCAGGGCGATGAACATCCATGAATCCACCCCGTACAGGGTGAGCTGCGTCCAAGTGCCTCCCAGCACCAGAAGCAGAAGGAGAAAAGCCGCCAGCAGCTCATAGCGTCTGCGACGGCGCTCACGCTCGTCAGGTACGCCTATCTGGACGACTTTCTCCTGTGCGGTCATGCTATGCCTCGTTCAGCTTCAGAAGACGAATTCCTGTGAGAATGAGAGAGGGGGAGTCACTTCCCACGACCAGAAAAAAAGCGCTTTTTCCAGCCACGGAGGAACTTCCGCATGTTCGAGCGTCACCTGAAGAAGGACACGGTAGGTCTGCCCGGATTGCAAAGGTGCCCGCAGGGGCAACACAAATTCCAGATGTCCCCAGGCGGACGCTATAAGAGCGGCGAACTGCTTTTGCCGCACAATGGGATGATGGGGGGAGGAAAGGATGAATTCCCGGGTCAGCAGATCATACCGCAACTGATAATCGCGCACCTCTTCCGCTATAATCTGGTTGGTGAGAAGGGTGCGCACGCGAATAAGGGAGAGCTTGCATTGCAGGGTCATAACCGCGCCGTCCCGTAACTGGGAACGGACGATGCCTTCCTGTTCCATCCCGAGCCCCGTGCTTACATGGACCCCGTCAGGCAATGTTTCTACGGTGAAGGAGCGCAAGAGCAATTTGGGTGAGCTACTCTCCGAAGATGGAGTACCCAAAGCCGACAATTCCAGCGTAGGCCGTCCCTCGCCCCCTTGAGCCGGGGCATCCTCCACGGAACAAAAAAAGGAAGCCGCCAGCAGGCAGAAAAAAAGAAAAGGAAAAGATCGACGAAAAAATAACATAGGGCAAAAAACGACCACACCGTGTTTGGCACAGGAAGTGAATCTTGGCAAGCCCGGTGGAAGGAAGAGCTCGACCGAGGCAGCTTCTTTCTTCGGACCCGAGGCATCTTGTCAGGGGGCGGATACTGGCTATAATAGCCGAAGCAATCCTTTTATCCCAAGGGAGATGTCCTTATGCCCATGTACGATTTTTACTGCACCGCATGTTCTCATGAATTCGAAGACATGACGAGCCCCGAAGCAGCGTGTCCGCCGTGCCCGCAGTGCGGCAGCACGGAAACGGAACGGCTGGTATGCGCGCCTAGCCTTAAGAAAGGGGCCATGCCTTTCAAGGTAGGGCCGGTGCGCCCCATGCCTCCCAAGCCGCTGCGAGGCGGAGGCCCCTGCGGGGGAGGAGGCTGTTCGGGAGGGTGCGGAACCCTCTAGGAGAACGCCCGCATTCTGTGCAATGCGGGCGTTCTTTATTTCAAGAACCATCTCCCAAGAAAAAAACAGCTAAAAGGCCTTCGTATGAAAGACCAAGCGGTAAAAGGATACCAGCCTCGGGAAAAGCTGTAAATATGGGAAGGGCCGGGCAGGGGCAGGCTGCCGCGTCGCGGTCCATGCACGTGGAAGACCGAAAATCCCGCACTAAGGAAGGGAGCAGGGGAGAGTGAGAAAATCGAGGGGGTTGGGAATACTCATGGAAAGGCCGGATAAAATCATTTTTACTTTTTCCAGAGGTAGTTGGACTCACCTCACCTTCAACCAACCTTATCAACATCCATAGGAGTCACACATGGCTACGACGAAAGACCATCGTGAAAAAGGCAAAGAATCCGGCCACGAAATGAAAGGCTCTTCCAACAGCAAGTCGACCAGCAAGTCCAAGGAAACCATCGGCGATCCCAAAAAGCAGAGCGAAGGTTCCAAGGAAAGCATGAAGTCCAAGAAGTAACTCCTTTTCTACAATAACCAAGAGACCCTGCCGACGTTTGCCGACAGGGTCTCTTCTATTCGCACGCCGCTTCTTTGTCATGAAAAAAAGGAAGGCGGCCTCCCCGGGCTTTTTAGGAATACATGGTATTGATGGTTTCTTTCACCGTCCGATGCTGCTCGGTGTCCGCATAGACGGCCTTGTACTGCTTTTCTATGGAACCATAATGATCAAGGATTTCCTCATTCAAGGCGGAGAAATCGGAAGAATAGAGGCCATCGAGCTTGAGGTTTTTGACCAAAGCGTTATCCGGCTGGACAATTTCGATAAACCGGACCCACTTCCACAATGTGACCATTTTTTGCCGTCTGGAAATCATCGCCTGTCCTTTGAAAGGGGTTACTACTGTTAGTTCCTTTTCCTAGTATGCCTGATCCTTTTTCAAAAGGGAAGCGATAATTCACGGAACACCCCATAATGAAGGGGAGAGGCTATCCTCTCCCCTGAAGGGCCGGTACGTAACCGGCTCACGGTCCTGTATGGGGCCGCGCCACACGCAGGTGTCCCGCCCTTTGGAGATAAAGCGAGTTCCGCATTGAAAAAATGATTATAAGTCCCTTCCGGAAGGTGAGGAGAAAAAACTCACGGTCGGGGCCTCAGACCGAAAGGGAAAAGAAATAAAAAGTGACCGTATTGCCCCAGCTTCAGAAGCAGGGGAGAAGGGTGCCTTTTTCTCTGCGTTCTGTGACCCGGGTGGCCTTCTCTTTAGTGGACGGCATATCTTAAGAACGATGTTCCTCTGCCAGCACAACACGGGCTGCGGCTTTCTGCGTAGAGACGGCCGCAGCCCGCGTCTTCGCGGTCAAGAGAATCGTTACTCTTCCATATAGGTGGCGGACTGGATGCCTTTTTCCGCTACGGTCACGCTATGCATCCTCACCGTCGGAGGAAGTGCGGGGGCCATTTGTTGCCAAATGTAGCGGGCCAAGTTTTCCGAAGAGGGATTGGAGACGTCAAAAGGCGGCACTTCATTGATATGCTGGTGATCCAGCGGTTCCAGCGTTTTCTTCAAAAGGGCTTTCAGGTCGCCGAAATCCATCAAAAGTTCCGTATTCGGGGTAAGCTGGCCGCCTTGGACGGACACTTCCACGGCGTAATTGTGCCCATGAAGGCGTTCGCATTTGCCCTGATAATGGCGCAGGGCGTGGGCGGCGCAAAATTCGGAACGGACTGTAAGCTTCCACAGAGGCTGAGACATTGTCTTCCTTTCTTTTTCATTAGGGTTATTGGACAAGCGCGGCGGAACACCATCGGTGCATGTCTTGCTGAAACGCGGGGCCGGGCGTGATGGACCAGCGGGGCCCGAGCTGGACGCGGCAGAGGGTGCCCTCCAAGCAGAAACTCAATTGAACTTCCGTACCGCCCTTATGACGCTCAAGTATCGCTTTAAGTGTTTCGATACCTTCGGCGTTCAGCCGGGAAGCGTCAAGTTCCCACGATACGGGAGCGTCGCTGTTGGAGCAGACGTCCGCGAGAGACTGCACGGACACGCCGCGCAGCTTGATTTCGCGTACCGGGGGCTCATCATCGGCGTCCTCGCCTCCCCCTTCAGGAGAGTAGGACCCTCCTTCGCGGTTGTCGATGGTCGCGGTCAACAAAAGAGGCTGTTCGGAATGGAGAAGTTCCCGGCCCGCATTCAATTCCTCGGTAAAAAACGTCACTTCCCCCGAGGCCGTCAAATCCTCCACGGCCACGAAAGCCATACGATTTCCGCGTTTGTTGAGGATTTCCCGGATGCTCGTGACCAGCACGGCGCATTTGATGGTGGCCTTGTCCCCCATTTCGCGGGCATCTTCAAGGGAGCGCAACCCCAGACGCATCAGCTCATGGCGGTAGGGCTGCAAAGGATGGCTGGTCAGGAAAAAGCCCAAAGCTTCTTTTTCAAAACGCAGTTTCTGATCCTCATCCCATTCGGGGATGTTTGCTTCTTCGCAGGGAAATCCCATGCCCGAGCTTTCCGGTTCCTCGACAGGCTTTGGCGCCAGGCTGAGCAAGGATATCTGGTTGGACAGCTTTTCCTTGTTTTTCTTCTGAGCCCGGCCCACGACGGTGTCCAAGGCCGCGAAAAGGGCGTTGCGGGAACAGCCGAAGCAGTCCAGAGCGCCTCCTTTAATCAGGCTTTCCAACACACGCTTGGTGACCTTGCGCAGGCTTACCCGGACGCACATATCAAGGAAAGAACGGAAGGGCCCGTCCTTTTCGCGTGCCTCCACGATTTCCCGGATGGCTTCATCGCCCACGTTCTTGATCCCGCCGAGGCCATACACGACGGCTTCGTTGCGGACGATGAATTCCCGTCGGCTGACCTGTACGTCCGGCTGACGGACTTCGATGCCCATATCCTTGCATACGGCGATATACTTGAGGATTTTATCCTGATTACCGATTTCGGACGTCAGCAGGGCGGACATGAACTCCACCTTATGATGCGTCTTCAGGTAAGCCGTATGGTAGGAAATGAGGGCATAGGCGGCGGAGTGCGACTTGTTGAAGCCGTATTCCGCAAATTTTTCCATCAAGTCGAAAATTTCGGAAGCTTTTTCCTTGCTGGTCCCGTTTTTGATCGCACCTTCGACAAAAAGGGTACGCTCCTTGGCCATAGCTTCCGCGTTTTTCTTGCCCATGGCACGCCGCAACAGGTCAGCGCCGCCGAGCGTATACCCGGCCACAATCTGGGCAATCTGCATGACCTGTTCCTGATAGACGATGACCCCGTAGGTGTCTTTCAGGCAATTTTCCAGCGACGGCAAGGGGTAGGTCACTTCCACTTCGCCGTGTTTACGCTTGATGAATTCATCGACCATGCCCGAACCGAGAGGCCCGGGACGGTAGAGGGCGAGCATGGCGATGATGTCTTCAAAACAGTTGGGCCGCAGCATACGCAGATATTGGCGCATCCCGGAACTTTCCACCTGAAAGACGCCGTCCGTATCGCCACGGGCGAAAACGTCATAAGTTTCCGGGTCGGTCAGGGGCAGAATATCCAGATCGGGTGCCGTCTTGCCCTGTTCCTCTATGGCTTTCAGCGTATTGCTGATGAGGGTCATGGTCCGCAAGCCCAGAAAGTCGAACTTCACCAGCCCGACTTTTTCCACCATCTTCATGTCGAACTGCGTCACCAGTTCGCCCTTTTTACCGCGATAGATGGGAAGATATTCATCCATGGGCTTGTCGGAAACGACCACGCCCGCGGCATGGGTGGACGCATGGCGGGAGAGCCCCTCCAGGCGGAGGGAAATATCCAGCAGTTTCCGGATAATGGGGTCTTCCTTGTAGAGCGTCGCCAGCTCGGGCTCCGCATCCAGCGCCTTTTTGATCGTCATCTTGAGATCATCGGGGATCAGCTTGGCGATGCGATCCGTTTCTTTAAAGGAAAGGTCCAGCGCGCGCCCCACGTCGCGCACCACCGCTTTCGCCTTCATTTTCCCGAAGGTCGTGATCTGCGAAACGGAATCCACCCCGTATTTCTGGCTGACATACTGGATCACCCGCGTGCGCTTGTCTTCGCAGAAGTCCACGTCGATATCGGGAAGGCTGACGCGTTCGATGTTGAGGAAGCGTTCAAAAATGAGGTTATAGGGCAGGGGATCGAGGTTGGTGATGCGCAGGGCCCAGGCCACCAGAGACCCCGCCGCCGAGCCTCGGCCCGGACCTACGGGGACGTCGTGATCCTTGGCCCAGTTGATGAAGTCCTGCACGATCAGGAAATAGCCGGGAAAGCCCATTTCGCAGATGACCTTCAATTCCATCTCAAGGCGATCCCAGTATTTCTGATGATCAAGCGTATCCCGTTCCGGGTGCAGGGCAAGGCGACGCTTGAGACCTTCGCGCGCCAGACGTTCAAACTCGGTGGCGAGCGTCATGCCCTCGGGAAGCTCGTAAACCGGGAAGTAGTGATGGCTGAAGTCCATTTCCACATGGCACTCTTCCGCGATACGGACGGTATTCGAGAGTGCTTCCGGGACATGTTTGAAGGACTGCTCCATTTCCTCGGCCGATTTGTAGTACAAATCGCGGGCCTCGAATCGCATCCGCTTGGCGTCGTTGACTTTGGCCTGCGTCTGGATGCACAGGAGGACGTCGTGGGCCTCCACGTCATCGGCGTTCAGATAGTGGCAATCGTTGGTGGCCACCAGCGGAACCCTGGTATGTTCCGCCAGCTCCAGAAGCTTTTCGTTGAGGACAGCCTGATCGGGCAGGGTATTGGACTGGACCTCCAGATAGAAACGGCCATCGTAGATATCCATGTATTCCTGCGTCTGGCGGATGGCATCGTCAAAGGTGCCGCCTCCCTGAATCATCTTGTTGCCCCCGAGCAGCGTACGGGGGATTTCTCCGGCGAGGCACGCGGACAGCGCGATGAGCCCCTCGCTGTACTGGCGCAGCAAGCCCTTGTCCACCCGCGGCTTGTAATGGAAGCCGTCAAGGAAACCTTTGGAAACAAGTCGGACGAGGTTGTGGTAGCCTTCGTTGTTTTTCGCAAGAAGGATAAGGTGATGCCGGACGCGGGCCAGCTCGGAGTCCTTATCTCGATGATCGTTGGTCACATAGACTTCGCAGCCGATAATCGGCTTGATGCCATAGCTTTTGCAGGTGGTATAGAAGTAAGCCGCCCCATAGAGGTTGCCGTGGTCCGTGATGGCTGCGGCCGGCATACCGTAGTCCTTGGCGCGGGCGCAGAGATCGTTGAGCCGGATCGCGCCGTCGAGCAGGCTGTATTCCGTATGGCAATGGAGATGCACGAATTCAGACATGAAAGCATCCTGGTAAAATCGCTAAAAATGAAGTTTTGATCCTATCAAAAGATACCCCGGCGCACAATCGAGGGCGCAGGGGGAAACAGGGCCGGGCGGAAAAGCCGTCGCCTCTTGTCCCTCTCTGTTTTTGGGGATATTCTTCTTGGCATGTCCTCCAATCAGCCAAACGAATTCGCCCCAAAAGGGCTTGATATAGCCCTTCATGAGGCGCGCTTTGAGACCTTCGCGGCTCGGTATCTCGCGGAGCATCCCGAAGCCATGCTTCACCTCAAACGCGAACATACCTATAAGGTACTGGGATATGCCCGCGTGCTCGTGGACTCGGAAACCTTTACGCCTGAAGAGGGGAGGGCGGCCTTGCTTGGGGCCCTTTACCACGACGTAGGGCGCTTTCCTCAATACGTGCGTTGGCGAACCTTCAGCGACGCGCAATCGGAAAATCACGCCAGGTTAAGCGTCCGTACCCTGCACCGCGGGTGCGTTCTTGATGATGAGCCCCGATCCGTGCGCCATGCTGCGCTGACGGCGATTGCCCTGCATAACCGTTATCGCCTGCCGCCGGGCCTGCGGGATTCGTATCTGAAGGTGTGCCATGCCGTTCGGGATGCGGATAAGCTGGACATCATGCGCATTATGGCCTTTCACCTCACGCGGCCTCTTCCTACAGGAGACGTGGTGCTGCATGTGCGGGACGAGCCCTCACTGTGGACGCCCGCTATTGCGAGTAAAGTACTGCACAGAGAGGTACCGAGTTATACGGAGCTCAAATATGTAAATGATTTCCGTATGCTCATAGGTTCTTGGGTCCATGAGCTTCATTTTGCGACATCTCGCCGCCTGTGCGCGACTTCCGGCCACATTGAAGCCATCCTTGAAGGCCTTCCTCCGGTAGAGGCTTTAGTGCCCGTAAGGGCTTCCATCATGGATACACTTTACTCCTATCATTCGCATCATATTAATAATGTTTGATTTTCATCCGTTAAGCGCGGACAGTGCAAACCAATACTGCGACCGCTGGGGGTTCCCGGGTGTTCGTCTATGTACCGAGGGTTTGTGGTTGCGACCCTTGGGCGAAGGGCCTCTTCTTTTTTGGTTCCTGCTGCACAGAGTCCCTTTTGCCGATGGGGTAGGGATGCTTCGCCAGCGGCTGGAGCAAGGAGAAGCCGTCGGGATCATTGATTACAAGCTCCCGGAGCGCAATCTCGATTTCCCGGCCTTTTGGCTCGGCGCTTTGGTGGAAAAGATGGGCACGCATCACGAGGCCTATAAACGTTTTATGCGATACGGAGGTATTGAAGGCCTGGTTCGTGACGTGGGGAGAATTCCGGCGAAGCGAGATGTTTTATGGGGTGGTGGGGTTGGTTTTATTTATTGGGTGTGATAAGGGGATGTAAACATAAGTTTACATAACTATCATTATGCGATTTTTAAAAACCTAATCCGGCTTGCCACAAAGCCGCCCCTTAGCGTAAAAACGCAGGAGTTTGTTTACCCCTCTTGCAAGGATAAAACCTATGGGTCTTCTCGGTACCAGTTGCAGCTTTACGCGATTCCGCATCGCCGATTCCGTTCCACAGGAACTGTGGATGAACATACCCGCCAAGCTCAAGCAATTCGCCTTTCAAGACATTGACGACATCCCCGAAGAACGGGCATGGGGATGGACCAGTTTTGAGGATATGCTTGATACGCAATGGCGCTCCGCTCTACCGGAAAAAGGAGCCTACCTCGCTTTTGCCCTGCGTCTGGATACGCGACGCATTCCTCCTGCGGTGTTGAAGAAGCACGTCATGATCGCTCTCCGCGAAGAGGAAGCCCGGATCAAGGAACAAGGGAAAAAGTTTATCGCACGGGATCGCAAGACCGAACTGCGGGATCAGGTCAAATTGCGGCTTCTGGGACGTTTTCTGCCGATTCCCGCCATTTTCGACGTGGTGTGGGCTACGGATTCCAATATCGTCTATCTGGCCTCCACCCAATCAAAACTCATTGAACTTTTTATGAATCATTTTACATTGACGTTCGATCTGCATTTAGAGCCTCTGACGCCCTATGCTCTGGCCGCGACGCTCATGGATGAAGCCTCTTTGAGCCGCCTTGACAACCTTGAACCCACGAGCTTCGTGTAGGGAGTCGATCATGAGCGAACAAGCCTATCTCGGCCAGACCACGGACATGGTGCTCGGGCAGGAATTCCTCACGTGGCTGTGGTTTCGGAGTGAGACGCAGCCTCTTGGATTTAAAGACAAAGAAGGTGTCCCCTTCACCCTGAACCTTGAACAGCGCATCGTGGTTCAGGGTGGCGAAGGCGACAACCTTGAAACGGCCTCCGTCTCGGGTTCCCTGTCCCAGTTGCGGGAAGTCAGGCTCGGCCTGCGCACAGGCAAGAAAGTCACCCGCGCGCTCGTCCGTTTCGAGCGGGAAGAACTGGCTTGGCAAACAACCGTCAAAGCTGAGGATTTTTCTCTCGCCGCCTTCAAGACGCCCCGTGTCGAAAGGGAGCCGGACGACGATCCCGATGCCTCTTTTCTGGAAAAAATGTATCTCATGGAAATCTGCCTGGGCCTTTTTGATGCCTGCTACCAGCTTTTCCTTGAGGTGCGCCTTTCCAATCAATGGGAAAAGGAAGTACGGGATATGGCCAACTGGATGAGCCACCAAGCGTAGACCTTCCAAACGGAGGTGCCATGATTTCGACCGGGACGAAAGCCATGCTGGGGCGGATTGCCCGTAAAGCCGTCTGGATGCTGCTGGTCTTGTGGGGCATTACCATCGTCAGCTTCATCGTCATCCATTTGGCGCCGGGTTCGCCCACCGACCTCCAGACAACCTTGAATCCCATGGCCGGAGAAGCGGCTCGGGAACGGCTTGAAGCGCTCTACGGGATAAACCGCCCTCTCCATGTGCAGTACTTTGACTGGCTTTCGCGGGTGCTCCAGCTCGATTTCGGCAACTCAATGTCGAGCGATGCCCGGCCCGTCATGGAGAAAATCGCGGAACGCCTGCCCCTCACGGTGGGCATCAATGTCGTTTCGCTGGCGTTGACCCTGCTTATAGCCGTTCCCGTGGGCGTGCTTTCCGCCTGGAAGCAAGGTTCGCTTTTCGACAAGGCCATGACAGTGCTCGTCTTCCTCGGTTTTGCCATGCCCGGTTTCTGGCTGGCCCTCCTGTTGATGCTCTATACGGGGCTGGAGCACCAATGGCTGCCTATTTCTGGCCTTGCTTCACTGGATTACGCCTCGCTCTCGCCGTGGGGGAAAGTTTTGGACCTTGTCCGGCATCTGGTCCTGCCCGTCACGGTGATCACGGTGGGAAGCGTGGCCGGGATGTCCCGTTTCATGCGTTCCTCCATGCTGGAAGTCCTGCGGCAGGATTTTATCCTTACCGCCAAAGCCAAGGGGCTCCCGGCCCGCGTGATTATTTTCCGCCATGCGCTGCGTAACGCCCTGCTCCCGGTCATCACCCTTTTGGGCCTTTCCGTTCCCGGGCTGATCGGGGGCAGCGTGATCATCGAAACCATTTTCGCCTTGCCGGGATTGGGACAGCTCTTTTATACGGCGGTCATGGCGAGGGATTATCCATTGATCATGGGCAACCTTGTACTGGGTGCCGTGCTGACGCTTCTGGGGAACGTGCTGGCCGACATTGGCTACGGGCTGGCGGACCCGCGCATCCGCGCGCAAGGAAAAAGCCGATGAGCCGCCTTCCTCTCCATCGTCGCTGGCTCCATTGTCTTTCCCGCCGGGGCATGTTGTCTCTGGGACTGGCGATTGTGGCGAGCATGTCGCTGGCCGCCCTGCTCGCTCCGTGGCTTGCACCCTATGATCCTACGGCGCTCCATCTTCAATCCATCCTGCAACCGCCGAGCGCGGCCTTTCCTCTGGGGACCGACGCACTCGGACGGGACGTGCTCTCCCGGCTTTTGTACGGCGCGCGAGTTTCCCTTTGGGTAGGCTTCGTTGCCGTCACCATTTCCATTGCCATCGGCGTGGTCCTTGGCCTGCTGGCCGGATATTTCGGAGGGCTCGTCGACGAGATCATCATGCGCGGCGTGGACGTCATGCTCTGTTTCCCCTCTTTTTTCCTTATCCTTGCCGTCATTGCCTTTCTCGAACCGAGCCTTACCAATATCATGATCGTTATCGGTCTGACCTCATGGATGGGCGTGGCGCGGCTGGTGCGGGCGGAGACGCTTTCACTCCGCGAACGCGATTTCGTGGCCGCCGCCCGGCTCTCCGGTTCCGGAGATCGTCGGATTATGCTCATCCATATCCTGCCCAACGCCCTGACGCCCGTTCTCGTCTCCGCGACGTTGGGCATCGCGGGAGCGATTCTGGTGGAATCGTCGCTCAGTTTTTTAGGGCTCGGCGTGCAGCCGCCCGATCCCAGCTGGGGGAATATGCTTATGGAAGGGAAAGACGTACTGGAAATCGCACCGTGGCTGTCCCTCTACCCCGGCCTCGCTATCCTCATTACGGTTCTGGGGTATAATCTTCTGGGTGAAAGCCTGCGTGACACACTGGACCCTCGGCTCAAAAAATAACCATTCTTCCCTGAAGCGCGATTGCGGTTTTCGGACTTTTCAAGGGCAAGGCTTGCATCCTTCCGGCAATGCCCCTATGGTGTGGCGTGTTGCTGCGGGATTCTCCCGCCCTGAGGCTTTCTAACACACAATGCCATATCATGCTTGAATATTTGCATATTCGCGATCTTGCCCTTATTGCCGACATGGAACTTGAGTTCGCGGCCGGCATGAATGTCCTGACCGGCGAGACGGGGGCAGGGAAAAGCTTTATTCTCAAGGCCTTGAACTTCCTGATGGGTGAACGGCTGGGCGCGGATATGGTGCGGCCCGGTCGCGAGCGCGCTCAGGTGGAGGCCCTTTTTCTGCGTCCGGAGGGGGAACTCATTATTCGGCGTGAACTCATCGCTGAAAGCGGGCGAAGCCGCTTGTTCATCAACAACTCCCTCGCTTCTCAAGAGGCCATAAAGGAGCTTCGCGCTTCCCTCCTTGTTCACACCAGCCAGCATGGGCAGCAAAAACTTCTTCAGCCGACGTTTCAGGCGCACTTGATCGACGAGTGGATGGCTCAACCCGAGCTGGTTGAGAAACGCCATGTTCTGGTGAAAAGCCTGCGGGAGGCCGGAGAACGCAAAGAAGCCTTGCGCACCCGTTTTCGTGATCTTGCCGACCGCCGGGAACTTCTGGAAATGCACCTCGGGGAAATCGAAAAGGTGGCTCCGGAAGAAGGGGAAGAAGAACAGCTTGAAGCCTTGCGCGCCGAATGGCGGAGTACGGAACAGGTACGCCGCCAGTACGAGCGGGCCCAAATGATCCTGCGCGGCGAAGAAACGGGATTGCCCGAACAGGTAGGACATCTGGAAAGGGCCTTGGAAACACTGGCGGCGGATGACGATGAAATGGCCGCCTACCTTGAAGCGGCAAGTTCCTTCCGACAGACTTTGGCCGAACTGGAAAGGAAGCTGCGCCGCCCTCCCCTGCCGCAATCCGAAGCCGACCCCGAATACATCGAAGGCCGCCTTTTTGAATTGGCGCAACTCAAGCGAAAGCTTCATCGGACTTTGCCGGAAATCCTTTCCCTCCGGGATGAAATTCAGGACAACCTTTCTTTTTTGGATGCCTGTACCCTGGATATCCGGCAGGTGGAAAAGGAAGAAAAAGCACTGCGGGGCGAACTGGCGGACCTTTTGACGCGGCTCAATGCCCAGCGTCGTCAAGCGGCTGCCGCCTTTACGGAAAGACTGGAACAGCAGCTGACGGGCCTCGGGTTCTCTCAGCACGTCAAGGTCATCGCTGAATGGAGCACCGTAGAGTTGTTCCCCGGCTGCCAAGAAGATCGTGTCCGCTTGCTGTGGTCGCCCAACCCCGGACAACAGCCGCAGCCTCTCGACAAGATCGCTTCCGGCGGTGAGCTTTCCCGTTTTATGCTGGCGGTGGTCTCCATCCAGACGCACAGCGAAGAGGCTACGCTCATTTTCGATGAGGTCGATGCGGGTGTGGGGGGCCTTACCCTCAACAGAGTTGCCGAACAACTGGAAGCCTTGTCTTCCCGCCGCCAGATGGTTCTGATCACGCATTGGCCACAACTGGCTTCGCGAGCGGTCCGGCATTTCCGGGTGACGAAAGAAGTGCATGACGGGAAGACGTTCACGCGATGCTTCAAGCTCAATCCGCAGGAACGCGAAGCTGAACTGGCCCGCATGGTAGGGATAGAAAAATAAAGCCCTTCTCTGGAAGGGGGAAGGGCCGTTACTTTGGAAAACGCTCTCTCTTGCCGCTGAGGACAAGAGGTAGGGAGAAGGTATCCTTTGAGCGAGTCTCTTAGTGATGAGGCCATTGGCTTTGTTTATACCGGAATTTCCCTCTACAAATATGAAAGGCGTTAGGGTAAAAGAGGCACAAAAAAAGGAAGGGAAATCCCTTCCTTTTTTTGTGCCGAAAGAAGATACGTTACGCGGCGGCTTTGGCGGCGTTGAGGGCCTTGGCAAGGCGAGAAATCTTGCGCGCGGCCTTCTTCCAATGGATCACGCCCTTGGTGGCGGCTTTATCCAGAGAAGAGGTGGCGGTGCTCAGGAGCTGAGAAGCAGCAGCCTGATCGCCTTCCTTGATGGCGGCGCGAACGGATTTCACCACATTCTTGATGCGGGTCTTCACGGTACGATTGCGGGCAGCGCGCTTCACGCTCTGCTTGTGACGCTTGATGGCAGACTTGTGGTTGGCCACGATGTTCCCTCCGGGGTACGTCTTGCTGCGTCTGAGACGCGGCGTGGTTGCGGTTTGAATTGATGTCCTTATCTTCTTTAGACCATTCAGTCAAGTTTTTTCCAGAAAAGGTACTCTTGTACCCTGCCCGGTGCAGCCGCGCGAAACTTTTCTGAAGGTTTATGGCCTCCCGGAACACGCACGGCACCGGGAGGCATGTGGGGCTACAGTTGCAAGGCCGAAAAATCGGCCAGTCGATCCATACGCAAGGTGAGGGCTTTCAGCATATTAAGGCGGTTGGCGCGCAGGTCCGCGTCCTCACACATGACCATTACCTTGTCGAACAGCGCGTCAATGGCCGGGCGGACGGCCCCCAGCATGGAGAAGAGAGCGTCAAAATCGTCCGTTCCCCATGCGGTTTCAAAATCAGCGAAAAGGGTTTCAAGCCTGTCCGCCAAGTCCTTTTCGGCGCTTTCCTGCAAAAGGGAAGGATTCCACACGCCCGTCAAGGGGACGCCCGCTTCCTTGCCCTGCTTACGGATGATGTTCGACACTCGCTTGAAGGTCTGGGCGG
Organism: Candidatus Bilophila faecipullorum; assembly: GCA_944326695.1. Lineage (GTDB taxonomy): Bacteria > Desulfobacterota > Desulfovibrionia > Desulfovibrionales > Desulfovibrionaceae > Bilophila > Bilophila faecipullorum. Next base: position 68,595 of record CALVEZ010000010.1, on the reverse strand, counting down.
CAAGCGGGAAATCGCTCTGACGGCTCAGTTTTTCCAGAGCGGCCAGCCGTTGGCCGACGGCCCACACCTTGTCGGGTTCCACCGCGGTGACGGCTTCAACCAAAAGCGTCTCTCTTCCCTGTGTCAGGAAATAGTTTTTGACGCGGGCAATGAAGAAGTCGTTCAGCTTGGCAAGGGCCTCCTGCGGGGCCAGTTTCCACTTACGCTCGCCGTAGAGCTTCTGGGCTTCCTCGAAAAGTTCCTTCACATCGAAGCGGTAGCCGCGTTCCAGCATGATGCGCGTGATGCCGAGCGCGCAACGGCGCAAGGCATAGGGATCGGCGGCGCCGGTAGGCACCATGCCGAGCCCGAAGCAGCCTACCAATGTATCCGCTTTATCCGCAATGGACAAGATCGAACCCAGTTCCGTAGCGGGGACCGGCGAATCGGGGCCGGAAGGCAAATACTGCTCGGCCAAAGCCGTGGCCACGGCTTCCGATTCGCCTTTCTTGCGGGCATAAATGCCGCCCATGATACCTTGCAGCGTGTCGAATTCCCCGACCATGGACGAAACCAGATCGGCTTTCGACAAGCGCCCGGCACGGGCCGCTTCTTCAGGGTTCTGTCCCGCTTTTTCGGCCAGCCAGCGGCACAGGGAACTGATGCGACGAGTCTTTTCTCCCATGCTGCCCAGCGGGGCCAAAAAGGTAACGGCGTCCAGCGCGTCCAGCCATTCGTCGAACGTCGCCTCAAGGTCCGTCTTCCAGAAGAAGCGTCCGTCCTCAAGGCGCGCCCGCAAGACCCTCTCCCAACCTTTCTTGACCACAGAAAGGTCTTTCGGACGGATGTTCAGGACCGTCAAAAAGTACGGCAAAAGCTGACCCTGCCCGTCTTCGACCCCGAAACTCTTCTGGTGGGACTGCATACTGGTCAGCAGCACCTCCCGGGGCAATTCAAGGAAGGAAGGCTCAATATCGCCAAGCAGGGGCACGGGGCATTCCACAAGCCCCTGCACTTCATCAAGCAGACCATCCACCCAGATAATCCGTCCCTGCGCAGCCTCGGCCAACCTGTTGCCTTCTTCCACGATGTAGCGCCGCCGGTCGGCCGCCTTCAACTGGACAGCGCCCTGCTGCGTGATGGTGGAAACGTAGTCGCCCGCCGTACCGAGGGTAAAGGGGCCGGGGCCAAGGACACGGTGCCCTTGCGTGATCCGCCCAGAAACGACAGTGGCGATCTCAAAGGGCACCACGGCGTCGTCGAGCAAGGCCACGATCCAGCGGATGGGACGGGCATAGGCGAAATCTCCGCTGCCCCAGCGCATCCTCTTGGCGAAAGGCAGGGCGGCGATGATCGAGGGGCACAGCGAAGCCAGCACATCTACGGTAGGCACGCCGCCGGTCTTTTTCACGCCAGCGAGGTAGTCTCCCTTTTCCGTCTGTCTGGTAGACAGGGAGGCCACATCCACCCCGAGCGTACGGGCGAAGCCTTCCGCCGCCTTGGTGGGGTTGCCGCTTGCGTCAAAGGCGATGCGGGCCGGGGGACCCATCACGACTTCTTCCTTGGCGGGCTGCACGTCATCCAGCCCTTCGACAATGACGACGGCGCGACGCGGGGTAGCGCAGGTGTCCAGACGGGCGACGCCATAGCCCGCTTCTTCCAGGCCCAGCGTGAAACGCTCGGCCAGTTCCTTTTCAAGTCCGGCCAAAAAACGGGCGGGGAGTTCTTCCGTGCCGATTTCAAGAACAAAGGTGGACATTAACGGTTCCCTCCAAGCATGGGATAGCCCATTTCCTTGCGCTGTTCGGCATACAGGCGGGCAACAGCCGAGGCCAGCGTACGCACTCTTCCAATATACCCGGTGCGTTCCGTGATCGAAATGGCTCCGCGCGCGTCCAGAAGATTGAACGTATGGGAACATTTCAGGCAGTAGTCATAGGCGGGCCACAAGAGCCCCTTTTCGGTCAGGCGCAGGCATTCGGCCTCGAACTCGTCGAAGTGGCGGCGGTGCATGGCCGCGTCGCTTTCTTCAAAGTTATAACGGGATTGCTCCACTTCATTGCGATGGTATATCTGGCCGTAGGTAACGTGCTCGTTCCACTGGATATCGTAAACCGAATCCTTTCCCTGCAGGTACATGGTCAGCCGTTCAAGGCCGTAGGTGATTTCCGAACTCACGGGCGAAAGATCGATGCCGCCTACCTGCTGGAAATAGGTGAACTGCGACACTTCCATGCCGTTCAGCCACACTTCCCAGCCAAGGCCCCACGCCCCGAGCGTGGGCGATTCCCAGTCGTCTTCGACAAAACGGATATCGTGCTCTTCCTGATGGATGCCCAAGGCACGCAGACTGCCGAGATACAAGTCCAGCACGTCATCAGGGGAAGGTTTTAAAATCACCTGAAACTGAAAGTAATGCTGCAAGCGGTTGGGGTTTTCCCCATAGCGCCCGTCGGTAGGCCGCCGTGAAGGTTCCACATAGGCGACATGCCACGGTTCCGGGCCGATGACGCGCAAGAACGTGGAAGGATTGAACGTCCCGGCGCCGCATTCTATGTCCATCGGCTGAGCGACGACGCAGCCCCTGCTGGCCCAATAGCTTTGCAAGGTGAGAATGACATCTTGAAAATACATGCTTCCTCCATGACAAAAAGAGCACTGATCCCTAAACCTAAAGTTCCGTCTGCAACGGACGAAGCGTTCGTTTTCCAGCCGGGAACCACCCGCGCGCGTCAGACTCTGCGAAAACGCCCCTTATCCCATGTCAGGCCAAGATGGTATTGCACAAAACCATCCACGGCCCGAGCGCATTCGCGCCGTTCCGAGGGCAGAAGGGCTTCATCTCCCGCCCCGGAAGCGTCCGAGGCGGCAAAATTCCAACGCAGCGGTGATTCTTCCTGAACTCGGCGCAAAACGTCAAGGCTTTTACCGCTGATCTCCACAATATTTTCCCGGCGCCCAAGACAATCGGGACAAAGTACCGTGCCTTCCGCCACCGAAAAGCCCGCCGGATCGAAAAGCGTTTTCCCGCACCGGGCGCAGGCCCGCAGGGCGGGGGCATAGCCCTGCTGCGAGGCAAGACGAAGACGGAAAAGAACGGGCAGGAGGTCCTGCACACGCTCCGCCTCTTCCAAAAGCGCCAGCGTTTCCTTTACCAGAGCAAAAGCCTCTCCCGAAGTGTCCGGCGAAACGCCCAGCGCCTCCACGAAACGGATGCAGTTCATGAGCATCCCCACCCGGTTCCAGTCCGAACGCAAACGCTGCGGCCCCCGTACAAGAATGCCTTCCTGAAGGGAAAGATACATGCCGTTCCGGGTTGTTTTGGTGCTGATCTGGAGTTCGTTGAACAGATCGAGACAGCCGCAAAAACGTTTGCGGCTGCGGCTTCCCCCAAAGGCGAAGGCGGTGACGATACCATGCCGACGCGTCAAGAGGCGGACCCAAAGGTCCGCCTCACGAAAGCGTCCTACGCCTAAAACAAGAGCCGAGTCGGACCATTCCATCAGTTCTGAATGTCCGCGGGGAAGGTAACGGTTTTGACCTGCCCCACCTTGCCGAGCGCGGGCAGCGCCTTGCCGTCATAGACCACTTCCACCCCTCCGGCATTGCCGAGCTTCACCACCAGCTTTTCCTCAAAATCGACATTCAAGGTATCGCCCTTGTGCATGACGCGCTGACTGTTCTTGCCGTCGGCCGTAGTGGACACCCAGCAGTCCGCCTGAGCGTTCAAGACTAGTCGGTGGCCAGTCGCGGGCAGGGCCGCTTCGTGCGGCGCAGCGGCGGACGATGGGGTTTCGGGGGGAAGAGCGGTACCGCCCAATATGATCGGCTCCTCGGGCAAAGGCGCGGCGGGGCTGGTCGCATTGTTTACGGGCAAAAGGGGCTCGGCGGCCGGAACGGGGGGCGTGTCGACGGGGGCACGCTCTTCGGGAACTTCGGCGGGAGCTGACGGAATGGCCGTGGCCTTTTCGGGCGCGGCGCTCCAATGGGAAAAAAGATCAGGCAAAACGTCGCGCAGATACCACGCGCCGCCAGCGAGAAAAAGGATGCACAAGAGAACGGCCAGCCAGGGAAAACCGCTTCCCCGGCTGGGAGCCGCAGCCCGCCCGTGATATTCCTGCTCGCGCAGTTCCTCTTCGGGGTCCTTCAGCAGGGAACAGGCGGCATGGACGGTCGCTTCATCGACGGCAAGCATTTTGGCGTAGGCGCGAATAAAGCCCCGCGCATAGACGGCATGGGGCATACTCTGCATGTCCCCTTCCTCTATGGCCCTGACCAGGCGGGAGGTGATCTTCAACTGTTCGGCGACGTCTTCCTCGGTCCAACCCTTGCGAAGGCGCCTCTCACGAAGCAGAGCGCCGAAGTCCGGCAACGTCAATCCTTTTTCCGTTTCTTCCATGCTGCGTACCTTTTAGGGAGAGATGCGGGCACCCTTTTATCGGCGGATTTCCACGACGGCCCGCTTACGGAGCTGCTCTGTGTATTCGCGGAAACGTTCCTGCAACTTGGGTTCACGCAGAATCCTTTCAATCTGGGGCGTGGCCTCTTCCAGCGTCTGGCCTTCCCCCGACTCCATATCGATGAGCTTCAACTGGGCTTTCAGGCCGTTGTTCACCTCAAACAAATCCGAAATTTCTCCGGGTTCCATGAGGGAAAGCCGTTCCTGCCATGCCGGATCAAGAGTGTTCCAGCTTACCATGCCCACATCGCCGCCTTCCTGCGCCCGGGGGCCAATGGAAACCTTGCGGGCGACCTCCTCAAAGGAAGCCTTGCCGCCGCGAAGCCGGGCGGACTGCTTCTCCGCGTTCTCGGTAGGCGGATAGACGATCAGGGCAAAGCGCACCCGCTGATTGTTCACAAAATTCTGCTTGTGGATATTATAATAATCGGCCACCTCTTCCTTGGTGACGATGACCTTGCGTCCCACCATATTGGCCAGGAGCCGATTGCGGAGCACCCCGCTGCGAACGCGCTCACGAAAATCCTTTTCGCTCATGCGCTGGAGCTGGAGCTGACGCTGGAACTCCTCCGGCGTGATCTTGTTGCGGGACATGATCTGCTGCATCTCGTTGTCCACTTCGGAATCACTGACCGAGATTTTCAGGCGCTGCGCTTCCTGAGTGAGGATGATGTTATTGATCATCCTTTCGAGCGTGGCGCTGGTCAGGGCATCATAGGCTTCCCGCTGCGCAGGTTTTTTCGGGTCGATCTGGCGACGCATCGCCTCCGGGGCCACTTCGTTCTGTAAATCGAACTCCGTTATCATCTCGCCGTTGACCACGGCCGCAACACCGTTTATCGCCGCCTGAGCGGGCACAGCCGCCACAAGCGCCGCAAAAAGGACTAAGCTGGCAATCCGCACAAAACGCTCCTTGGATTCCGGAAAATCCCGAAAGGGTTCGTTACGCCGCCGGACACAGCAAAAGATTCCGTACGGGGAACCCTCCCCGGATGGAAAACGCTGTTTGTTGTCAGGGCGACAATGTTAAGACAAGATACGCTGAATTCTCTCAACTTGCAATCTCCGCACTAAAGGGCGGGCTCAAGCCGTCACCAGCAAGTCCCCGAGGGCGACGCGGGCGGCATCAAGCCGCTGCGCCGTGGGCAGAGACGTATCCAGCCGGAGTTCAAGGCTGGAAGGCGGAAAGAGCTTGGCCTTCCCTTTCTGCGAGGCAAGGAAGGGCACCAGCTTCTCGGGCGCCACAGCGGTCTGCTTCTCACTCCAGGTGATCCGCAAACGGTCTTCGTGTACGTCCGCCTTCACGGCCTGCCCGCTGGTAAGGAACTGTTTCAGGGACAAGACGGCCATGAAGATTTCCAGCGGCTCGGGTATCTTTCCGAAACGGTCCCGCAGTTCGAGTTCCAGCTCTTCACGGGCCTGCGCATCGGGCGCGGCGGAGAGGCGCTTGTACCAACGCAGGCGCTCCCGCCCATCAGCAATGTAATCTTCGGGGATATGCGCGGTAAGCCCGAGGTTAAGCTCGGTTTCGGCCTGAAGAGAAATGCCTCCGTTTTTGATTTTGTTGACGGCCTCTTCCAGCATTTCGAGATAAAGGTCCAAACCGACGCGGCCCATGTGCCCGGACTGCACTTCACCGAGGATGTTCCCCGCCCCACGTAGCCGGAGGTCTTCCATCGCCACCTGAAAGCCCGCCCCCAGGTAGTCCAGGTCAAGGATGATGCGCAAACGCTCCCGCGTGGCCGCAGGCAGGCTGTCCAGATCGGACACGACGAAGTAGGCGAAAGCCTGCCGATCCGAGCGCCCTACCCGTCCGCGCAACTGGTAAAGCTGCCCGAGGCCGAAGAGCTGCGCCTGATCGACGATCAGCGTGTTGGCCCGGGGAAAATCGAGCCCGGATTCCACAATGGCCGTGCACACCAGCACGTCAAGCTCCCCATGCCAGAAGGCGTGCATGGTTTCCTCCAGCTTCTTTTCCGGGAGCTGGCCGTGGGCCATGCCGATGCGCGCGTGCGGCACGAGTTCCTTGACGAATTCCACCACCCTCTCAAGGTGCTGGACTCGGTTGTGCACCCAAAAAACCTGCCCTTCCCGCGCCAGTTCCCGTTCAACCACTTCCCGGAGTACGCGCTTGTCCCGCTCCAAAATGGCGGTGGACACCGGTTTGCGTTCCGGAGGCGCCGTTTCAATGACGGAAAGCTCCCGCACCCCGGACATGGATAACTGAAGCGTCCGGGGGATGGGGGTTGCCGTCAGGGTCAAAGCATCCACATTTTTCTTGATTTTTTTCAATTTTTCCTTGTGGCGGACACCGAAACGCTGTTCCTCATCGAGGATGAGCAGTCCCAGATTGGGCAAGACCACATCATCGGAAAGCAGGCGGTGCGTTCCGATGAGGATGTCTATCTCGCCCGCGGCAGCGGCCTTGAGGGTCTCCTTTTGCTTTGCGGTGGAGACAAAGCGGCTCAGCAGGCCCACGTTGATGGCAAATCCGGACAGGCGGGCGCGGAAGGTCTGGTAATGCTGCTCGGCCAGAACCGTGGTGGGGCACAGCAAGGCTACCTGCCTTCCTTCCGAGGCCGCCCGGAAAGCGGCACGCAAGGCCACCTCCGTCTTCCCGAAGCCCACGTCGCCGCAGACCAGCCGATCCATAGGCTCCGGCTTTTCCATGTCCACCAGCACATCCTGTATGGCACGGGCCTGATCCGGGGTTTCCTCAAAGCCGAAGGACGCTTCAAACTCCCGGTAGAGTTCCCCCACCGGGGGATAGCGGAAGCCTTTGGCCACCTTGCGCCACGCGTACATCTCCACAAGGTCTTCGGCGATCTTTTCAATGGCCTTACGAGCTTTTTCCTTGCCCGACTGCCACGCCCCGCCGCCCAGACGATCAAGGGCAGGTTGCGCTTCTCCCGCGCCCTTAAAACGTTGGATGAGGGACATGCGGTCCACGGGGACGTAAAGGCGGTCATCTTCCGCGTAGTGGAGAAGGAGAAAATCATTGGCGGTGCTGCCGGTTTCCATGCGCACCAGTCCACCAAAACGGGCAATGCCGTAATCCCGGTGCACAAGGAGATCGCCCGGCGTCAGTTCGTCATAGTGATCCAAACCTTTGAACGCGCCGGATGGAATGCGGCGTCCCTTGCCGGAATGCGGCTGAAGAACCTCTTCACCCAAGAGGAGGCTCTCGTCCCACACCAGTTCGGCACCCGAGCGGAAAGACGCAACAAGGGCAAAGAGTCCCTTTTGTTCGGGATCATAGCGAAGAGATGGAGAAAGTCCATCCTGTGCGGCCAGATTAAGGAACTTGGCGCGGCTTTTGTCGGAAGCAAAGCTGAGGAGAACCTGACGCTTTTCGCCCTGCCAGCGTTTCAGAGCCTGTACCAGCGTCTGCCAAGGCCGATCCTGTTCCGCCGGGGTGGGGAAAAGCTCATCAAAGGAAGCGATGCGCCGCTCGGGTAGGTCCGTCCCGCTTTTTTCCGCTCCCATCACGAGGGGTTCGGCGTACACGCGGGGGCTCCTCTCCCATACGGCCAGCATGTCTTCGGCATTCCGCAAGGCCATACGCTGGGGCTGCGGACGCCCCTCGGCGTCCTGCGCCTCGAACGCCTGTGACCACAGGGATTCGGCACTCTTCAGCGCCTCGCCAAGCTCCTGACGGCCCGGAAGCATCCAGAGCGTGGCCGAAGGAAGCCATGCCTCCAAGGTGGTGGCGGCGTCATAGCAGCATCCCGGCATCAGCCGGAAATCCCCTTGCTCAAGGAGGCGCGTCAGCCCAAATCGCTCGTTTTCGTTGAGCAGCCCTTTTTGGAAAAGCCGTTGCCAGCGCGCGTGCATTCTGGCTTCCCCTTGCGTATCCCGTCGAAGAGGGGAAACGGGCAAGATGAGCGCCTCATGGAGGTTTCCGCGTGAACGCTGGGTCACCGGATCGAAAAGTCGGATTTCTTCAATAAGATCACCAAAAAAATCAAGGCGAAGCGGCTTCTCGTAGCCGGGAGGCATGATGTCGAGGATATCACCCCGCCGCGCAACCTCCCCGGGATTGGAAACCATCGGCACGCGACTATAGCCCCATTGCACCACCTGCTCAAGGAGCATTTCCAGAGAGGTTTCCTCCCCCTGCGTCAGGCGCAGCTCCTGATCATCAAAAAAATCAAGAGGGACAAGGCGGGGAAGGAGGCTGTCGGCCGTAAGGAGAAGGGCCTTTGCCCGTCCGGAACGCAGCGCATAGAGCGCGGCCAGACGTTCGGCCCAGCCCTCCCGCGTGGCCGCGCGCGGCGAGAAGGGAGGAAGCACGGCCCACGGGCTTGTGGACACCTCGCTGCTCCCGGCCTCGCCGGATGAGCACGCCGGGGAAAAAAGCGCCAGCAGCCCCTGAGCCATGAGAAGTTCGTCGCGGTTTTTCACCACCCACGCCACGCCGCGCCCCTGCCGGAGCATGTCCGCGCTGATGCGAGCCTGGGTAGCCAATCCCGCCCGAGATACGATCAAAGCTTCCGCACGGCCTTGGGCAAGGCGTGCCAACACGTCTTTATACACGAAATACTCCCCTGTGCGTCCAGCAATCCCGCGCATCCGCGGTACAGGGGATCAATGAAACTTTCAGCGGGATTGTCAAGCCTTCATGAGAGAAAAGACGCTTGGCCAGCGGGCAGCCGCACGAATTGATGGTTTACGGAGGAAGTGGGGAAAGGCGCTTTGCACACGAGAGGGCGCAAGGGGTCCGGCATCCGCTCCTTTTCCACCGCAAAACCGCACGTCAGCAGAGGCAGGGCCAAGGCCGCAATCATGGAATTGTACACATGCAGCTCCAACCAGAAGCAACCGCCCTCTTCCGTCTGTTCCGCCGCCTGACAGCGGATGCCTTCACGCAGCCGAGCGAAAAGCCCATTCCGTCGCAAGGCCGCACCTACAACGCCCGGCATGGCCGCTGACAAGGCCAAACGGCTCCCAGCACGCAGCCAGGCGCCGTCCATATCGTCCACAACTTTGCTGTTGAGAAGAATCGTCTGGATGCGCGAAAGGATGAAGGCGTCATCCACATTCAAAGCGCCATGCAAAAAGTCGTAAACAGAGCACGGACGTTCCAGCGGAACCCAGACGCCCGCCTGCGCGAGACGGACAAACGAAGCCAGCACGCGCGGCGGCACAGCCGGCGCTTCCGTTTCCATCATTTCCTCTCCTTAAAAAAAGGCCGCCCCAATGCAACGGGGCGGCCTCGTTCAGGGGCTAGTAGTTGTGCACTTCGTCCAGTTCTTCATCCGTAATGTCGAAGCGGGTGCCGTGAGGGGCCAAGGCTTCCCGCGAGAAGAACATGGGCAGGCGGTCCGCCGCGGGGCCGAATCCGGCCTTGCGGTTGAATTCGCGTTCCTGCCGCAGAATGTTCTTGCCCAGTTCCATCACGTCGTCGGCGGTCATGTTCAGGCCGTACATGCCGTTGATGACATCGATCATGGCCTGGAAGGTTTCGGGCTGATCAAGGATGCAGAAGGCCACGAAGAGGCAGAAGCCCGTGGAATCGAGCGCGGCGGTGGCAATCTGCAGATTGCGCGAAATCTCCACCTGTCCTTCCGCCTTCAAGGGATCGGACTTGCCGCCGATGCCAAGGATATTGGGAGCCACGGCATAGCCCGCCGTGTGGTCCGCGCCCTGCGTCGTGGTGGCATAGGTGACGCCCACACCCTTTACCGCGCGCGGATCATACGCCGGCAGAGCCTGCCCCTTGACGACGGGGACACGTTCGAGGCCGTAGCAACGGCCAACCGTCGCGGCACCCGCGCCGATGATGCGGCCAAGCGGCGTGCCGCGCCCGGCTTCGTGGATCAGGTTGATGGCGGCCTGCGCGTCGCCGTAGGGGATCACCCCGGCCTGCATAGCCAGACCGATGGCCACGCCCATGTCGATGGTGTCGAAACCGTAGTCGTCCTCAAGTCGGTCCATCAGCACGATGGCATCGAGATCGCTGATGCCGCAATGCGCGCCGTGCGACCAGATGGTTTCGTACTCAGGAGCCTTGGACAGATACTGCCCTTCCTTGTCCACATAAATGCCCGAGCAACGGATGCCGCAACCGCGATGGCAACCGTGCGTGGGCTGCCCGCCACGCTCCAGAATGGTCGCGGCCATCGTTTCGCCGGAAATCTGATCGTGGCCCTCAAAACGGCCCACGGAGAAGTTGTTGGTGGGCAGTCCGCCAGCTTCGTTCAGGATATTCATGAGCACCGTGGTGCCGTACTGCGGGAGCCCCTGCCCGGTCACCGGATGGCTCTTCAAGCCTGCAGCAAAGGCCTGATTCGCGGCCCGGAACTGTTCGGCATTTTGGGGTTCCCGGTTCTTGGTGCCCGCGGGATCAAGCACGATGGCCTTGATGCCCTTGGACCCCATGACGGCCCCTACCCCGCCCCGGCCTGCATGACGAGTCGGGCGGCACTCGGGATCGGTCACGCAGATGGTGGAATTGCCCATACGCATTTCGCCCGCCGTTCCGATGGTCACGTAGGTCACCTTCTCGCCGTGGCTTTCCTTCAGCTTGTCAACCAGATCGTAATTGGCGAGCATCCGCAGCTCATTGGCCTTATGGAAGGTTACGCCTTCATTGGTGATGACAACCTTATACAGGTCGTCACCCTGCCTTTCACCTTCCAGAATGATGGCCGCGTAGCCGAGCCGGGCCATAGCCTGCGCAGCCGTGCCGCCCGTGTTGGATTCCTTGATGCCGCCGGTCAGCGGGCTCTTGCAGCCCACGGAGAGACGCCCGGAAGTGGACGCGGCCGTTCCGCTCATGAGGCCGGGAGCAAAGACAAGCTTGTTTTCCGGTCCAAGAGGATGACAGGTCGGCGGCACTTCCTTGCATACCACCGCCGTGGTCAGGGCACGACCACCGAGCCCGGCGTATTCCCCTACAGGCTCCACAGTAGCTTTGGGGCCATCTTCGGCACCGACGTTGATACGCAAAATCTTATCCATGTTGCGACTCCTGTTTTTCGTACGGTTGCGCAATCCCGGGCGGCTACGCCGCGGGCATTGTGTTTTGTCAGACATATATCTTTGAAACTATTGTACTATACCGCAGAAAACAGGCAACATGTTTCTTGGAACATATCAGGAGATGAGAATGATCTCCCTCCTCTCCCCGGTTAAAGAACGCGCGCCGCTTTCGGTTATTTCAAAAGTATGCTCCAAGCCTACCATTCCGATACCGGGCAGACCTATCTTCGGCTCCAGCGCCACCACCATGCCCTTTTCGAGCGGGGCGGCAAAACCCCGGGCGAAGGCGGGAAACTCATCTACCGCAAGGCCTATGCCATGCCCCAGAAACGCGACTCTGTCCGCCCCTGCGCCCATAAACCCCGGCTGTCCTTCGCGTTGGGCGAGCGTGCAGGCCTCTTCCCACAGGGCCGCCGGGACCGCTCCCGGTTTCAATGCGGCACTGGCCTGATCAAAGATACGGATGCACACGTCATGCGCCCGCCGTACATCGTCCGGTATGGCTGAACCAGCCCAATAGAGCTGTGTTCGATCCGTGGCGTAGCCCGCGAGACTGAAACCCATATCTACGGCCAGCACCTGACCTTCATTCCAGCACCGTTCCCCGCTGCCCAGAAAGGGCGCGGCCGGATGCAGGCCCACACATCCGAGCGGCCCATTATAATAGGTAGGATAATTTCCCGAATCTCCCGCCGAGGCGTAGCCGAAAAAATTCTCCTCTCCGTGGGCTGTCATGCGAAGCAACCCGTTGCCGCCGCAGGCGAAAGAGGCTTCCACATAGGTGAGCGCTATCTCCTTTTCAGTCATGCCGGGACGAATGCGCGCAGGCATGACTTCATCAAGGACATGGGCGTGCAGCTTCCCGCACAGGCGCATCCGTTCCAGTTCCCATTCCGACTTGACCGCGCGGGCCTGCGTCAATACGGCATCTCCCGCTACAAAGCGCACAGCCCCTACGCGGCTTTGCAGCATCTCCGCCATGCTCCAGCTAAAACCGTTTTTATCCACCGCGACGACCGAGGAAAGCGGGCTTCCGTGGTCCGCGCACAAGTCCGGCACTTCCCTGTAGGATTTGAAGGAGACCACATGAAGCAAGGGAGATTCGGCAAGCGCACGTTCCCTCCCCTTGCGCACCATAAGGACCGGCTCTCCTTCGAGCGGTAGCCAGAGGAGCCCCCAGCCCAGAGTCCCCGTCAGGTAATAAAGGCTCAACCGCGAAACAAGCAACAAGCCTCCCGCTTCGGGAGCAAGTGTCCGCAGCAGTGTCCGGCAACGGGCATGCCGAAAAACGATTTCTTCAACAGGAACAAGAGGAGGCAGCATGGTCATGGAAAGGCTCCTTGGTTGAGAGATGTGCCTACCCTGCCAAAAGCTGAAGGAAAAGAGAAGAGGCTCAGGGGGCTGTTGGTTTTGTTTTTATTGGAGGATTTTTTGTACAATTTGGGATTGTGGATAGAAGTAGACATAAATTAATAATATTATGTGTGAATATTGCAAAGCGGACGTAAGCCACAACAAAAACCTTTTCATTGCCTTTAGATCGTTTAGTGGATAGACTTTTCTGCACTCTTTTTGTGAGGACTCTAATGCTTCAAAGCTTTTTATCCGACGACCGTTTACGCGCCCTGCTCTCTGAAGCGCGCACCATCGCCATTATAGGGGCAAAAGACAAGCCGAATCAGCCTGTTGACCGCGTAGGACGCTACCTCATTGAAGCGGGCTACCGTGTCATCCCCGTCCATCCTGTCCGCAAAAGCGTGTGGGGGATAGACGCCTGCCCTACTCTGGCTGACGTCCCCTGTCCCATAGACATCGTCAATGTTTTCCGGGCTCCGCAGTATTGCGCGGACCATGCGCGGGAAGCCGTAAAGCTCTCGCCGCTTCCGAAACTTTTCTGGATGCAGCTTGGCATTGCCAGCAGGGAAGCCTCGTCCATCGCGGCGGGCGCGGGGCTGGCCGTCGTGGAAGACCTCTGCATCATGATCGAACACCATCGCCTATCAGGGAACCGTATATGAATAAACCCGTTTTCGACTGCCGCATGTGCGGCCACTGCTGCGAGGGGGAAGGCGGCATTATCCTCGGCCCCGCCGATCTCCAGCGCCTTTACGAGGGCCTGCATCTTGAGCGTCAGGCTTTCCTTGACGCCTATGCCGTCTACCGCAACGGCAAATGGCAGATCAAAACCGGGGAAGACGGAAACTGCATCTTCTTCCGGGCCGGGAAAGGCTGCATCGTTCACGCCGTCAAGCCCAACGTGTGCCGCGCGTGGCCCTTTTTCCGGGGGAATATGGCTGATGCGGAAAGCCTGTATCTTGCCAAAGGATTTTGTCCGGGCATCCGCCCCGACGCCACCCACGAGGAATTCGTCGCGGAAGGTGAAGCCTATCTTCACGAGAACGGCCTGATAGCGTCCGATCCCGTACACGAAGGCCATGCGCTTCTCCCTGTCTCGGAAAACAAATCCTCCTTCTGAAACTCCAAGGATACTCTTGCCCCGAGAAGAAATTTTTCCTTTGAAAGTATTCCTCTTGGCGCAAGTTAGGCTTCCGCGTCAGCATCATCCTGACGTCGCCAGCTTCATACGACCTTCTACACCCACAGGAGCAGACCATGAATATTCTTATGTTCGGTCCCAACGGCAGCGGCAAGGGCACGCAGGGCGCGCTCATCAAAAAGGCTTTCGGCCTCGCGCATATCGAATCCGGCGCCATCTTCCGTGAACATGTGGGAGGCGGCACCGAACTGGGCAAAAAGGCCAAGGAATACATGGATCGCGGCGAACTTGTGCCTGACGCCATCACCATCCCGATGGTTCTTGAAACCCTCAAGACCAAAGGCGCGGACGGTTGGCTTCTGGACGGCTTCCCCCGCAACATCGCGCAGGCGGAACAGCTTCACAAGGCACTGCAGGAACAGGGAATGAAACTGGATTACGTGGTGGAAATCGATCTTCCCCGCAACATTGCCCGGGATCGCATCATGGGCCGTCGCGTATGCAAAAACGACGGCAACCATCCCAACAACGTCTTTATCGAAGCCATCAAGCCGCAGGACAACATCTGCCGCGTCTGCGGCGGGGAACTTACCACCCGGGCCGACGATCAGGACGAGGCGGCCATCAACAAGCGGCATGACATCTACTATGATACGAAGACGGGAACGCTCGCCGCGGCTCACTACTTCAAAGCGCTGGCCGACAAGGGCGAAACCAAGTACATCACGCTGAACGGGCAAGGCACCATCGAAAGCATCAAGGAAACGCTGATTAAGGAACTGGGCCTCAATTAGTTCCCTGTTCACGCCATCGACTCACTCAAGGGGAGGGGAAAATGCCCCTCCCCTTTTTGTTGCCTTTTTCATCCGCTATAAAGAACGCAAAGCGGCAGCAAACAGCGTTTTTGAGCCTCAGGGAGGCCATAATTTTCCCCGTTCCCTACAGAAAAAGACAATACATAACCCGTTGTTACGATGGTCCCGGCTGGTGTGGCCGCTTTTAGAAAAAAGAAGGCTCCACCGTCGCTCTCCCTTTAGGGGGGCGACGGCTCATCCGGGGCCACTTCGGAAAAAATTACATCTGGCCCTCAGCCGCCGAATGCATCTTTGACGCTTGAGTGGTATAGGCCAGATATATTCCCGGATCATAAGGGCATTCTTTGGAAAGGACAGTACCCCAAAATCTCTTTATAAAGTGGGCTTTGAGCCTCTTGTTTGAAGGCTGAACTCTTCAGATGGCGCTTCGCGGGCAAAAGGACATCAGCCATTCCTTTTGCCCCGTAGCTTCCTCATAGCGCTCCCCCTTTATCGTAAATCCGTGTTTTCGGTAAAACGCCACGGCACGCGTATTTCTGGCATACACGCACAGATGAAGCTCGGAGCGCATTTTTTGCGCGAGCCGCAGCAGGCGCGTGCCCGTCCCCTTTCCCTGATACTCTGGAGCCACAAAAAGGGCGGCCAGATAATCGCCGATAAAAGCCATAAACCCGGCAAGTTTTCCAGACGGTGCCACTTCGTCAACCACCACTTCGCTGAGGGGCAGATACAGATTCCTCATATCTTCCACCCGCGACTCCCAGTAGCCCTCTTCCATAAACGCGTGTGATTGGAGGGAGGCCCGAAGCCAGATATCCACCACGGCCTCGCAATCCTCTTCTCTCATGGCACGGATCATGCTTTTCTCCTCGGCAGGCTTCCCGTAGACGTAGGGCAAACCTTGCGCTATAATCCTTGATTACATTTCCTTTCCGAAGTCGGAAAGGATGCTACCTTTTCGCCGGATACCTCTATGCGCTATTATCCTGTTTTCCTCGATCTTCACGGACAACGCTGCCTCGTCGTCGGCGCGGGTGAGGTCGGATGCCGCAAGATAGCTTCCTTATTGGAGAGCGACCCCGCTGTCATCCATGTCCTTGATGTGGCCGAGCCTTCGTCGTGTCTTCAAGCGTTACTTGAAGATAAACGGATCATCCATGAACGGCGCGGCTTCCTGCCGCAGGATGCGGAAGGCTGCGCACTGGTTTTCGCCGCCACCAGCAATCCCGCCGCCAACCGTGAAATCGTGGACATCTGCGCAGCCAAGGGCATCCTGTGCAATTGTGCCGATGCTCCACAGGCGAGTTCTTTTATCGTACCGGCCCATGTCCAACAAGGGAGCATTACGCTCGCCCTCTCTACGCAGGGGGGGAGCCCCGCCCTGACCCGGCGACTGCGCAGAGAACTCGAGGCATGGTTGGGAGATCGTTTCACGGGTCTTGCCGAACTTATGGCACGGCTACGCCCTCTCGTTCTTGCCTTGCAACATGAGACAAGGCGGAATACAACCCTCTTCAGGGACCTCGTGGAATCGCCGCTGGCCGACGCCCTGCAAAGGCGCGACCGCATGGCGTGCGAGGCCTTGCTCAAGGATTTGTTGCCCCCCGAACTGCATCCGCACATCATGGAGTTGCTGCATGATCTTGCCTGAACTGCTGCCACTTCTGGCCATCCACCTGTACGCCCTCGGCACGGCGGCCGTCGTAGCGGGCATTCTGGCCCGAAACGAATGGCTCAAACGGGCCGCGCTGGTGCTCACAGTGCTCGCCTTTACCGCTCATACCCTCTTGCTGGGCGTCACTTTTTTTGACGACGGCTTTGCCGGCCTGACCCGTTCCGTGTATGTCCAGCTTCTGGCCTGGTGCATCACCCTCATCGGGCTCATCGCGTGGCTGCGGTCCCGCTATGAATCCCTGCTGCTCATTGTCGCCCCCTTTTCCCTTCTGACGTTCCTTATTGCCCTTCTCTTGCGCCATGCCGAAACGCCCTTGCCTCCCGTCCTCTCCGGCATGACCTTTACCATCCACATCACGGCCATTTTTATCAGCATCGGGCTTATGGCGCTGGCCTTCGGCGCAGGGGTGCTCTTCCTCATTCAGGCCAAGACCATCAAGTCCAAGTCGAAAATGACGGGCTTTCAAAAGGACCTCCCCGCCCTTTCCGCCCTCGACAAAATCAATGCGCTGGCTACCACGGTCGGCTTTCCGCTGTTCACGGCGGGCATCCTCTTCGGTTTCGTCTCCGCCCGCATCAACTGGGGAACCATCCTTTCCGGCGACCCCAAGGAATTCGTCTCTCTCATCGTCTGGGCTCTGTACGCATGGCTGTTCCATCAGCGGTTCACGCAGGGATGGCAGGGCCGCAAGCCCGCGATTCTGGCTATATGGATATTCACTGTGTGCGCTTTTTCGCTCATCGTGGTGAACCTTTTCATGACGACCCACCACAGCTTTTGGACTACTCCCCGCTGATATGGAACAACACATTTATCTTATCGGGCTCAATTACCGCACTGCGGGTGTTGAGGTACGGGAACGCTTCGCGCTGACCGATCACTGTTCGCCGGAAACGTGGGCCGTTCCCTTGCGGGCCGCCGCCCCATCCGCCCCGGATACTACGACGCTCGAAGAAGCGTTGATCCTTTCAACCTGCAACCGGGTGGAAATACTCGCCGTGGGCCAGGGCGACGTCCCCAAGCTCGTGCTCGAAGCCTGGGCCGCCGCCAAAGGCCGAAGCGTAACGGAACTCGCGCCCTATGTGTATATCCATCAAGGACGCGAGGCGATCACCCACCTTTTCACCGTAGCCTCAAGCCTCGATTCGATGGTGCTCGGTGAGCCCCAAATCCTGGGACAGCTTAAAGGCGCGTATCGCAAAGCGACCCTGGCCGGAACGACCAAGACCATCATCAACCGCCTGCTGCACAAGTCATTCTCGGTCGCGAAGCGCGTGCGGACGGAAACGGGCATCGCCGCCAGCGCCGTCTCCATCAGCTACGCCGCCGTCGAACTGGCCAAGCGCATTTTCGGAGATATGGGCCAGTATCAGGCCATGCTCATCGGGGCGGGTGAAATGGCGGAACTTGCGGCCACGCACCTTATCCAGTCCGGCATCAAGACCGTGCAGGTGGCCAATCGCACCTTCGAGCGCGCGCAAGAGCTGGCCGCGGAATTCAAAGGCGAAGCCGTACCTTTCGAGCATCTTTTCGAGAAGCTGGCGGAGGTGGACATCGTCATCAGCTCAACCGGTTCGCCGGAGGCCATCATCCGCGCCCGAGATATCAAGGATGTCCTCAAGCGCCGCAAATACCGTCCCATGTTTTTTATCGACATCGCCGTCCCCCGCGACATCGATCCCGATGTGAATAATCTCGACAACGTCTACCTCTACGACATCGACGATCTTAAAGAAGTGGTTGAAGAAAACCTCGCGCACCGCCGCATTGAGGCCGAAAAGGCGCAGGCTATCGTGGCCGATGAAGTGAACGCCTTCTGCTTCTGGCTGGATTCGCTGGACTTGCAGCCCACCATTGTGGACCTGCTCACCCATTTTGAAACCCACGCGCAGGAGGAACTGCAACGTACCCTCCGGCGGCTTGGCCCGGTCAACGAGGAAACCCGCGACGCCCTGCAAGCCATGCTGCACGGGCTTATCCGCAAGCTGTCCCATGAGCCCATCGCCTTCCTCAAAGAGACGAATGCCGAGCCGTCCTCCCGGAATGTGGAGCTTATCCGCCGCATGTTCGGCCTTGACGAGGAACACCCCGCCGGGCGATGTACCCGCCGGGCGCGAAAACACGATTCCGCTCTTTCTTAGGAGGCTTTCATGCGTTGCTATGTCGTGGACGAACTACCCGCCGATACGCTGGAAAAGCTTGAAAAGACACTGGACGAAAGAGGGTATGCTTCAAGCATAGAAAAGCTCTACTGGATTCCTCTCGAAGCGCGTCACTTGTTGCCGGTTCAGCAAGAACACACGGCGAGCTGCGGGCCGCACTGTCTGGCCTTGGAAATCCTTGACGGCGGCGTACGCCTTGAGTTTTTGGTACGGGCGCAAGGCCGGATGCGCTGCGAATGCGTCTCCTACCCCTCTCCCGAAACCGAAAGGGACATGATGCTGTGGCTGGACGCCCGTCTTAAAGAGGCTTCTTCCGCCTCTTCGCTCCCTCAATAAGACGGCGCCTCCGGCGTCTTACCATCGCCCATACAAAAAGCCTCCCCTCAAGTAACCTGAAGGGAGGCTTTTTGTATGGAACATGGAAAACTAGAAAAGAATCTTGACCTGTTCCTCGTCCTTGTCCTGACGGCGACCGATCGTACCGATGACCCACGCGCCTTTATGCATGGCCGAAAGGCGGTTCATGGCTTCTTCCGCGATCTCGCTGGGGACGATAAAAATATAGCCGATGCCGCAGTTGAAAATCTGGAGCATTTCCGGCCACGTCAGGCCGCCCTGCTCGCGCAGCCAATGGAACACGGGCTGCACGTCCCACGAATTGAAATTGATGTCGGCCGTGACCGAATTGGGGAGGACGCGCGGGATGTTGTCGTAAAAGCCGCCGCCCGTGATGTGAACCATGCCCTTGATGGGCAAATCACGCATCAGGCTGCGCACGACATCGGAGTAGATGTAGGTCGGGGCCAGCAGGACATCCTTGACCGTGCGATCCGAGCCCGGCATGAGATCATCCGGCCCCAGCCCGCTTTTGTCCAAAATCTTGCGGACCAGCGAATAGCCGTTGGAGTGCACTCCGGACGACGCCAGACCGATGAGCACATCGCCTACGCGGATACCGGACCCGTCTACGATCTTGGCATTGTCCGCCATCCCCACGCAAAAGCCCGCAAGATCATATTCGCCTTCGCCGTACATATCCGGCATTTCAGCTGTTTCGCCGCCGAGCAGCGCGCAGCCTGCCTGCTTGCAGCCTTCGGCAATGCCCGCGATCACCTGCGTGGTCTTTTCCACATCCAGCTTTCCCGTGGCGAAATAGTCAAGGAAAAGCAAAGGGCGCGCGCCCTGAACCAAAATATCATTGGCACTCATGGCGACAAGATCGATACCCACGGTATCATGCTTGTCGAAAGCGAAGGCGAGCTTCAGTTTCGTGCCCACCCCGTCCGTGGAAGCGACCAGAACGGGCTCGTCCATACCGGACATATCCGGCTTGAAAAGGCCGCCGAACCCGCCGATATCCGACAGGACGCCGTGGATATGCGTCTGGGACACGATGGATTTAATCCGTGAAACAAGGGAGTTGCCGGCGTCGATATTGACTCCGGCCTCGGTATACGCTTGGGCGCGCGTCAGGGGCATGATCCTCTCCTCAACTGGCTTTGGGTAAAGTATTCGCCGAGAATAGGCTTTTCCCCGCGCTTGTGCAAGAGGCTCCACCTCCCTTCCCGCGCCCCCAAGCAGCGCCCTTGCAGTCCTCGGCGGGCAAGCTTATGTTAGGCAGGTTCTTGATCCTTAAATAAAGCATCAAAAGGTTGCGACCATGACCGAAGAAAATCCCTTTGCAGGGGAAAACCCCTTCCGCAAGCTCGATAAGAAAAAATTTCAATCCGCGGACAAACGCAAGCAGGCCGTATCCGCCAAGCCCGTTCCCAAGAAAGAAGAGCCTTCCTTTTACGAAGCGTTCGAAGCGCCGCTTGAGGACAGCGACGCCCGAGCCTTTCTTTCCGCCGTTACTGGCGTGGCCCGGCTGGGAACCCCGGAAAAAGCCTCGGCCCGCCCCAAGGCCAAAGAGTCCGCCGCATTGAGCCGCCCTCTTCTTCAACCGGAGTCCATCCGGAATACGTCATCCCGTGCCAAACCCGCCGCCGTGCCCGCACAGCCCGCACCCGGTAAAGCTCCTTCCCCAAACGGCACTCCGCAAGCGAAAAACGTCCCGGATGAAGATGCGTCCTTTTTCGCCGCCGTCCGAGATGTAAAGCCTCTGGCGGGAAAAGGCCGTGAGGTGGCCGCCGAAACGCCGCCCTTGCCCCAGCAGGTACAGGCTCCGGGGAATCCTCTCCAGGAATTCATGGAAGGAAAGCTGGAGTTCGCACTGGCCTTTACCGATGAGTACGTCGAGGGGCATGTCCTCGGCCTTGACCTCCTCACCGTCGGCAAATTGCAAGCCGGGCAGTTCAGCCCCGAATCGCATCTGGACCTGCACGGCATGAACGCGCAGCAGGCCTTTGAAGCCTTGGTGGGCTTTTTCCGGGCCGCCTATTTCAAAGGGCAGCGCACCGTGCTGGTCGTACCCGGACGAGGCCGCAATTCGCCCCACGGCGTCCCCATTCTCCGGGAAAAAGTTCAGGAATGGTTTACCCAAGACCCCTTCAAACGGGTTATCCTCGCCTTCTGCACGGCGCGCCCGGCGGACGGCGGGGCCGGGGCACTCTATGTCCTGTTACGCAAATTCAGGAAAGGGCAAGGGAAAGTCTGCTGGGAACGCCGCCCCGCCGATCCCGACCTCCTGTAAAACCCGCGTTTTCCGCACGTGAAGCCCACGCTGCTCCCAAGGGCCCGGAACATCCCGGGCTCTTTTATTGGCTTTTCCTTTGTGCAAAAAGATTTTTACGAGGAAACAGCCAAATAGACTGTTCAACCAAACAAATATGTGTTATTGTCTTTTCGCATGAGGAAAAGAGGCCCGGATGACGGCTTCCTTCTTCAAAAAAGCCAGCATGTTATGTTCTCAAAAAAGATGGCGTGCGTCCGAAAGGGAAAACCCCGGTTCATGCCGTCCTTGCCCCGGCTGGGGACATAAACAATGGACATGAGAGGGCAAGCGGGTATGCTGCACACAATGCCGATTGCGCTCGGGCGAAGGCATGGGCTCTTTTCCCTCTTCTCAATGTCCTTTGCCGGAGAAAATGCCATATTGTGCCGTGCGGTTCCCCGAACCCCGCGGCTGAACGCTATCTTGCCCGTTTTTCCTTGATGAAGAACGAGACAACAAAAGTCCGCCTGAGGGCGGGAGGGAGTCTTCATGGCTAAGAAAATGAAAACCATGGACGGCAACACCGCGACGACCCATATTGCCTATGCGCTGAGCGACGTCGCGTGCATCTATCCTATCACGCCGTCTTCCGTCATGGGCGAACTGGCTGACGACTGGGCCGCCGCAGGCAAAAAGAACCTGCTGGGCCAAACCGTCACCGTTCGGGAACTCCAGTCCGAAGCCGGCGCAGCGGGCGCCGTGCACGGTTCTCTGGTCGCGGGCGCCATGACCAGCACCTTTACGGCCTCGCAGGGCCTGCTGCTCATGATCCCCAACATGTACAAAATCGCGGGCGAACTGCTCCCCACGGTTTTCCATGTTTCGGCACGCGCGCTGGCCACCCACGCCCTGAGCATTTTCGGAGATCATCAGGACGTCATGGCCGCCCGCCAGACGGGCTTCGCCTTCATCTGCGCCAGCTCCGTGCAGGAATGCATGGACCTCGCCCTTGTGTCTCATCTGGCTACCATCGAGTCCAGCGTGCCCGTCTGCCATTTCTTCGACGGCTTCCGCACCTCGCATGAAATCCAGAAAATCGAAGTCATCGACTACGAAGATATCCGCAAAGTGGTGAACTGGGAGAAAGTGAACGAATTCCGCCAGAACGCCATGAACCCGGAACATCCCCATCAGCGCGGCACGGCCCAGAACCCCGACATCTATTTCCAGGGCCGCGAGCGCGTTAATCCCTTCTACGAAGCCTTCCCCAACATTGTGGCGCAGGCCATGAAGAAGGTCGAAGGCATCACCGGCCGCCCCTACCGCCCCTTCGACTATGTGGGCCATCCGCAGGCCGATCGCATCATCATCGCCATGGGCTCCGCCTGTGAAACCATCGAGGAAGTCATCAACCTCCTCAACGGTCAGGGGCAGCGCGTGGGCCTCGTGAAAGTGCGCCTCTTCCGTCCTTTCTCCGTCGAACACATGATGAAGGTGATCCCCTCCACCGTGCAGGCCGTCACCGTGCTCGACCGCACCAAGGAACCCGGCTCGCTCGGCGAACCGCTCTATCTTGACGTGTGCGGCGCGTTCCTTGAAACCGGCAAGGCCCCCCGCATCCTCGGCGGCCGTTACGGGCTCGGCTCCAAGGAATTCACCCCGGCCATGGCCAAGGCCATCTTCGACAACATGCTTTCCGTGGGCCCGAAGAATCACTTCTCCGTGGGCGTCAACGACGACGTGTCCTTCACGAGCCTTGAGGTGGGCGAAGACATCGACACCGTGGCTTCCGGCACCGTGCAGTGCAAGTTCTTCGGCCTCGGCGCCGACGGCACCGTGGGCGCGAACAAGCAGGCCATCAAGATCATCGGCGACAACACCGATCTCTACGTGCAGGCCTACTTCGCCTACGACTCCAAGAAGTCCGGCGGTTTCACCGTTTCCCACCTGCGTTTCGGCAAGTCGCCCATCAGCTCCACCTACCTTGTGAATCAGGCCGACTACATCGCCTGCCACAAGTCCGCCTATGTCCATCAGTACGACGTGCTGGAAGGCATCAAGGAAGGCGGCGTCTTCGTGCTGAACTCCGAATGGAACACCATCGAAGACCTCAACCGCGAGCTGCCCGCTTCCATGAAGCGCACCATCGCCCGCAAGCACCTCAAGTTCTACAATGTGGACGCCGTGAAGGTCGCGATGGAAATCGGGCTCGGCGGCCGCATCAACATGATCATGCAGACGGCCTTCTTCAAGCTGGCCAACGTGATCCCCTTCGATCAGGCCGTCAGCCTGCTCAAGGAATCCATCCGCAAGACCTACGGTCGCAAGGGCGACAAGATCGTCAACATGAACCTTGCCGCCGTGGACAACGCCATCACCGCGTTGACGGAAATCCCGGTTCCCTCCGAATGGGCGGACGCCGTGGACGCTCCCAAGGCTGAGGAAGCCTGCTCCTGCGGCTGTGGTTGCGGCCATGACCACGAGCCCGCCTACATCAAGGATGTGGTGCGTCCCATCCTCGCGCAGCAGGGCGACAAGCTGCCTGTTTCCGCCTTCGAGCCCGACGGCCTCGTGCCGCTCGGCACCACCGCCTTCGAAAAGCGCGGCGTGGCTGTGAACATTCCCGAATGGATTTCCGAAAACTGCATCCAGTGCTGCCAGTGCTCCTTTGTCTGCCCCCATGCCGCCATCCGTCCCTTCCTGATGACCAAGGAGGAAATGGAAGGCGCTCCCGAAAGCTTCGTCACCAAGGACGCCGTGGGCAAGGAACTCAAGGGTCTCCAGTTCCGCATGCAGGTCTATCCTGAGGACTGCCTCGGCTGCGGTTCCTGCGCCGAAGTCTGCCCGGCCAAGAACAAGGCCCTGGTGATGCGTCCGCTCCAGACCCAGATCGAGGATCAGGTCGCGAACCTGGAATTCGCCACCGAATGCGTGGAACCCAAGGACAATCTGGTGGCCCGCGATACCCTCAAGGGTTCGCAGTTCCAGCAGCCCCTGCTGGAGTTCTCCGGCGCCTGCGCCGGCTGCGGCGAAACCCCCTATGTCAAGCTGATCACCCAGCTCTTCGGCGAACGCATGGTCATCGCCAACGCCACCGGCTGCTCGTCCATCTGGGGCGGCTCGGCTCCCACCGTGCCTTACACCACCAACAAGGACGGCTACGGCCCGGCGTGGGGCAACTCCCTCTTTGAAGACGCCGCCGAATACGGCTACGGCATGGCCGTGGCATTCCGGCACCGCCGCGACAAGCTGGCCGATCTCATCACCGAAGCCGCCGCGCTTCCCAACCTTCCCGCCGAGCTTTCCACCGCGCTGAACGGCTGGCTGGAAAACAGGGATGACGCGGAAGGCTCCAAGAAGTACGGCGAACAGATTCTGGCCGCGCTTTCCGATGCGCCCGAGAACCATCTCTTCGAACAGATTTGGGAGATGAATGACCTCCTCACCAAAAAGTCCGTATGGATTTTCGGTGGCGACGGCTGGGCCTATGACATCGGCTACGGCGGCCTCGACCATGTCCTCGCTTCCGGTGAAGACGTCAACGTGCTGGTCATGGATACGGAAGTCTACTCCAACACGGGCGGGCAGGCATCCAAGTCCACCCCGCTCGGTTCGGTCGCCAAGTTCGCCGCGGCGGGCAAGCGCACCGGCAAGAAGGACCTTGGCCGGATGGCCATGACCTACGGCTACGTGTATGTGGCCTCCGTGTCCATGGGCGCCAACAAGCAGCAGGTGCTCAAGGCCATCAAGGAAGCCGAAGCCTACAAGGGCCCCTCGCTCATCATCGCCTACGCGCCGTGCATCAACCAGGGCATCCGCAAGGGCATGGGCCGGAGCATGGAAGAAGGCAAGCTCGCCGTGGAAAGCGGTTACTGGCCTTTGTACCGCTTCAACCCCCAGCTTGCTGAAGAAGGGAAGACGCCGTTCCTCCTGGAATCCAAGGCTCCCAACGGCACCTTGAAGGAATTCCTCGCCGGGGAAAACCGCTACGCCCAGCTCAAGAATGCCGCTCCGCAGGAATCCGAACGCCTGCAGGACCTGCTTGAGAAGGCGTACAACGAACGGTACGAACTGCTGAAGCACATGGCGCAGGCTCCGGCGGCGTCCGCTGAGGAGGCCCCGACGCTTGAAGCGAAGTCCGCGGGCGAAACCCCTGCGGCCAACGAAAAGACCAAGCCTTCCACGGAAACCGCCATGGTTCCGCCTTCCGATGAAGCGGGCCAGACCACGGCCGACGTTACGAAGAACAAGGCGTAAAGCAATCCGGGAACCGGTCATGCCGGTTCCCGGCTTTTCCTTTCCCGGGACGGAGTTTCCCCTTCATAGCTTTTGACAGGAAGGGGCGCTCCGTCTTATATTACCCTCCTGCGTTCCGCCGGGCTCCCCACGGTTGGACGCTTCTTTCGCTTTTCGGGATCGCGCCTGGTCCCGGGCAGCATTGCTGCGGTCATGATCACGGCGATTCAGGCTTATACCGACCGAAAGTAGGACTGCCCAGAATCGAACCTGATACGCTTTCCCGCCCTGCGGCGGGCAGAACGGCATGTGTTTTTCGTCAACCTCTAATCAGCGGGTAACATCCATGAAAATTCTGGTCATCAACGCCGGCTCTTCCTCTTGCAAATACCAGCTCTTCAACATGGACGATCATACCGTCCTGTGCTCCGGCGTCGTGGAACGCATCGGTCAGGACATGGGCAAGCTGAGCCACAAGCTCGCTCCCGGCACGGACAAGGAAGAAAAGATCGTGAGGGAACGCTGCTTCCCCACCCATGTCGAAGGCATGGAAGACGTCATCGCCTTGCTGCTTGATGCGGAAAAGGGTGTTATCAAAGAAAAGTCCGAAATTTCCGCCATCGGCCACCGCGTGCTGCACGGCGGCGAAGCCATTACCGCGCCGGTGCTCATTGACGAGAAGGTGAAGGAAACCATCCGGGACTGCTTCCCGCTTGGCCCGCTGCACAATCCGGCCAACCTCATGGGCATTGAAGTGGCGGAAAAGCTCTTCCCGGGCGTGCCCAACGTCGGCGTCTTCGATACCGAATTCGGCATGTCGCTGGCCCCCGAAGCCTATCTCTATCCCCTGCCCTATTCCTTGTATGAGGAACTGCGCATCCGCCGCTACGGGTTCCACGGCACCTCCCACAAGTACATCGCCAAGGCGACCGCCGACTATCTGAAAAAGCCCCTCGGTGAACTGAACTCCATCACCATGCATCTGGGCAACGGTTCTTCCATGACCGCCGTGCAGAACGGGAAATGCATCGACACCTCCATGGGCCTGACCCCGCTGGAAGGCTTGATGATGGGCACCCGCTGCGGTTCCATCGATCCGGCCATTGTGCCTTTCGTCATGGAAAAGAAGGGCCTGACCCCGCAGGAAGCCGACACCCTCATGAACAAGAAGTCGGGGCTGTTCGGCATTTGCGGCACGAGCGACATGCGCGACGTGCATGCCAGCATTGAAAAGGGCGATGAAAAGGCCCTGCTTGCCTTCAAGATGCTGGTGCGCAGCATCAAGAAGATTCTCGGCGCCTACTTCTTCCTGCTTGGCCGCGTCGATTCCATCGTCTTCACCGCCGGCATCGGCGAAAACGACGAACTGGTCCGCGAAGCCGTCTGCGAAGGGCTGGAAGCCTTCGGCATCAAGCTGAACAAGGAAGAAAACCGCCTGCGCAAGCCCGGTGCGCGCACCATCAGCGCGTCCGACAGCCGCATCCCCGTCCTCGTCATCCCCACCAACGAAGAGCTGGAAATCGCCACCACCACCATGCAGATCGTGGAAGGCTGCCAGAAGTAATCCGCTTCCTTTCTTTCAATAAAACCCGCCCTCTTTTCGGAGAGGGCGGGTTTTATCATGTCTTCGTGTTTTTTGTTACGCCTGCCAGGAACGGACCAGCTTCACCACGTCCTCGGCCTGATCCGGCCCGAACCAGCGGATGCGACTGTCCGCGTTAAACCACGTCAGTTGCCGCTTGGCGTAGGCCCGCGTGTTTTTTATCCACAGCAGACGGGCCGCCTCAAAGGAAAGCTCGCCGCAGAGGTATTGGTGAAGTTCCCGGCAGCCGATCCCCGACCATCCCGGCAAAGCCCCATCCGGATGGATGGCGTATTCGGCGCGCGCTTCGTCCACGGCCCCGGCGTCGATCATGGCGTCGATGCGGCGTGCCAGCAAGGGGGTCAAGTCATCAAGCGGAAGGCGAAGGCCAATGCGCAGCACGTCCATTTCCCGGGGCGGCGGCGTCTGCCGATGCCACCATGAAAAGGTCTTGCCCGTGGACTCGTAAACGCAAAGCGCCCGCACAATCCGCTGGCGATCATGTTCGTGGATGCGGGCGGCGTAGTCAGGATCGATGTCCCGAAGGCGCAGGTGCAAAGCCGCGCTGCCTTCTTGCGCGCAGGCGTCGGAAAGTTTGCGGACAAGCTCGTCAGGAATGGGGGGGATGTCCACGATGCCGTCGAAAAGCGCGCGGAGATAGAGCCCCGTCCCGCCCACCAGCAGAGGAAAGGCGACGCCTTCCATATGTTGCAGGGCCAAGTCGCCCCATGCCCCTGCCGAAATTCGGGACGACGTTTGCAGAAAGCCGTAGAGGTGATGGGGACACAGGGCCTGCTCGGCAGCGGAAGGCTGGGCCGTGATGACGGGGAAGGCCGAAAAAACCTGCCGCGAGTCCGCATTGATGATGGAACCGCCGAAATGCTCCGCCAGACGGAGAGCCGTTGCGGACTTGCCTACCCCTGTGGGACCGACAAGACAGACAACGCGTTTCAGCATGGCTGCTCCCGTCCGTTCGGGGCGGACGCATCGGGCTGGCCCGGCAAGGCGGGGGAAGGGAGGGGCGCGATGGGCTCGTCCACGCCGACGGGATCAAAGCCGAAACGCGCGCGCAGGCAGGCGAAGACATGGTCGGGTACCAGCCCCCGCACATCTCCTCCCAAGCTCGCGACGGTTTTGACGATGGTCGAACTGATGTACAGCCAGCGGTAGTCGGCAATCAAAAACAGGGTTTCGATGTCGGGCCGCAGCTTGCGGTTCATGAGCGAAATCTGAAACTCGTATTCAAAGTCGGAAACGGCCCGCAAGCCGCGCAACACCGTCTGGGCGTTACGGCTGGCCACGTAGTCGACAAGCAGCCCCTGAAACGGTTCCACGACGATGTCGCTTTCTCTGGCAAAAACCTTCTCGGCCATGTCGACGCGCTCGTTGAGGGAAAAGAGAGGCGTCTTGCCCGTATCGGCGGCCACGGCGACGATGACCTTGTCGAAAAGCCGCAGAGCGCGCCGGATAATATTGACATGGCCGTTGGTCAGGGGATCGAAAGTCCCCGGGTAGATCGCTATTCGCTTGTCTTGTGCCATAAAATGATCCGGGTTTGCCCATAGTGCCGATCGGCGTCGAGTTCCAGTTCCTCATGGACGGCCTCAGCGTCAAAACGCAGGCCGCCTTCGATCTCGGCCAGCAGATAGCCGTCTTCCGCCAGCCAGCCCCCGCGCATGACCGCCTTCAGCGTAGGCGCAAGCCGGTTTTCCCCATAGGGCGGATCGGCAAAAATCACGTCGTAGGGTTGATAGGTCCGCCCGCGTAAAAAGCGCATCACGTCCATTTCCGCCACCCGGCACCGGTCGGCCAGGTCAAGCGTCTCCACATTCTGATTCAGGCACTGCACGGCCTTGGCTTCGCGCTCCACGAGGCAGGCTTCCTCCGCTCCCCGGCTCAGGGCTTCAAAGCTCAGACTCCCGCTTCCGGCGAACAAATCCAGTACCCGCAGCCCGCTCCATACCACCCCGCGGGCGGCAAGCATCGAAAAAATGGCCTCACGGACCTTGGCCGTGGCGGGCCGATAGCCCGGCCCCTCCACAGTCTTCAATATCCGGCCCCCAAGGGCACCGGCGATAATGCGCATGAAAACTCCCAATAGACATTAAAGAATGACGGCCTTGCCGGAAAGGAGAGTTCCCTTCCGGCAGCCGCAAATCACAATTGCGCCAAAACCGACAAAAGTTCCTTGTTGAGCTCCAGAATGCGATCCCGGATGTCCACCTGTTCGTCCCACGGGCGCTGAGGCGCGTTTTCGAGCAGAGCCCGGAGCTTGGCCATCTTGCCTTCGGTTTCTTCCAGCAGCAGCTCCCAATTGACGCGGGCATGGCTTTGCGGCTGGGACGTGACCACCACCTCGGGCTGGAGTCCGGCTACCAGTTCCATTTCTTCCAAATATCCGGGAATATTCACCGGAAGATGGTACTGCGCCTTGATCAGGCCCGCCAGCGTTTCCTGCGCCCGTTCTTCACCGTGCACCAGCACCACGCGCATGGCCGGATGCGTCATCTTCCCGATCCAGTCCAGAATCTGACTCTGTCCGGCGTGGGCCGAAAAACCGCCGATGGTGAAGACCCGCGCCTTGACCGCGATGTCTTCATTGAAAAGACGGATGGACGTCGCGCCGTCGACAATCTTGCGGCCCGGCGTACCGACGCCCTGATAGCCCACGAAAACGATGCTGGCCGTGGGACGCCATGCGTTGTGGCGCAGATGGTGCTGAATCCGCCCGGCATTGCACATGCCGCTGGCTGAAATAATGATGGCCGCGCCCTTCATCTGATTCAGGGCCTGCGATTCGGTGGCGTCCAGCGTAAATTTGACGTTGGGCAAAAGTTTGGACAGATTGTTGGTGAGGTTCACCTCGGGCGTATCGAGATAGTCCTTGAACGTCTTGAAAACTTCGGTCGCCCTGATCGCCAAGGGGCTGTCGACGAAAATGGGCATGTTCTCCGGCAACTTGCCCTGTTGCCGCAACAGGTACAGACAATAGAGGATTTCCTGCGTCCGCCCCACCGCGAAGGCGGGGATGATCACCTTGTCGTTATTGCCGTAGCTGTAGGCGATGGCTTCCGCCAGTTCGTCGAACGTGGCCTCTTCGTTCTTGTGATTCCGGTCGCCGTAGGTGCTTTCAATGAAGAGGTAATCCGCCTGCTGCGCGGTGACCGGATCGTGCATGAGGAGAGTTCCGGGGCGGCCCAGATCGCCCGAGAAAACCAGCTTTGTGGTTTTGCCCTCTTCCGTGATCGCCATTTCCAGAAAGGCCGAACCGAGAATATGGCCCGCATCGCGATAGGTCACACGGATGCCCGGGTGCGGTTCCAAGGTCTGGCCGTATTCCACGAGATGAAACTGGGCGGGGACGTTCCGGGCGTCTTCCACCGTGTACAGGGGTTCGATGTCCTTATTTTTGGCGTTCTGTCCCGTATGCCGCTTTTGCTTCTTGTATTTCCACTCCGCTTCCATTTCCTGAATGTGCGCGCTGTCTTCGAGCATCAGCCCGGCAAGGGCGGCGGTAGGTGGAGTGCAGTAGATGGGGCCTTTGAAGCCTTCATGGACGAGGCGCGGCAAAAGGCCCGAGTGATCGATATGGGCATGCGTGAGCAAAATAAAGGCAATATCGGAAGGCGAATAGGCTTTGGTATCGAAATTGCGGGCTTCGATCTCAGAGTTGCCCTGATGCATCCCGCAATCGACGGTAAAACGGATGCCGCAGGCTTCAATCAAGTAGCAGGACCCTGTAACGGTCTGCGCCGCCCCGAGAAAATGGACTTTCATAGAACCTCCTCCTACCTGCTGGCTCTTCCAGCCGGAAGAGCCATCCTAGCCGCATCCCCCCCGCAATGACAAGAAAAAGTATTCAAAGCGACCGCCGTCTCTTTCTTATACGCTCGTAAATGCAGGAAAAGCCTTCTCCGTACAAATCTTTTTTCCGCACTTTCTCTGGGATGGAGACGTATGGTGTTGCGCCATCATCGCCGTACGGCTATACTTTTAACACTACTTTGCTTCACAAGGAGCTTTTCATGACCCAATCTCCCATAGATATGCTCTCCATCCGGGAATCGTGGCGCCTGTTCAGGATTCTCGCGGAAATCGTCGACGGTTTTGAAACCCTGAGCGAGATAGGGCCATGCGTCTCCATCTTCGGCTCCGCCCGCATCAAACCGGACACCCCGCTGTACCAGGAAACGGAAACCATCGCCCGGCTGCTGGTCGAGTCCGGCTATGGCGTCATCACGGGCGGCGGACCCGGCCTCATGGAGGCGGGCAACAAAGGGGCCACGGAAGCGGGAGGCGTCTCCGTGGGATTGCATATCCAGCTCCCCCATGAGCAGGAGTGCAATAAATATGTAAAAATCCGTAGTGATTATCGCTACTTTTTCCTGCGCAAGCTGATGTTCGTCAAGTACGCGCTGGCCTATGTCGTGATGCCCGGAGGCATGGGGACCATAGACGAACTCTCGGAAGCGTTTGTCCTTGCCCAGACAAAACGCATCCGGCCCCTCCCCATCATCCTTTATCAGGGCAGTTTCTGGGGCGGTTTCCTCGACTGGATACGCAACGACATGGTAAAAGGCGGCTATATCAACGCCGCGGAAGTAGACGATCTCATTACGGTCTGCGATACCCCCGAACAGGTCGTGCAGCAGATACGGCGACGGGTTATTTTCTAACCATGCGGCCTGACGTCTCTTCGGCAGGCGGGGACCCTTCCGGCGGTTCC
This sequence comes from Candidatus Bilophila faecipullorum, assembly GCA_944326695.1. Classification (GTDB taxonomy): domain Bacteria; phylum Desulfobacterota; class Desulfovibrionia; order Desulfovibrionales; family Desulfovibrionaceae; genus Bilophila; species Bilophila faecipullorum. Next base: position 36,887 of record CALVEZ010000010.1, on the reverse strand, counting down.
CCGCCTTCAGAGGTGTTTTTCTGCGAGCCGCAGGTCCCCGCCTTATGGGGACCTGTTCCGCCGCCTCCTCCCCATTGGACATGGGAAGGGCTCATGGAAGAAGCACTCGCTCAGGCGGAAGAAGCATGGTCTCACGGTGAAGTGCCGGTAGGAGCCGTTGTCGTCGATCCGCAAGGCCACCTCATAGGCACCGGGCACAATGAGCCCATCGCGCGTCATGACCCTTCGGCCCATGCGGAAATGCTCGCTCTTCGCGCCGCAGCCCTTGCTGTGGGCAACTATCGGCTGGACGGCTGCGTTCTGGTGGTCACGCTCGAACCATGCCTCATGTGCACCGGCGCCATTGTCCATGCGAGGCTTGCCGGCGTCGTCTATGGGGCGGCGGACAACAAGGCCGGGGCGGTTGCCTCCTGTTTCAACGGGCTGGACCTGCCCTTCCTGAATCACCGGGTATGGCATATGGGGGGCATTGCCGCTCCCCGCTGTGCCGCTCTGCTGCACAGATTCTTTCAACAGGCGCGCTAGCAGCTTTCCGGTTACGTGCTCCTCCTGAAAAGGCGCGTGGAAAGGGGGCCCTCTCTCATAGACAAAAAGGCGACTTTCCACTATCCTTTCCAAAGGAGGAATCATTATGAATACTGATATTCGGATTCTGGGCATCTCGGGGAGCCTGCGCCGGGCTTCGCGCAATACGGGACTTCTGCGTTACGCGCAGGAATGTTTTCCCGACAATGTCCGCTTCACGCTGGCTGACCTGTCTTCGATGCCTTTTTACAATGCCGATATCGCCAACGACAAACCGGAAGCGGTGCGCACCCTGATCGAGCAGGCCAATAACGCGGATGCCTTCGTGCTGGCTTGCCCGGAATACAACTATTCTCTGGCTCCGGCCCTGAAAAACGCGCTGGACTGGCTCTCGCGCGAACCCGACCTCAAGCCCTTCAGCGGCAAGGCTGTTGCCATCATGGGCGCAGGCGCGGGTATGGGTACCTCGCGGGCTCAATACCATTTGCGCCAGGTGTGCGTGTATTTGAACCTGCATCCCGTCAATAAGCCCGAACTTTTCTCCAATGCCTTTTCCTCTTCCTTCAATGAAGCGGGCGATGTGGTTGATCCCGCGCTTCAAGGGCGTATTGCGGAACTGATGAAAGCTCTTCTTGCGTGGCATTTTCAGCTTGCCAAATAGAAGGTGAACCAGCTTCCCAGTCTTGCGCGGAACTGTGCCGCCTGTACGCTTGCACGTCACGGACGCTGACCGTGGCCCACACGCGTACAGGCATTCGTCATCTTCCTCTCTCTGTTACTCCTGCCCCGCCATCCGCCGCCTCAAAGAGTATAAACAGCGGACAGCTCCCCTCAACTGGTTCCCCATGAAGGGCTTGTCCCACTATCGGGCTACGTAGCAATCCGTTCACGCTTCCTCCCATCCTGCTATCTCGCTTGCCTCTGCCCTCCTTTTCTCCGAGGGGGACGACGTCCAGTTCCCGGACTCAAGGGCATGGAAGTCGGAAAACACTGCCAATATTTTACAGAGCATAAGACTCGGTTGTAAGGCAGTGCAGACTGTCATGCTTTTTGTGGATAACAGTACGATAAAGACGAAGACACGGTTTTAAAAAGAGACTTTGCCGTATAATAGGGGAACAGAAGGGCCATAAGCCTCTCCGTAAGGTTTCAAACATGGCAATGCTTGGCGCGTCTTTAGCGAAACGCCCCTGTCAAGTCATAGCAACCATTTGAAATCATGATTGCTTTTTATGTATCAAGGGTATATGGATGCGGAAGGGCACCCGTTCAATGTACTCTCCCTTACCGCAAAGGAACGCAATCATGGATGAACCCCTTTCATCGTCTCATTCGGAGCGGCCAGCCTCATACCTCGGTCTTCTGTACATTGCCTTGTGCACCATGGCCATCTTGTACGCGCCGCAGCCTTTGCTCAATGCCATTCGGACAGAATTTGCCGTCAGTGACGCCACCACCGGACTTCTCATCAGCATTGCCCTGCTGCCGTTGGCCGTCGCGCCGCTCTTTTACGGTCCCCTTTTGAGCCGGATACCCACTCGGACAGTGCTCATCGTCGCCATCTGCCTGCTCGGGATAAGCGGAGCCCTTATTTACCTAGCGCCATCCTTCTCCGTCCTGCTGGCTGTCCGCTTTCTTCAGGGGCTTTTGCCTCCCGCCATCTTCACCGCAATCATGGCTCACATATCCAATAAATTCCAAGGATCGGAACTGCAACGCGCCCTCGCCCTTTACATTGGCGCCACCATTCTGGGAGGTGTCGCCGGGCGGATTCTTGCAGGATTGCTGGCCTCTCTCTGGGGTTGGAGGATTTCGCTCCTGCTGCTCGCCCTGTCCATTGCCCCAGGACTTCCCTCGCTTTTCCGGCTGCGCTCAGAAGCCCGAGCTCATGCGCCGCTCCCCAAGCTCTCCGAATTCGCCGCTGTCCTGCGGGAGCCCGGCGTAGCAGGGCTGATGCTGGTCGAAGGCTGCACGTTTTTTGTGTTTGTGGGCATCGGAAACCTTATTCCCTTCCGGATGGAAGATATTGGAGCGGGACACTCAGAATTCCGCATCGGGCTCATGTACAGCGGTTATGCCTTGGGCGTGGCCACAGCCCTCTGCTCCCGGCGCCTCATTGCCCTGCTGGGCGGAGAAACGCGCCTGCTCTTGGCTGGAATCGCCGTTTATGCGCTGGCTTTTGGCGGATTTCTGTTTCCCAGCGTCGAGGCTCTCTTCGTCACCATGCTGCTCATTTGCCTAGGGCAGTTTGCCGAGCACACCACAGCTCCCGGACTGATCAACAGGCTCGCTTCCGAGGACAAAGGCGTCGTCAATGGTCTTTACCTCGCCTTTTATTATGGAGGAGGCGTCCTGGGGTCATACCTGTCCGCGCTCTTTTACGACGCCTTCGGCTGGCATGCCTGCCTGCTCTGCCTTTTTGCGCTCGTATGTATGGCGCTCCTCCTCGGCCTGAGATTGCATTATACTATTCCCCGCCTTTTGCGCTGAAAGGAAACATAAACAGATGCAAAAATGGTTTATGCATGTGGATATGGATGGGTTCTACGCTTCCATTGAGCAAAGAGACCATCCGGAACTGCGCGGCAAGCCTCTTATTGTAGGGGGGAAAGGGCCACGGGGGGTCGTGAGCGCGGCTTCCTATGAAATACGACCTTTTGGCGTGCATTCAGCCATGCCTATCGCGCAGGCGGTGCAGCTCTGTCCTCATGCTATTATAGTCCCGGTGCGCATGGCCCGGTATGTGGAAGTTTCCCATGTGATTATGGACATCCTGCGTGGCTATTCCCCACGTGTGGAGCAGGCGTCAGTCGATGAGGCCTATCTTGATGCCACTGGGTTGGAGCGGCTTTTTGGGCCGATTGAAACAATGGCCCGGCGCATCAAGAAAGACATTCTGGACGTCACCGGGGGATTGACCTGCTCCATCGGCCTCGCCCCCGTCAAATTTCTGGCTAAAATCGCTTCCGATCTCCATAAGCCGGATGGCCTCAGCATCCTTTACCCTGAAACCGTGGAAAGCTTCCTGCACACCCTGCCGGTGGAAAAGATTCCCGGCGTGGGGAAGACGATGCTTGCGGCTTTGCGGACATTGGGAGTGGAGAAGGCGGGAGAGGTCCGCCGGTACCCGCGCGGTTTTTGGGAACGCCGTTTCGGAAAGGCGGGCATTGCTTTATTCGAACGTGCTCAAGGCATTGATAGGCGAGAAGTGGAGCCTTTTACGCCGCCCAAATCCGAAAGCGCGGAAACCACCTTTGATGAAGACACGCGCGATACCGCTTTTCTTAAGAATTGGCTTTTCCGCCATGCCGACCGCGTGGGCCGCTCGCTGCGCCATCAGAAATTGCAAGGCCGCGTGATCACGCTTAAAATCAAGTACGCGGATTTTCGCATCATCACGCGCCGCATCACTCTCGCCGCGCCTACCTGCGCCACCCAGACCATTTACGAAACGGCCTGCTCCCTCCTGGATCATACGCCCCTTGAAGGAAAGGTGCGGCTTATCGGCGTTGGCGTTTCTGGCTTTGACAATCATCCCCACCAGTTGCAGCTTCCCCTCACCGCAACGGCTTCGGAAAAGGATAAGCGCCGTGCCACGCTGGACCGCGTCCTTGATGAGCTTGAAGGCAAGTTCGGCAGGGACGCCGTCATACGCGGGCGGCTCTTTCAGGGCGCGGCAAAAACCTCCAAACCGTCCTGAATCCATAGAAGTATGCCGGGAAGCCCTCCTTCGCCTCTTTCCTTCTTTCGGCGGCGCTGCTATAATCCCCCGCCATGAACGTTATCATCATGAATAATCGGGCCAGTTTTCTGGTCAGCTTCTGGAGCACTCTCATTTCCCGGCTGCTTGAGGAAGGGCACGCCGTAACCTGTTTCGTCCCCGCCGGAGACGCCGAGGCCGAAAAGAGCCTGCGGGAGATGGGCACGCGGGTACGCAACTTTCCTCTCGACAACAAGGGTTTGAACCCCCTCCATGACTTGAAGACCTGCGTGGCCCTCTACAGGCTCTTTCGCGAAGAGAAGGCCGACATCCTCTATGCCTCCACCATCAAGTCCGTCATCTACGGCATCCCTATGGCTGCTCTGGCCGGCATCAAATCGCGATATGCCATGATCACCGGGCTCGGGTACATGTTCGAAGCCGACAGCCTCCTCAAGAAGGGCCTCACCTGTCTGGCCGCTCTGCTCTACCGCTTTTCTCTTTCTTTTACGGATGCGGTCTTTTTCCAGAATACGGATGACGTGCGAACCTTCCGGGAGCGGCATTGCCTGCCCGGTGGGGCGAAGGTCGTGCTGACCAAAGGAACGGGCGTGGACATCGCCAAATTCGCCCTTGCCACGCCGTCGGAGGGAGCGCCCGTTTTTCTGCTGGTGGGCCGTCTCCTTGAGGCCAAGGGGCTTTACGAGTTTGCCGAAGCGGCCCGGATCGTCAAAAAGGATTTTCCTCAGGCCCGGTTCCAGCTTTTGGGCGCGCCCGAGCCCGCCCGTGGCGGCGTCCCTTTGGAGACGGTCCGGCAATGGGAAAAAGAGGGGCTCGTCGACTATTTGGGCGTCACCCGCGACGTGCGGCCCTATGTCGCTCAGGCCACCGCCGTTGTCCTCCCCTCATGGCGGGAGGGGCTGCCCTGCTCGCTTATGGAGGCCATGAGCATGGGACGGGCCATAGTCGCCACCGATGTGCCGGGCTGCCGGGACGTGGTCAGCGACGGGCGCAACGGTTTCCTTGTGCCTTCCCGGTCGCCGGAAGCGCTGGCCCGCGCCCTGAGCGCCCTTATAGATGATCCGGCCTTGGCGCGGCGTATGGGCGCAGAAGGAAGGAGCATCGCTGAAACGGAACTCGACGCGCGCAAGGCCGCCGATCTTATCCTCAGAGTCATGAACTTGATTGCCTAGGGCATAATGGAGGTTTTCCTTGCTTATCAGCACGTACCGCAAAGGGCTGTTCCGAGTGCTGGACGCCGTTTGCATCCTTGTGGCTTTGGGCATTACGGGATGGGTCACCCTGCCGGCGGACCTGTCCGTTCTGGACGACTACACGGGAGCCTCCCTGTTCACCGTGGCGTCCTACCTTTTCTTTTTCTATGTGCTCGACGCCTACAACATCGGCGCTGAGGATTTCCGGGACACCACAGGCCGCGTGCTGGTGGCTTTCTTCCTGGGGGCCGTCGCTTCGGCCACGGCCTTTTACGCGTTCCAGAACTGGCGTTTCGACCGGGAAACCCTGATCCTCCTCTTCTCCCTCTGCCTGTTGTTCTGTCTCGGCTGGCGCGCCCTTTACTACAAGCATATCGGGCGATTCGTGCACAAGCCCCGCATCCTGCTCGTGGGGACCGACCGGGCGGGCAAGGTCCGGCAGACGCTGGCCGAATCCCTGACCGACGCGGAAATCGTCGGCTACGTGGGCGACTGCGACAACGACAAGGAAACCCCCTATCTGGGGACGCCCATGCAGATGGAGGACATCGCCCGCGCCCAGCACGTCACGATGATCGTTCTCCTGCCGGACGCGCCCATTGACGAGGACATCGCCACCGAACTCCTGCACGCCAAGCTGCACGGGCAGATGATTGTGGATGTCCGTTCCTTCTGCGAGCACATCGCCTACCGTCTGCCCGTCTCGCAGATCAGTTCGGAATGGCTGCTCACGGAAGAAGGCTTTTCGCTCAATACCCGGGGCTCGCTGCGGCGCGTGAAGCGGGCCTTCGATCTGGCCGCCGCTCTGGGACTGCTCGTCATTACCTTCCCGATCATGCTCCTGACCGCGCTGGCCATCCGCGTCGAATCCCCCGGTCCGATCATCTATCGCCAGCGCCGCGTAGGGCTCTTCGGGCAGGACTTCACGGTCTACAAGTTCCGTTCCATGCGCACGGACGCCGAAAAGGACGGCGCGGTCTGGGCCATGAAGTCGGACCCGCGCGTGACCAAAGTGGGCCGGATCATCCGCAAGACGCGCATCGACGAGCTTCCCCAGCTCTGGAACGTGCTCAAGGGGGAAATGAGCCTCGTGGGGCCGCGCCCCGAACGGCCCGAGTTCGTGCACGATCTGGAAAAGGAAATCCCCTTCTACAGCCTGCGGCACGCCGTCAAGCCGGGCGTGACCGGATGGGCGCAAGTCTGCTATCCCTACGGTTCCTCCGTGGAGGATTCCCGGCGCAAGCTGGAATATGATCTCTATTACGCCAAGAACATGTCCATCCTCCTGGACATCCGCATTATTCTCAAAACCATCGGCGTCGTTCTTTTCCCCAAGGGCGCGCGATAAAAATTTTCCTGTACCACGGAAGCAAGGGACATGCCTTTTCGAGGGCATGTCCCTTTTTTTATCAGCAGGCGCGGGATGATTCTCATCTCCCGATGCCTGTTTTACGGCCTCCATGCAGGCCGGGGCCTCAATCATGCGGTTGACGGAAACATCCAAAACAGCTTGAGTATGAAACAAGTACGGCAGGAAAAGATGCCGCGTTTCTCGAGCGCGTATCTTGGCTCCCCGTGATCCTGTGAATGCCAAAAAGGATGTATCCATGTTCAACACAGAGGAAACCCAGTATGAAATGCTGCGCCGCCGGGGGGTCTCCCGGCGCGATTTCCTGAAATTCTGCTCCATGGCGGCGGTTGCCCTCGGCCTCGGGCCCACGGGCCATCTGGAAATCGCGCACGCCATGGAAACCAAGCCCCATTTGCCCGTGCTCTGGATCAACGGCCTGTCCTGCTCCTGCTGCACGGAGTCGTTCATCCGCACGTCGCACCCGCTCATGTCCGACATCGTCCTCAATATGATCACCCTCGACTATCAGGACCTGATCATGGCCGCAGCGGGCGACCAGGCCGTGGAATGCTACGAGGAGGCTATCAAGGCCTACGCGGGAAGATACCTTTTGGCGGTGGAGGGCAACGCGCCGCTGGGTGATCAGGGCATGTTCTGCATCGACGGCGGCAAGCCTTTTCTGGACAAGCTCCTTCAGGGGGCCGCGGCGTCCCGGGCTGTAATCGCCTGGGGAAGCTGCGCCTCGTGGGGCTGCATACAGGCGGCCCATCCCAACCCGACGCGGGCCACGCCCATCCACAAGCTCGTGCACGACAAGCCGGTCATCAACGTGCCGGGCTGTCCGGCCATTCCCGACGTCATGAGCAACATCGTGGCCTACATCCTCACCTACGACCGCCTGCCCAATCTCGACGGACAGGGAAGGCCCGAAGTCTTCTATGGCGAACGCGTCCATGATCAGTGCGTGCGCCGCTCGCACTTCGACGCGGGCCAGTTCGTGGAATCGTGGGACGACGAAGCCGCCAGCCTCGGCTATTGCCTGTACAAGATGGGCTGCAAGGGCCCCACGACCTACAACGCCTGCCCCGTGACGCGCTGGAACGACGGCGTCTCCTACCCCATCCAGTCGGGGCACGGGTGCATCGGCTGCTCGGAACAGAATTTCTGGGATCACGGCTCATTTTATGATCGCATCACCAATATTCCCCAGTTCGGCACCAATACGACCGCCGAAACCGTGGGCGTGGCGGTCATCGGCGCCATCGGCGCGGGCGTGGCCGTCCATGCCGCCGTGAGCACGGGCGTTCACCTGAAGCGGCGCTACGAGAACGACAAGGCCGTCGCCAAGGCCGCGGAGGAAGCGGCCGCCGCGAAGGTTTCGGCCGAGGCCCTTCTGAAGCAACCCACGGCGACCGAGAAGAAAGACGAGACTTCCCACGCTTCCACCCCGGATAAAAGGAATTGATCATGGCGTACGAATACACCACGCAAGGCTTTACCGTAAACGACTCGGGGCGGCGCATCGTCGTCGATCCCATTACCCGCATCGAAGGGCATCTGCGTTGCGAGGTCAACATCAACGATGAAAACGTGATCACCAACGCGGTTTCTTCGGGTACCATGTTCCGGGGTATCGAAATCATCGTCAAGGATCGCGATCCGCGAGACGCCTGGGCCTTTGTGGAGCGCATCTGCGGCGTGTGCACGGGCACGCACGCCCTGACCTCGGTCTACGCCGTAGAGGACGCCCTCGGCATCCAAGTCCCTGAAAACGCCAATATCATCAGAAACCTGATGCAGCTTACCCTCTGGGTCCACGATCATCTGGTCCATTTCTACCAGCTTGGGGGCCTGGACTGGATCGACGTGGTTTCCGCCTCCAAGGCCGATCCAGCGGAAACCTCCAAACTGGCCCAGAGCCTTTCCCCGTGGCCGCAGTCCTCGCCGGGCTATTTTGGCGCGGTGCGCGACAAGCTCGTGCGCATCATCTCCTCGGGGCAGCTCGGCATCTTCAAGAACGGCTACTGGGGGCATCCGGGCTATCGTCTGCCGCCAGAGGCCAATCTCATGCTCGTGGCCCACTATATCGAAGCCCTTGATTTCCAGAAGGACATCGTCAAAATCCATACGGTCTTCGGCGGCAAAAACCCGCACCCCAACTGGCTGGTGGGCGGCGTCCCCCTTGCGCTGAACCTGAACGCCAAAGGGGGCGTGGACGTCATCAACATGGAACGCCTCCAGCTCGTCCAGCAAATCATCACCCGCTGCCGGGACTTCACCGCGCAGGTGCTGGTGCCCGACAGCATCGCCCTTGCCCGCTACTACCCCGACTGGCTGCACATCGGTACCGGGCTCTCGAACCAGTCCGTGCTGGCCTTCGGCGGTTTCCCCTTGCTTGCCAACGACTTTTCGCAGGAAAACCTGCTCATCCCGGGCGGCGCGATCATCAACGGGAACTTCGAGGAAGTTTTCCCCGTCGACCTCGCCGCCGAGGATCAGGTGCGCGAGGAGGTGGGCCGCGCGTGGTACAGCTACCCCAAGGGCGTCACCTCCCTGCACCCCTATCAGGGGGAAACCGTGCCCCATTTCGTCCTCGGCCCCGGCACCAAGGGCACCATGACCGACATCCGGCAACTGGACGAAAACGGCCCCTACTCGTGGATCAAGACCCCGCGCTGGCGCGGCCATATGATGGAAGTGGGGCCGCTGGCCCGTACCCTCGTCGCCTACGCCCTGAAAAAGGCGGACATCGTCGACCGGGTGGACGATCTCTGCGCCCGCATCAACGCCCCGGTTTCGGCCCTCAGTTCGACGATGGGCCGCATTCTGACGCGCGCGCAGGAAGCGCGCTGGGCCGCGGACACCATGCAGATGTTCCTCAGCAAGCTGTTCACCAATCTGACCAACGGGGACAACACCGCCGTCTATACCGCCAAGTGGGAACCCGATTCATGGCCGCAGGAAGGGCGCGGCATCGGCTTTGCAGAAGCCCCGCGGGGCGCGCTTGGCCACTGGGTCACCATCAAGGATCAAAAGATTGAGCATTATCAGTGCGTTGTCCCTACGACATGGAATGCCGCCCCGAGAAGCGACGACGGGCAACTCGGCCCCTACGAGGCCGCGCTCATGAATACGAAAATGGCCGTTCCCACGCAGCCCCTTGAAATCCTGCGTACCATTCACAGCTTCGATCCCTGCCTTGCCTGCGCTACGCATATCCTCGGGCCGGATGGAGACGAACTGCTCACGGTCCGCATGGACTAAGGAGAAATCCTATGAACACTGCCAAGAAAGACGAATTCTGCGAGGAAATCCCTCCTCTTCAGGAAGGGACTCCCATCTACGTTTTCCAGTTGCCCGTGCGCCTCTGGCACTGGAGCATGGTGCTTTCGTTCCTTGTCCTCATCCCCACGGGCTACATCATCGGCAAGCCGTGGCATTCCATCAGCGGCGACCCCACCTACCTCTTCTATATGGGATATACCCGCATGGCGCATTTCATCGCGGGCTTCATCCTTTCCATAGGGCTGGTGTGGCGCATCCTCTTCGCCTTTGTGGGCAACAAGTATTCCCGGCAGGTCTTCGTGGTCCCCATCTGGCGCAAGTGCTGGTGGCAAGACCTCCTCTCCGACATACGCTGGTATCTCTTCCTCGACAAAACCCCGCGCGAGCACATCGGGCATAACCCTCTCGCGCAGGTGGGGATGATGACGTGCATGACCCTGCTGGCGATCATGCTCCTGACCGGATTCGGCATGTACGTGCAGTCATCCGATGCGTGGTTTTTGCAGCCCTTCCAGCTTGTGGTCGATTTCATTTACTGGATAGGCGACAGCGGGCGCGATCTGCACAGCTTCCATCGCCTGGGAATGCTGCTGCTCATGGGGTTCATCATCATCCATCTGTACATGGTCATCCGCGAGGAAATCATGGGCAAGTCCACGCTGGTCTCCACCATGTTCAACGGCTTCCGGGTCATGCGGTCGGGGAAGGGAGGCTGATATGCGGCGCGTCGTCGTGCTCGGGCTGGGGAATATCCTTTACGGGGATGAAGGCTTCGGGGTCCGGGCTGCCGAAAGGCTCCATACACGTTACGCCTTCCCGGACCATGTGGAAATCGTGGACGCGGGTACGCAGGGCTATCCTTTGCTGGCCTTCGTGGAACGGGCGGACCGCCTTCTCCTTTTGGATGCCGTGGATTTCGGGCTTGAGCCGGGAAGCCTCGTTTGTAAGGACAGCACCGAAATCCCTGCCTATCTGAGCGCCCATAAGGTCAGTATGCATCAAAGCAGCTTTTCCGAGGTCATGGCGCTGGCGGCATTGACGGACTGCCTGCCCGAAGAAACCCGCCTGCTCGGGGTACAGCCCGCCGATCTGTCCTATGGGCATACGCTGAGCCGCAGCGCCTTTGCACAACTTGATACGGTGGTGGAGCTGGCCCTTGCCCAACTCGGGGAATGGGACGCTGCCCCGCTCCCGGGCCGGGGAGGAAGCGCCTTCCATAATCAGGGCATATCGCTTGAGCGATACGCGCCCTTATCGCTGTAAAGCCGACGCGGAAGGGGGGAAGATTCCCCCCTTCCTTTTTTCTCCGGCTCGGAACCGTTTTTCTCCGGCTCAGAACCGTCCGCGGCCATCCTCACCAATGCGAAAGAAAGGCGCTTCCCTTCGGCGGCCCCATGCGTTGCGAAGCGAAATCGCCGTAATAGCGGGAGTCGTGGGCCGAATGATGTTCTCCGTGATACCAGCACCCACCCAAAAGCAAGAGTGTGCCCATTGCCGTCACTAAAAAAAGCGTGCGCATGTTCCGCCTCCTTCTTTTCCGTGACATAAGGCCCGCTCACGGCCTCGGCAATCCTCCGGCTGGACATCCCTCACGCCTTTCGTTTATAGCTCACGACATCAAGTTGGGCTGCGGAGGCTTCCTCATGAATATCGACGGCAAGGCGTACAGGACCATCTGGATTGACGAAACGGGCACCCTGACGGTCATTGATCAGCATCTGTTGCCTCACCGTTTCGCCACGGCCCGTCTGGAATCCTTTGAGGCCGTGTGCGCGGCCATCCGGGACATGCTCGTCAGGGGCGCCGGGCTCATCGGCGCGACGGCGGGCTACGGCATGTGGCTGGCCGCCTGTGAAGCGCCGTGCCGGGACAACGCCTCCTTTGACGCCTTCATGCTGGACGCCGCCGCGCGCCTGCGCCAAACCCGGCCCACGGCCTCCAATCTGGCATGGGCGGTGAAACGACAGCTCGATGCCCTTGCACAAGGGGCATCGCCCGCCGAAAAGCGGCGCCTCGCCCGGGAGACGGCGGATCGCATCGCGGATGAGGACGCGCAAGCGTGCCGACGCATCGGAGAGCACGGCAAAAACCTTCTGGAAGCCATAGCCGCCCGCAAAGGCCCGGGCGAGCCCGTGCGTATCCTGACGCATTGCAACGCGGGCTGGCTGGCTTTCGTCGATTACGGCTCGGCCTTGGCCCCCGTGTACGCGGCGCATGATGCGGGGCTCCCTGTCCATGTCTGGGTGGATGAAACCCGTCCCCGCAATCAGGGCGCGGGGCTGACCGCATGGGAACTGGCCCGGCATGGCGTGCCGCACACGCTGATCGCGGACAACGCGGGCGGCCATCTCATGCAGCACGGCCTTGTGGATATCGTCATTACGGGAGCGGACCGCGTGACCCGGCGCGGCGACGCGGCCAATAAAATCGGAACCTATCTCAAAGCCTTGGCCGCCCACGACAATGGGGTCCCTTTTTACGTGGCGCTTCCCTCCTCCACCTTTGATTTTTCCCTCTCCGACGGCGTGGCTGAAATTCCCATCGAACAACGCGGCGGGGAAGAAGTGCGTACCGTGCTGGGAAAAACGCCCGAAGGCGTGCTGGTACCGGTGCAAATCTGCCCCGACGAAACGCCCGCGGGCAACTGGGCCTTTGACGTAACCCCGAACCGTCTGATCACGGGGCTCATCTCCGAAAGGGGCCTTTGTCCGGCCTCCGAGGAAGGCGTCCTTTCGCTGTACCCGGAAGCGGGGGCCCGCGCATGAAAAAGGACGAATCCGAAGGCGTCGTCAAGTACGCGGCCCTTCACGAATACGGGGAAGTGGAGACGCTTGTCCGCGCCCAGCCCCTCGCCGTCCGTGAAGCGGCAGAAACGGCGTTGCGCGGCTTTCCGGAACTGGATACGGCCCGGACCGCGCTCCATGATGCCGGGCTCATCGGCGTCACGGCAGCGGGGATAGGCTACGGCAACATTTCCCTGCGGCTGACGGAGACGCTTTTCCTCATCAGCGGAAGCGGGACCGGCGCCGCCCGCGTCTTGGGGAAAGAGGGCTATGCTCTTGTCCGCGAATGCGATCCCGAAGCCAACACGGTGCGCTCCTTCGGGCCGGTTCAGGCTTCCTCCGAAGCCATGACCCACTGGGCCGTCTATCGCGCCGTTCCCGCCGCCCGCTGCGTGATCCACATCCACTCTCCGCGCCTGTTCGAGGCTTTGCTGGCGAAAGGCCATCCCCATACCCCCGCCTCCGCCGCCTACGGCACGCCCGCCCTTTCCCACGCGGTGAGCCGGCTGGCGGCCACGCTTCCTCCGAACCAGGGCGTTTTCGTCACCGCCGGCCATGCCGACGGCGTCTTTGCCTACGCCGAGGCCGTCGCTTCGGCCCTTGACCTCATTCTTACCCTTAAGGAAAAGGAGCACGTATGAAAATAGGCATCATCGGCGGCAGCGGGCTGGACGATCTGGACATTTTCGCCCACGCGCGGGATACCGTCGCAGATACGCAGTGGGGCGCTCCCTCTTCTCCCCTGCGCGAAGGCGACCTCGCGGGCGTGCCCGTGGCGATTCTTGCGCGGCACGGGCGGGCGCATACCATCACGCCGAGCCGCGTCAACTACCGGGCCAACATACAGGCGCTCAAGGATGCCGGCTGCACGCACATTCTCGCGACCACGGCCACCGGCTCCCTGCGTGAGGAAATCCGGCGGGGGGACCTCGTCATCGTCGATCAGTTCATCGACTTCACCAAGCAACGCCACATGACTTTTCACGAGTCCTTCCGGCCACATGAACCCGTGCACGCGGCCATGCCCGATCCCTTTGATCCGGGCTTGCGCGCCATCCTCATTGAGGGCTGCGTCCGCATGGGCATACCGCACCATCCGCAAGGGACGCTCATCACCATTGAAGGCCCCCGCTTCTCCACGCGGGCGGAATCGCGCATGTTCCGGATGTGGGGCGCAGACGTCATCAACATGTCCGTCGCCACGGAAGCGGCCCTCGCCAACGAAGCGGGCCTGCCCTATGCGGCCATAGCCATGTCGACGGACTACGATTGCTGGAAAGAGGATGAAACCCCGGTGAGCTGGGAGGAAGTCTTCGCCGTCTTCAAGGCCAATGCGGAAAAAGTGACGCGCCTGCTTGTGGAAAGCATACCAGCCATCGCCGCCGCACAGGGAAATGCGCGGAACGACTGATTTCCCTCCTGAAAAATCCTTCGGAATCTGAAACCAAGGTCCCTCCTTCACACACGAACAGCCCGGGATTTTCCCGGGCTGCCGTTCAAGCGCCGCCGTGAAGACCGCCTAGCCTCACGCGGCTGCGCGCGTCTTCATACAAACCTTCTTTTCCGGCTGCCGCCGCGTCTCCTGCCAGGGAAAGGCTTTCCCTCGGAAACACCCTCGATGGGGAAGGAGATGCCTAGCCGCAGCAGTGGAACCACCATTCCGAGCCTTCCGGCTGGATGGTCGTCCCGTGATAGGCGATCATCACGCCCTCATTGTCCTCGTTACGGTGGCAATACTTTTGCGCGTAGCTGATGGCGGTCGCCTTGTCCACATTCTCCGCGATCATGCCCGCCGGCTTCGTTTCGCCGGGCGTCCGGGCCACAAAAAGAACATCATATGTTTTTTCCGGGGATTGCGCGTTCATATCGACTCCACGGTCAAAAAGACTTTCCACAGGTGACCCGCTGGAAAGCACAAGTCTTCTCAGGGATCACGGCCCTTTTCTTTACGTATCCCTTTTGGGACAGGAAGCCTTCCCTTGTCAACCCCGGCCCCGTTTCCACCACTCCGCCCCCCGCAAAGACACGGAAGGAACCTCCGCCGGAGAAAGGGTCGCTCAAGGGCGAGGGACACCATCCTTCGACCTTTGAAGTTCCTTCTTCCAGAGCCGACCAAGGATTGCGGCATCCTCTGACGCCCAGCGCAATCCCCACAGTTTTTTGCCGTCCGCTGTTCTCAAGGAATGCAAAAAGAGGAAGGTCAAAACCCTCCTCTTCATCTGGTCCGCAAACCTTGTGGCCTTCACCCGGCGTCGGACACGTCCGGATACGGCGCGGACGCCCCACGTCGCCGCGGGACGCCGCGCAGGGCCTAGCGCATCAAGTCGCTGTTATTGATGTCGGTATGATTATAGGCATACCAGTGAGCGGAGTAGCGGACGCCGTAGACACCAGCGCCCATGCTGATGAAGGCGGCCACGATCAGGGCGATGGCGGCGGCAAGGGCGGCCTTGGCCGCTTCCGAAGCCCACTTGTCGGCCGTTTCGCGGGCCTGATCCGCCATATCCTTCATGTACTGCTGCGCTTCCCGCACCTGATCACCGGCGTCGGCCAAGGTCGTCTTCGCCTTGTCGAGCACCTTGTCATAGGCGGCGATGGCATTGTTGACCATGGTTTCGGCTTCCGGACGGGAAACGTTACGGGTACGCATGACCGCTTGTATGGCATCTTCCTTATTGATGTCCTTCGTCAGCGCCGTGACGCGGGCCTCTTCCTTTTCAAGGAACTGGGAGATGATGGTCTCGTAATTGGAAGGGTTCATGCTGAGCTGATGCAGGGCGCCCCGCAAGTCGGCGCGGGCTTCGCGCATCTGCTGCTGCAGATAGGCGGGCTGGAGCGTTTCGATACCGGTGTCGCGCAGCACGTCGGAAACGTCGGAGGCCAAGGTATCGGAATCCATATCGATATTTACCTTTTCAAGCAGCCCGGACACGGCGTTGGACGCCATATTCACGGTTTCCTTGCCCACCGTGGAGACGACCCCGGCGGCCCCCGAGCCAACGCTCTTCACCGCCGAACCGATGGTGCGCACGGCGGCTCCTACGGCTACGCTGCTGAAGAAGGTAGCCACAATGAGCGCCAGCGCCCACACCAGAAAGCCATGTTCCATGCCCCTGTAGCCGGTGAAAAGGCCGGAAACGAAACCGCCGCCCGCCATGCTCACCACCACGGAGATGAAGGACCATACCCCGAAGGCGACGCCAAGCCCGGACATGGGATCATCCGATTTGGGGCTCACCACCGTAAAGCCAAGGGCCACGCCGAGAATCGCCATGATAATCGACAGCGCGATAGCTGTGACCACACCTGCGAGGACACCGCTCCACGACGACCAGCCGAAGACGCATACCGTCTGTTCCGTAACCATAAAAAACCTCCCTGATTTTATAATCCCAAGCATCCCGTGTGATCGGGCCGATTGACAGCAAACGCATTCAACCACAGATCAGCCGAGCCTCCCACTAGTATAACATATTCTTTTTCTTATTTTTACGTTTTAAACGTATAAACTGCCCTACGACCTGCGTTCCCCCCTTCCCCCGTTCCAAGCACAGAAGAACAGGGCCGAACAAAGAAAAGGCATGGCCCTTTTCCATCCGAGAAGAAGCCGCCGCCTCAGGTGAGAGGTCGCGGCGAGATGGGGTACGGGATGCGGTGGCCCTTCCCTCTTGCGGCGTGCCCTGTTCGAGCAAGGGGAAAAAGCCGCCCGGGACTTGTCCTCCGCGTCGCAATTGTCTATGACCATACGGTGAGATTGGGACGGCGCTGCAAGGCCGTCCTCTTGCATTGACCTACAACTGCATTGAGGGGAGGAACCGAAACATGAGTCAAAAACAGCACAAATTAAGCCTGCCTGCACAGATGGTCATCGGCCTGGTGCTGGGCATTATCGTGGGCAGCATCTCCACGCCCGACTTTACCGCCGCGTACCTGCAACCCTTCGGCCAACTGTTCATCACGCTTATCCGCATGGTGGTCGTGCCCCTGGTCCTTGCCACCATCATCGCGGGCGCGGCGGGCATCCATGATTTGAGCAAACTGGGCCGCGTGGCGACCAAAACCCTGATTTATTACTTTCTTACGACCGGCCTGGCCGTCCTCATCGGCCTTATCGTGGCCAACCTTCTCGAACCCGGCGCAGGGGTAAACCTGTCCACCGAAGGGCTGAAGGCCAAGGAAGTCACGGCCCCCAACCTTATACAGACCCTGCTGAACATCGTGCCTCTGAACCCGGTCGACGCGCTGGCCAAAGGCAATATGCTGCAGGTTATCTTCTTCGCCGTGGTTTTCGGCTTCGCCCTGAGTTCTCTCGGCGAAGCGGGCAAGCCGCTCCTGAAGGTATTTGAACTCATTGGCGACGTGATGATCCGCGTGACCAATATGGTCATGATGTACGCCCCCATCGGCGTCTTCGGCCTCATGGCCTTCACCGTCAGCAAGCACGGCATCAACGTCCTGCTGCCGCTCGGCAAGCTCATCCTGGTCATGACCATAGCCACGGCGCTCCATATCATCATCTGCTATCTCCCCCTCGTGCGGGGCGTGATCGGGATGCCGCTTTCCCGCTTCGTGAAGGGCGTGTTCGCGCCTTGGCTCATCGCCTTTACGACCTGCTCCAGTGCGGCGGCCCTGCCCACAAACCTCCAGTCCGTCCGTCGTCTGGGCGCGTCCAAGAGCGTGGCCAGCTTCTCAATTCCGCTCGGGAACACCATCAATATGGACGGCACCGCCATCTATATGGGCGTAGCCGCCGTTTTTGCGGCGGAAGTCTACGGCATTCCCCTGTCCCTCGCTGATCAGCTCACGATTATGCTCATGGGCCTTCTTGCCTCCATCGGCACCGCCGGCGTGCCCGGGGCCGGGCTCATCATGATCAGCATCGTCTTCACGCAGGTCCATATCCCTCTGGAAGCCATCGCCCTGATCGCGGGCATTGACCGCGCCCTCGACATGGTGCGGACCTCCACCAATGTTTTGGGCGACGCCACGGGCGCGCTGCTCGTCTCCCGTCTGGAAGGCGATTTGAATACGGAACCCTTTGAAGAGGAAAACAGCGAACTGCGGACCGGAACGGAAACCTTCGAATAAAAAACGTCCCCATACGATGAAAGGCGCGTCCTCCGGGATGCGCCTTGTCACACCCGCCCTTCCCGGCCTGCGCTGGGAAGGGCCTTCTTTTTCCTCGTCTCCTTTCCTCCGGGCCGCTTCCACCGGAAGGAAAAGCGAGTGTCCCCTTCCGCTCCCGATTCTCCGAACCTTGCCCCAGAGCGGAAAAATGAGGCCATCTTTCCGGCTTTTTCAATGAGGCATCATCACATATCCTTCCGGCTTAGAAATCCGCCTTCCCACCTGGACCTCGCCTGCACCCGCTCTCGACCATCGGGCGGGGACGTGCTATATCCTTCCAAAACGGGGAGGGGCATGGCCTGTTCCTTTCCGTTTTTCCCGTCCGGTTTTGTCCATTGTGGTCAAGGCCATTCCCCAACGGACGGGTTTTGAAGACATCGAACCGTGAGGGACGCTCATGGGCAAAGAACATAAAGAAGCCTTGCAGGTTACGAAGGAGATCGTCGTCAAGTTCATTGAGACGCAACGGATTTCTCCGGTCAACTTCGCGGAGCATTTCCCCGCCATCTATAAAATCGTTCTGGATACGCTGGAAGCGGAAGGCACGCGCGACGAGGCACATGATGACTGAAAAAGCTCAAGAAGAACTTGAAAAAAACACCGGAGAGCCGGATGCCCACGCCGCCAAGGTATCGGGGTTGTTCGCGCGCATCGTGCGGTGGTACGATCCGCTGAACCGTCTCCTCAGCATGGGGCTCGATCAGGGATGGCGCAAATGTCTGGCCGATGCGGTCCTTCCCGGCAAAGGGGAAGGGAAGCGCATCCTCGATCTGGCCGCCGGTACCCTTGACGTGACGCTTGCCCTCCGCAAGCGCCATCCCGCCGCGCAGGTGCTGGCGATGGATTTTTGCCCCCCCATGCTGGAATACGGGCAAAAAAAACTATCGGCCCAAGAAAAGGATTTCGTGCTCTCCGTGGCGGCGGACGCGCGCGCCCTGCCCCTCCCGGACGCCAGCGTCGACGGCGTCACCATGGCTTTCGGCATCCGCAACATTGCGCCCCGCTCCGCCTCGTTCGCGGAAATGGCGCGCGTCCTCAAACCCGGAGGCCGGGCCTGCATCCTTGAATTCGGCACGGGAAAAAACCGCATCTGGCTCGGCGTGTACAATTTCTACCTGAAACGCATCCTCCCTCTTATCGGAAGGCTGTCGGGCGATGCGGATGCTTACAGGTATCTTGCCAAAACCATTATGGAATTCCCAGACGCCGAAGCTCTGGCCAATGAGATGCGCGCCACCGGGTTCGGGAGGATTTATCATATTCCCCTGTGCTCGGGCATCGTCTTTCTGCACGTAGCCGAAAAACGCTGATCGGGCTGACAGGGATTTTTCATCCACAAGAGGAGCGAAGCATGAAAACCTTTTTCTTTTTCGGGGATTCCATCACGTTGGGGGTCAACGACGTGGCCGCCGGGGGATGGGTGGGACGTCTGGCCGGGCTCGCCGCCGCAGCCGGTCTCCCCGTTCCGCCTTCGACCTTCTACAATCTCGGAGCCCGCAGGCATTCGAGCCGCCATATCCGGCAGCGTTGGCTTGCCGAATACCGCGCCCGTCTCACTGCGGATACGTCGCCCTACCTGCTTTTCTGCTTCGGGACGGTGGATATGGCAGCCCCCAACGGAAATGTGGTCGTGCCCCCGGAAGAAAGCCTCGCCAACGCCCGCGCCATTCTTGAGGAAGCGCGGGGAGAAGCGCCGCTGCTCCTGATCAGCGCTCCGCCCGTGAAAAATCCCGAGCATGGCGACCGCATCGCCGCCCTGAACAAAAGCTATGCGGTCCTGTGCGAAAGCCTCAACCTGCCCTATGCGGACATCTTCGCGGAACTCGGCGACGCCTACATTGATGATCTGTCCGACGGGCTGCATCCGGGCGAGACAGGCAACCGCCTTATGGCGGAGTGCCTCTTACGGCATCCCACGTTTCGGGAGTGGATTCGCCCGTAACGGTAAAGGCCCGATTCCGAAGAATCGGGCCTTTTTCATGGGAAGCGACAAAAAAACCTATGCTTCCACTTCTTCGCCGTTCAGTTCGGCCCGGAATTTTCGGGAAAGACGGAACACGACCACTTTACGGGGAGGCAGGGTAATGGTTTCATCCGTCTGCGGATTACGCCCCTTGCGCGCTTCCTTGTCGTAAGCCTCGAACTTCCCGAATCCGCTTACCAGAAGCGCGTTGTCCTTCTTGATGGCCTGCTTCATAAGGCCCAACAGAATTTCCACGGTATTCTTCACGTCGGCGCGGTTTCTGTCGGTCTTCTCGTAAATGGCTTCCACAATATCCGCTTTGGTCAGCGCTCTGTTCATAGTTCCTCCATACTTCCCAAAATGTTCGAGAGCTCGTTTTTCAGACCGTGTTTTCCTGAACGTTTTCAGTAAGAGAGCGTCAGGTGTGCCCGAAACCTTCTTCCTGTGGGAAGAAGCCGATGTTCCCGTTGGGTGCCCATGCCTGCCTTGGCGACGCCGCGGGCCTTCCGCCCGATCCCGGCGTCCTACGCCAAACGAAGCACGTTCCTGCCGCACCAACAGGTACGCCGACGTTCTTGACATGCCTCTTCCCCCAAAGGGGCACATCGCAAGAACAAGGTTTTGCGGGTCTTCAGTATAACCTTTGTTTCTTTGCAGTTCAAGGAGAGAACGAGAGTATGTTGGGAATGTATCTCGTCTTCACTCAAAGGCCCGTTACAGCCGTTCGCGGATGGCGGCGGCAACGGCATTCATCTCCTCGGCATCCCGATAGCTGCCCTGCGGCCATGCTTCATGGCCGTCGCCTTCAAAACGCGGGATCAAGTGCCAATGCAGATGCGGCACCTGCTGTCCCGCAGCGGGATAATTGTTTTGAACAACATTGAGGCCTTGCGCGCCGGTCGCCTGCATGAGAGCGGCGCCGACACGTTTCATGGCCTCAATTAGAGGCCCTCCCAGAGCGGAGGGCATATCGAAAAGGGCTTCCATATGCGCCTTGGGCACCACCAGCGTGTGTCCCTTGCTCACGGGGTTGATATCCAAAAAAGCGAGTAATTCGTCGGTTTCATATACGCTGGTGGACGGAATGTCTCCACGCGCGATCCTGCAAAAGATGCAATCGGCCTGCTGCGGCTCTGCCATGCTTTTTCTCCTTCTCTATCGGCGGCTCGACCTTGGGGAAGAACTGTGAAATAGTCCCTTCCGCAGGCACGGCCCGCCTTTTCGGGATGTGTTCAAAGTTGGTACTACTTACAGTCTCCCACTCCACAAATCAACAGCTATAACAAATTGAATCCATGAATGCTTCATTTTTTCAATGTACCATTCCCATCGGCAACCCCCGCCCGGCGGCTGCCGGGGACGGAGGTTCCGCCGCGGCCTCCGCGCGGCCTCGCATTCTGCCCGTGTTCATGCCCTTTGCCGGATGCCCGCACCGGTGCCTTTTTTGCGCGCAGGACAAGCAGACGGGGGCTTCGCCCGAGCCTCCCGGAGGCTCGGCTCTTCGTACCCTGGCCTCGCTTCTCCACTCGCTCAAAGCGAAGCGGCAAGCGGCTCAAGATACCTTTCGCCCTGTCGAAATCGCCTTTTACGGCGGAACGTTCACGGCGCTTCCCGAAACAGTCCAGATGGCCTGCCTCGCGCGGGCTGCGGAAGGGAAAAAGGAGGGGCTCGTCTGCCGTGTGCGCTGTTCCACCCGGCCGGACGCCCTGACCCCGCGCACCCTTGACGCACTCAGGGCTGGAGGGCTGGACCTCGTGGAACTCGGCATCCAGTCCTTCCATACCGAAGCCCTTGAGGTTTCTCAACGCGGTTATACTGGGGAAACGGCCCGGGAGGGATGCCGCCTCATGCAAGACTCCGGCCTTGAACTCGGCATCCAGCTTCTGCCCGGGATGCCCGGCTCGACGCCGGAACGCTTCCGGGAGGACGTTCGGAACGCACTGGCCTTTTCTCCGGCCTGCCTGCGCTTTTACCCCTGTCTGGTAGTGGACGGCACACCCTTGGCCACCCTCTGGAAAAAAGGGGCGTACGGCCCGTGGGATACGCTGACGACGGTAGACGCTCTGGGCGGCGCACTGGCCGAGGCGTGGGAACGCCGGATTCCCGTCATCCGCCTGAGCGTGGCCCCGGAAGCCTCCTTTGACGCGGCTGTGCTGGCCGGCCCCCGCCATCCCGCCCTTGGAAGCCTCATTCAGGGGGAAGCGCTTTTTCAGACACTGCGCCGGAACATTGAGGCAAGGGGCTGTCCCCCAACTACGCTTGCCCTGCCGCGCTTCTGTCAGGGGTTTTTCTTCGGCCATAAAAAAAGCCTTGTCGCCCGATGGAAAACGCTCGGGATCGATCCCGGGGCCGTCCGCTGGACCACGGGGGAAAACGCTGTCCTCCGGTGGGAAACGGCCACCCAGCCGTAGAACGCCGCGCCAGCCCGAGGCCGCCATCCGGGCGCAGAAAGGCCCTCTTTCCGCTCTTGCCTTGTATGGCAGGTCTGGTATCATTCTTCTTCTGTCGGCATCCGCCGAACGTTTTTCCATCCCCGCCGCGTAAGGCCGCCTTCGGAGGGGAACGTCTGTCCGTGCGCCCTTTGCGTATGCCGCGCCGACAAGACCCGGATTTTACCGTGTCCGCCCGCGGCGCTCCCGGCCCCTTGGGACCGGCGCGTGTGTCCGAAGGGCGGTCCTTCTCACCTTTTCACCTCTGGATTACACATGACCGAACCCATGCAAACGGCTCAGCCCCAGACGGCTCCCGAGAAAGCCGCAGGCCAGCCCCTTTCCTCCAACACCATCCACACGGCTTCCGAAATCATTTCCGTCGACGAACCGGAAAACGCCCTCCCCGAAACGTCCCTCGCGGACCTTCCGCAACTCCTGCAGGACGCCTGCGCCCGGGCGGGCTGGACCTCGCTCATGCCCGTTCAGTCCCGCGCTCTGCCCTACCTTTTGGAAGGACGCGATCTTATGGTGCAATCCCGCACCGGGAGCGGAAAGACCGGCACCTACCTCCTCCCGCTCATGGCCCGGCTCAATCCGGCCAAGCCCGCTGTGCAGGCCCTGATCCTCGTGCCTACGCGCGAACTGGCCGTGCAGGTGGAGCAGGAAGCGCGTACCCTGTTCAAGGGAAGCGGCCTTACGGTGGCCGCGGTCTACGGCGGCGTGGGCTACGGCAAGCAGATGGATGCCCTGCGGCAGGGGGTCAGCGTTGTGGTGGGCACCCCGGGCCGCGTGCTCGACCATCTTCTCCGCCGTACGCTCACGCTGACGCATGTGACGTCGCTCGTTTTCGACGAAGCGGATCGGATGCTCTCCATCGGCTTTTATCCGGACATGAAGGAAATCCAGCGTTATCTCCCGAATACGCGGATTCACGCTACCCTCTTCTCCGCGACGTATCCTCCCCATGTGTTGAGGCTGGCCGGAGAATTCCTCACGGAACCGCAGCTGCTTTCCCTTTCCACGACGCAGGTCCATGTGGCTGAAGTGCAGCATATGTACTGCGAATGCAAAAGCATGGAAAAGGATCGCACCCTTATCCGCATCCTTGAGGTGGAAAACCCCGCCTCGGCCATTATCTTCTGCAATACCAAGGCGACCGTCCATTTCGTGACCGCCGTCCTGCAGGGCTTCGGCTTCAATGCCGACGAGCTTTCCGCCGATCTTTCGCAAAGCCGCCGGGAAGACGTGCTTTCCCGTCTGCGCAAGGGTACCATCCGCTTCCTCGTCGCCACGGACGTGGCCGCGCGGGGCATCGACATCCCCGAGCTTTCCCATGTCTTCCTCTACGAACCGCCGGACGACCGGGAATCCTATATCCACCGCGCGGGACGCACCGGACGGGCCGGAGCTGCGGGCGTGGTCATCTCGCTGGTGGACATCATGGAAAAGATGGAGCTCCAGCGCATTGCGAAATATTTCAAGGTGCCGCTTATCCAGCGTCCCAACCCGACCGACGAAGAGGTCGCGCAGGCGGTGGGCGTGCGGGTCACGGCGCTGCTTGAAGCGCGTTTCCGCCAGCTCAACGGGCTGGAGCGCGAACGCATGAAGCGCTTTGAGCCGCTCGTGCACAGCCTTGGCTCCGATCCCGAACAAGTCCATCTGCTGACCCTCCTGCTGGATGACTGCTATCAAAAGAACCTCAATCCGGAGGCGTTCCTCCCGGCGGGCAGCGTCCGCAAGGAGCCCCTTCCGGCCCGGGCGAAAACGCACGGTGGAAACCGGCGTGGCCCCCGCGAAGGCGGACAGCGCCGCGAAGAACGCGGGGAAGGCGGCGCTCCCCGGGAAAAGAAGCGCGAAGAGGGCCGCAACTTCAGAAGGCGCAGACGTTCTCAGGATCGTTCCGCTGAATGATGACGGAGTTTCCGGTGTTGACCGAACTGGATACGCCCACGTCTTTTTGTACGGAGGCGCTGCGCAATTTCTCCCTGATGCTGGAAGGGATGGATTTTGTGCAGGAGCTTGCCACCCTCGGCATCGGAAAATTCCATTTCCGCCGTCGGGAAAGGGCGTTGCGGGAACTGCGGGCCATGAGCATCGGCTTGTGGCGTCTTGCGTTGCAACGCTCCTTCCCCGCGGACGGGGAAACCATCTTTGAGCGTTTCATGCTCGGACTCTACGAACGCGCCCGCAGCCCCCGGGAACGCGAACGGGCCAACGCCTTTGACCTGCTCGTCCGTTCGTATGTGGAGCGGTTAAACGAACGGGGCGACGGCGACTTTATCGCCGTCAGCGGGCATATCGTCGATCTTTTTCAGGAGCGAGCCCCGGACGCTGTCGCGCGGCGCCTCAAGCTGGCCCTGCTGATGCGGAACGCCTACCTGAACATCTTCCGTCACCTTATCTGACCCCCGTACCGCGGCGGCCCAACCGGAGGTTACGTATGCGCGTCATCATCGTCACATGGTCCAACAACCGCAGCGGAGGCACCCGGCAGGCCGTCTATCAGGCCCGGGGGCTGAGCGAACGCGGCCATGACGTGACGCTCTGCCTTCCCCACGATTCTTCTCTCTGGGAACTGCCCGGCATGCGCGATAATCCGCTCTGGCGGGCCCTCCCCGCCGAGGAAAGCCGCCAGCGGGCCTTTATCGAAGGGCTTTTCCCTTCCGATCCCGCAACGCCCACCATCGTCCACGCCTTCCACAACAAGGCGGTCAAACGGATGGCATGGTGGGGGCTTTTCTGGCGCCATCGCGCTCTGGCCTGCGTCGCCCATCGGGGCGTCATCTTCCGGCCCGGCAATCCCTTGCCCTACCTCTCTCCGGCCATGAAAGCCTTCATCCCCAATTCGGAGGCGTGCGCCCGGGCCATTGCCTGGTGCTGCCCCAAACGTAAAATTCATGTGGTGCCCAACGGGATTCCCGAAGAGCGGATCGTCCCTTCCCGCTCTGCCTCCGAGGTGCGGGCCGAACTGGACATTCCGAACCATGCCCTTATCTTTGCCTACGTGGGGAACAACAATCCCGCCAAAGGTATTGACCCCCTCCTGCGAGCTTTCGCCGCCGCGGACCTTGAGGCCTATCTCGTGCTTGTGGGCGCTTCGGCCCAGCGTTGGCAGCCGCTCTGCGACGCCCTGGGCATCACGGCGAAGATACGCATGATTGATCATTCCGAACATGTAAGCGATTACCTGCACGCGGCGGATGCCTTTGTCTTCCCTTCCCGGGATATGGACTCCGCACCCAACACGCTGCTGGAAGCCATCCGCGTGGGTTTGCCCGTGGTGGCCACTACGGTTGGAGGAGTGCCGGAAATAGCGCGGGACAACGGCTTATTGGTTCCTCCGGGTGATGTGCCGGCCCTGACGCAGGCGCTTCAGACGATGGCCGCCGATCCCGGGCAGCGGTCCCTGTGGAGCCGGAACAGCCTGCGGCAGGGCAGCCAATACACCGTGGAAGCCCGGTGTGTCGCGCTGGAAGCCATCTATCACGCGGCCCTGAACCTGCCCTCGGCCCTATAACCTGCCCCTCAGAGAGGATGCCATGAATGTCTTGCAAAGCATCGGAAAGACGCCCCTCGTGCGCCTCGCCCGCCTGACGGAATCCACGGATGCCGAGATTTTCGTCAAAATCGAATCCCGCAATCCGGGTGGCTCCATCAAGGATCGCCCCGCCCTGCGCATGATTGAAGGTGCCGTGGAGCGCGGCATCCTCCCGCCGCACGGCACGATTGTGGAGCCCACCAGCGGCAACACCGGCATCGGTCTCGCCGTGGCCGCCTCCTGCCTCGGCTTCAGGCTGATCCTGACCATGCCCGAATCCATGAGCGAAGAACGCAAGGCGCTGCTGCGCGGCTTCGGGGCCGAACTTATCCTGACTCCCGCTGAAAAAGGCATGGGAGGCGCTGTGGAAGAAGCGCAGCGTCTGGCCGCCGACAAGGGCTATGTCCTGCTGGATCAATTTTCCAACCCGGACAATGCCGAAGCGCACTATCGCAGCACGGGCCCGGAAATCTTCGCCGACCTGCCGGATGTGGACGCTTTTGTGGCGGGCGTCGGCACGGGCGGCACCATTACGGGCATAGGCCGCTATCTGCGCGAACGCCTTCCCCATGTGGGCATTTACGCCGTCGAACCCGCCGAATCCGCCGTCCTGTCCGGCAAGGCCCCGGGGCCTCATCTCATTCAGGGCATCGGCGCGGGCTTCGTTCCCGCCCTGCTCGACCGTTCCCTGCTCAGCGAAGTCCTGCCCGTTCCCGGGGAAGAAGCTCTGCGCATCGCACGCCGCCTGATGACGGAAGAGGGCCTTTCCTGCGGCATTTCCTCGGGGGCCAACGTCGCCGCCGCGCTGACCCTTGCCCAGCGCCCGGACATGAAGGGCAAACGCATCGTGACCGTTTTGCCGGACACGGGCGAACGCTACCTGTCCACCCGTCTTTTCCAAGGCTAGGCCCCTCGCGGTCCCGTGTCCCGCCAAAGTGAAAGGGCGTCTTTTGAAAGACGCCCTTTTTTCATAGAGTGGAAGGATTCGCGGGCTGGCCGAGGGATTCGCTGTCCAGCATTATCGTCACCGGCCCCCAGTTGACCAGCGAAACGTCCATGTCCGCTGCGAACACGCCCTCCCGTACGCGACCCGGCAGACGCGCTTCCACATCGCTCACCAGACGCCGAAAAAGCGGCTCGGCCACGGAAGGCGCCGCGGACAAGTGGAAAGAGGGCCGTCTTCCCTTACGGACATCGGCATAGAGGGTGAATTGGGAAACCAGAATGATTTCTCCCCCTATGTCCGTCAGCTCCCTGTTCATTCGGCCTTCCTCATCGGGAAAAATCCGCAGACGGAGCATCTTTTCAATCATGGCGTCCCACAGCCGCGTCCCGGGGAGGTCCGGCGTATCCTGCGCGCCGAAGCCCGCCAAAACGACGAGCCCCTTGCCGATGGAAGCTACGGTTTTACCCGCAACATCCACATGTCCCTCCTTGACCCTTTGAATCAGCAGGCGCACGGTTTATTCCGCCTTTTCGGAAGGCTGAGCAGAAGGCACGGAGGAGTCTTGTGCCTTGCCCCCGTCTTCCGGACCGCTCTCCGATACCGAGGGCACGTCCTGAAGCCCTTCTTCGTCTCGTTCCGTCGTATTCTTTTGGAGCTCCTCGTCCCGCAAAATGCGGCGCAAAACCTTCCCTACCATTGATTTGGGAAGTTCGTCGCGGAATTCAATGAGGCGCGGCACCTTGAAAGAGGCCAGCTTCTGGCGGCAGAAAGCCACCACTTCCGGTACCGTGAGGGTGACGCCCTCCTCCGGTACGATGTAGGCTTTCACCGTTTCGCCGCGCGACCGATGGTTGACCCCCACGGTGACGGCTTCGCGGATTTTGGGGTGGCTGTGGAGCACCTCGTCGATTTCCCGTGGATACACATTGTATCCACCTACGATAATAAGGTCTTTTTTACGGTCTACGATATAGAAATAGCCTTCTTCATCCATGTAGGCGATATCCCCGGTGTAGAGCCAGCCGTCCCGGACCGTCCGCGCCGTCTCCTGAGGCCTCTGCCAATAGCCGGCCATAACCTGCGGCCCCTTGACGACCAGTTCCCCGATCTCGTTGGGCCCTAAAACCTTGTCTCCGTCTTCCGTGTCCACAATGCGGGCGACGGTACTGGGCACAGGTACCCCGATGGACCCGGGTTTCTGCCTGCCGAAGACCGGATTGGCGTGCGTGACCGGGGAGGCCTCGGTGAGCCCGAAACCTTCGGTAATGGGCGTTCCAGTCACCTCTTCAAATTTTTTCAGCCATTCCACGGGCATAGGTGCGGAACCGGAAATGCAGAACACGATATGATGCAAATCGTATTGCGCCAGATTCTTCTGTTGCAACAAGGAGATATAGACGGAAGGTGCGCCGATGAAGGCGGTGAACTTGTATTTTTTAAAGGCTTCCAGCATGTCGGCGGGGACATAGCGGGGCATCGGGACCACCCGCGCCGCCATACGCGCGGGCAAAAGCAAGGTGATCGTCAGGCCGAAAACATGGAAAAGGGGCAAAAGCGCCAGAAAGACATGTTCCTTTTCCGGCGGCTGCTGGACGATGGCCATAAGCTGCGTCAGGTTGGCCAACAGGTTGGCGTGGGTCAGCATGGCCCCCTTCGCGACGCCGGTTGTCCCTCCCGTATACTGGAGCAAGGCAATGGTCTTGGCGGCGTCGGTCACTTCGACGCTCAGGCGCTCGGACGTGGCGAACAGGTCCTTCCACGCTACCACCGTCCGACCGTCGAAAGGTACGGAAACCCATGTCCCCTGCCGCCGCGCCGAAAAGGGTTGCAGCCACGACAAGGGAAAGCGCAGGCCATCGCGGACACGGGTTACATAACAGACCTCCAGCCCGAGGCTTTCCCGCAGCGCCGCAATCTTCGGCCAGAAAATGTCGAGCGTGATGAGGTGTCTGGCCCCGGAATCCTTAATCTGATGCGTCAGTTCGGATTCCATATACAGAGGGTTCGTCATGACGGCGATGGCCCCGGCCTTCATGACGCCCCAGAAAGCGATAAACGTCTGGGGAAGGTTGGGCAGCATGATGGAAACCCGGTCGCCCGGCTGCACGCCGCGTTTACGCAGAGATGCCGCCACTGTTTCGGCCAATATCTTCAATTGGCTGTAAGAAATGCGGTTGTTCTGGAAAACAACCGCATCCCGCTGGCCGTAGCTGGCGGCAGCATTGTCAAGAATGGTGCCGAGCCCGCCTTCAGGAAGGACGATCTCATGAGGCACGCCCTTATCATACGAAGAAAACCAAGGAAACCCGCCGCCTTGCTCAAGGTCTCTCATAACAGCCCACGCGTCGAAAAGGTTACAAATGATTGCTGCGGCACAAGTACACCAAGCGCGGATATTTTACAAGAAGAGGCGGCTTGTTTCCTCTCTCTTTTCACCGCCTCGTCCTGCCAGAGGGGGAATTTGTCTGTTGGAGTGGGTGCCGGTTGGGTGGGGAAAAGCCATAAAATTTACATAATCAAAAGATTATGACTTATTTCGTAACCCTGAGAGCGGAAACCAGCGCCACCGCCTTCATTCCACGCCGTTCCCCGGTAAAGCCAAGCCCCTCTTCCGTCGTAGCCTTCAGATTGACGCAAGCGAGGTCCATTCCCAGCAGACGGGCGACATTACGGACGATGGCCTCCCGGTGCGGCCCTACTTTGGGGATTTGGGCGATGACCGTCATGTCCACATGCGTGAGCCGCAGGCCTTCCCTGTGTACGCGTTCCATGACCGCATCCAGCAGCACCGCCGAATTCATGTTGTCAAAGGCAGGATCGGAGTCGGGGAAAAGCACGCCGATATCTCCCATGCCAAGGCAACCCAGCAAGGCATCCATAAGGGCATGAAGGAGGACATCTCCATCGGAATGGGCCACCACTGAAGGCGCCCCGGGGATAGGCACGCCGCCCAGTTTCATGGGGCGCGCGGTTGGGCTTCCCTCCTCCGCGTAGCGGTGAACGTCGTAGCCGTAGCCGGTACAGGGAACGAGAGACTGAGGGGATTGCAGCATACGCAGGTCCTCCGGCGTCGTGATCTTACGGTTGGCCATATCCCCTTCCACCAGACGGACAGGGAGTCCGCAACGTTCGAGAAGGGAGGCATCATCGGTCACCGTCCACTGCTCCTCCTCGGCGCGCTCATGGGCGGCCCGCAGCGCGTCCAGCGCAAAACCCTGCGGCGTCTGCACGGCAAACAGCGTTTCCCGATCCGGCGTAGCGGTCACCCGACCGCCCTCCACCACCTTGATGGTATCCACGACCGGCAGGCCGGGCACGCAGGCGGCACAGCCCTCCTCACTCAGGCCGTCCAGAATCCGGTTCACCAGTCCGGCGGAAAGAAAGGGGCGGGCCGCATCGTGGACAAGGACGGTCCCGCATCCTGCGGGAAGCGCGGCCAGGCCGAGACGAACGGAATCCTGCCGCCGCTTTCCGCCCGCAACAGCCTTCCAGCGTATGCCCAACGGCCGCGCCTGTGTCAGGGCTTCCACGCGGGCGCGCTCCCGCTCAAGGCAGTCTTCGGGAAAAACGAAAACTATCCCGTGGATGCGGGCACAGCGCGAAAAAACCAGAGCGGAACGCCAGTAAAGCGGCGCACCTTCCCATTCAAGAAACTGTTTGGCCATCCCGCCGGTGGCCGAGGCAAGGCGGCTGCCCTGCCCCGCGGCGAGTACAAGAGCCCACGTCATGGCGACCTCTCAGGAAAAAGATGAAAAAAGCTCCGGCGAACCCTGCCGCGAGGCAGGGGCCGGAGCTCGGGAGTCAGACTATAAGCCGGGTTCTGTACCTTTCCATCTCCTGACGAAGACGGAAAAGCGACTGTCATTCCTCTAGGAGCGCAGTTGCCTGCGCCCTCAAGCAACCTACCCGGAAGCGTTGATCGGGCCAATCCGCTTCCCTATTTGGTCTTGCTTCGAACGGGGCTTGCCAAGCCCGGCACGTCACCGTGCCGGCTGGTGGGCTCTTACCCCACCGTTTCACCCTTACCGCCCAAAGGCGGCGGTCTGTTTTCTGTGGCGCTTTCCGAGGATCACCCCTCCTGGGCGTTACCCAGCGTCCTGCCCTGCGAAGCCCGGACTTTCCTCTCCGTTCCCACCCGACGGGCGGGGAGAACGCGGCGACAGTCCGTCCGACTCCCGAAAAACAAAAACCTATTCGGCGGCGCGGTCCATATCGTCAGCCGTCTGGTTCGTTTCTTCGTTGAAATGCTCCACCCAGTAGATAAGCCGCTGGCAATTGGGGCAGTTGATGATCTTATGGCCGCCCTGAAGCTCGATGAACGTCTGCGGCGGGATCATGATCCGGCAGCCGGAGCACACGCCCGCGGTTACGGGAACGATGACGGGATGAGACAGGCGGCGGCGGATGAACTCGTAGCGGTCCAGCACGGGACGGGGCACAGCCGATCCGGTTTCGGAACGGACCTGCGCCAGTTCTTCAAGGCGCTTGCGGGCTTCGTCCAGACGGGTTTCGAGGCTGACCTGCTTTGTTTCAAGTTCCGCTTTAAGATCGGCCCACACCGCGTCCACTTCCTGAAGAGCCCGGTCCTGATGCATCTTTTCTTCCATCAGGGCGGCGCGCTCCTCTTCACGGGAACGGTTCACCTTTTCCATATTGTCCATTTCCCGGGCCATGGCCTGATATTCCCGGGAGTTGGACACCTGCATCATTTTGCTTTTGCTCTTTTTGATGCGCGTGCTGTCGTCGTCGATTTCGCCGTTGATGCGCTTTTCCTGTTCCTTCAGGTGGGCCATCTTTTCGAGGACACGCTCGCGCTGGGCGTCAGTCGTGGCGAAACGGGCTTTCAGGTCTTCGAGTTCCTTCGGGGCCTGCTCAAGCTCGATTTCCACGGAATGGATGGCGTCGTCCACACGTTGAAGGGCAACAAGCTGGCGGATTTGTTCAAGGTAAAGACTCACAATGGTCCTCCTGAGGTCGGGTGAGCGGTGGGGCGCCTCAATGTCCGCAGACGAACGGGGCAAGAGGGTCTTGCGCGGGCACGAACTGCACGGCCACGTCAGGCACGTCTTCATTCAGTTGCAAGGAAAAACGGCGCATCATTTCTTCTTCAAGGCTGAAGTGCCCCACGTCAAGGACGGGAAGCGGGAAGTCAAGCGCCGCATGGTATTTCACATCGCCGGTGATGAGCAGGTCCGCGCCGAAAGCGGCGGCTTCCGGAGCCAGCGAACTCCCCGATCCGGGACAGATGGCGATGCGGCGGATGCGTTCGGGCAAACGCCCCACAAGCCGAGGGCACGTGTCCACAAGCCACAGGGCCAGCGCCTTTTTCAGGGCGTCCGGCGCAAGGGCGGCAGGGCAGTCCCCGATGACGCCGAAGCCGCAGGCATAGGAAAGGCCGCCCTGCTCCATCGTGCCCGTGGGCTCAAGGACGGTCAAAGGGCCGAGCGCGCCCCCGGGCAGGGGGTCCGCCTCGGGAAGGCGGCACAACCCCAGTTCCTCCGCCAGCCACGACACCGGGCCGAGAGGATTCGCGTCAAGGGACGTATGGGCCGAATAGAGGGGGACATCGGCCCGGAAAAGCAGCGAAAGCACCTCATGGTACGCATCGAGCCTGTCGGTAAAGCGCCCTTCCATGCTGAGCGGATGATGGGCCAGCACCATATCCGCCCCCGCAGCCAGGGCGCTGCGGATGGAGGCGGGCGTAGGATCGAGGCAGACGGCCAGATGCCGGATGTCCTCACGCGCGGAAGCCACCTGCACGCCGGAACGATCCCACGGCGCGGCGATGCCGAGCGGCGCGGTCCGTTCAATGATGCCAATGAGTTCCGACTGTTTCATGACGCCCCCTTGCTGTGGCGGAGGTTATGCGGTCTGGCCGTGCCGAACGGGATTCTCGCGCAGGTAGCGGACGGCGTTGGCAAAAAGCGCGGTTCCGGGAACGGCGACCTCGCCCCGCGTCCAGCCGGGATGGTTCGTGGCGTGATGGAAGGCTTCGGGATGGGGCATCAGGCCGAGGACGTGCCCGGTGGGATCGGTCAATCCGGCAATGGCGAGGGGCGATCCGTTGGGGTTCCACGGGTATTCCTGCGTAGGTTCCCCGGTTTCGGGATGCGTGTACTGCAAGGCGATGAGCCCCTCCTCGCGCAGGCGTTCCAGCGTGGCAGCGTCGCGGGCGACGAGTTTGCCCTCGCCATGACGCACGGGCATGGGCAGGACGCCGTGCACGGACAGGCCGCGGGTAAACACGCAGGGGCTGTCCGGGTTGGGCTTCAACTGCACCCACCTGTCCTCGTAGCGGGCGGAATCGTTGTGGCTGAGGGAAACCTGACGCTCGAAGCGCTTGCCATCGAGCGCGGGCAGGACGCCGAGCTTGACGAGGAGCTGGAAGCCGTTGCAGATGCCGAGCACAAGGCCGCCGGCTTCGATGAAGCGCTTCAGGCTTTCCAAAAGAGGCCGCCCTTCGGCGTCCGCCAGATGCAGCCAGCGCTGCGCCGCGGCCTGCGCCGCTCCCAGGTCGTCCCCGTCAAGAAAACCGCCCGGGAAGACCAGAAACTGATAGTCGCTCAGGCGGACGTTCGCAGCCACGATATCGGAAAAATGCACCACGTCGGCCCTGTCCGCACCGGCAAGCCGCGCCGCGTGCGCCGTTTCTTTATGAGAATTGGTGCCGTATCCGGTGATGACCAGCGTGTTGACCTGACTCATTGTCCACCTTTTTCCTGCATAATAGTACGTGATTGCAGCTTAAACCTCTTGCCGCGTCCCTGCCGGGGCCGCGCGAAGGCACGCGGGCCGCCCCGACTGGGAGCCCGATCCGAATGGGGGATTTACTTTATGCGGGTGTTTCTTTTCAGTCAATGGCTGTTTTTTTTCTCAAAAAGGTGTAGAGAGAGCGGATATTGTTTCGCATGACCGGGAAACGGCATGGATGGGCACACGGAAAATCTGGATTCGGCCAAGACCAACGTCTTCTCTCTGTCTCCTGAAAAGACTTAAAGGACAGCCTGTTCCGAAAACAAAGCGACCCGCCCGCAGTGCGGGCTTTTCGTGTGTTCCGATTGTTATGGGGTTACGGACTGTCCGTTGTTCTTCTCTCCGGCTGGGAAGCCGGGAAAATCATAACTCGAGGTTTTTCATGAAGACCAAGTTTATCTTCATCACCGGTGGCGTCCTTTCCTCCCTCGGCAAGGGCCTTTCGGCGGCATCCATCGGCGCGCTGCTGAAAACGCGCGGCCTGACCGTGACCATCCAGAAGCTTGATCCCTATATCAACGTCGACCCCGGCACGATGAACCCCTACCAGCATGGTGAGGTGTACGTCACGGACGACGGCGCGGAAACCGACCTCGATCTCGGCCATTACGAACGCTTCCTGAACACCGCCCTTTCCCAGAAGAACAACACCACCTCCGGCTCCATCTACTACAAGGTCATCACCAAGGAACGGCACGGTGACTACCTGGGCGGCACCGTGCAGGTTATCCCCCACATCACTGACGAAATCAAGGGTGCCATCCTGAGCCTCGCCACGGACGAGCCCGAAAACCCGGCTCCGGACGTCGCCATCATCGAAATCGGCGGCACCGTGGGCGACATCGAGGGCCTGCCCTTCCTCGAAGCCATCCGGCAGATGCGCTCGGAACTCGGGCGGGACAACTGCCTCTACATTCACCTGACGCTCGTGCCCTATCTGCGTACGGCGGGCGAACACAAGACCAAGCCCACCCAGCACAGCGTCAAGGAACTGCGCTCCATCGGCATCCAGCCCGACATCATTCTCTGCCGCTGCGAAGAACCCGTCCCCGCCGATCTGCGGGGCAAAATCGCCCTCTTCTGCAACGTGGACAAGGACGCCGTCTTCTCGGCGGTCGACGTGAGCAACATCTACGAGCTGCCCCTCAAGCTCTATGAGGAAGGGCTGGACCAGAAGATCGCCATCATGCTGCGCCTTCCCGCCCGCAACGCCAAGCTGGAGGCGTGGGAGCAGCTTGTCCACGACGTCAAAAACCCGCAGGGCCGCGTGACCATCGCCATCGTCGGCAAGTACGTGGAACTGAAGGAAGCCTACAAAAGCCTGCACGAAGCCCTTGTGCACGGCGGCGTGGCCAACCGCGTGGCCGTGGACCTGCGGTATGTGAACTCCGAAGAAGTCACCCCCGAAAACGTCGCGGAAACCTTCAAGGGCGCGGACGGCATCCTTGTCCCGGGCGGCTTCGGCTACCGGGGCGTGGAAGGCAAAATCGAGTCGATACGCTACGCCCGCGAGAACAACATCCCCTTCTTCGGCATCTGCCTGGGGATGCAGTGCGCGGTCATCGAGTTCGCGCGCCACGTGGTAGGCATCGAAGACGTCAACTCGGAAGAGTTCAATCCCTTTGCCAAGGATAAGATTATTTATTTGATGACGGAATGGTATGATTTCCGCAAGAAGGCCGTCGAACGCCGCGACGCGGAAAGCGACAAGGGCGGCACCATGCGCCTCGGGGCCTATCCCTGCACCATCTCGGAAGGCACCCACGCTCACGAAGCCTACCGCAGCCTGAACATCAACGAACGCCACCGCCATCGCTACGAGTTCAACAACGCCTACCGCGAACGCCTCTCCGACATGGGCATGGTCTTCAGCGGGCTTTCCCCGGACGGCAATCTGGTTGAAATCGTGGAACTTCCGGATCATCCGTGGTTCCTCGGCTGCCAGTTCCATCCGGAATTCCAGTCTCGTCCCATGAAGCCCCATCCCTTGTTCAAGGACTTCATCCGTGCGGCGTGCGCCTTCCGGCAGAAGTAAGCCTCCTTTCCTTTTCCCAGACCTGCGGTCATTGCCATTCGCGGCAATGACCGCGCACTCGTTTCCTCAGACCCGCTTCACCGCAAGGAATGCACCATGACCTCCGACGAACTCTATAGCCGACTCCGGCGGGATCATTTCATTATCGCCGGCCCCTGCGCCCTCGAAAGTTTCGAGCTGGCACTTGATACGGCCCGCGCCGTGGCCGAGGCGGGCCGCGAAGCCGGGCTCTTCGTGGTCTTCAAGAGCTCATGGGACAAGGCGAACCGCACTTCGGGGCAAGGCTTCCGGGGGCCGGGGCTGGCCAGGGGCATGGAATGGCTGGCCCGCATCAAGGAAGCCACCGGGCTCCCCGTCATTACCGATATTCACCTGCCTGAGCAGGCCGCACCCGTGGGGGAAGTGGCCGACATCCTGCAAATCCCGGCTTTCCTCTGCCGCCAGACGGACCTCTTGACGGCGGCGGCCCGGACAGGGCGCATCATCAACGTCAAAAAAGGCCAATTCGTCGCGCCCTGGGACATGAAGGCCGTGCGCGACAAGCTTTTCGCCGCGGGAAACGAGCGCATCCTGCTCACCGAGCGAGGCGCCTCTTTCGGTTACAACAATCTTGTAGTAGACTTCCGTTCCATTCCCATCATGCGGCAATTGGGGCTTCCGGTCATCTTTGACGCCACTCATTCCGTGCAGTTGCCCGGCGGTCAGGGGACGTGCTCGGGCGGAGAACGCCATCACGTGCCGCCCCTCGCCCGCGCCGCCGCCGCTGCGGGGGCGGACGGCATCTTTATGGAGTGCCATCCCGATCCCGACAAGGCCCTGTGCGACGGCCCCAACAGCTGGCCCCTTGACAAGCTTCCCGCCCTGCTCAAGCAGCTTGCGGCCATATGGAGTATCCCCCATGACCTGTAATACCCTTTTCCCCGAGGGAACCGGCTCCCCCGTTGCCGCCCCCGCCCGTCCGTCCGTGGAAACGCTGGCCCGTGCCGTGCGCCTTATCGTGCTGGACGTGGACGGGGTCATGACGGACGGAGGGCTCTACTACGACGCCAACGGACTGGTCATGAAGCGGTTCCATGTGCAGGACGGCATCGGTATTCGTCTCGCCAAGGCCGCGGGTCTTGAAGTGGCCGTCATCTCGGGCATGGCCGCCCCCTGCGTCGTCAAGCGTCTCGAAGTGCTCGGGGTCACGGAGTATCATGGCGGATCGGACAATAAATGTACTATCCTGAATGCCA
>CALVEZ010000009.1 GCA_944326695.1 Candidatus Bilophila faecipullorum | reverse complement strand
GCCTCAGAAACACGCCAAAACGTCCCCTTTCACCCTTTTTTACTCCTCCTACCGCAGGAACGAACTCCTTTCGCGCTCCCTCCCCAATCTTCCTTCCATCCTTCCGCCTTCCCCTATCCCAATCTTGACTATATGCGGATTTCTTTATATATAGCTATCCGTTCATCTTGATACATCTGTAACCCTTTGAAGCCGCATGTCCAACGCCCTCCGTTACTTTAAGGCCCTGTCCGACGAAACCCGGCTGCGGCTTGCCTATGTCCTTGGCCGTTATGAACTTTCCGTCAATGAGCTGGTCAGCATCCTTGAAATGGGACAGTCGCGGGTTTCGCGGCATCTGAAAATTCTGACGGAAGCGGGCTTGCTGGCGTCGCGGCGGGACGGCCTGTGGGTCTTCTACTCCGCCGTCACGGAAGGGGAGGGCGCGGCGTTCCTGCGCGCGGCCATGCCTTTTCTGGACGAGGATGCGGACATGCGCGCCGATGTGGACATGGCCGCCAAGATCATTGAGGACCGGGCGCTGAAAACGCGGCAGTTCTTCAATACGATTGCGGAACATTGGGATACGTTGAGCCGGGAGGTCCTCGGCGGCTTCGACCTTGCCGGGGCGGTCTGCGCCGTCATGCCGGAAGGCTGCGAGGCGGCGGTGGACCTCGGCTGCGGGACCGGGCTCGTCCTTGAGCGGATGCGTGGCCGGGCGCGCCAGATCATCGGGGTGGACGGCTCGCCAAGGATGCTGGAGCTTTCGCGGCGGCGTCTGGCCGGGGCGGAAGAGGAGGGGATTTCCCTGCGCATCGGGGAATTGAGCCACCTTCCGCTGCGGGACGGCGAGGCCGATTTCGCCAGCATCAATATGGTCTTGCACCATCTTTCCAATCCGGAAAGCGCGCTTGCCGAAATCCGGCGCGTGCTGCGGCCCGGCGGCCTGCTCATGGTGGCCGATTTCGACCGGCACAATCAGGAACGGATGCGCCTTGACTACGGCGACTTATGGCTCGGGTTCGACGAGGCGACCATGACGAGGCTGCTCCAGGCGGCGGGATTCGAGATCGTTTCGTATACCCGGCGGCCCGTGGAACAGGAGCTGGCGCTCAACCTTACACTGGCCCGGCGCCTGTAACAGACAACTTTTTATGGAGACGAACATGTCCAACGCGAAACCTCTTGATCTTTCGCTGCCCTACAAGGTGGCCGATATTTCCCTCGCTGACTTCGGCAAAAAGGAAATGCAGCTTTCCGAGCGCGAAATGCCCGGCCTCATGGAACTCATCCGCCGTTACGGCGACGCCAAGCCCTTGCAGGGCCTTAAGGTCATGGGTTCGCTGCACATGACCATCCAGACGGCCATGCTCATTCAGACCCTGCACGCGCTGGGGGCTGACATCCGCTGGGCCTCCTGCAACATTTTCTCCACGCAGGATCACGCCGCCGCCGCCATCGCGGACCTCGGTTACGCCAAGGTTTTTGCGTGGAAGGGCGAAACGCTTGAGGACTATTGGTGGTGCACGGAAATGGCGCTGACGTGGCCCGACGGTTCCGGTCCCGACCTCATCGTGGACGACGGCGGCGACGCCACCCTGATGATCCACCTCGGCGTGGACGTGGAGCGCGATCCCTCCATCCTTGATCGTCCTGTCGATTCCAAGGAAGCCCGCATCCTCATGGACCGCATCGCCCTCGGCCACGCGACCAATCCGGGGCACTGGGGCAAGGTGGCCTCCAAGGTGCGCGGCGTGTCCGAAGAGACGACCACGGGCGTGCATCGCCTCTATCAGCTTTCCGAGCAGGGCAAGCTGCTCTTCCCGGCCATCAACGTCAACGACTCGGTGACGAAGTCCAAGTTCGACAACCTCTACGGCTGCCGCGAGTCGCTGGCCGACGGCATCAAGCGCGCCACCGACATCATGGTGGCGGGCAAGGTGGTGGTCGTGGCCGGTTACGGCGACGTGGGGAAGGGCTGCGCCCACTCCATGCGTGGTTTCGGCGCGCGCGTGCTCGTGACCGAGATCGATCCCATCTGCGCGCTTCAGGCCGCGATGGAAGGCTATGAAGTGACCACGATGGAAGAGGCCGTGAAGGAAGGCGACAT
This sequence comes from Candidatus Bilophila faecipullorum, assembly GCA_944326695.1. Taxonomy (GTDB): domain Bacteria; phylum Desulfobacterota; class Desulfovibrionia; order Desulfovibrionales; family Desulfovibrionaceae; genus Bilophila; species Bilophila faecipullorum. The sequence continues at coordinate 93,615 of CALVEZ010000009.1, read as the reverse complement.
CTTTGTCACCTGCACGGGCAACTATCATGTCATTACAGGCGAGCATATGGGGGCCATGAAGGACGAGGCCATCGTCTGCAACATCGGCCACTTCGACAACGAAATCGACATGACGTGGCTTGAGGACAACCCGGCCAACAAGCGCATTCAGATCAAGCCGCAGGTGGACAAGTGGGTATTGCCCAACGGCCGTTCCCTCATCGTGCTGGCCGAAGGACGCCTCGTCAACCTCGGCTGCGCCACCGGCCACGCCAGCTTCGTAATGTCCAACAGCTTCACCAATCAGGTGCTGGCCCAGATGGACCTTGCCGCCAACGATCATGAGGTCAAGGTTTACACTCTGCCGAAGAAGCTTGATGAGGAAGTGGCCCGCCTGCACCTCGCCCGCCTCGGCGTGAAGTTGAGCAAGCTGACCGAAGAACAGGCCGCCTACATCGGCGTGCCCGTGGAAGGCCCCTACAAGTCTGATTTGTATCGGTATTAGAAGAAGGGGACTTGGAGGGGAACTGTTCTCACAGAATTGAGGAGAACGGAAATCAACGGAGGCTGTGGCTTCTTTCCCGTAGGTGGTGAGCTGCACAGCTTCCAGATAGCCTTTCTGGTTTATTACACGTCTTCGCTTGTGAAAGAAGGCCGGGACAACGCTGTCTCGGCCTTCTTCTGCTATGCAGCAGACTCGAAAGGGGCGCAGAGATGGAGAAGACGCTACTTGTTGGCGCTTTGAGAGTGCAGACTGAAAGAGCGGACGAGGCCCTTGCGATCAAAGGAAATGATCAGTGTTTTGTTGGTTTCTCCATTCTCCTGTGGAAGTACGGCGTTGGTGAGAGCCGAAGAGCCATCCTGTACGAGGACGGCGCTGCCTACTCCGGCAGCTACGCCACCCTTGGCGGCAATGGGTTGGGATACGCCCACCATAGCCTGTGAGGTGAGTATGTTACCCATGCTTCGGCCCGCATTGGTGAGGGCTTCCGGCATTTGGGTCGGGCTCCATTTGTAGGTCCATGTTTCCGCACCGTTGAGAGTGGAAATGGTATCGGGTTTGCCAAATTTGGCGCGGACTTCCTCCTTGGTTGTCTTCCCGGCGACGAGTGCCGCCTTCGCTTCCTCGTAGGTGAGCGAACTGTGGTTGTTGGGCATGAGCTGAGAAAGGCAGCCTGTGAGGGGCACAAGGCACAGAGTCAATAATAACATGTTGAGAAGGGAGCGCTTTTTCCAAGACATGACCGTTCTCCTGTCTGATAAAAGTGTGGCTGTAGGATTCCCGAACCTGCCTTTGCGTGGGGAGCGCGCCGGATTCCGTTTTCCGGCATGTGCGCTCCCATGAAAACGGCCTTCTTGGGGAGCGCTACGAACGCGCTTTGGGGGAGGCCGTCTTTCATAGCTGAAGGGTCGGCTTCCCTCAGTCACTGCAAGGGCATCGGCTGGCTAAATCATACAGAATATGCTTTTCACGTTAATAAATATATCTTTTAGTGCATAACGAGTTCTGTCTTTTCCTGAAAGTATGCTTTTCATATGAAATTTTACGTATGGAGGGCATAATGGACCCCAAAACGGCAAAGCCTGTCATGATGCGATTCGGCGCTATCATTTCGGAAAAACGGAAGCTCTTGAGGATGAGCCAAGAGGAATTGGCTGAACGGGTAGGCATTTCGCAGGAATCTTTGTCCCGTATGGAGAAGGGAGTCATTGCCCCTCGATTTGAGAGGTTGCAGCTTTTTGCGGAGGCGCTGGAGTGTTCCATAGCCGATTTGTTTCGGGGGGAAGAGGAGGCGGGAGAGTGTGCGTATACCATAGAAAGGTTGCTCTCTCCCCTGCCTCGGCAGGCTCAGGAAGAAATCGTGGGAATCGTTGCGACGGTCGCCCGGCTGGCTGCGCCCCGCTAAAACGGCGGGCCTGCGGACCCGAAAAAGAGGCGTCCGTGCAGGCGGTGGACCCACAGGCAGGCAGAGGAGGAAGCTGTCTTTTTTTGTAAGACGGGGCGACGGTCTTTGTGGTTGATGTTGTGACGTCGGCTCAAGCGCCCGTGTCTTTGGTGTTTTTAGAACGTTCTTTTTCTTTTTTTCATAAAATATAGTCTGTTACGAACAGATGGTTTTCCTTTCATGAATCGCCCGCGCAGGGCGGTTTTTTTTTGCCGGAGGCTTGACAAAGCCGCCTCTGTATACAAAAATAGAAAAAAGTTCCAAATAAAAGAACAAAAGAGGTCGCCATGAAAACGATTGTCCGCTTCAGCCCGGAGGGGGCTGTGGAGCACGTTGAGGGCATCGCTCCCAACCCGCTTTCCGGGAATCCCGTGACGCACACGTGGCGCTGTTTCGTCCATCCGTCGGGCAGGCTGACGGCGGGCATCTGGACGTGCGAGGGCGGCACCTTCGAGATTTCGGCCCATCCCAGCAATGAGATGTGCACCATCCTTGAAGGCGAGGCGGTCATCGAGCACGCGGACGGGTCGCGGGTGACCGTGGTCCCGGGCGACGCCTTCATGATCCCTTATGGCGCGCGCACGATCTGGCATGTGGACGGCTACGTGAAGAAATCTTTCATCTGCAATTTCAACGAAAACGAAGAAGCGGCCTCATGAGCCCGCACTGGCGGTCTTGCGGTTGCCCTTCAAGGGAGAAGGTCATGAAATCCATTCCTGTCGCCATTGTTACCGGAGGAAGCCGCGGCATCGGCAAGGCCGTGGCGCACGAGTTGGCCTCATTGGGATACCGGGTGCAGCTTGTGGCCCGCAGCCGCGCCAATCTTGAGGCGGCGAGAGAGGAGATTGCCGCGGCGCATCATCTGGATGCGGAAGCGGCTCCCGACATATACGCCGCCGACGTGTCCGATGTGGCCGCCATCCGCGCTGTGGTCGGGGCCGTCAAGGAACGGTGGGGCCGGATTGATCTCCTCTTCAACGGGGCCGGGATCAGCATTCCCGGAACCTTCGATCTGGACCCGGCGACCTTCACCCGCCTTTTCGAGGTCAACCTGCGCGCGCCCTTCGTCTTCATGCAGGAAGTGGTGCCGATCATGGAGGCGCAGGGGAGCGGGCGCATCATCAACGTGGCCTCGCGCAACGGCAAGGTCGCCGTGGCCAACCTCGGGGGCTACTCTGCCTCCAAGTTCGGCCTGGTGGGGCTCGGGGAATCTGCCTTCCGCGATCTCTCCGCCAAGGGCATCAGCATCACGACCCTTTGCCCCGGTTGGGTGAACACCGACATGGCCGCCGGGGAGGGCGCGTCGCTGGCTCCGGAGGAAATGATCCAGCCCGAGGATGTGGCCGCTACCGTGCGCTGGCTGCTCTCGCTGCGCAGCCCCGTCCGGGTCATGGATGTCCTGCTTGAATGCGCGAAGGACGTGGAGCGGCGCGGCAGCGTCGAAATCGCCAAGCTCTACGCGCTGCGCAACCGTCACCCGGAAGAATACGACAGCCTGACGCTGTAGGAGCATGGGCATGAAGGCGCTCATTGAGAATATCCAGCACTACTGCCTGCATGACGGCCCGGGGACGCGGACGACCGTCTTTTTCAAAGGCTGCCCGTTGCGTTGCCTGTGGTGTTCCAACCCGACCACGCAGCGTCCGACGCGGGAGCTGCTCCAAAAGGCCGACAATTGCCTTGCCTGCGGCCTCTGCGCCCGGATTTGTCCCAAGGGAGTCGTAACGCAGGAGCCGGGAAAGGCGCCGGTCATCGACCGCGCGCTGTGCGACGACTGCGGACTGTGCGCGCGGGACTGTCCCGGCAAGGCGCTGGTCATGGCCGGAACCGAGTATTCGGTCGAGGAGGTGTTCGACATCCTCAAGGGCGATATGCTCTTTTACCGCAACTCGGGAGGCGGCGTGACCTTTTCCGGCGGGGAGGTCCTCATGCAGTACGGCTTTGCCGTCGAGCTGGCCGAGCGCTGCCGCAGGCTCAACATCAATACGGCGATGGAGACGTCCGGCTTCGGGGCCTACACGCATCTGCGCGAATTGGCCGAAACGATGGATCATATTTTTTTTGATGTGAAGCACCTCGACGCCGGGGCGCACCAGCGGCTCACGGGTCAGCCCAACGATCTGATTCTGGACAATCTCCGGCGGCTCGGGCGCGAAATGGGCGGTCGTCTCGCCCTTCATCTGCGCCTTCCGCTCATTCCCGGCATGAACGACGATCCCGATCATCTGGAGCGCTACGGCGCTTTCGCCGCCGGGCTGGAGGGCCTCGCCGATCTGGAGCTTCTGCCCTACCACCGCCTCGGCAAAAACAAGTACGACATGCTCGGGCGCGCCTACGCGCTGGGCGATGTTCCCCCCCTTGCTCGGGAGGCCGTGGCCGCCGCCGTGGGCTGCGTCCGGGAACACGCGGGCCATGTAAAGGTTCTGTGCTCCGCCTGATCGTCGGCACAGCGAAACGAAAGGAGAATGACGATGTCTCTCACCAAGGAAGCCCGCCTCGAACGGGTTATGCGTCTCAAGCGGCAGTTTTTTTCCCACAAGCCGAGCGTCTGCCTTGAAGGGGCCCTGACCGCGACCCGCGTGTTCAAGGAAAGCGAAAGCGAACCCATGATCATCCGCCGCGCCAGGGTTTTCAAGCGGCACTGCGAAACCAAAACCATCACCATTCAGCCGGACGAGCTCATCGTGGGCAATGCCGGGGCCGTGGCGCGCAGCATCCATGTGAACCCCGAGCTTTCCAACAACTGGTTCTACAACGAGCTCGACACCATGAGCACCCGTCCGCAGGACCCTTACCAGATCACGGAGGAGCAGAAGACGCTTTACCGTGAGGAAATCTACCCCTATTGGAAGGGGAAGACCCTGCGCGACTTCTGGGATGCCCGGGCTCCTCGGGACGTGCACGAGCTTTTTTCCGTGGGCGGCATCTGCGACAACGACGTGAAGATCGAATGCACGCCCGGCGACATGGTCCCGGCCCTGCATCAGCTCGTCCTGCCCCTCGGCTTCGACGGCATCCGGCGGCAGGCGGAGGAAAAGCTCGCCGGGCTCGACTACAACGACATCGAGAACTTCGCCAAGCGCGATTTCTGGCAATCGGTGATCATCTGCTGCGAAGGCTTCAGCGCCCTGTGCGAACGCCATGCGGCCACGGCACGGGAGCTGATGGAGGGCGCGGACGAGGCGCGCCGCCGCGATCTCGGGCGCATCGCTGCGGTCTGTGAGCGCATCGCCCACAATCCGCCCGAAACCCTGCACGAGGCTCTCCAACTGACCTATTTCGTCTTCGTGGGCCTCTTCATCGAGGGCAACGCGGGAGGCTATTCGCCGGGCCTGCTCGATCAGTACCTCATTCCCTATTACCGCCGCGACAGGGAGGCCGGGCTCACCGACGAGGACGCCCTTGAGGTCATCGAAAGCCTGTGGGTGAAGATGGGCGAGCAGATATGGTATTGGAACGAGCCGGCCGCCAAGCACTATTCGGGCTTCTGCGCCTTCCAGAACATCGCTTTGGGCGGCCTCGACGCCTACGGGCGCGACGCCGTCAACGAGCTGACCTACCTCATGCTTCAGGCCAGCATCGACGTGCAGATGGTGCAGCCCTCGCTCTCCGTGCGTCTGAGCAAGAAGAACCCCGAAGAGTTTTTCCTCAAGATCGCGGAACTGGTGCAGACCGGGTCCGGTTTTCCGGCCATCTTCAGCGACGAGGTCGGCTACAAGATGCTCCTCAAGAAGGGCATCCCCGCCCACCTCGCCCGGGACTGGGCCCCCATCGGCTGCGTCGAGGCGCAGCTCGCCGGACGCCATTATCAGTGGAGTTCCGCCGGGCACTACAACCTCGGCAGCGTGGTGGAGTTCGCCCTCACCAACGGCGTGCACCTGAAGAGCGGCAAGAAGCTCGGCGCGGAAACCGGGGATGCCGCGGCCTTCACGACCTACGCGCAGTTTGAGGAGGCGGTGTATACGCAGTTGCGTTTCCTCCTGCACCAGTTCTCGGTGTCGCAGAACCTGCTTGAGGAACTTCACTATCAGTATCTGCCCAATCCCGTGGCCTCGATGCTCATGAGCGGCTGCATTGAGAAGGGCCGCGATCTGACCCACGGCGGGGCCGAATTCAACACGGGTCCGGGCATGAACGGCAACGGCCTTGCCGATTTCGTGGATTCCGTGACGGCGGTGAAAAAGCTGGTCTTCGAGGAAGGCCGCGTGTCGATGGCCGATCTCGTGGCGGCGGTCAAGGCCGACTTCGAGGGCTGCGAACACATCCGCCGGATGCTCGTTGAGGATGCCCCCAAGTGGGGCAACAACAACGACGAGGCCGACGCCAACATGACCAAGTTGTTCGATGTCGTCATCAAGGAGATCGCCTCCTATCGCGGCAAGCTCGGCAATCCCAAGCTGCCCGCGCTCTATCCCGTTTCCTCCAACGTCCCGCAGGGCCTTTCCGTTGCGGCCCTGCCCTCGGGCCGCAAGGCCGGGAAGCCGCTGGCGGACGGCTGTTCGCCCTCGCAGGGCATGGACAGGCTCGGTCCTACGGCCATCCTCCAGTCTCTCGGCAAGCTCCCGCACGACTGCATTGACGGCGGCACCCTGCTCAACATCAAGCTGACGCCCACCGTGGTGGCGGGGGAAGAGGGCAAGCGGCGTTTGTCCGCCTTCCTGAAGACCTTCCTCGACCTCGACGTTTTCCATGTCCAGTTCAACGTCGTCAGCCATGAGGTCCTGCGCTGCGCCCAGCGGACGCCGGAAGACTACAAGAGCCTGCTCGTCCGCGTGGCAGGCTACAGCGCCTACTTCGTCGAATTGAGCCGCGAGATTCAGGAGGACATCCTGAGCCGTACGGCCCACGAACTCTAACATCCGCCCGGCCGCGCCCTCCGCAAGGGGCGCGGCCTTAAAAGTGAGGTATCCCGTGTTGTTCGCTCGTTTGCTTGCCTTTGTTATGGCTGCGGCGCTGGCCGTGCCCGGCTTTGTCTGCGCCTCGCCCTTGCCCACGGTCAGGACGGCATGGCTGGCCGAGCATGAAGCCTTCGCCGCATGGTACGCGCATGAACGGAAGTGGGATGCGGAAAACGGCATTTCGCTGGAACTCGTTCTCTTTCCTACGGGGAAGAATCTGGTGGACAACATGCGCGGGGCGGGCTGCGTCATCGGCGGCTGCGGCGGGGCCGCCGCGGTCTTCGGTCTCCTCGACAAGCGGATATACGTCATCGGCGTGGGCTCGGACGAGACGGCGGCCAACGCCGTGTACGTGAGGCCGGACAGTCCCCTGCTGGCCTTGAAGGGCGAGAATCCCTCCTATCCCGAGCTTTACGGCAGCGCCGCCGCCATGCAGGGCAAGACCGTTCTCGCCCCCGTGGGGACCAGCGCGCACCAGCTCCTTTATTTCTGGCTGGAACGCCTCGGCACGAGCGATGCGGAAGCCATCGTCATTGATACGAAGCCCGAGGAGGCGCTCAAGGCCTTTATGGGCGGCATGGGCGACGCAGTCGCGCTGTGGGCCCCGGACACCTACAAGGCCGAAAGCCTAGGACTGAAGCGCGTAGCCACGGGCCGGGACTGCGGGATCACCCAGCCCATCCTTCTTATCGCCGACCGCAAGGCCGCCGACGCCGATCCCGCAGCCGTGACCGCTTTCATGAAGGCGTATCTCAAGGCGGTTGAGGCGATTTCCGCCCTGCCGAAGGAAGAGCTTGCGCCGCTCTATCAGCGTTTTATGCGCGACTTCGCCGGACAAGAGGTTTCCGTGGAGGTCGCTCGGGCCGATCTGGAGCACCATCGTTTTTTGAGCGGCGATGAGCAGCGCGCGATTTTCCGCAGCCGGGCCGAGGGAGGCCTGCTTCAGGCATGGATCGAGGACGTGGTCCGTTTTCATGAAGCCACGGGCGCGTTGAGCCGCCGCCAGAGCAAGGCGCTGGAAGGGGTTCCGTTGGCGACTTCGCGTTTTCTCGATGAGGCCGCATCCCACTAGGTACAGCAGGGGGCTGCTGACATGCCGGGCCTCGTGATCTGACGAGGCCGCAGCCCCCTTGGTCCTGTGGAGGGCGAGATGCTTTTTCCTGTTGTTTCAGAATGTTGCCTTAAAACGCATCAAGGGGAAGAGGTATCTCCCCTCCCATCGTAACCGTCTACAAGAGTTGTTACATCTGACTTGCACCACGTTGGTTGTGGATACGGCCTTGGCCCGGCCTTTTGTTTGGACACCCGCGAAACCGGGCTTCCCGCAAGGCAAGGGGCGGCGAAGGCGTGGCCCCGGGCCGTTTTCCCTTTGCGCCGCGGCTCTGGGGAAAAGGCGGATTTCGCGTCGGGAGTTTGTGATCAGGGGTGCAAGCCGTGGCGTCCGGCGTCCCCGGACAAAGGAGAGGCCCATGTTTCCGCGCATTGATTTTCTCAGGCGTCAGTTTTTCGCAAACCGTCCCTCGGTCTGCCTTGAGGCGGCGCTCGCGAAGACGCGCATCTTCCGGGAAACGGAAGGCGAGGCGCTGATCCTGCGCCGCGCCAAAAGTTTCCGGGAAACCTGCCGGACCAAGACGGTCACCATCCAGCCGCAGGAGCTGATCGTCGGCAATGCGGGGGCGCGGGCCCGTCAAGCCTGCATCACTCCCGAGCTGTCCAATAACTGGTTCGTGCGCGAGCTCGACACCATGCGGGATCGTCCGCAGGACCCCTACGACATCACCGAGGCGCAGAAGGCGCAGTACCGGGAGGAGATTTATCCCTATTGGCGGGGCAAATCGCTGCGCGACATCTGGGAAAAGCAGGTTCCGGCGGACACGATGGCGCTGATCCGGGTGGGCGGTGTGGTGGACTGCGGGGTCAAGGTCGAGTCCGCGCCTTCGGAGTTGAATCCCAATTTCCGGGATCATCTCTTCGTAAAAGGATATGCGGGCATCCGGCGCGAGGCTGAAACCGCTCTGGCCGCGCTGGACCTCAGCGACGTGCGTAATCTTGAGCGCCGGGATTTCTGGCAAGCCGCCGCCATCGCCTGCGAGGGCATGGAAACGCTGGCGGCGCGCTACGCCGACGAAGCCGAAAGGCTGGCGGCCAAGGAAGCGGACGCGGCGCGCGCGGCGGAACTGCGCGGCATCGCGGAAAGCTGCCGCCGCCTTGCCGGGGGGCCGCCCCTGACCTTCCGCGACGCGCTCCAGCAGGTCTATTTCACCCTCTGCGGGCTCTTCATCGAAGGCAACGGAGGCGGCTACTCCATAGGCCGCCTTGATCAGTATCTCTATCCTTTCTATCTCCGGGAGCGCGAGGCGGGCCTCTTGAGCGACGAGGCGGCGCAGGAACTGCTCGAATGCCTGTGGATCAAGCTCGGTGAGCAGCTCTGGTATCAGACGGAGGAGAGCGCCCGGGACTACGCGGGCTACTGCCCCTTCCACAACCTCTGCGTGGGCGGCGTGGACGCGGACGGCAACGACGCGGTCAATCCGCTCTCCTACATGATGCTCGACGCGACCATCCACGTGCGCATGGCGCAGCCTTCGCTTTCCGTGCGCCTCAGCTGCAAGAATCCTGAGGAATTCTTCCTCAAGGTCGCGGAATGCGTGCAGACGGGCACGGGCTTTCCCGCCATCCACAGCGACGAGGTGGGGACCATGATGGTCATGCGCAAGGGCGTACCCTCCCGCGTGGCCCGCGATTGGGCCCTGCACGGCTGCGTGGAGCCCGATGTCCCGGGCATGACGTCGCAGTGGACTTCGGGCGGCCATTACAATCTGGCTTCCGCCATCGAGTTCGCCCTGACGCAAGGCGTCCACCTCAAGACGGGCGAGCAGGTGGGCCTGCGCACGCCGGACCCGGCCTCCTTCCGTACCTTCGACGACTTCCGCAAGGCCGTCTACGCGCAGCTCGGGCATATCATCCGCCATTTTTCCATCGTCATGAGCCTTTTCGAGCGTCTGCATCTGGAGCACCTTCCCCTGCCGCTGGCGTCGCTGGTCACGCTCGACTGCGTGGAGAAGGGGAAACACCTTATGCAGGGTGGAGCCCGCTACAACTGGGGGCCGGGCATGAATACCAACGGCTTCGGGGACTTCATCGACTCGATGGCCGCAGTGCGCAAGCTGGTTTTTCAGGAGGGGAAGCTCTCCATGTCCCGGCTGGTTGAGGCGATCCGGGCCGATTTCGAGGGCTGCGCGGACGTGCGGCGGCTGCTCCTTGAGGAGGCCCCCAAGTGGGGCAACGACGATGACGACGCCGACGCCTTCGCCGGGGAACTGACCGCCTTTCTCTCCGAAACCTTCGGCAAGACGCGTGGGCTGCTCGGCAATCCCCGCATGATGACCGTCATCCCCATCACCTCCAACATCCCGCAGGGGGCGAGCGTCAGCGCGCTTCCCTCCGGGCGTCGGGCGGGTTCCCCTCTCGCGGACGGCATTTCCGCCTGTCAGGGGCGGGATCGGAAGGGGCCCACGGCGCTGCTCAAATCCATGTCCAAATTCCCGCATGTGGACTACGACGGGGGCCTGCTCCTGAACGTTCGTTTTACCCCGGCCTCGGTTGCCGGGGAAGAGGGGCGTTTCCGGCTCGTTTCGTTCCTGCGGACCTTTCTGGATTTGGGGCTTTTCCATATCCAGTTCAACATCGTCGGGCAGGAGGTCTTGCGCTGCGCACAGGAACGGCCCGACGACCACCGCTCCCTGCTGGTCCGCGTGGCGGGCTACAGCGCCTATTTCGTCGAGCTGAGCAAGGAGATGCAGGAAGACATCATCAGCCGCATTCCCCACGAACTCTAGGCTATCCCGGAAGGGCCGGAGAGCCACGCGCCAAGCCTCCTCGCCGTCGGTAGGGGGCTTGGCGCACAGGCGTGCGCCGTTCGGCCACCGTTCCGGGGCATCTGGGTGGGGTGTATGGGCGGGGCGTCCTTGCCTCTCCGGGCCTTTTTCTTCTTGTCCTGAGAAGCCACCTTTTCCCTCCACAGATCGCTTGGGTGCGTCCCTGAGCCCGCCCCTTGCGCGCGGGCCGGGCTCTCTCTCTCTCTCTCTCTCTCTCTCTCTCTCTCTCTCTCTCTCTCTCTCTCCTCGCGCGCTGGCCGCGCCCATGCCGATGGAGCGGGTGAATTTGTTCTCTCACGCGCGGGCCGCTGCCCGAACGGGCACGTCCCTCTTTCACCGGTATTTCCTCTCTCTCACCGCTGTCCGGAGGCAAGGACGCCCAGCGGGTGCTCACTCTCTCGCCGCACCTCAAGTGGTGTTGTGGGGCGCTTACGGCATCAACGGCTCGCCAATCGCTGCACCCCAACTCCGCATGTGCCACGCGCTGCCCCAACGTCCACGCGCGCACTTCAAAGACAGGCGCGGTCAAGGCGCGGGCTTTCCGGGGAGAGGCGGCTTTCCTTTTCCGGGCTTGCCTTTGATAAAGGAGGGCGGAGGCGGGCGAGGGTGCCCGTGCGGGTCAAAAACGGGAAAGGATAGGAAAACATCCCGGCACATTGTGGAATTTTTCACGTTTTTTGCCGGATTTTCTTGACACGTTATTTTCTACGGTGTATGTTCACAAAAAAAGAACAGAGTTGCTTTAAATAAAATATAGGTTCCCGCATACCAGAACGGATTTTCATACGGTTTGCCTGCACAAGGTCGGAACGTCCCGTATGGCGCCGCCGTGAACACGCGGATGCGCCGGGAAAAGCCCCGGGATGTTTTCATAACTCAACCCCTCAATGAGGAGGAACCGGATGAAGCTTTTCAAGAGCACCTATCGGACACTGGGCGTATGCGCGCTTCTTCTCGGCCTGTTCGCCGGCTCTGCCGCGGCCGCGCCCAAGGAAGTGAAACTGCTCTTCCCCGAGCCCTACAGCTCCGCCTCCACCTATGCCGAAGGGCAGGCCGTCGGCGTGTACTACGGGGCGCTCGACTTCAATATGCAGAACCATCCCGCTCTGCGCGGGAAGTACAAGATGCGCTGGGTCGGCGACGTGGTGAAGTCGCCCGCCGACGCGCTCAACGCCGTGGCGACCGGAGCGGGGCAGTTCACCTACACGCTTCCCCAGTTCATCGAACAGTTCGATCCCGACTGGCGGCTGATCACAGCCCCGGGCGTCTTTGAGGATTTCGAGCACTTCCTGCGCACGATGCAAAGCCCCGTGTGGAAGGCCAAGCAGGAAGAGCTGGAAAAGACCAAGGGCTTCAAGATATTGAAGTGGACCAACTCCATCGGCAATTTCTGGCTGTGGACCAAGACCGGCCCCGCCGATTCCCTCGCCGCGCTGAAGGGGCAGAAGATACGCTACGCGGGCCAGAAGTCTTATTCCAACGCCTTCAACGCGCTTGATCTCGTCGGCGTGGCCCTGCCCTATACGGAAGTCGTTTCCGCCCTCCAGACCAACATGATCGAAGGGCTGACCAACGATATTTTCGGCTACACCTACTACGACCTGCCGCGCCTGACCAAGTACATGTTCCCCATCCCCTTCGGGCTGTGCCCGCAAGCCCTCGTGGTCAACGCCAAGTGGTGGAACGCGCTGCCTCAGGCCGAGCGCGAGGCGCTTGAGTTCGTCATCGCCTGCACGGACGTGCATGACTATTTTGAAAAGCGTCAGCAGGAAATCCTGACGTGGTGGGATGAAAACCCGGATACCGTCCTGGTGAAGCTGACGCCCGAGGCCCGCGCCGAATGGGAAGGCATCCTGAAGCAGTCCACCGCCGAATTCGTGAAGGACCTCAACCCCGCCCTGCTGGACGCCGTGAAGAACGCGGCCTCTGCGAAGTAGCCTCTCTCCTTCTTGGCTCCGGGGCGGCCCGTCCGCCCCGGACCCCCACCGTTATACGCTCCTCGGGGGAACACCCATGAAAACGCCTTTCCTCTTGCGTCTGAAGCGGCGATGGATCGAATTCTGGGGGCTCGTCTTCTTTATCGGCGTCGGCGTGAATTTCGCCGAGATCATCTGCCGCTCCGTTTTCCATTTCTCCATCGATCTCATGTTTGACATCCCCATCTGGCTGACCATCTGGGCCGTCATGATGCTGGCCGGGCCCATCCTGCCCGACGGGGACCACGTCTCCGTGGACATGGTCCGCGACCATCTGCACGGGGTCCCCCGCAAGGTTTGCGAGATCGTCAACTGCCTCGCCACCATCGCCTTCGGTGCGGTCATCACCTACGGGGGCGTCGTGTTCACGCTGCAATGCTACGACTTCAACATGAACATCATCCGCTGCATTTCCGTACCCCGCTGGCTCGTGGAGTGCTGCGTGCCCATCGGCATGTTCATGTTTACGCTTTTCGCCGTCTATCAGCTCATCGTGGTCGTCAGAACGCGCTACGCCAAGGCCGACAAGGAAGCCGGGGAGTAGGCGTCGGCGCGGTTTCCCATGAACCCCCCTTCATTTCGGGAGAACGGGATGGAACTCTTCGATTATCTGGCCCTCTCGTCCATCGTGGTGCTTTTCCTGCTGGGTACGCCGCTTGCGGTGACGTTCAGCATCGGTTCGATAGCGATCATGATCCATACCATGGGATTCCCGCTGGGCAACATCTCGCAGGTCTTCTTCACCACCATCAGCAGCTATCCCATGCTGGCCATGCCCTTCTTCATTCTGGCAGGCAACCTCATCCTCGCCAGCGGCGGCATGGGCCATCTGCGCGATTTCATGAACCGGCTCGTCGGGCATCTCCCCGGCGGCATGGCCGTGGCCATCTGCATCTTCGCCGCCTTTCTCGGCTCCATTTCCGGCTCGGCAACGGCCTGTCTTGCGATCATCGGGACCATCTTCGTGCCCATGATGGCGGATTCCGGCTATTCGCGGCCCTTCGCGGCGGGGCTCGCGGTGACTTCGGCGGGGCTGGGGGCGGTCATCCCGCCCAGCGTCTTCATGATTGTCTTCGGCGCGAGCAACCGCGTTTCCGTGGCCGATCTCTTTGCGGCGGGCGTCGGGCCGGGGCTGCTGGCCGCTTTTTTGATGTGCCTGACGTCGGTATGGATTTCCAAGAAGCGCGGCTATCAAAGCGGCGTGAAGGCCACCTTTGCCGAGCGGATGGACTCCTTCAAGAAGGCTTTCCCCATCATCCTGATGCCCCTCATCGTGCTCGGCGGCATTTATTCCGGCATTTTCAGCCCCACGCAGGCCGCTTCCGTGGCGTGCTTCTATTCCCTCATCCTCGGCGTCGTCGTTTACCGCGGGGTGACGTGGAAGGTCTTCATGGACGCGCTGGTGGAAACCGTGCGCCTGAGCAGCATGATCTATTTTCTGGTTATCGGCGGCGACCTTTTCGGGCGGGTGCTCGGCTACGTGGGCCTGCCGCAGATGATCTGCGAGTGGGTCATCGGGCTGGAATTCGGGCCGGTGACGTTCCTTTTCGCCGTGCAGGCCCTCCTGCTGGTCATGGGCTTTTTCTTCTCCAGCTTCCCGATGGTGGTCATCGTGCTGCCGCTCTTTCTGCCGAGCGTCTACGCGCTGGGGATCGATCCTTCCCTTTACGGGGCGCTGGCCGTCTTTTGCTCCATCATCGGTGAAGTGACGCCGCCGATGGGCCCGCAGCTCTGGATCGCCGCGCCCATCTGCAAGGTCAGGATCGGGCTCATCATGCGCGAGGCGTGGGTTTTCCTCGGCGTGCAGGTGCTGACGCTCGTGCTGGTCACCCTTTTCCCGCAGATATCCCTCTTTCTGGTGGAAGCCATCCGCTAGCCAAGCCCCTTTCCGCCTGAAAAAAGCCCGTGTCCACGCTTTTGCGGACACGGGCTTTTTTCAGGCTTTGCGGGGACGTTTTCGGCGGGGCGAAGCTCTTTCCGTCTTCGTGCCGCCGCGCCTTTCCGATGCCCGGCAAGGCGTCCTGCGGCGCGATCAGCCGAAATGATAAAATTTCATGTATTCCACAATATCGTGCGCGGTTTCCTGAAGCGGGACGAGCATGTCCTCGATGAGGGAATCGATGGGGCCATAGAGGGTCCGCGTGGCGCTGATGGCATATTTGACGGGCTCCTGCTCCACGATCAGCGGAACCGCGAGGCCCTTCAGGGGCAGATAGAGTTCGCCGTCCATGATCGCGTAGCCCTTTTGGCGCGTCTCTTCCAGCTCGTGGAGGAGCCGCTCGGGGCTCGTACAGGTCTTTTCCGTAAAGGCTTCCATAGGCGTGCGCTGGATGTAGGTGCGCACGGCGGCGTCCGGGAGATGGGCGAGGATGGCCTTGCCGAGGGCGGAGCAATAGGCGGGGACGGTCTTGCCCACACTGTATTGCGCGTACTCGAAGTTGGCGCTCTGGACCTCGTAGACCACTTCCTTGCCGTTCCACTTGCCCAGATTGCAGACGCCGTCCTTGCAATTGCGTTTCGACACTTCGTCGAGGAAACGGGAAACGATGTGGCGGAATTCCATCCGAGGGACGATCCCGTTGCCCATTTTGGAAATCTTGTCGGTCAGGATGTAGTTGTTGTGCTGGTCCTGCTCCACGTAGCCGTGCAACCGCAAGGTGTTCAGAAAGCGGTAGCTCGCGCTTTTCTGGATGCCCATCAGCTTGGCGATGTTGGTCACGGAGACGACCTTGTGTTCAACAAGATACTCCAAAAGCTGCAAGCCCTTCTCGAACGTCTGAACCAGAGCCGTGCTGTTTCGTGCCATCGTTTTTCCAGTGTTAAAGGTCGCGAGGCCCTTTGCGCGGGGCCTTCCCTCATGGTCCCGTTATGGTAAGTGGAAGAAGGGGAGAACGCTCTTTTTCCGGAGCCGCCTTGCGCGGAACCCCTGCGTCCTTTCGCCGTTGCCTGCCCGTGCAGGGTTTCTTCCGTGGCTGACCGTGCGGCCCTTTTTCTCTTTTCCCGCCGTTTCCGCCCGGACGAAAGGGGGGAACGCAAGGCGTCCGCCCGGTGCGGAACGGATAGCGTCACATCGGGCGCCCGATGCCGCACCCCTGAAAAGGACGCGCGGGAAAAGGGCAAAACCCTCCGCCCTTCATCCGGCCCGGCCTTTTGGAGGACGCAAGGCCCGGACTTTTCAGGAGGCCATGCGGATAAAGGAAAAAGAGATACCTCGCCATTATAGTCAAGACGGCGTCAAATGGATAGTGCGGGTGTGAAAAAGTATAACTAGTTGAGAAAAATGATTTTTATTCAAAGACTACAAGGCGGTATATGTGAGGGGGCCGTTTTGGGAAGGGACGCGGGCCGTGTGGAGCGTCGAAAGGGAGCGTCGCGCCCGGCCAAAGCCCGCCTTCTGAAGCGGGCCGTACCTCACAGGGCCGGGGTGAGGGAAGGGCGGCGGAACAAGCCGCCGCCCTTGCCGTCTATTGGAGCCCGTCGCCCATGAGGTTGGGCAGCAAGAGCACGATGTCGGGGAAGAGAACCAGAATGACGATGACGAGGATGTTGCTGGCGACCAGCGGCAGGGCCTTGAGGGAGATTTCCTCAAGGGAAACGTTGGCGATGCCCGAGGCGATGAACATGTTCTCGCCGAGGGGCGGCGTCGAGAAGCCGATGCCGCAGCAGCAGATGAGCACGATGCCGAAATGGATCGGGTCCACGCCGTAGGCCATCATGATGGGCAGCAGCACGGGCGTGACCAGCATGATGATGGCGAGCGTTTCCATGAACATGCCGAGGAAGAGCAGGAGCACCACCACGAAGAACCAGACCAGATACACGTTGTTGGTGAAGGAGAGTATCCAGTTGGCGATCTCTACCGGGATGCGGTAGGAGGTCAGCAGATAGCCGAAGGCCGTGGCCGTGAAGACGAGCACCAGCACGCGCCCGGTGAGCCACGACGTGGTGCGCAGGGACGCCATGAAGCTTTTGAGCGACAGCTCCTTATGGATGAAGATGCCCACGATGATGGTATAAAAAATGGCGATGATGGCCGCTTCCGTGGGCGTGAAGACGCCTGCGTAGATGCCGCCGAGGATGATGACCGGGGCGAGCACGGACCAGAATCCGTCCTTGAGGGAGGCAAGGAAGGTGCTGAAAGACCAGTCCAGCCCGTCGGTCTTGAGATTCCGGCAGAGGAAGAAGTGGGCGCAGCTCAGGGCCACGGCCACGAGGATGCCCGGAATGACGCCCGCCATGAACATCTTGGAAATGCTCTGCTGGCCGGTCACGCCGTAGATGACCATCGGGATGCTCGGCGGGATGATGATACCGATGCCGCCCGCCGTAGCGGTGGCCGCCGCCGCGTAGCCGACGTTGTAGCCGCGTTTGGCCATGGCGGGGATCATGAGCATGCCCACGGCGGCTGTGGTGGCCGGTCCCGAGCCGGAAATGGCGCCGAAGAAGACGCAGGACAGGGTGGTGGATATGGCGAGCCCGCCGGGAGTGGGGCCCACGATGTTTTCGGCGATGTGCACCAGACGCCTTGAAACGCCCGCCGCTTCCATGAGCGAGCCGGCAAGGACGAAGGCGGGCAAAGCCATGAGCGGGAAGGCCGTCAACGAGGCGAAGGCGCGCTCGATCATCATGCTGAGGTCGATGTCGAGCGCGATGAAACAGGTCATGGTGGCGACGCCGAGCGCGACCATGATCGGGCTGCCGATGAGCAGCAGCACAAAAAAGATGCAGAAGAGCATGAGGCCGATGCCGGCGGGGGTCAACGCTTCCATTATGCCTTGCCTCCTTCGTCGGTAAGGGTCTTTTGGCTTTCCTTGATGGCTTCCTGATCAGGATCGAGGATTTCCTCCTTCAGAATGAACTTGATGACGTTCACCTGTACGATGCGGATGGCCATGAGCAGGAAGCTGAGGGGGAAAACGAGGTAGACCAGACCCAAATCCCAGTCGAGGGCGGGCGTGGCGTAGGGGAATTCCACGAGATCAAGCACGGCTACGTAGCCTTCCCACGCCATGACGAGGGAAAAGCCGAACCAGATGACGTCTCCGATGAAAAGGAAGAGGTCGCCCACCCATTTGGGAGCCCGCGAGAACTGCACGGTCACACGGTTGAGGGCGCAAAGCCGCGTGGCGTAGCAGGCTCCGAAGAGGATGAACCAGATAAAGGCGAATCGGGCGATTTCCTCCGTCCACGGCAGGGACATGTCGATCTGGCGGAGGATGATCTGCATGAAGATGACGACGACGAAGAACACCAGCAAAAACTGGCATATATAGCTCTCGAAATGATCCAGAAAGGCCAGCAGTATCTTTTTCACGCGCGTATCCTTGTGTTGGCAATGCAAGGCCGGAATCCGGAAGGCCGCAGCGGGGGCTTCCCTGATCCGCCCGGACGGGGCGGCACCGGGGAAAACCGGACACGGGGCGTCGTTCCCTTGAGGGTACGCTTGGGAAAGCGGATTACGGCTTACGGACGTCGGAAGGGCGGCCGCGGCTGAAAGAGGGCGGCGCGCACGGATTCACGTCCAAAAGACGGCAGAAAACGCTCAGGAGGCGGGTGAAAAAGACGAGGGAGGGGCTAAGGGGAGAGGAAGCATTCCGTAATAGTCGGAAAGCCGGGGAAGAAAGCTGTTGGGCAGGGAACGGCGGCGCGACTTCTCCGCCATTGAGTAGAGGATGATCCCCAAGAGGAGGAAGAGGAAAGGCTGATAGTCCTTTTCCCCGCGTGTGCCCGTGTTGGGCGACGGGGTTTTGGATTCCATCAGATACGCCCCACCCTCCTGAAACGGCGCGGAAATGGCAGCCGTGTCCGCCCGCTGCGTCCGCTCAGCCGTCAAGTGTCCCACACAACAGAAAAGCGTGAATACGATGAGCGTATAGATCGCTTTATGAGTGAGGGAGAGACGGAACATAGGCACTTCCGCAGGCAGAATTTGTGAAATTTAGCGTATAATACGGGAGGGGGAGTGGCGCGTCAAGAGGGGCTGCGGGACATGGTGGAATGGATGCGTATTTTTAGCGAAACGGTGCCAGAGAGGGGAGAAGGAACCGCAAAGCCGCGTTTTTAGGTCTGAATGGGCTGACGGCCAAGGTCCCTTTCTCAATCACTGTCCTGTGTTTCTGGCCGGAAACCATTCCCGGAACGCGGCCTGCGCCTTTTTCCCGATTAAGGCTGCTGATTCGGCGTGGAGAAATGTGGGGACGCTGCATTCAAGCGTCGTCGCTTGAGTCCCGAACAAGCGTCCGTAACTGTGTTGCCCGCCAGCGCCACGGCGTTCGTCCTGCTGTCGGCCCGGAGAGGGGCCCCTTACCGCTCCGCATTCCACACCGTCAAAGACAATGCACGACTGCCCGGAGTTTGCCGATACACGGTTGACCACAAGAAGAAAAACCACCACATGAGCAAGCCCATCGGCTTGGT
Organism: Candidatus Bilophila faecipullorum; assembly: GCA_944326695.1. Classification (GTDB taxonomy): domain Bacteria; phylum Desulfobacterota; class Desulfovibrionia; order Desulfovibrionales; family Desulfovibrionaceae; genus Bilophila; species Bilophila faecipullorum. The sequence continues at coordinate 74,521 of CALVEZ010000009.1, read as the reverse complement.
GCGGGAGCTACTGGAAATCACGCCGGAGAGACAATTTTAGACCCCTTTGCGGGGGGAGGAATGACCGCTCTTGCGGCCAGTCAGACGGGACGGAAGAGCATCAACATTGAACGTTCGGAAGAGTACGCACGGTGCACGGTCGAACGCCTGACGGAAGAACAGGCCGCCTGACGGCACCCGGAGGGGATGAAGGGCATGGAACGATACCATGCCCTTTCTTTTTGCCCGAAGGCAGCGCCGGGAAAGAACGCACTCACCCACACCAAACCTGCGGCCTTTTTTGGGGGTGTTTTATGCCATCTCAGAAGGGGTGCAATCCGGCCCTTCTTTCTTGCTGCTGGCCTTTATTTTTGAGAGGGGATGATGGCTGAACATGCTGCGTATTGTAGCGTATTGCGGGAGCAACGAAGAGAAGGAGAATAAGCGGCAGGGGGGGAAAGCCTTGTGTGTCCGCATGTTACTGTATTTTCCCAAACAAGGAGCAAAATTTCCTAGCCGTAAAAAGGCCGTGCGGACAGTTTGCGGACAGTTTTGCGGACAGTCACGAGAAAGGGGTTACATCTTTTGATGTAACCCCTTGTAATCTCTGGAGCCAGCACGCGGATTTGAACCGTGGACCTACTGATTACGAATCAGTTGCTCTACCAGCTGAGCTATGCTGGCGATTGACGGATCGTCAATACAGGGCGTTTTACTAGCGGGTTCCGATGCGGAAGTCAAGTTTTTTTACGCCTAAAATTCGTCTTAGAGCCTGTGGGCGATCTCGTTCCACGTCGCCTTGGTCAAGAAGGATTCTTCCGCTTGATTTTCGAGTTCAAGAAAACGGCCATAGGGTATGCTCAGGGAAAGGATGTCCTTGTCGAGGCATTTGCGGGCGGAGGGATCGGTGAGGCCGAGTATGCAGCGTTTTTTTCCTTCCTCCGCTTCCTTGAGGGCATAGAGGATGGCCTGAGCGCAGCCGCTGCCGAAACATATCCGAACGTTGTCCTGCGTCGGCTGATCGTAATTGGCCAACGTGACCAGCGCGGAAAGCTGATCGGGATTCACGAGAAAAACCACGGCTTCGGGCGATTCGTGGGGTTTCACTTCATCGAGGGGCTTAAAAAGGAGGTACTTCTTCATTGCCACGTGCGGCAGTCCCTCGATGAACGCCCGTGCCAGTTCGGGGGATTTTTTATAGAATTCGCCCGGCCGAGGGCCGATTCCTCCGGTGGAAAGAAAATATTCGATGCCTCCGGGCTCAAAACGGCCAAATCCCAATCCTACTTTCCCGCCGGGGCATCCGCAGGTGTCTTCGGAAAAGGCGACCGTTCGCCCCTTTGAGGCAGCCACGAGCAGCGCGATGACGCAACCCCGGGAGCCTTTCTTGAAGCTGAGGGCGTTTTCCGGGGCTTCATCCGTTTTGATCTCCGCGACGGGATGATTCGTCAGGCGGAGGGCGTCTTTTATCGTGCTTTCCATCAGGGCCTCCCTGGAAGGGAATGCGAAAAGGGTATGAGAAAATGTGCAGTGACCGCGAAGTGAAGGAACGGCTTGCTTGAAAAAGAAAGGGACCACCTCTCTGGGCAGGGGACACGGCGAGGAAATGACAGGGAAAAAGCTTCGCCACCGACCGCTTTTCCCTTATAACCTTAGGGGAAATGGAGAAGCTGTGCAAGGCCGGACCATAAGGGGCTCTCTTTAATTATGCGCCGTTGAAAGATTTTTTCAAGGACGGCGGAGAAGGAATGCCTCGGGACGCGAGGACGCGCGGGGCTTGATTCTCCATAGCTCTCTCCGTATCCTGTACGGCGTTTTCCAAACCTTTTTCAATCTGTAGCTTCCCTTAGGGATACGAGCGATGGATGAAATCTCTTTGCTGGAGCAGGGCGTTTCTTTTGTCCTGCATATTGATCAGCACCTTTTTGCGCTGGTGGCCGAATACGGCGCATGGCTTTATGCGTTCCTTTTTCTGATCGTCTTTTGCGAGACGGGCTTGGTGGTGACGCCCTTTCTGCCCGGGGATTCCCTGCTTTTCGCAGCCGGGACCGTGGCCGGGGCCGGGCATCTCAGCTACCCTTTGTGTATGGCCGTGCTGCTGGGCGCCGCCGTTCTGGGGGATGCCGTCAACTATGAAATAGGCCGTCATGTGGGGCCGAGCATTTTCAGCCGGGAGACGCGCTTTCTTAATAAGCAGCATCTTCTCAAGGCGCACGCCTTTTATGAGCGTCACGGCGGCAAGGCCATCATTCTGGCCCGCTTTATCCCCATCGTGCGGACGTTCGCGCCCTTTGTGGCGGGCATCGCACTCATGAGCCCCGTGAAATTCCTGTCCTTCAACATCACCGGGGCGATCCTGTGGGTGGCCGGGCTGGTTTCGGCGGGGTATTTCCTTGGCAATATCCCGGTCGTCAAAAACAATTTCAGCGTCGTCATTTACGGCATCATCATCGTTTCCGTTCTGCCGGTCGTCATCGAATTCATCCGGGCGAACCTGAAAAAATAACTCTCTAAGCATCAGGAGGAGTCATGTTGCGTACATCTATAGCCGAGGCGCTCAATGCGCCGGCGGCCATGCCGGAACTACGGATTGGAGGCTGGGTCCGCACCCGGCGCGACGCCAAGGGTTTTTCGTTTCTGGAACTGAACGACGGTTCCTGCCTCGGCAACATCCAGTGCATCGTGGACGAGGGCACGGCCGCATGGGACAAGCTGGAAGGGGTGAATACGGGAGCCTGCATCGCCGTCAGCGGCGAGCTGGTGGAATCGCCCGGCAAGGGGCAGAAATGGGAAGTCCGCGCCACGGACATGACCGTTTTCGGTCTGGCCGATCCCGAAACCTATCCGCTCCAGAAAAAACGTCATTCCGACGAATTCCTGCGCACCATCGCCCATCTGCGCGTGCGCACCAACAAATACGGGGCGGCCTTCCGCATCCGGGCCGAGGCCGCGCAAGCGGTGCATGACTTCTTCCACGGCAACGGCTTTTATTACGTGCACACGCCCATCCTGACCGGCTCCGACTGCGAGGGGGCGGGCGAGATGTTCCGCGTGACCACCTTGCCGCCCAACGCCCCCGTGAAGGCGGGCGAAAACCCCTTTGCGGAGGATTTCTTCGGCAAGGAATGCAGCCTGACCGTTTCCGGTCAGCTTGAGGCCGAATGCCTCGCTCTCGGCCTTGGCAAGGTCTATACCTTCGGTCCGACTTTCCGGGCTGAAAATTCCAACACGCCGCGCCACGCCGCCGAGTTCTGGATGGTCGAGCCCGAGGTCGCTTTTGCCGATCTCAACGACAATATGGACCTTGCCGAGAACCTGACCTGCTTCGTGATCAGGCGGGTGCTGGAACGCCGCGCGGACGACCTCGATCTTTTCGACCGTTTTGTGGACAAGGGATTGGTGGAACGGCTGAAAGGCATGGTGGCGCAGCCCTTCGCCCGTTGCTCCTATCGTGAGGCCATCGACATCCTCAAGGCGAGCGGCAAGAGTTTCGAGTATCCGGCCCGCTTCGGCCTTGACCTTCAGACCGAGCATGAGCGCTTCCTCGCCGAGGAGCATTTCAAGCGCCCGGTGGCCGTCTACGATTACCCCAAGGGTATCAAGGCCTTTTATATGCGTCAGAACGACGACCGGGAAACGGTGGCCGCCATGGACGTGCTGGTGCCCCGCATCGGAGAACTCATCGGCGGCAGCCAGCGCGAGGAACGCTTTGACTTGCTGGAAAGCCGCATCCGCGAACTGGGTCAGGACCCGGCCAAGTACGGCTGGTATCTGGACCTGCGGCGTTTCGGCAGCGTGCCCCATGCGGGCTTCGGCATGGGCTTCGAGCGGCTGGTCATGATGCTCACCGGCATCTCCAACATCCGCGACGTGCTGCCTTTCCCGCGCACGCCGGGCTCGCTGGAGTTTTAGCGCCAGAAAGGGGCTTCCCTCTTTTTCGCGGCACGCGAAGCAAAAGGGAAGCCTTTCGGATTCCGACATAAAAACAGCGAGGGAAACCTCGCTGTTTTTCAAAAGGATGGCCGGAGACGCGGCAAAGGCGTCTACTTGGCGAACTTGACCGAGCCGAGGGTCTTCATGACCTCGCCCGTGTACTTGGCGTTGTCCTTGCTCGGGAACATGACGCTGACGGCCACGCCGTTGCCGCCGTTGGGGTAGGACCAGTTGATGTTGGTCAGCTCGGGGGTCTTGCCTTCGGCGGGAAGCGTCATCCGGGTGGAAAGCGCAGCGGCGCTGCCGCCCTTGACCTTTTCGCAGGTGGCCTTGAGCTTGTCCCCGAAGCGGGCGGCGATGTTGGCGTTGAAGCCCTTGCACAGGGCGTCGAGCTGGGCCGCGTCAAGCGCCTTGAACTGCGCCTGCGTCGCCGGATCGGGGCTTTTGACCACCGTCAGCTTGGGGAAACCGTTGTCGGGGCCCTGCGCCAGCAGGAGGATGTTGGGGTTGGAGCTGGCGAGCTTGGCCATGAAGTCCTTGGGGGCGACCTCCCAGCCTTTGGGGAGGTCGATGGAGACGTTGCCGGCTTTCTGCGTGACGTAGTCGGCGGCCTGCGCGTGAACGCCGAGGCCGAGGACAAGGATGCCCGCCATAAGCAATGCTTTCGGGAAGCGCATGATTGTTCTCCTTTTTGATATCGTGAGCGGTACAAGAGGACCGGATATGGCCTCCCTACGCCCGGCGGCGTGAGGTGTCAAATGTCTAACGCTCCTTAAACAGACGATTTTTCGGGCCGCCGTGGGGCTGGCCCGCAGAGGAGGTCCCGTATGAGCGGTATCGGCGGCCTGTACGCGGCGGACCCCGCCGCCTTGCCCTCTCCCGAAGGGCCGGAACGGTTTGAAACGCTGGCCCTCGGCTCGGGGAGCGTGCGCGTTGAGCGCATCGTTTCCAACGGGCAGGTCACGCCCGAGGGCGAATGGTATGATCAGGACTGGGACGAGTGGGTCGTGGTGCTCGAAGGCGAAGCCCGGCTGGGCTATGAGGACGGCCATGAAACGACGCTCGGGCGCGGGGAAAGCCTGTTTCTTCCCCGCGGCCTCAGGCATCGGGTGACGTACACAAGCTCGCCCTGCCTGTGGCTGGCCGTGCACGCCGATTCGCTGCGTCCCCCGCAGGAAGAGGGGGTCTGAGCGCCTTTTCTGGGTGTGGTGCGGGGAGCCACGGCAGCATGGCGAGGGCGGCGCGGGAGACGGTGAAGCGGGTTGCCGCTGCTGCCGAGGATAAGCCGATTATGACCCTTTACACCTGATAGCTCCCGGAGGTGCGGCCTTGTCATGAGGGTGTGGCTATGGAATGCGCGGGGCGTGGGGGACGCCTTCCGAAAGGAGCAATGGGCCGGGATTCTTTGCCAAGTAAGATGGCGGCAATGCCCCTTTTACGAGTTTTCCCCTCTGTCAGTCCAACGGACTGCCATCCTCAACGGGATGATGATATCCTCATATCCCGCTGAATAAAAAGGCTTCTTTCTTGCGGGAAAGACCATTTCGATAGGGGCAATGTGCAAGGTTATTCTCTGCCGCACTTTTTGCGGGACATCGCGTCGCTTATGGTGGCTGAGACAAGGGAACAATGCCGAACGAGCGAGAAGGACATCGCGGCGCTTCTGGTGGTTGTGGGTAGAGCGGCTGTGTTGGGCCACGTGCTGAACCTCTCAAGCGGTTGCCCCGGTGAGAGGTACCAATCCTAACGGGGGCGCTAAAAGTGGATGCTCGAATCCCAAGGGACGTGCCCACATGCGGGCGGCGGGTGTTCTCAGCCCTTGCCATCCTTCTTTTTAGGATATGTCTTTCCCTGTTGGCGAAAAGATGTTGGCACGGCGTGGAAAGCGGGACTTCGGCCTGTGTGAATTGCGGGTGAAGCGTTTCTACCCCATTTGGCCGTGCACGCTGGGAACGGTGCCGGGAAAAGAAAAAGCCCTCATGAGCATATCTCATAAGGGCTTGATTTTTCTGGTCGGGATGGCGCGATTTGAACGCGCGGTCTCTGCGTCCCGAACGCAGCGCTCTACCAGACTGAGCCACATCCCGTGAAGAAGCCCTTCTTAGCTCGAACGAAGACGGATGACAAGTCTTTTTTTCGGCCCGGCGGCGGAAGAGAGGGGTTCATGATACTCATTTCCTGAATGGACGGTATGTTACATATTAGAAAATACGAGGGGCTTTTCTTGACCCTTTGACCCCGCTCATGTACAGGATGCGGGAAAGACACGGTCCTCGGCTTTGGGCCGCACGGCGGCCTTGAGGCTGCGGCGGGCGCGGCCGGAGAGGGCAGCCCCGTTTTCCGGGGGCCCCGCCTGCGGAAGAGGTTTTTCGGCGAAACGTGATGGCGCGGAACCTTTCTTGAGAAAAACGCCGCTTCGGGGCGGTATGTTTTCTCCGGGAGGGGGATCGCTTCGGCCCGGCGTGAGGGCGGCGGCAACAGGGACAGGGAGGCAGGCGGGAAGCATGGCCGGACAGGACAGCATCATCGAATTGAGGGGCGTGGACAAATCCTTTGAGGATACCCGCGCGCTGGAAGACATCAATCTGCGCATCAGCAATGGCGAATTTCTGACCCTGCTCGGGCCTTCCGGCTGTGGCAAGACCACGATCCTGCGCATCCTTTCCGGTTTTGAGAGCCCGGATTCCGGGGAAGTGCTCATCGGCGGCGGACGGATGAACGACATCCCCCCGGAACGGCGGCAGGTCAACACCGTCTTTCAGAATTACGCCCTTTTCCCGCACATGAGCGTGCGCGACAACGTAGCCTTTGGGCTGCGGATGCAGGGCTGTCCCAAAGAGGAGATCGCGGGCCGGGTCATGGAGGCCCTGCGCATGGTGCATCTTGACCAGTACGCGGACCGCCGCCCGCACCAGCTTTCCGGCGGTCAGCAGCAGCGCGTGGCCATCGCCCGCGCCGTGGTCAACAAGCCTCTGGTGCTCCTCCTTGACGAGCCTTTCAGCGCGCTTGACTACAAGCTCCGCCGGGCCATGCAGCTTGAGATCAAGCGCCTCCAGCGCCGCCTCGGGATCACCTTCGTCTTCGTCACCCACGATCAGGAAGAGGCTTTTGCCATGTCCGACCGTGTGGTGGTCATGAATCAGGGCCGCATCGAGCAGATCGGCACCCCGCAGGAAATCTACGAGGAGCCCGCCAATCTCTACGTGGCCCGCTTCGTGGGCGAGATCAACATCCTCCCCGCCCGGATCATGTCCGTGCTGGGGGAGGGCGCCTACATCGCGGACATCAGCGGGCGGCGCTTCACGCTGCGCACACCCCGTACCTTCGCGGTCGGGGACCGGGTGAACGTCCTCCTGCGGCCCGAGGACATCCGCATCTACGCGCACGGCGACGAGCGGCCCGATGGCCCCTATCTGACCGGACGCATTGAGGAAACCGTCTATAAGGGCGCGACCGTGGACATTTCCATCGCCCTCGACAACGGCGAAACCCTTTCCGTGGCCGAGTTCTTCAACGAGGACGACGCGGAAATCAGCTACAACCACGGGGAGCGCGTGGCCGTGACGTGGGTTGACGGGTGGGAAGTGGTGTTGCCGTATGAAGCAGACTAGGGCCTTTTTCAGCCGTTTTTCCATCGGCGTGACGGCGTTGTGGCTCTGCCTCTTCGCGCTGCTGCCCAATCTCGGCCTTCTGGTGGTCACCGTGCTCACGCGGGGCGAGCAGGATTTCGTCCTGCCCCGCTTCACGCTGGACAACTACCTGCGCCTGCTCGATCCCATGTTCCTGAAAATCCTGTGGGATTCTCTGTGGCTGGCCTTTCTGAGCACCGTGGCCTGCCTTCTTGTGGGCTATCCCTTCGCCTACCGCATCGCCCGGGCGAGCGCGCGGCTCAAGCCGTGGCTCCTGCTGCTCGTGATCATCCCCTTCTGGACCAACTCGCTTATCCGCACCTACGCCCTCATCCTGATCCTCAAGGCCAACGGCCTCATCAGCACCTTTCTGGTCTGGGCCGGTTTTACGGAAAAGCCCATTTCGCTCATGTACGGCGATTTTGCGGTCTTCATGGGCATCTTGTATACGTTCCTGCCCTTTATGGTCCTGCCGCTCTACGCCTCCATCGAGAAGCTCGACAGCCGTCTCCTCGACGCGGCCCGCGATCTCGGGGCCAACGGGCTGCGCTCCTTCTGGCACGTCACCCTGCCGCTGACGCTCCCCGGCATCGTCGCCGGATCGATGCTTGTCTTCCTGCCTTCGCTGGGCGCCTTCTACATCCCGGAAATCCTCGGCGGGGCCAAAAGCATGCTCATCGGCAACTTCATCAAGAATCAGTTCATGGTGGCCCGCGACTGGCCTCTCGGCGCGGCGGCGAGCACGATTCTCACCGTGTTGCTGGCGCTGCTCATCGTGGTGTACAGAATAGCCAACCGGCGGGCCGCCTCGCGCGACCGCGGGGACGGGGTGGCGGAATGATGCGCGCGCTCGGCAAAATCTGGATGTGGCTGGTCTACGCCTTTCTGTTCCTGCCCATTTTCGTGGTGGTGGCCTATTCCTTTAATGCCGCCAAATACACGTCGACGTGGAAGGGCTTCACCCTCAAGTGGTACGCCTTGCTTTTCGGCAACGCCGCGCTCATGGACGCCGTGGTCAACACGCTCGCGGTGGCGGCGCTGGCGGCCTCCTTTGCCACGCTGTTGGGCGTTCTGGCCGCCCTGTGCCTCAAGCGCACGCGCTTTCCCGGGCGTCGGCTGCTGCACGCATCCCTCTACGTGCTCACGGTGTCGCCAGAAATGGTCATGGGGATTTCCCTGCTCATGTTCTTCATCTGGGTAAACATCCCTCTCGGCTTTCTGACCATGCTCATCGCCCACACCACGCTCGGCCTCCCCTTTGTGGCGCTGACCGTGCTGGCGCGGCTGGCCGAATTCGACGAGCATCTGGTGGAGGCGGCGCGCGATCTCGGCGCGACCGAGGCGCAGGCGTTCCGGTACGTGATCCTTCCGGCGATCATGCCCGCCGTGGTCGCGGGGTGGCTTCTTGCCTTCACGCTCTCGATGGACGACGTGCTGATCAGCTTTTTCGTGGCCGGGCCGACCTTCGAGGTGCTGCCCCTGCGCATCTATTCCATGGTTCGCCTCGGCGTGAAGCCGGACGTCAACGCCCTGTCCGCGATCATGTTCTGCGTCACTATCGTCCTCGTCGTGCTGGCCTTTTTCCTCTCCCGCCCCCGCAAGGGCTGAGAGGGAAACCGTCTCACGTTCACCCTCAACGCATAAGGAAATCGGCGTGAAAACCTTTCTTGTCGCGCTTGTTGCGCTGCTGCTGGCGGCTTCCCCGTCCTGGGCGGAAGAGGAAAAGGTCCTGAATGTCTTCTCGTGGTCGGAATACATCCCGCAGGAGGTCGTCAACGGCTTCACCAAGGAGACGGGCATCAAGGTGGTCCTCTCGACCTACGAGTCCAATGAGGCCATGTACGCGAAACTGAAGCTCCTCGGAGGCAAGGGCTACGACCTGATTGTCCCCTCGGGCTACTTCGTGGAGGTGATGGCCCGGGACGGCCTGCTCGCCCCGCTGGACAAGAGCCGCATTACGGGGCTTGAGAACCTCGATCCCCTGTCCCTCGACCAGCCTTTCGACAAGGGCAACGCGCTGACCATCCCCTACATGTGGGGGACGGTGGGCCTGCTCGTGAACAAGAAGGCCGTGGACGTTTCCACCATCAAGAGCTGGAAGGATTTGGCCCGCCCCGAATTTAAGGGAAAGGTGCTGCTCTCCGACGACCTGCGCGACACCTTCGGCGTGGCGCTCAAGGCGCTCGGCTATTCCATCAACACCACCAACCCCGACGAGATCAAGGCCGCCTACGAATGGCTCAAGGCCCTCAAGCCTTCCGTGCGCGTCTTTGACGTGACCGCCACCAAGCAGGCGTTCATCAGCGAGGAGGTGACGGCGGGGCTTTCGTGGAACGGCGACGCCTTCATCGCCATGCAGGAAAACCCCGATCTCGAATTCATCGTGCCCGAGGAAGGGCTGATGATCTGGCTCGACAATTTCGCCATCCCCGCCGGGGCCGAGCACAAGGAAAACGCCTACAAGTTCATCAGCTACCTGATGCGCCCCGAAGTCGCCAAGCTCTGCGTTGAGGAATTCAACTACTCCACGCCCAACAAGGCCGCCGAGAAGATTCTGGAGCCCGAGTACGCGCAGAGCAAGGTCATCGTCCTCGATCCCGAGGAAATGGCGCGCGGCGAAGTGACGCTCGACGTGGGCAAGGCGCGGGAACTCTACGAGAAGTATTGGGAACAGCTCAAGACGGCGGACTAGGTTTGCCTTTTTGACAGGCGGCCCCTGAAGCAAGGGAACCTGCGTTTTTAGCTTCTCTCGGAACCAGAGCGGAAAAAGAAAGCCCGGAAAAGCCGTTTTTCCGGGCTTTCTTTGAAACCATTTCCTTTTCCGGCAGCCGCTCCAGTGCGCCGCCTTTCCTCAGCACAAAGAAACCCTTGTAGCCATTCCTGCCTCTCCCACGTTTGAAAAAGACGCTTCCCGCCTTGGAAAGCCGCACGGGAAAGGGATGAGAATTGTTTTTTCGTGGCCGAAAGCGCGTGACCTTTAGGTTGGAATGGGGTAGAAAATGGAACCGCGCGCCCGTCGCCTCACGACCGACGCGCTCTTTTTTTCGTTGTCCGGGCCTTGTTTCCGGCGACGGTTCCCCATCCCCGCCGGAAGCCTTCCTTGCAAGAAGCCCCTGCGCGCCGCCTTCCCGTTTTCCCCCGATGGGGCACAGGGGAGGGGCTTGAGGAGGGAAGCCTCGAAGAGGCCCCTTCTCCTCCCAAACATGCTCTTGAGGATTCCCATGCACGGTCTTGATCTCATGTTGCGCGGCCCTGTCGTGTGGACGTTTTTGCGCTACTGCATTCCGTGGACGCTCGCCATGCTCACCATGTCCTCGGCGGCGGTGGTGGACGGCTTTTTTGTGGGCCGTTATGTCGGCGCGCTGCCGCTGGCGGCCTTGAATCTGGTTATGCCCGTATACTCGTTCTTTTTCAGCATCAGTGTGATGCTGGCGGCGGGCGGCGCGGTGCGCGCGGGGAAATATCTCGGGGAAGGCCGGACCGACGCGGCCTGCGCCGTCTTCACCAAGACGCTGGTGACCCTTGGCGTGATCAGTTCCGCCGTGGCTCTCGCCACGCTCGTCTATAGCCACGAACTGGTCCTCTTCCTCGGTGCGGAGGGCGGCCTCGTGCAGCCTGCGGAAGCGTACCTGCGCGGGCTGATGTTCTTTGGGCCGATCATTCCGGCGGGCCTTGCGCTGTCCTATTTCGTACGCGTGGACGGCAGGCCCTCGCTGGCTTCCGGCGGGCTCATGCTGAGCGCCGTCATCAACATCTTGCTTGATGCCGCCTTCATCGCCGGGCTGGGACTGGGGGTCGAGGGGGCGGCCTACGCCACGGGCACGGCCTACGTCATTTCGTCGGGCGTGCTGCTGGCGCATTTCTTTGGCCGTTCCGCCAAGCTGCGCTTCACCCGCAAGCTCGGGGAATGGCGGGAAATGGCGCTCGCCGCGTGGAACGGCAGTTCCGAACTGATCAACGAGGCTTCCATCGGCATTGTCATCATGCTGATCAACTGGATACTCATCGAGCGCATCGGCCCCTACGGGGTGGCTTCCTTCACTATCATCAACTACGCCGCGTGGTTTGGAAGCTCGACCTGCTATGCGGTCAGCGATTCGCTCACGCCGCTGGTCAGCGCGAACTTCGGGGCGCGCAATTTCGCCCGGGTGCGCCGTTTCTTCGCGCTGGCACTCGGCATCGTCTTCGGCATCGGCCTTGTGCTCTACGCCGCCTTTGCCCTGTATCCCGACTTGCTCATTGAGATTTTCCTGCCCGGGGACGCGCAGGTGGGCGAGGTGACGCTCGATTTCATGGACTGGTTCAAGGTGGCCTTCCTGTTCAGCGGGCCGAACATGGCGCTGGCGAGTCTCTTCACGGCCATGCACATGGCCGGGGCCTCGGCGCTAGTGGCGATCCTGCGCGGCCTGATTTTCCCCGTGGCCTTCCTCATGCTGCTGCCCGCGCTCTTTGGCAATGCGGGGGTCTATGCGGCCATTCCCTGCGCCGAACTGTGCACGCTGGCCGTGGGTGCGGTGCTTTTCGCCCTCACCCGGCGGCATTTCCGTGGGCCGGAGGAAGGCGGCAAGGCGTAAGGTTCCACCCGTTTTTCCCGCCATCTGGCCGCTTCCTGTCCCGCCGCCGATTCCTCACGGCGCCTCGCGTCGCCTCGGCGCGTGCCCGATTTCTGAGGCGCGCATCATCGGCTCCGTCCGCCATGCAAGCCCGGATAGATGGGCTTGTTTCCCCCTGTACGACCTTTTCGGAACCTCGTACTGCCCATCGCCGTGCAAGGGGCCTTCCCGCCTATGTTTCCCGTTTCCAGCCCCGGTACCGGGGGACCTGCGGGCGTCTCCGCCTGCGTACGAATGGAATACATCTGATAACCGGGAGGAGGCTTCCTCCCCGGGGTACGTGGCGGCGTCTTCGTGTTACTATTAAAAAATAATGTGCTACGATTGCGCCCCGGCGGATTGACACGTTTTCCCCCGCTGTATAATACACTTAGAATCTCTTGCCGCAGGTCGCATGTTGTCCGTTAGGGGAGGGCATGTCCGAAGGCATATCGATATCCGTATGTTTTAACATGCCTTTATCAAGGAGGCAGCAATGGCTCTTTCCAGACGAGATTTCGTCAAACTGTGCTCGGGCACGGTGGCCGGGCTGGGGGTTTCCCAAATGTTCCACCCCGCCATCCATGAGGCGCTGGCCCAGACGCTCAGTGGCGAACGTCCCCCCGTGTTCTGGGTGCAGGGACAGGGGTGCACCGGCTGCTCGGTGACGCTGCTCAACAGCGTCCACCCGAGTATTGCGGATGTGCTGCTGAAAATCATCAGCCTCGAATTTCACCCCACGGTCATGGGCGGGGAAGGCGAGGGCGCCTATGAGCATATGATGCGCGTGGCCGAAAAGTTCAAAGGCCAGTACATCTTTGCCGTGGAGGGCGCGATTCCCGTGGCCTATGACGGCAAGTGCTGCGTGGTGGCCGAAGCCGGGCATCACGAGATCACCATGACCGAGCTGACCAAGGCGCTGGCCGCCAACGCCGCCGCCGTCCTCGCCATCGGCACCTGTGCGGCCTACGGGGGCATCCCCGCGGGCAAGGGCAACGAAACCGAAGCGATGGGCGTTTCCGCCTACCTCAAGAAGGAAGGCATCCCCGCGCCCGTGATCAACATCCCCGGCTGTCCGCCGCATCCTGACTGGATCGTCGGCACCATCAGCCTCGGGCTTCAGGCGCTCGCCACCAACAGCCTCAATCTTCTGGTCAAGCACGGCCTCGACGACAACGGGCGGCCCAAGGCTTTCTTCAAGAACGTGCACATGAACTGCCCCCATCTCTCCGAATTTGAAGCCGGGCAGATGGTCAAATCCATGAGCGACAAGGAAGGCTGCCGTTTCAGCGTGGGTTGTAAGGGCCCCCGCAGCGCGTGCGACTCCTTCGAGCGCAAGTGGAACAACGGGGTCAACTGGTGCGTCAACAACGCCACCTGCATCGGGTGCACCTCTCCGAAGTTCCCCGACGGGCAGTCCCCCTTCTACGTCAACTAGAGCAGATGAACGTTGACCTTTTACAAAAGTCAACGTTGGCATTCTGCCAAAAAAGGTCGTTTTTGGCAGAATCCACGCCACGTTGTGGCGGGCCACACCTGCGTGTGGCCGGAGCCGTTTCAAAATGAAAACGGCTTCAGGCCCTTTTCCGGGCCGGGGCGATCCCACGGGATCGCGTCTTTATCCCAACGTCTCGCGAAGTCGCTTTGAGGAGCCACCCTATGGCAGAAGATACCCAGAAGAAAACCACGATAGCCATTGATCCGGTGACCCGTATCGAGGGCCATCTCAAGGCCGAGGTCGTGGTCGAAAACGGCAAGGTCGTGGACGCGAAACTCACCGGCGGCATGTACCGCGGTTTCGAGTCCATCCTGCGCGGTCGCCATCCCCGCGATGCGGCCCAGATCGTCCAGCGCATCTGCGGCGTCTGCCCCACCGCGCACGCCACGGCCGCCAGCATCGCCCTTGAAAAGGCCAGCGGCACGGCCGTCCCCCCCAACGGACGCGCCACCCGCAACCTGATCCTCGGCGCCAACTATCTCCAGTCCCACTTGCTGCATTTCTATCATCTGGCGGGTCAGGACTTCATTCAGGGGCCGGACACTGCGCCCTTCATGCCGCGCTACGCCAAGCCCGACCTGCGTCTGTCTCCGGAGGTCAACGCCGTGGGCGTCGACCAGTACGTGGAGGCGCTGGAAGTGCGCGCCGTGTGCCATGAGATGGTTGCCCTTTTCGGAGGCCGTATGCCGCATGTGCACGGCATCCTCGCGGGCGGCGCGGCGGAAATCCCCACCAAGGAAAAGCTCGTCGAATACGCGGCCCGCTTCAAGAAGGTCCGCAAGTTCATTGAGGAAAAATATCTCCCCGTCGTCTACCTCGTGGGCAGCCAGTACAAGGACCTCGGCACCTTCGGGCAGGGCTACCGCAACGCGCTGTGCGTGGGCGTCTTCCCGCTCGACGACGAGGGCAAGGACTACCTCTTCAAGCCCGGCGCGTATCAGGACGGCAAGGATATGCCCTTCGACGTGCGCAAGGTGACCGAGGACGTGAAGTATTCGTGGTTTGCCGATTCCACGTCCGGCCAGCCCTTCACCAAGGGCGAGAACGTGCTTGAGGTGGACAAGAAGGGCGCCTACAGCTTCGTCAAGGCTCCCCTCTACAACGGCAAGCCCATGGAAGTTGGCCCTCTGGCGCGCATGTGGGTGAACAACAAGCCCCTTTCTCCCATCGGCCAGAAGCTGTTCAAGGAATACTTCGGTCTGGACGTGGTGAACTTCCGCGACATGGGCGAGGACCTCGCCTTCTCGCTGCTGGGCCGCCACGTCGCCCGCGCCGAGGAAACCTACCTCATGCTCGGGGCCATCGAAGGCTTCCTCAAGGAAGTGCGGCCCGACGAAGAAACCTTCTCCACGCCGCAGATGCAGGATGCCGAAGGCTTCGGCTTCACCGAAGCGCCCCGCGGCTCGCTCATGCACTTTACCAAGGTGCGTAACGGCAAGATCGACCGCTATCAGATCGTTTCCGCGACGCTGTGGAACTGCGCTCCCCGCAACGACACCGGGATGCGCGGCGCTCTGGAGGAAGCCCTCATCGGGGTGCCCGTGCCGGACATCGAAAATCCCGTCAACGTGGCGCGGCTCATCCGCGCCTTTGACCCGTGACTGGGTTGTGCCGTGCACGTGCTGCACGCTGAAACCGGCAAGGTTGCCGTGATTAACATGGATTAGAAGATATTGGGGAGGGGAAAGGGGACCCTTCTTCAGAAGGGTCCCCTTTCCCCTCCCCAAACCCCTCCCCTATCCCCCCGAAGACGTTCGACTGGTGGGGAGGCGACGCGGCGGGAGTCCCCGTCGCACGAGAAGGGAGGAGAGAATGAGTTGTTATTTCATCGTATCCGTGAAGATAGGCGAACGGGACCGGACGAGCTACGACGAGTATATCGAACGGGTCAAGCCGTTGGTGGAAGGTTTCGGGGGCGAGTATCTGGTGCGGACGGAACACCTTCAAGCCCTGACGCCGGGCTGGAAACCGGATCGCCTGATCATCATCCGTTTTGAGAGCCGCGAGAAGCTCGACGCCTGTTTCTCCTCGGAGGAATACCAGGCCATCAAAGACTTGCGCATCACTTCCGTGGATGCCGATGTCGTCATCGCCGAGGGGCTGTAGTCTCTCTTCATCTTCTCTTTTTGCTTGTTTTGACGGAAATAGCCCGGATCGAAACGTCCGGGCTATTTTCATCTCTCGAGCCGATGAGCTTTCACTTTTTATAAAAGTCAACGTTGACATTCTGTCAAAAAAACATCGTTTTGGGCAGAATCCGCGCTACGTTGTGGCCGGCCACACCTGCATGCGGCCTGAGCCATTTCAAAATGAAACGACTCCAGGCCCACAGGGAAAAGCGGCGAGAGGGATTCGATAAAGGCGAAAGTCTTTGGAGGGGATAGGGGAGGTTTGGAGGGGGAAGGGGGCCCTTTCTACAGAAAGGGCCCCCTTCCCCCTCCAATGAATGCTAGGCTTCCGTCCGTTCTTCCGCAGGCTTTTCGGCGGCTTTCACTTCGTTCCAGAGGTCGTCCTTGTCGTCGAGGGAGAGGCCGACGAAATCAAGGCCGCGTTCCCGGGCGAGGGCTTCCATCGCTTCGAAGCGCTTGAGGAAGCGTTCGGTGGCGGCGTTGAGGGCCGGGGCGGACTTGATGCCCTTGCGACGGCCAAGCTCTACGAGCGTGAACAGGTGATCCCCGAATTCGTGTTCGATGGCGGCATCGTCGCCGGAAGCGACGGCGTCGAGCAGTTCCAGCCATTCCGCTTCGACCTGCTTTTCCACATCTTCGTCCTCGGGCCACGTGAAGCCCACGCGGTCGGCCTTGGCGTGGATGCGGTAGGCCTTGGTCAGGGGCGGCAGGCCGCGCGGGAGGCTGTCATAGGTCCCCTTGGGGCCTTCGGCGGCTGCGGCGGCCTTTTCCTCGCGTTTGATGCGGTCCCAGTCCTTGAGCTGCTCGGACTGGCTGCCGTAGGTCGTATCCCCGAAAACGTGCGGGTGGCGACGAACCATCTTGGCCGTCTCCACTTCCAGCGCATCCGCCAGAGAGGGGCCTCCGGCGCGGGCCATGAGCTTGCCGATCATGACCAGCAGAAAGGCCACGTCGCCCAGTTCCTCCACCATGTCCGCGGTCTTCCCGGAACGGATGGCGTCCACCAGCTCGTGGCATTCCTCAATGACGTATTCGGTCAGGGATTCCGGCGTCTGCGTGCTGTCCCACGGGCAGCCGTCCGGCGCAATGAGCCGGTCTATGACGGTGTTGAGGCGGTCGAGCGCGGCATGGACGGCGGCGTCCGGCGCGGGGGACGAAAGGGGCTGCGTGGTGCTTGTATCGCTCATGATGGGATTCCTTGTGTTCGCTGTTGGAAAAAAGGGGCAAAGGCAGACATAGCCCGGAAAGAAAGGGACTTCAAGGGACGAGGCGGTCCCATACTCTGGAATCGCTCACGCCTTGGAGACGTCTCATCGGAAAGCATCTCCCCCACCTTCCGCCCCAGAGACGCCTCATGATGGGGAGGCTCGGGGCCATCTTCCCCTTTTGTCCCATCATCCAGCCTGCCTCTACACTCCCGCCATCTTTCACGCCCATCCCACCTTCCCCAAAAGATACGGCATACAGCGAAGGAACCGCCGCACACCGGGAAAGAAGCGGCGAGGGATTCGATAAGCGCGAACGTCTTTGAAGGGAAAGGGGAGGGGTTTGGGGAGGGGAAAGGGAAACTTTCTCCAGAAAGTTTCCCTTTCCCCTCCCCAATCTCCCATCACCTCCGATACTGTTCCGGCAAAGCCTGCTTGAAGACGACCACCAGTTCCTTGATGGGCTGCACCATGCGCGATTGCTTGATGAAGCTCGCGTCGCTGATGAAGTAGGTGAGCAGGGAAACCATGACCGCGCAGATGAGAAAGCCTTTGACCCCGCCCACAGCGGCCCCGGCGATGTGGTTGATCCAGTCGGCGTAGGCCATCTTGAGGAAGGAGTGCAGGGCGCGGGCGCACATGCTGACGACGAACATCACCATGCACAGGATAAGCACGTAGGCCACGATGTAGACCCAGTGCGACGGGGTATAGCGGGCGAAAATCTGGCCCAGTTCTCCGTAGTAGCGCCCGGCCAGCCAGACGCCGCCGAGGATGCCCACCAGCCCGGCCACCTCGTCGAGGAAGCCGCGCAGCGCGCCGCGCAGGGTAAAGAGGGCGATGATCGAAAGCAGGACCAGATCAAGGACATTCAGGTCGTAGGGGATGGTCATAAGGAGCGAGGGGGTTGGGGTGAAAAGAGGCCGTTGAAACCGCCTCCCTGTTCATACGGCAGACGCCGCAATCCGAAGATCGCAGCGTCTGGAAAATCATGGCGTCCCGCCGGAACGCCGTCCTTGAGCGGGACCTCCCCGCCAGGTGCTGGGGAGAAGGCCACACGCTCGGGGAGGGAGAAACGACATTTCCCCTCCCCGGCAGGCTTACTTGTTCAGCTCACGTTCCTGCGGGAACATGGGAAGATAGCGGTAGGAGAAGGCGAGGCAGAGCCACGCGTAGGCGATGACCATAAAGGACGCGCCCCATTCGGCCCAGTTCGGGTTGTAGAATTCCCACGAGTCGAAGGGCATGACCGGGATGGCGAGGGCCTGTACGGTCATGACGTAGCGGTTGATGGTCACGCCGACGCAGGCGAGGATGCCGCCGAGATAGAAGAGCGCGGGATTGGCGCGCAGCTTCTTCATGAAGAGCAGGGCCGCCGGCAGCACGCCGCAGACGACGAGTTCCGCGAAGAGAAGCCATCTGCCGTAGATCCAGCCGTGGAACATCTGATCGAAGGTCATCCCGGCGCGGGGCAGGATGCCCCATACCCAGCCGGCCGTGTCGATCAGCTTGAACACCATATAGATGGTGAACATCGTCCCGGCGATCTTGCCCATGAGCTGCTTGACGTCCCACGAGACCAGACGGCGGCCGGTGAGCTTTTCCATGAACGTGCACACAAGCACAGTGAACATGGGGCCGGAACCGACGGCTGAGAGGATGTACAGGAAGAAGGTCCACGGCCAGATGAAGAAGCCGTCGCGGAAGATGTAGGGGCGGGCGAAAAGCACGCCGTACATGCCGCCGAGAGAGCCCTGATGGAACGTGGACAGGAAGGCGCCGATGCCCGCGAAGAGGGGCATGATCAGGTGGAAGTTATGGGCGATTGCGTGCGCCAGCTTCCCCTTGATGGTCTGGCGGTTTTCGAGCATCAGCGGGATGTATTCGATGATCAGCACCGTGCAGTAGCAGGTGATGCAGAAGATGACTTCCGTGAGCATCGAATGCACGTTGGGATGCCAGTAGCCGAACCACGCCCGGAGGGGCTGGCCGATGTCGAGGACAAGCACGAGCATGGCCCCGGAATAGCACAGGAAGCCCACCACCACTGTCAGGTTGATGATGTTTTTCAGGGCGTCGATGTTCAGGAGGTAGCGCAGCGCGCCCGTGAAGAAGGCGCCGGCGCCGAGGGCGATGACCGCGAGGTCGAAGGTGATCCACAGGCCGAAGCCGAAGTAGTCGTCAAGGCCCGTTTCGCCGAGGCCGTAGGCCAGCACGCGGAACGCGGCGTAAGCCCCCCAGAGGCCCACCAGCGCCACGGGGACGAGATGCAGGAGGAATTTCAGCAGCGAGCAACGCGGGCACCCTTCCGGGAAGAGTGCGGCGTCGACGGGCTGATTGTAGTTTTTCGCTTCCATTGACCTACCCCTTGGTCTTTTCGTTTTCCAGATAGTTGTCACCGAGACGGCGCACCCATTCGCGGCTGCTCAGGTAGTACACCTGCGGGTCGGTTCCCAGACGTTCGAGCAGGCGGAAGGCGTTGGGGCTGCGGATGAGGTCATACACCTTATGGGCGGGATTTTTGGAATCCCCGAAGGTGATGGCCCCGTTGGGACACGCCTCGGTGCAGGAGGTCACGTAGTCGCCGTCGGCCAGCTCATAAGGATTGCGCTTTTCGGCAATGGCCTTGTCTTTCGCCATCATCCAGCGGTGATGGCAGAAGGTGCATTTCTCCACCACGCCGCGCGGCCGCACGGAAACGTCGGGGGTGAGCGTCTTTTCCATGCCTTCCGGCCAGACCGGATCGTGCCAGTTGAAGTAGCGGGCATGGTAAGGGCACGAGGCCATGCAGTACCGGCACCCGATGCAGCGGGGGTAGACCTGGCTGACGATGCCGCCTTCCTCGTTCTTGTCCGTAGCCACCACAGGGCAGACGGACACGCAGGAGGGCTTGCCGCACTGCATACAGGGGCGGGGCAGGTATGCCGTATCGTGATCCGGGAAGGGCTTGTTGTTGGTCAGGCGGTAGACCTTCATCCAGTTGATGGTGCGGACCTTGTTGGTGCCGTCCGGGTTGGGGGCCACGTTGTTCTCGGCCTGACACGCCACCATGCAGGCGCCGCAGCCCGTGCACTTGTCGAGATCGACGACCATCGTCCATCGAATATTGAAACTTTTCACTTCGGACATGATAGCGAATCCTTATGCTTTGGCGACGCGCACGCGGGTATTGTTCCAGACGGGAAGGCCAGCGAAGCTCCCGACGGCGAGGCCCGCGAAGCCGGGCTCGGAAACGGGCGTGACCAGCGTCATGACGTTCATCCCCTTGCCGTCGTTGAACTCGCCGAAAGCCGTATGCCCGAAACCAAGGGTCAGGGCCACGGTATCGGCGGTGACGCCTTCAAAGACGCGCAGCCGCGCCCGGACCTGCCCGGCGTCGTTGGAGAGCGTGACGACGTTGCCTTCGTAAAGGCCGAGCTTTTTGAGGGTCGCGCTGTTCAGTGCGGCGACAAGCATGTCCTTTTCCAGCTCTTCATTGGTGATCGTCTTGGTGTTGAAGGGCGGGATGGCCGTTTCGGGCGTGCCGAGGGCCAGCTTGCCGACAAAGGCCACGGCCACTTCCTTGTCGGGAAGCGCGCCGCCCTTGACGGTCTGGGCCAGCTTGCCGAGCTGTTCCACTTCGTTGGGGGTGAAGCGGTAGGCAAGCAGCTTTTGGGGGACCACCACGTCACTTTCGTAGGCGTTGCCCTCGCTCAGCGAGCCCCAGTCCGCGCCGATGGCGTGGGCTTTGGCCTTGAGCATGGTCACTACGTCGGAGACGCCCAGATTCACGCCCAGCTTGTAGGCCAGGTTGATGAGCACCTCGCCCGCGGGCCGTGCCTGATGGAGCGGTTCGGCCACGGGCTGGACCAGCGTATAGATGAATCGGCCGTACCCGAAGGGCTGCGCGACGTCGTCGTAGCGCTCAAGCCCGAGGGCGTTGGGCAGCACGAGATCGCAGCGGCGTGCGGTTTCGTCGAAGAAGCAGGTGAAGGCCACGGAGAAGGCGCTCTTTTTGAAGACGGCCTCGATGTCCTTGCCGGGTAGGGCATAGAAGGGATTGGCTTCATAGACCATGAGCACGTCGACTTCAGGCATGGTGCCCTTGGCCGTTGCAGCGGCGTATTCGACGAGATCGCCTTCCATAAGCTGCTCATAGGTGCCGCCGCCCTGCACCACCGCCGGGGCGGTGGGGATGAGGCGCATCCCGCCGGGTTTGTTGACACGGTCGAGTAGCATATTGATGGCCATGCCGAGGCGCATGGGACCCGTGCCGCCGCCCGCGTCCATGTCGGAACCCACGATGACGAGGGGCTTCTCGGCCTTTTTGAGGCCCTCCACGACGGCCTTGAAACGGTCGGGCATCAGGCCCGTAGCTTGGCAGGCCTTTTCCGGGGTCCACGGGGCGACGAGCGCCTTGAAGACGTCGAGCCCGTCCGCAGGAGCGGCCACGCCGTCCTTGATAAGCTGATGGGCCACGCCGAGGAGCAGATAGAGTTCCGTGCCCGGCTTGATGGGCAGCCAGAGGTCGGCTCCGGCGGCAGTGTTGTTCTGCACCGGCCCGGCATAGGCCAGCCGCATGGCGGGCTTGCCTCCGGCAGGACGGGCGTTGCCCCACGCGCGGCGGTTGGCCACGACGGTGCCCCACGTTTCCAGCACGTTGGCGCCCACGGCGAAGACATAGTCGCTGTCGGGGACGTCGAAGCCCACGCGCCCGCGTCCGCCCATGAGCTTCCACGCCTGCGCCGCGGCCTGCGCGTCGCTGGGCATAAGGAAGAAGCGGCCCGACCCCATCTGGTTGACAAAGCCGGAGAAAAGCTCGCTCATGGTACCGTTTTCGTCGCCAGAGATGCAGACCACGGCCTCGCGGTCCGCTTTTTTCCTTTTGGCGTCCGCGAGCTTATGCAGGAGGAGCGTTTCGGCCTGCTCCCACGTGATTTCGCGGTAGCCGCCGTCGGTGTTGCGCAGCAGGGGGCGCTTGAGGCGCGCCGGGCTGTAGCGCATCTGTACTTCGGTCACGGCCAGCGCGGAGATGCCGCCACGGCTGAGCGGGCTTTCGGGATCACCGAGAACGCGCACCGGGCGGCCGCCGACGAGACGGACCCGCGTGCCCACCGCAGAGGGGCACACTTTGCTGGTGGTGCGGATATAGGTGTTTTCGTGATTGCCGTATTGCAGGGAAGGAATCCAGGGCCAGTTCTGCGACCAGATGGAAATGTCGTCGAGCCCCTTCCAGACCACAGGAGTCGCCAGCGTACCCACGGCGGCCCCGCCGATGAATTTCAAAAAGCCTCGTCTGTCAAGCATTGGCGTCTCCTCACTTGTGGCAGACAAAGCAGGCGTTACTGGCATTGGTGCTGCCAAGGTGACTGGGATCAGCGTGACATGCCTCACACTGCCACATCTTCATGGTGTTCTGGCTGTAGCCCGTAATCCTGTTCTCGCGGAAGACGGGCGGATTCTTGCCCTTGGTCACGTCGAGGTGACAGGCGGAACAGAGTTCCCGTTCCGAGAAATCGTGACAATTGTTGCAGGTCGCGAGCGAGTGAACGGCATGGCTGAAGAAGACGTTGTCGGGCTGCTTCTGGTAGTTCTTCCATGCCACCTCTTTGCCCGTCTTGACGTATTCGTCATAAAACGTCCGTTCGGCCTTGCTCGTGCCGAGCAGCTGCGAATGGCAGACCGCGCAGTCCCGTGTGGACGGAAGCCCGGAAAAGGTTCCGTCGGCGCGCAGGTAGTGACAGGTCGAACACTCCATCGAGGCGTCCTTCAGGTGCGTCTCATGGCTGAACTGCACCGGCTGCGCCTGTTTGCTGAACAAGAAATCGGGAAAAAGCCACCAGCCAAACACGAGTGCGGCGACGACGCCCAGAATAAACGGTGCGGGACCGCTTCCGAGTTTCGCCAGCCTGCGGGCCTTCTCGTGGGAAGGCGTGTTGTTCTGCCTATCCTCCATACCCTTCGCCTCTTGAAATGGTTGCGTTGCTGAAAACCATTCGCCTCCGGCCACCCAGTCGTGCAGTGAACCTTCCCGGCGTTCCCTTTGGAACAAGGGGACGCTTTTTCACTGTCATCATGGTGTAGGCGAGCGGACAAACACGTGTCAAGGTGCGGGCCCACATTCTGTGGGCCTCTTGGCCGCCCGTCGGCCGTTTACGCCGTGGGGACGGAATCGCCCGGGAAAAAAGCGTCTTGCGCCTCATCCGGGGCAGGCCCGGAAAAGGTTTCTTTTGCAGAAGATCACGAACGTGATCAGGCTGTGCTTTTTTTCCCGAAGTGGGCGAATTCTGTCAAAATCGTCATAACCTACAATATATCTCTCTCATTGGAAAGAGCTAAAAGAATACAAAAAAAGAAGACGATTCTCTAACGGAATCAGAAGATTTCTCAAGGCACCATCCCAGAAGGGGATGCGCCGAGCGGACATGGAAAGGCGGAGAGGGTTTTTTCTTGACCCGCCCGCCACTCCGCTTTATGAAGGGCAATATCCGTCGGGTACGCCGCGGCGGAACGCGGAAGGGTGGCAGAGCGGCTTAATGCGGCGGTCTTGAAAACCGTTGACGTCGTGAGGCGTCCGGGGGTTCAAATCCCTCCCCTTCCGCCAAACTTCAGTCCATAACAGTTCATTTTAGGCCATAACTCTTTGTCATCAAGGAGTTATGGCCTTTTTCCGTCTATGGGAAATAGCCACAGGCAATGGTTTTCCCCCTCATCCTCAAAAGGAGGAGAGGTAGAAGCAGGGTAACAGGTCCGGCGGCCTGTCGTCCCAAATTTTTTTTACTATATTGATTTCATTACAGAAACACTATCAGAGCCGTTTAAAACTCTCCTCATGATGCTCAGATGTCATCTGCCTTTTGGCGCCACATACTCCTTTGGAAAGAGGCAGAGCGGCACGCCCTAATAGGCCAGCACCTCATGGCCGTCTTCGGTCACCAGCACCATGATTTCCCATTGCGCCGAGGGCAGGCCGTCTTCGGTGCGGATGGTCCAGCCGTTGGCCTTGTCCAGCGTGATGGCCGCGCGGCCCATATTGATCATGGGCTCGATGGTGAAGATCATGCCGGGTACGAGGAGCATGTCCGTACCGCGTTTGGTGACGTAGCTGACGAAGGGCTCCTCATGAAATTTGAGGCCCACGCCGTGGCCTCCCACTTCGCGGACGACCGTATAGCCGTGCGCGCGGGCGCAGTCGTGCACGGCCTGCCCCATATCCCCCAGAAAACCCCACGGCTTCACTTCCGCGAGGCCGCGTTCCACGCATTCGCGGGCAACGTCCACCAGACGGCGTTTTTCGGCGTTCACCGTCCCGATGCAGAACATGCGGGAAGAATCGGAAAAGTAGCCCTTGTAGATGGTGGAAACGTCCACGTTGACGATGTCGCCGTCCTTGAGCGTGATCTCTTCGGAGGGGATGCCGTGGCAGACTTCTTCGTTGATGGAGGTGCAGGTGCTTTTCGGGAAGCCCCGGTAGCCGAGCGGGGCGGGGACGCCGCCGAGTTCTTTGGTTTTCTCGAAGACCAGCCGATCCACGTCCGCCGTGGTCATGCCCGCCCGGATATGTTCCGCGACGTGATCAAGCACGGCGATGTTGACGAGGCCGCTTTCGCGGATGCCCGCGATGTGCCCGGCGTTCTTGAGGATGGCGCGGGGCGGGACGAGATGCCCCCGGTGCGCGTATTCGGCGATCTTTGCATCATAAGGCGTATGCAGGGCCCTGCGCTGGCGGCTGCCGCACCAGCTCGGGCCCTTGGAAGATTTTTGTTTCACGTGTTTTCTCCGTGGGTTGGCCGCCATTTGGGAGAGGTTCCCCGGGAAGCCGCCGGGGGGAGCCGTCCCGGTCGGGCGGACCCGCCGACCATACGCCGGGGGGCCGCGCTTGTCGAATGGGCAAGGGGAAGGTGGTTTTACATTGACATATCAAGCTATAGTGATATAGCCTCCCATCCACGCCTTCCGCCAGCCTTTTCAGGGCTTCTTTCCGGCCCGGGCACGGTGTAAGGCGGCCATTTCCGCCCCGGCGCGCAAGGGTGCGCGCAGGTTCTTGGATGGCAAACGCCTGCTTCAGGTATTTCCGCCCCCCCACGCGGGTGCGCGCCTGCCCTTAACGGAGACTCCGCATGGAAATCGAAACCCAATGTCTGTATGAAGGGTATTCCCCCAGGAATGGGGAACCGCAAACCCTGCCCATCTGCCAGAGCACGACCTTCAAGTATGAATCCACCGAGCAGGTCAGCAAGCTCTTTGATCTGGAGGAAGCGGGCTTTTTCTATACCCGCATCGCCAATCCCACCGTGGACGCCGTGGAGCGCAAAATCGCCGCGCTTGAGGGCGGCGTGGGGGCCATGTGCACGTCGTCCGGGCAGGCGGCAACCATGTTCGCCATCCTCACGCTGGCCTCGGCGGGGGATCATTTCGTCAGTTCCTCGGCCATTTACGGCGGCTCGCTCAACCTTTTCGCCGTGACCCTGAAAAAACTCGGCATCGAAGTGACCTTCGTCGATCCCGAGGCGTCCGAAAGCGAGATTCAGGCGGCCTTCCGGCCCAACACCAAGGCGCTGTTCGGGGAGACCATCGCCAACCCGAGCATCGACGTGCTCGACATCGAGAAATTCGCCCGCATTGCCCATGCCAACGGCGTGCCCCTTATCATCGACAACACCTTCGCCACGCCCGTGCTGTGCCGCCCGCTGTCGTTCGGGGCGGACATCGTCATCCACTCCACCACCAAGTATATCGACGGCCACGCCCTTCAGATGGGCGGGGTGATCGTGGACGGCGGCTCTTTCGACTGGACCAACGGCACGTTCCCGGACTTCACCACGCCGGACGAGTCCTATCACGGCATCGTCTACGCGGAGGCCTTCGGCAAGGCGGCCTATATCGCCAAGGCCCGCGTGCAGCTCATGCGCGACATGGGGGCCTGTCAGACGCCCTTCGGCGCCTTCCTCATCAATCAGGGGCTGGAGACGCTGCCCCTGCGTATTGAGCGGCACAGCCAGAACGCCGACGCCGTGGCCCATTGGCTCGTGAAGCACGATAAGGTGGCGTCCGTGAGCTATCCTACGCTTGAGGATAGCCCCTACCGCGAACGCGCCGCCAAATACCTGCCCAAAGGATGCAGCGGCGTTCTCTCCTTCTCGCTCAAGGGCGGGCGCGAGGCCGGGGCGCGCTTCATCGACAGCCTGAAAATGGCCTCTCTGCTCGTGCACGTGGCGGACATCCGTACCTGCGTGCTGCATCCGGCCAGCTCCACCCACCGCCAGCTCACCGACGAGCAATTGGCGAGCGCGGGGATCACGCCCGGCATGGTGCGCCTTTCCGTAGGCATCGAGAACATCAAGGACATCATCGCGGACCTCGAACAGGCTCTGGCGCAGGTGTAAAAAAGAACTGAAAACACGGGGGGCTTCCCGTCCAACGGAAGCCCTCCCTTTCCGGTTCCTGTAAAGCCTCTTCCCGCCTCCAGCGCCGCCAACCGTCCTTTCCAGAAAGAAAAACAGCTCCCCGTCTCTCTCCTCTCAGAAAAAAGCCCCGCCGCACCCTTTGCCGTCCGGGAAAAGCGCGGCGGGGGATTCGATAAGGACGAACGTCTTTGGGGATAGGGGGATGGGGTTTGGGGAAGGGGGGAAGGGCCTTTCTCCAGAAAGGCCCTTCCCCCCTTCCCCAATATTCCTTCCACGCCACCCCAACCTCAGCCCCGGAGTTCCCCATGATCCTGCTCGACAGGCCCTATGTGTCGCGGCACTTCCTCGCTTATCTCGAACACAGCCGCCAGCCGGTGCTGGAAACGCCGTTTACGGTGGAACTGGCCCGGGACTACGCGCTCAATCTGG
Organism: Candidatus Bilophila faecipullorum; assembly: GCA_944326695.1. Classification (GTDB taxonomy): domain Bacteria; phylum Desulfobacterota; class Desulfovibrionia; order Desulfovibrionales; family Desulfovibrionaceae; genus Bilophila; species Bilophila faecipullorum. Next base: position 47,741 of record CALVEZ010000009.1, on the reverse strand, counting down.
TCAATGACGCCGAGGCAGAGCGGCGGTGCCGGGCCGGGGAACGCCTGTACACGTCCTCGGAAAACGCGCTGGAATGGATTCACGCCCATCTGGGGGACCGGCCCGTGGTCAGGCATATCGACGCCATGAAGGACAAGGCAGCGCTGCGGCGGCTTCTGGCAGAGGTCTACCCGGATTTCTTCTTCCGGGAAATCCCGGCCCGGGCCCTGCGCGGCACGGACGTGAGCGGCTGGAAAAAGCCTTTCATCCTCAAGCCTTCAGTGGGCTTTTTCAGCCTCGGCGTGTACACCATCGCCTCGGACGCCGACTGGAGCGCGGCGGTGGAGGCCATTGAAGGGAACCTGCGTGCCGGGGGCGAAGGCTTTCCCGCGAGCGTGGTGGACCAGTCCATGTTTCTGGCGGAAGAGTACATCTCCGGGGACGAGTTCGCCGTGGACGTCTATTTCGACGGCGAGGGCGAGCCCGTCATCCTGAACATCTTTGCGCATCGTTTCGCCTCGCCCGAGGACGTGAGCGACCGGCTGTACGTGACGGGCAAGGAAGTCATCGAGGCCAACAAGAGCCGTTTCGAGGCCTTTTTCCGTCAGGTCAACGCGCTCATGGGCGTGCGCGACTTCCCGGCCCATGTGGAGCTGCGCGTGGACAATGGCCGTATTTTGCCCATCGAATTCAATCCCATGCGTTTTGCCGGGCTGTGCACCACCGACCTCGCCTCTTTTGCCTTCGGCATCAATACGGTGGACTGCTACCTCAATGACCGCAAGCCGGATTTTGACGCCCTGCTGCAAGGCAAGGAGGGCAAAACCTACGCTATGGTCATCCTGAACAAAGCCGCTCCCGTCCCTTCCTCGGCTTTCGATTACGAGCGGCTCGCCGGACGCTTCCAGAAAATCCTCGAACTGCGGAAAGTGGACATGCCGGAATTGCCCGCCTTCGGTTTCGTCTTTACGGAGACGGATGCGGCGCACATGGGGGAACTGGACACGATTTTGCAATCTGACCTGACGGAATTCCTCCGCTAGCGTTTCTGTGCCGGGGGATATGGGAACTTTTTTCCTTCATCGAAGGAAAGGAGGCCCCCCGAAGGGCGGAGAGGCAGAGGGGCCGTCCTCGGCCGCATCTGCTCTTGCCTCGAAGAAAAAGGGCGCGGCAGTACGACGAAGGGAAAAAAGTTTCCGCCGGGGAAAGTGGGGCAAGGGGGCGGCATTGTTCCGACTCTTGGTCCCGTTCCCTTTATTTTTTCCTAAGTTTTTTAAAAAAAAGAAAATATGTCTTGACTTCGCTCAGGAAGCGGGCATGGTGTCTTCACGCCGCGCAGGAAGCTGATGGAGCTGGCTGCGTGGGCCTTCAATTCTTTTTTTACGCTAAGGTCTTACTTTTTATGACTAAGTCTCTCTATGTCGGCAATCTCCCCTGGTCCGCTACCGAAGATGATGTTCGCGATCTGTTCGCCCCCTACGGCGAAGTGTCTTCCGTGAAGCTCGTTTCTGATCGTGAAACCGGTCGCGCCCGCGGTTTCGGCTTTGTGGAAATTGCCAGCGAAGCTGTTCAGGCTGCCGTTCAGGCGCTCGACAACTTCAGCTTCAACGGTCGTAACCTCAAGGTGAACGAAGCTCGCCCGAGGGAAGCCCGTCCTTCCTATTCCCGCTATTAATCGTCCTTAAGGACAAAAGCCCCGCGCTCGAAAGGCCGCGGGGCTTTTTTTGTGCGCACCGGACGGCGCGCGGCAGGGAGAATGCCTATTCCATGTGTTTCAGCAAGGCCCGCACGCACTGGTCTGTACCGCCGAGCCGGGGGGCGAGCCACGCCCGGAAGCGTCCGCACACGGCCTCGGCGTCCTCGGGGGAGGCAAGCTGCCGGCGAAGCAGGGCGGCGACGGCGTCCGCGTCCGGGCCGCGCCGGAGGAGGCCGAGCGCCTCAAGGGAGTCGGCGGCGTCGGGAGCGGAGGCTTCGAGCGCCCACGCGAAATTGTCCAGATGGGGCCCACAGCAGGGGATTTTGCCCAGCGCCAGCGCCTCAAGGAAGTTCTGCCCGCCGAGGGGGGCGAGGCTGCCGCCCACGAAGACGGCATCGGCCAGCCTGTAGAGTTGCCCGAGTTCCCCAAAGGCGTCCCAGAGGATCACCGCATCGGCGGGGGCGGGGCCTTCCTGCCGCGAGCGCAGGACGGCTGGGATGCCCGCTTCTTCGAGGCGTTTCCTCCACGGCTTTACGCGGTGCATGTGGCGCGGGGCCACGATGAGGGCGGGGGCGTCCGCCGCGCGCAGCGCACGGATGATCGCAAGGGCCGCCTCCTCTTCCTGTTCCCGCACCGAGGCCAGCAGCACGGTACGGCCCGCATGATCCGCAGGCAGGAGGGCGCGCAGCGCCTCCGGCGCTTCCACGGCCTCGGGGGAGGAGGCGGCGCGGTCGAACTTGATGTTCGGGGCCGTTTCCACCCTGTCCTCTCCGAAGAGCCGGGCGAAGCGCGCGGCGTCGGCCTGCGAGACGGCGCAGACCCGGGCGGGGGCCATGTCTTTCCAGATGTCCGGCTCCACGGCGTCGAGGCGCAGGTAGTTGCGCAGGCTCTTCTCGGTCATGCGGCCGTTCAGCACGACGACGGGGATATGCCGTTTTTCGCAGGCCATGAGCAGGCCCGGCCACAGTTCCGTTTCCAGCAGCCCCACCACGCGGGGGCGGGCCTGATCCAGCGCCCGGCCCATGACGCCCGGCGCGTCCAGCGGAAAGAAGGTCGCGCGCACGGTCAGCCACGGATGCGCCTCGTGTATTTTGATGGCCATGCCTTGCAGGATTTCCAGCCCCTGCCGGGTCCATGTGGTGGCCAGAACGCGCAGGGGGCCGGGGCGTCCCTCCGTCTCCTTGCGCGCGGCAAGGCGTTCGATGATTTCCCAGATTAGATAGGCTTCGCCGCCCGAGGCCGCCTGAAGCCAGATGTCCGTCTCGGCGTAATGGATTTGTTCCGTGTCGCCCTCGCCCGTGCGCGTCACCGGGCCGGACCAGTCTTCGGGGACCAGCCGCCATGAAAAGCCTTCCTGAAGGCGCTTGTGGCGGCGCAGGAAGGGACGGGCGGCTGCCCACGCCAAGCCGTAGACGCCGCGCAATACGATACGAAAGAAAGTGGTTTTGGCCACGGCATGTCCTTTTCGTGAAGGGTGGAGGGGCGTCTCCGCGTGGGAAACGTCACGTGGACGGGAGGCGGCCGGGGCCGCCGCAGGCCCGGCGCAGGAGCTTTCCGGCTCCCCGCGCCCGGGGGCGGCCCCGTGATACAACGATAAGCACTAGTGACGCTTTTTCCAGCTTCCCGCGTCCGGCACGGCCCTTATGAAAGCGTTTGCGCCAGGCCGCTTTCTCCGCAGGACCGCCTTGTCACGAGAAGCTTCTCGGCGGCGCGGCGTTGCCGTGCCCTTTGAAAAAGCGGCCGTGGCGCGGGAGGCCGTCGAATGCGGGCCGGGCCTTTGAGCCTCGTGTCCTTACGGGGACGCTGCGGGTATCGGGTAGAGAGCTTTTCCGCCCTTGCTCCTTACCCAAGGCGATCCGTAAGGGGGAGGTTCAACGGCCTCCTTGCAGCGCCAGTTCGAGCAGGCGCTCGACGAGATCAGCGAACGACATGCCGCGCACGGCGGCCTCGCGGGGGACGAGGCTTGTGGCGGTCATGCCCGGCGTGGTGTTCACTTCAAGGATATACAGCGTGCCGTCGTCCTGAAGGATGAAGTCTGCGCGGCTGTAGCCCTTGAGCCCGAGGGCCTTGTGCGCCCTGAGCGCGCAGTCCTGTACCTTGGCAGTGTCTTCCGCCGAAATGGGCGCGGGACAGATTTCCTCGGCTCCGTCCGGGGCGTACTTGTTATGATAGTCGAAATACTTCCCTTTGGAAACCACGAGGATGGGCGCGAGCGCCTCTTCCCCCAACACCCCGCAGGTGACTTCGCGGCCCGTAATGGCCGTTTCCACCACCGCCTCCTCTCCCATCGAGAAAAGGGAATTCAGGGCCGTATACAGCTCTTCCTCGTCAGCGACGCGGGAAAGATGCAGGCTGGAGCCCCCGGTATTCGCCTTGACGAACATGGGATAGGCCAGATCGGGCTTCCACCCCGCCCCCGGATGGCGGGGCAGGAAGACGCCCGGAGGCACGAGGAGCCCCGCGTCCCGGAAAACCTGCCGGGCCGCGGCCTTGTGCAGGGCGAGGAAGGAACCCGCCGGACCCGCCCCCTGATAGGGGCAGCCCACACGGTCGAGAATGGCCTGTACCAGCCCGTCCTCGCCGGGCGCGCCGTGCAGGTTGATGAAGGCCACGTCGTGGGCGCGGGCCATGTCCATGAGCCTTTCGAAATCCTTGGCCGGATCGCAGAACGTGACTTCGTGTCCGCGTTCCCTCAGCGCGGCCGCGATCTGCTCGCCGCCCTTCAGGGAGACTTCACGCTCGGGGGACCAGCCCCCCGCCAACAACAGTACTTTCATGGAGAGGAAACTCCAGTTGCGCCGAGAGGACGCGCTCAATGGTTTTTGAATGTTCCCAGCCGCGCTGGATGGCAATGCGGGATTGCTCGCTTTTTCCATAGCGGACAAGCAGGTCTTCGTAGCGTTCGTCGAGCGTCACGATCTCGTCGTGCCGGGCGCGCTTGTCCGCGTAGATGACAAGGAAAACGGGGTGCAGCAAATCGTCTGGCAGGGGCCACGGCCATTCCACGTGATGGTAGACGGCCTGCGCCACTTTATGGTTGCCGGTGGAATCGATGACCCATGAAGCCCCGATCTGGGCATGGCTGCCGCCGTATTGCACGGTGTAGGATTTGGCGATGTCGTGCAGCAGCCCGGCGGCGAGGGCCAGTTTTACAAGCTCGGGATGGCGCGTCGCCCCGATGTCTACGGCGCGTCGGGCCAGCGCCACGGCGACTTCGGCTACCCGCTCGCTGTGTCGTTCGATGTGGGCGAACATGGCGTAGCGCGTCCACAACGCGCGGCAGGCCGCCTCGTCCGGGATGGGGGCTTCCTCCCGGTGGTCAAGGCTCCACAGTTGGGGCAGGGGAGGCAGGGCCGGGTTTTCGTAATGCCTGCCGCTGCTGAGGGGCGGTGTGATGAAATGTTGATCGGTTGATTGAGGCATGGGGGCTTTCCTCGCAGAAACGTGGAGCGGGCGCTTGCGCAGGCTTTCGTAGGCTTCCCGCGTGTCGACGTCCGTTATTGCTGCCGTATCATTGGTAGGCATGAGGCGCAAGCCGAAGGCCCGGAGCAGGCCGCGCGCGCCCTCGTCGCCCTTCAGCCTGAGCGCCGCGCCGAAGGCCCGCGCGGGCAGCGCGACCGGGTGGCCGCGCACGCCCCCGCAGACGGGGGCCGCCGGGCAATCAGGCGCTTCGAGAAAGAACGCCGCCAGTTCGCGCACCAGTTTCGCACTCACAAGGGGCTGATCGCCGAGCAGGACAATCACGCCCGGCGGCCCGGGGAGGCCATCCGATCGGGGGAAGGCGTCCGATCCTGTGGGGCCGTCCGACGCGGGAAGGCATCCTTCCGGCAGGGGCTGCGGTGGTACGGGCGCGGCGTGCCCCTGCGCGGGATCGGGCGGCGTGCCGTTTTCCGGCCCGCAGGCGTCGGGCGCGGAGGCGCGGGTCGTGACGCTCCCGTACTCCGTACTAGCCCCGCCGCGGGTGTACGCAGGGGCAGAGGCCATGACGCTCCGGATGCCTGCCTTGAGGGATTCCGCCTGTCCGCGATGGGCTTCCGGGGCCGGGACAAGGACGACGCGGTCGTCGAAACCGGAGAGTGCGGCGCGCAGGTCCGGGGAGGCATCCGGGCGCAGGGTCACGAAGACGGGGGCAAGCCCGGCCTCCAGTGCGGCGCGCACGACCCGGCGGACCAGCGGCTCGCCGTCGAGGGGAAGGGTCAGCTTGCAGCGTCCCATGCGCCGGGAAAAACCGGCGGCCAGCACCACGGCGGGAAGGCGGGGGCTATCGGCCATGCGGGGGCTCCTCGTCGGTGAGACGATTTTGCAGGCGCTTGGCCCACGGGGTGAAGATGCGGACGAAGGTTCCCACGAGCAGCGCGGAAACCACGGTCCCCTCGCGCACGCCCTCCACGCCGCCGAGAAAGACGAGGCTCAGGAGCAGGGCGGAGGTCACCAGCGAGACGTCGAAGAGTATCTTGATACGGTCGAAAATCCTTTTGTAGCGGTAGGCGATGGCGATGACGATGCCTTCGCCCGGCAGCACGGTTACATTGCAGACGATTTCCACGCTGATGCCGAGCCCGAGGACCGCGCAGCCGATCACGCACATGAGCGCCTGAAGGCCGTAGACCTGCGTCATGAGCGGCGCGGTCAGGGCCATGCCCATATCGATGAAGACGCTGAACAGGAAGACCGCCGGGAGCTGCATAAGATGCGAGGCGTGGAAGTCCTTGCCCAGAACGGCTTTCTGCCACGCCAGAAAGAACACGTTGAGCAGAAAGGTCAGGGTACCGAGGCTCAGCCCGAGGATGCGCGAGGCCACGTAGGGCAGGCTCGTGATGGGCGACGTGCCCAGATTGGCGTTGGTGATCAGCCCGATGCCCAGCGCGCAGACGAAAAGCGACGCGCCGAACGCGCCGTAGCGCCGCAGAAGTCCTTTCCGCATGTTTATCCTTATTCCGGTCCTTTGTCCCCTGCTTCCCGCTGCGGTGAAATGCCCGTCCTCAGGCCCTTTGCCGAAGTGCAGGGAGAAGGGGCCTTTCACCCTTTTTTCTCAACCATACCTCAGAAAGGCTTCTTCCGTGCTCTCCACTCCAGACGTTTTTTAAGGGCAAGGCAAAACGCGGCCAAGGCATGGAGACCCTGCGCCGGGCTGCTCTTTTCCTCTTGTAAGGCGGTCACGCACAGCGGAAGAGGCGCGAAGGGCTCCCGTTTTTTCCTCTCTGACGGTTGCCGTGGGGCGGGAACCATCGCGAGGAGGCCGGGCCGATTTTTTTCTTGCCACGTGGCCGGGAGGGAAAGCCGATCCGGTCGGGCGCGGGTTCCTGAAGGCCGCGCCTAACTTCGTCCCCGCCTTCCACCGTCCCGCCCGGGCCGGGCCGCCGCCTCGGGGAAGGGGCTTTCCCCGGTGGTTCTTTTCCTTTCCCGCGTGGGGCGGTCCGCTTTCATCAGAGACGCGGGGGCGGCGTCACGGCGTCGTCTTTCGTGCGGAGGCTGACCGCCGCGCCGTCCGAGCAGGATTTCATGCTGGCGGCGGCGTTCCTCGTCGCTGCGGGCGACGTAGAGGGGCGAGCCGTCCGGGGCGCAGCGGGCGTAGTACATGGCCGTGGCCACGGTGCCGGGCGTGGGGATGAAGCACTGCACCTGCCGGGGCGACCAGCGGCGGGCGGCCAGCCAGTCCCCGAGGCGGCGCATGTGCTCGTCCGTGCAGCCGGGAAAGGCGCTCATGAGATAGGGGATGACGTACTGCTCCTTGCCGTGCTCCTCCGAGTAGCGCACGAAGGCCGCGAGAAAGTCTTCAAAGGGCTTCATGCCCGGCTTGCGCATGAGATCGAGCACTTCGGGCACGCAATGCTCGGGCGCGATCTTGAGCTGGCCGCCGGTGAATTCGCCCGTATAGGCGGCGAGCGCCGTGGGGTCCTTGAGCGCGAGATCGAAGCGCACGCCGCTGGCGACCCGGACGTGTTTCACGCCGGGGGTGGCCTGCACCTCGCGCAAAAGGCGGATGCAGGCGCGCTGATCCACCTGAAAGCCCTTGCAGATGCTCGGGTACAGGCAACTGTCGCGGCGGCAGCGGGAGGGATCGAGGCGGCAGGAGGCCCCCCACATGTTTGCGCTCGGGCCGCCCACGTCGGAAATGGAGCTGCCGCGCGGCAGGGAGGCGATGCGCCGCGCCTCGTCGAGCACGGACTCCCGCGAACGCGAGGCGATGCGCCGCCCCTGATGCAGGGCCAGCGAGCAGAAAGAGCAGCCGCCCCCGCAGCCCCGGTGGGTGGTGATGCTCGTGGCGATCATTTCTACGGCCGGGATGGGTTCCTTGTAGGAAGGATGCGGCAGGCGCGAGAAGGGGAGATTATAAAGGGCGTCCAGCTCTTCGGTGGTCAGCGGCGCGGCGGGCGGCATGAGCAGGACGCTGCGCTCGCCGTTGGGCTGGACGAGCGCGCGGCGGGCCTGATGCGTTTCGCGTTCCAGAAGGATCGAGCCTTCAAGATAGGCGCGGGGATCGGCGAGCATGTCGTCGTGGGAGGGCAGGCGGACGAGCTCGCAGCCGTCCGCTTCCCGCAGATCGGCGGGAAGGGAAGCCGTTTTCACGAGCCGCGCCGTGCCGGGGATGCCGTCCCAGAGGCCGGGCCAGAGTTCACCGTCCACGGCCTCCAGCGCGGCGAGATCGCCCACGATTTCGGCTACGGCGTCGAGCCTGCGGGCCACGTCGAGCAGGGAGCGTTCGCCCATGCCGCAGGAAAGGATGTCCAGCCGGGCGTCGAAGAGGATGGAGCGGCGCAAGGCGTCCGACCAAAAATCGTACTGCGTGATGCGGCGCAGCGAGGCTTCGATGCCTCCGGCCAGCAGCGGGAGGCCGGGAAAGGCCCGGCGTACCAGCCCGGCGTAGACGACGACCGCCCGGTTGGGCCGGGCTCCGGCCTTGCCGCCGGGGGTGTAGGCGTCGTCGTGACGTTTTTTGCGGAAAGCCGTGTAGTGGGCGAGCATGGAGTCGAGCGCGCCCGCGCTGACGCCCGCGAAAAGCCGGGGGCGGCCCATGCGCACGATGTCGGAAAGGCCCTGCGCCTCGTCCTTCCAGCGCGGCTGGGCCACGATGCCCACGCGGTAGCCGTGCGCGGTCAGCCAGCGCCCAAGCAGAGGCACCCCGAAAGCGGGGTGATCCACGTAGGCGTCGCCCGTAACAAGCAGAATATCCAGACTATCCCACCCCAGAGCGTCCATTTCGGCGCGGGTGGTCGGCAAGAACGGCGGTTGCGGCAGCGGCGTGCGCGCGGGGAGTGCGAGATCGAACATGAGGCGACTATAAGGCAAGGAAAAGGGGAAGGAAAGCGATTCCGGCCCGGACGGACTGCCCTTGGCGGGCAGGGCCCGGGAACGTATCCCGGCGCCAGCGGTTTCCCGGCAGGCCGGATTGCGGCGAGGGCGTGTTCACACGTGCCGGGAAAAGCCTTGTTCTTTTCAGAGCGCGCTCTCGTCATTCCGCCGGAGAAAAGATGTGTGTCGAACCCTTTAAAAGGGTTGAGAATACGGAGGATGGTGTGAACACGCCGCGGGCTCACTCTTCGTGCGTTTCCACATCATTGGGTGTATTTCCCTGAATCCCCATGCCAGCCGTCCTGCCCACGTAGGGGGCCACATCGTTATAGGTGCCGCGATACAGATAGATGCCGCCGCCCTGATTGGCCTTGTTCTGTGTGATAACGCCGTCGTACCACAAAAGGTAGCCGGAGCTGTATATGCCTCCTCCGACACCGTCCACCGTGTTGTGGACAATACGGCCGCCGTAGATGACGGCAATGCCGTCCTCAAGGGATATGCCGCCCCCGTCGCCCGGCCTGGAATTTCCTGCCCGACCGTATGTAAAGGTGGAACAGCGGTTATACGATATTTCCGCCCCGTCTTCCATGACAAGGATGCCCCCGCGGTAAACACGCACGCCGCCGCCATCGCCATAGTTGTGGTTACGGGTGATTTTTGCCCCGGGACCAAGCGTGATCATGGCCCCTTCGGACACTTCCAGCCCGCTTGCGTTGGGATTGCCGGAAATTTCAATATGCTCGAAGCGAATTTTTGACTTGCCGCGTAGGCCGATGCCGCCGCTGTAATCGTCGCCCGTATAGGTCAGTACGGCCCGCTCATGGGCGGCGGCATCGAGTTTGCCCGTAATGACAATCTCCCGCAGTCCCGTATCCTTATGATCGAGAAGAGGCGTTGCGCTGGACAACCTGCCTATGACAATGATGTGCTTGATTTCGCCTCTGTTGGAAGCCATGTTTACGGCATGGTCCAGACTGCGGAGGGCGGTTGTTTCTGAAAGCCCGTCATGGCCGTCATTGCCCGTGGCGCTTACATAATAGCTTGCGACAGGGGCGGCCTGCGCCGGTGCCAGCAAAAGCGCCAGACAAAGGCAGGCATACGCTGCGATTCTTCCCATATTCCACTCCCTTTTGTGAAGAGGGGGGCCATAGTCTCCGCGTTTGTCCGCAGGCCGTCTTGCGGACGCCCTTTCCCCTCGCCGCCGTGGGGCCGAGGCCCAAGCGTGCCTTTATCATGGGATGCCCGGCAAGCCCGCTTGCCTTTTTGTCGGCGCGGGGGCTATGTTCGCGTTCCCCGAAACCTTTTGTCTGCCCGCGCGCACGTGAAGAGTATGGCCCGCATCGCCCTTTTTTTGCCCCGCCTCAGCCGTTACGGCGGCGTGGAGCAGTTCGCCTTCCGCCTTGCCGAAGCACTGGCGGAAACCCGGAACAGCGAGCACGAGGTGGAATTCGTGTGCGCCCGCTCGGAATCCCTGCCTCCCGAAGGGGTGCGCGTGCGCGTCGTGGGGCGGCCGGGCGGCCTCAAGCTCTTCAAAATGCTCTGGTTTCTTGTCCGGGCCGAGCAGATACGCCGCAGCGGGAACTATGATCTGACCATCAGCCTCGGCAAGACGTGGAATCAGGACGTCCTGCGTGTGGGCGGCGGCCCGCAGAAAACGTTCTGGGCACTTTCCGAAAAGGCGTGGCCCGAAGGTTTCCCCCGCGTTTTCAAAAAGGTACGCCGCTGGCTGCTGCCCGCCAACTGGCTGACCCGGATCATCGACAACCGCCAGTACCGCAGCGGCTGCCGGATCATCTGTGTTTCCGAGGCCGTGCGCGGCTGGGTCCGGCAATGCTATCCCGGTATCGCCGAGCCGGAAGTCATTTACAACCTCCCCGACCTCTCACGTTTCGCGCCGCCCTCGCCGGAACAGAAACGCCTCGCCCGCCTTGCCTTCAACCTCGCGCCGGGCGACGTGGCCGTAGCCACCGCCACCAGCAATTTCGCGCTCAAGGGCACGGGCGGCCTGATCCGCGCCGTGGCCTCCCTCCCGGACAACGTCCATCTGTTCATCGCCGGGGGGCGCGACTCGGCGCCCTACCAGAGGCTGGCCTCGCGCCTCGGCGCGGCGCAGCGCGTCCATTTTCTGGGCAAGGTGGACGACATGCCCGCCCTCTATCGGGCTATGGACCTCTTTGTCCTGCCTTCCTTCTACGACGCCTGTTCCAACGCCGTGCTGGAGGCGCTGGCCTGCGGCCTGAAGGTGCTGTCCTCGGCGGCCAACGGTTCCAGCGTCTTTCTGCCGCCGCAACACGTCATCCCCGATCCCGGCGATGTCGAAGACCTGACGGCCCGGCTGCGGGCACTCATCGAAGAGCCAGCGCCCGGCCCCTTCCGCCTTCCCGAATCCATCAAGGCGGGCCTTGACGAATGGGTCGCCCTTATCAATGAGGAATGCGACAGGCGGACGGGCCGTCGGGAAGCCGCCGAAAAGCCGCTTTTTTCCTGAGCGGCAGACTTTCGGATGGGGACGGCTTGTGCCGCGGCCCTTTCCTGCCCATCGAGCAGCCCGTGGAAAATGGAGACGCTGCCTAGCGGGTGCTGAGCCTGTTTACCCTTGCCGGTCCAGACAGGGGCACGGTTTTCCTGCTGAGGCTATTATATCGGCATCATGGCGCGGGCCATGACCTTTAAAAAAAACAATCCCACCATGCCCAGAGCGGACATGACGATAAGGGCGAGTTCCCACCACCCTTGTCTGCGCGTGTACAGGACTATTCCCCAGAGCAGCCACATTCCGCTGGCCCCCATCATCCAGGGGTAGGACTTTCCCGTCATTGTCCAGATCATGGCCAGATACACAAACGGAAAACACAGTACGCTCAGTATCGCCAACGTTTTCATAGGCTACCTTTGCTATTCGCCCCATCCCAGCGACTGGGAAATCATGATGCGTTTGTGGGCGGGCAGGTTCAGGCCCTGCGCCAGCGCCTCGGCGTCATGGGAGGCCCGCACCACATTGTTGAGCCCCACGGAGGCGCAGAAGAGGCCCACGTTCTGGTAGGCCGAGCCCGCGTGCATGGCGGCGTAAAGCTCGTTGTCGTTTTTGCGGGCGTCGGAGACGTAGAGCAGCGTAACCGGAGCTTCGCGGGCGAAGGCCTGCGCGCCGAGCAAGCCGCGGAGATCGCGCTCGGTGGCCTGTTCCAGACTGTGCCGGGGGGCGTCGTAGAGCCATGCGCCGTCGGCCCGCAGCACGTAGATTTCGATGTCCTGACGGTTCAGGGCCGTGGGGATGGTCCGGCGTCCGTCGGGACGGTTGACGCCGCAGGCCGCCCATAAAAGATCACCCAGCAGCCTGTCGGAAAGCGGGCGGGGGCTGAAGCGGCGCGCGCTGTGGCGTTCGTTCAAAGCCTGCATGAGCGCTTTTCCGCTCTGGATGTCGGGGGCGGGCAGGGTAAGCGTTTCGGCCCGCGCTGGCAGGGCGGCGCAGAGCAGGCAGGCCGCAAGCGTCGGCACAAGCCATTTCGTCATGGCGTTACTCCTTGTTTGCAGAGCGGAAGCGGGATGCTTCCTCTTCGACTATGCCTTTTCCTGCCCCCGCTCACAAGCGTATCATGGACGCGGAGCCCCGGGCGTGGGTAGGCTGGTACGCAAAAAGGAGGCTACGCATGAAGTGGAGCATCTGCACGGCGGTCCTGTGCGCGATTCTCGCGTCCGTCGGTCCGGCTGGCGCCGAAAGGCCGCACGAAGAGGCCAAACTCGTTAAAATGGTGATCCTTGCCCGGCACGGGGTCCGGTCGCCCACGCAATCCGCGGACACGCTCGCGCAGTGGAGCCGCCGCGACTGGCCCGAGTGGGCGGTGAGGCCGGGCGAGCTGACGGCGCGCGGCGCGGAACTGGTGAAACGCTTGTGGCAACAGGAGGGCGAAAGTCTGAGGCGGGCCGGGCTCCTGCCCGAAGCATCCCGCCCTGCGGGAACGTCCGCCGCCGGGCCGGGTGAGGGAAAGCCGCAGGATGAGGCGCAAAAGGGGGCGATCTACGTCTACGCGGACCGCGAGGAACGCACGCAGGCCACGGCTGAGGCGATTATCTCCGGCCTCGACCCCGAGGGCGGCCTCATGTACGCGCGCTATCCCTATCACGGTCCCGATCCGCTTTTTCATCCCGTGGAGGCCGGCTATTGCGCGCTGGACCCCGCCGCCGTGGAAAGAGAACTTTCCCCGCGTACCGTGGACGAACTGGAACGCTCCCTCGCCGGGCCGCTCCACGATATTGCGGCTCTGCTCGGCCCGGCGTCGCCCGACCTGTGCCGCAAGTACGATCTGCCCGAGGATTGCACCATTGCCGACGTGCCCACGCGCCTGACCCTTGCCAAGGAAAACCGCACCGTCCATCTGGAAGGCGGGCTTGGTATGGGGGCCAGCGCAGCGGAAATTTTCCTGCTGGAATACGCCCAGTGGCCGCGTGATGCGGGATGGGGTCAGGTGGACCGGGCCAGACTCGAAACGCTGCTGCCCGTGCACAGCCGGGTTTTCGACGCCGTCAACCGCGTGCCCGCCGTGGCGTCAAGCCGGGGAAGCCAGCTTTTGCTGAACATCGCCAACGCGCTGGCGGGGCAGGAGGCGCCCGAGTGCGTGGAAAAGGCCCGGCTCGTGATTTATGTGGGGCATGACACCAACATTGCCGCCGTCAGCGGGCTGCTTGATCTGCATTGGCACCTGCCCGGCTACGCGCCCGATGAAATCCCGCCGGGCAGCGCGCTGGCTCTGTCTCTCTGGGAGAAGCCGGACGGCGAGTATGACGTGCGGGCGCAGTTCTTCGCGCAGTCGCTCGAAACGCTGCACGACCCGAATGGGCGGGGCGAGATTGTGCGGCAGGACCTGCAAGTGCCGTGGTGCACCCTTGACGGCCCCTGCCCGCTGACCCAATTCGAGCTGGTGGTGCGCGGCGTGATGCGCCCCGAGTGCGTGCGCGGGCGCTGACGGCGTGGAAGAGGCCCCGTCCGTGAGGACCTCTCTTCCTCCTGAGGTGTGTCGTCATCCGTCTTTCACCCTGGTGATCTTATTATGGAAACAGTACCCGCATCAGTGACGGTTATTCTCATACCATCACCCTGTTGTCCGTCTTTTGACGACGCTGTGCGGACCGCCGTAGGTGCGGCGGCTTGCGAGCAGGAAGCGGGGCGGGAAAAAACGACAAGGCCGATCCCGAAACGTGGAGGAGGATTCGGGATCGGCCTGTGGGAAAGGGACTGGAGCTGTCGGGACGGGGCGCGCCCGTGCCCGTGGGGAAAGGCGCGGTGCCGTTCACACGGGACCGCGCGGTTGAGTCCGTCTAGCGGACGTTGTACTGCCCGTCGGGGAGCAGGGTGATCTGGCCGGCCTTGTTCAGCGGCACGCCGATCCACGTCATGGTTTCGCCGGCCTTGTTGGTGACCTTGATGTCCCAGGCTTCGGCGTTTTCGGTGCGGCTGACTTCCACGTCCACCTTGTCGCCGTTGGGGAGGGTGCCTTGCTTCAGCACGTTTTCTTCCCAGGCGTTGGCGTTGGTGGGCGAGAGGTAGAGCGTGTAGATATCGTACTGGGCTCCGTTGAAGATGTTGATCTTCTTTTCGAGCGCCAGAGCCTGGCCCGCCATCCCGAGGACGGCGACGGCGGCGAGGGAGGCGATAAGACGTTTCATGGCGGTTTTCCTCTGGTTCCGGTTGGTTGAACCCGACCGCTTCCCGTGCGGCGCGCGGACCCGGACTGTGCCGCAGCGCCCGGACGCGGGAGCGTGAGCCCTGCGTCCAGACTACGTTTACAAGAAAACTATGCCATGATAATCAATAGGTTATCTTTAAAAATCTACTTCACGCCGATTTTGGGGCAGAAGGAGGCCATTTCGCATTCCCCGCAGAGGGGGCCGCGCGCGTGGCAGACGTGGCGTCCGAACCAGACCATCCGATGGTTGACGTTGCCCCATTCCGCCTGTGGGAAAAGCGCCATGAGATCGCGCTCGATGTCCACGGGATCGCTGTGTTCGGTCAGCCCGAGGCGGCCGGAAATGCGCTTGACGTGCGTGTCCACCGCCAGCCCTTCGTTGATGCCGAAAGCGCCCCACAACACCACGTTGGCGGTTTTGCGCGCCACGCCCGGCAGCTTGATGAGGTCTTTCATGGTGCGGGGCGTTTCGCCGTTGAAGTCCCGCACGGTGATGCGCGCGGCCTCGATGAGGTGCCGGGCTTTACTGTGGTAGAAGCCCACCGAGCGGATGACTTCCTCAAGTTCGCTAAGGTCCGCGCGGGCGAGGGCGGCGGGATCGGGCCAGCGCCGGAAGAGTTCGGGCGTGACTTCGTTGACGCGCTTGTCCGTGCACTGCGCGGCCAGCACCGTGGCGACGAGCAGTTCCCACGGCGTGGTGTTGTCCAGATGGGTTTCGGGATGAGGGTAGCGCTTGGCCAGCAGTTCCAGAACCTTCATGGCCCGCTGTTTTTTGTTCATGGCGTTTTTCCTTGCTGCGGATGTGCGGGGGCGGATCGTAACCGCCCTTGAGGAAAAGATAGTGGAGGGCGGCGCAAAAGCCAAGCGGCAAGGCCGGGAAGAGCTTTTCGGCGGGGCTGAAACGCCGTCCGGCCCCGGCGCGTCCGGAGGCCTGTTGGCCGGGGGAGACGCCCGGGCGGCGCTTGGGGCGTCCCCTGTGGCGCGTTATGGCGGCAAAGGCGAGGGCGGCGGGCCTTGCGGTACAAGGCCGGGACGCGTCATGGAAAGGCGTTTGCACCCGCCGTCAAAGCGTTTCTGAAAAGCCAAGGCCGGGATGCGCAGGGACGAAGGCGTTGTCCACGACATGAACGCTACCTGAAAGACCAAGGCCGGGATAGGCAGGGGAAGGCACCTTTGGGCCTACGCCCCTTCCGTAGGTGCGCCACAGTCTCCGGCTTCATCATACCGCGCCCGGAGAGCGGGACAGCAGGGCGTACACCGCCGGGAAAGTGCCGGACCCGTGCGCCTGCCGATTGCCAGAAGCGGGCTAAACGGCTATCGTTTCGAGCCGAAGCACCGTGACAGGGAGGAAGGCATGGCTCTATTCGTCTACATGACGGCGGGCTCGGCTGCGGAAGCGGAACGCCTCGCCGAGGATTTGGTGGAGAGCCGTCTGGCGGCGGGCGTGAACCTCTTTTCTCCGATTCGTTCCGTTTACCGATGGAAGGGGGAAATCCGCCGCGAAGGGGAGATCGCCCTCATCGCCCAGACGGACGAGGATCGCTTCGAGGCGCTGGCCGAGCGCGTGCGCCGTCTGCACAGCTATGAGACGCCCTGCATCGTGGCCCTGCCCATCGAGCGGGGGGACGCCGATTTTCTGGCATGGATCACCGCATCAACACACCCGGAGGAGTAATGTCCATCTATGTGGCCGGTTCGATGGCCTTTGACCGTATCATGACCTTTAACGGCGCGTTTGCCGATCATATCCTCGCCGACAAGCTGCACATCCTGAACGTGAGCTTCCTCATCGACGGGCTGGTGGAAAAGCGCGGCGGCTGCGCCGGGAACATCGCCTATACGCTGGCGCTCATGGGCGAGAAGCCGCTCATCCTCGCCACGGTGGGCAAGAATTTCACGGATTACGGCGACTATCTGCGCTCGCTGGGCCTGTCTCTGGAAGGCATCCGCGTGGTGCCCGACGAGTTCACGGCGAGCTGCACCCTGATCACGGACAAGAACAACAACCAGATCAACGGCTTTCATCCGGCGGCCATGAAGTTCCCCTGCGGTTACGCCTTTTCCAGCGCCGACGCCTCCGCCGACTGGGGCATCGTCTCGCCCGGCAACCTCGACGACATGAAGGCTCTGCCGCGCCTCTTCCGGGAAAAGGGCATCCGGTATATCTACGATCCCGGCCAGCAGATTCCCGCGCTTTCCGGCGACGAGCTGCTTGACGCCATTCAGGGCTCGGCCCTGCTGGTGACCAACGATTACGAGCTGGAAATGATCTCCAAGACCACGGGCCGCACCCGCGCCGAACTGCGCGCCATGACCGGCGGGCTGATCACCACGCTGGGCGAGCAGGGATCGGTCATCGACAACGGGGAACAGGGCACCGTGGGCATCGCCCGGCCCGAGCGCGTGGCCGACCCCACCGGCGCGGGCGATTCCTTCCGTTCCGGCCTGCTCAAGGGCTTGCTGCACGGGCTCGACGTGCCCGCCGCCGCCCGGCTCGGCGCGACCTGCGCCAGCTATTGCGTGGAGCACCACGGCACGCAGGAACATGTCTTTACCTACGAATCCTTCGCGGCCCGGCACCGCGCCGCCTTCAACGAGGAGCCGGGCGTCCGGTGGTAGCCGCCTTCCCGGGCGGCGGGACGGCCCCCGCCGCCATTCCGCCTTGCCCCTATACCCATGAGGTTGCAGATGTTTAAAGTCATCCTCCCCGTTCTGCTCATCGTGCTGGCCGTTTACATCGGCATGAATACCCGGGGCGGGCTGGTCCGCGGCGTGGCCGACGGGATGCTCGTGTCTCCGGCGCGCCCCGCCGTGGCCGTGCGGCCCGCCCCCGCTTTCGCCCTTGCGGATGCCCGGCGTGCCGATCTCGCGCCGCCGGTGCAGGGCAGTATGCTGCACAGCACTTCCGTACAGGTCTTCTACGCCCTTTATGATCGGGAAACGCCCGATCCCGCGCGGCTGGCCGCTGTCCTCGCCATTTCCCAGCAGAAGGAAACGTGGCCGGTACAGCCCGAGATGGACTTCCCGGTCCTGCGGCATCAGGCGCTTGATCTCGACGGCTTTTCAGGCTTTGCGGATACCTACGTGCTGCCCGCCGCCGACGATCCGTGGCATGACGAGGCCGAGGCGTGGACGGGCGGCAGCCTCGTGCGGCGCTTTACCTTCATCCTCTGGTTCTACAAGGCCAAGCTCATCGTCGAGTACCGCGAACCGCTCCCGGCCCCGACCGATCTGCCGCTGGCGGACAACCTCCCGGCGCTGGCGGCCTTTGAAGGCCGCGCCCTTAGCTCCTTCAACCTGTTGAGCGGGGATGCCAAAAAGGGCGGCGTAACGCTTCCCAAGCCCACGGAACGCCTCCCCTATCCCCCGGCGGGCGTCAACCGTCAGGCGTTGACCGCCTTCATCGGCCAGCTTTGGGATGTGAGGAACTAGGCGTCTGCGGAAAACCGCCTTTTTCAGGGACAATACGGCAAGGGAGAAGAGGCCTCTCCCCGGACGGTCGGTTTTTCGTTTGTCCGCCCTGTGGAAAAGGGCCACGACGCTACACGAACGGGGGGGCAACACCTGCCCAGCCACCCACAGCCAGGGAGAGACGCGATGCCTTTTGTGAACATCCGGGTTACCCGAGAAAACGGCAGCCCCACAGCCGAGCAGAAAGCGGAACTCATCAAGGGGGCCACGGACCTGCTCGTGCGGGTCCTCGGCAAGAACCCCGCCACCACGGTGGTCATCATCGACGAGGTGGAGACGGACAACTGGGGCATCGGAGGCGAAACCGTCACCGTGAGGCGGAACAAGACCGCTGGCCCTGACGCGCAAGGACGCTAACGCGGGAGGCGGGCGCGGCAAGCGTTTTGATGCGTCATGTTCACGCGGACGCGGCCCGGCGCATCGCTCCCGCATCACCGCATTGCCCCGCATAACAAAGAGGGTTCCGAATCACGCTCACAGCGATTCGGAACCCTTTTTGTTATGGGCCTGTGCCGCGCCGTCACTGCGGCGGCGCACCCGCGAGGAAGCGAGAATACAATCCGGCTTTTCTCGATCCTCTTCGTATCATGTCCGCGAGAGGGGAACGGCCCTGTTGCCGCGACTACGCCAGTGCCTTTGCGCCGCGCCGGTGAGGGGAAAGCGGGATGACGGCAGGGCGTTCATGCTTCATTTTGGGGTGTGGCTCGCTTGCGGGGGAAACGCACCGGGAGGAGGAGCGCCTGCCCGGTTGCCTCACCATCTGCGGAAACGGCGCGGCTCGGGCGGGAAGGCACGGGGGCCGCAGTTCTGGCGCAGGAATTTTTCCACCACCGCCGTGGCGTTCCGTACAGGGCCGCTGTCGCAACCGTAGGTACGGCAGGCGATGAGCATCCCTTCGAGCATGAGGCAGTAGGCATCCGCGAGCTGGTCGGGATCAGAGGCTTCGGCCTGCTGAGCCAGTGTGCGCACATGGGCGCGCATTTCGGCGCGCAGTTCCCGCACGCGCACGCAGATCGGATGATCCGGGGCGGTGTAATCCGTCATGAGGTGGATGCAGATATTGCCCGTGTAGTCCGGCTGGGACACGATGTCGCAGACGAGGCGGCTGAAGGCCAGCAACTGGCGGCCCGGTTCGTCCGGGAATTCCTCCCGCGCCCGTTCCCAGAGGCGGCGGGGAATCCTTTCCCAGAGGTCCATACAGGCCATGACCAGTTCTTCCTTGCAGGGGAAGCAGCGGTAGAGGGTCATTTTCTTGATGCCGGCGGCCTGTGCTATGGCGTCGACGCTCACGGCCTGCACCCCGCTCTGGCGGAAGAGCTGCTCCGCGATGCCGAGCACGCGATCCCGGGTGACGGCCAAGGGTGTGCGCTGGCGGCGCTCCGTGGAAGGGGAAGCGGTGGCAAGGGCATTCGTTTCCATGACTACTCCTGTGCTCAGGCTCCGGGCGGGAAAGTCCCGGGGGTTCAACAACGCCACGGGACGCGGCCTGCGTGCAGGCCGCGTCCGTGGAGCTTACAGAATCTTGCGGGCCGTCCAGCCGTGTTCCCGGGCGGCGTTTTCGGCTGCGGAACCGCCGAGGACGCAGACCGTCCCGGCCTTGGCCGCCTCCGCCATGACTTCGGCAAAGTCCGTGAAGTGCCGCCGCGTGGTGCCGAGGATTTCCTCGCGCATTTGCTGGCGCAGGTCGTCGCGGTCGTCGGTCAGGTAGCGGGACAGGGAGGCAGCGCCCCGGGCGTCCGGCAAGAGATAGGTATCCAGATCGCCGATGGCTCCCACGATGGCCAGCGTCAGATCACGTTCCGAGAGATCGAGGCGGCGCAGATAGTCCGCCGTGGCGTCGTAGACGCCGAGCGTCCGCTCCACGTTGGGATCGCGGTAGGACACCATCGCCAGAGTGCCGCTCATGCGGTCGAGCGCGCAGAAGGCGCCGTAGGCCCCTCCCTGCACGCGGACCTGATCCCACAGCCAGCCCATGCGCAGGTGGCGCGTGATGACGTGGGCCGAGCCGTGCCATTCGTAGCCCAGATCGTAGATGTTGCAGCCCTTGCCCACGTAGTTGACCTGCGCGGGTACGAGCAGGGCCTCGTCGCCGGCCGGGGTGAGGGGGGCGTGTTCGAGCGGCACGGAGAAGGCCGAGGGCAGGGCGCGGCTCAGCGCGGCGGCCAGCGGCTGCGCGGCCTTGAGGGTGGCGGCGTCGGCGGTGAGGTTCAGGATGGCGTTTTGCCGGTTCAGGATGAGCCCGCGCAGGATTTCCAGATCGGCCCGCACGGAATCCCAGTCGTTGACCACGCGCTCGGACAGGGCGCGGATGGCCTCAAGGTAGGTGACGCCGCCGATGGCCTCCCCGATCCGTCCGGCAAGGCTGTAGGCGGCCCGCAGGCGGGTGATGACCGTGCCGTGCCCGGCGGGGATGAGCGACTGCTCAAGCCGGGCGCGCTCTTCGAGCACCATTTGCGTGAAACGCTGGCGGTTGCCGAGAGCGGCGTCCGTGAGCACTTCGGCCATGAGTGCGAAAAGGTCCTGCGCCTTGTCCGCCGTGGCTTTCCCGCCAAGGCAGAGCTTGGCCACGGGCTGGCGCGTCCCGCGCATGGCGGCGACGAGCGGGGCCGCGTCGAGCCCGCCGGTCTTGGAGGCGAGCAGGGTGCCCAGTTCCACGAAATCGCGCTTGGAGGTGCCCATTTCCGTCAGGCTGCGCCCGAGAAGCGGCACCAGCGGCAGGAGTTCGTCCGGCACGGCGTCGAGCGGGAAGAGGATTTCCGCGTAAAGGATGCCCGAGGTGTCGATGTCGTGCGCGAGGACCGCGAGATCGCCCGCCGTGCCTTCGGCCTTGGGGATGACGGCGTTCTCGCGCGGCAGATCGGCCACGGTCAGGCTCGGGATGGCGGCGAGGGCCTCAGGGCTGTCGGCGGCCTGCTGGCTGGCGCGCAGGGCCTCGGTCCGGGCCACGAGTTCCTTGTGGTCGTCGTCGGAGAGCGCGTCGTAGATGCGGCGCAGCGTGGCGGCTTCGGCTTCTTCGCGGCGCGCGGCGAGGCCGGGATCGGGCGTGAGGATGACCGTCGAGCGGTGGCCGTTGTCGAGGAACCAGCGCTTGATGGCCTCTTCAAAGACGGGTTCCCCGGAAGCGAGGCGGGCCTTGAGATCGGCCAGCGGCTTTTCCCATGCCAGCGGCGCGATGGGGTCGCCGTCGTAGAGCCACGTGGCGAGGCTGCGGATCATGGCGGCGAGGCCGCGCGGGAAGCGGCCCGAGTTGTTCTCGCGCAGATCGAATTCCACGCTGTTGACCGCGGCTTCCACGGCGGCCGCGGGCACGCCGCCCTCCGCGAGGTCGGCCAGCGTTTCCATGATCAGCAGTTCCACGTCGGCGGCGGTGCCGGGCGCGATGGAGCGCAGGCCCACGGAGAAGAAGGTCTGGCGCAGATCGGTTTCAAGCCCGCTCCCGGTGAGGTCTTCCCCGAGGCCGGATTCGATGAGGGCCTTACGCAGGGGCGATCCGGGCAGGCCGAGCAGGATGTGTTCGAGCATTTCGAGAACGAGGAGTTCGCCGGTATCGGCCGTTTCGCAGGTCAGCCAGTTGACGGCCACATGCCCCTTGTCGCCGTCCTCGCCCGCCGCGTAGGGGAATTCGAGCTGGCGCGGCATGTCGAGGCGCGGCTGGAGCGGCACGGCGCTGTCGGTTTCCCGGGCGGTGAAGCGGGAAAGGTAGGGATCGAGCAGGGCGAAGCGCCCTTCCTCGGGATCGTCCCCCCAGAAGAAGAAACGGGTGTTGGAGGGGTGGTAGTGCGACTCGTGGAAGGCTTTGAAGGCCCGGTAGGTCAGGTGCGGGATGACTTCGGGATCGCCGCCGGAGTCGAGGCCGTAGGTCATATCAGGAAAGAGCGACTGCTGCGAACGTTCGGCCAGCACGGAATCCGGGGAGGAGTAGACCCCCTTCATTTCGTTGTAGACCACGCCCTTGTAGCGCAGGGGGCCTTCGGCGCTGTCGGCCTCGATGTGCCAGCCTTCCTGCTGGAAGCAGTTTTCGTCGATGCGGGGGAAGAAGACAGCGTCAAGGTAGACGTCGACCAGATTGTAGAAGTCCTGAAGGTTGGCGCTGGCCACTGGATAGCAGGTCTTGTCCGGGAAGGTGAAGGCGTTCAGGAAGGTCTGGAGCGAGCCCTTGAGCAGCTCGACGAAGGGCTCCTTCACCGGGTATTTTTCCGAGCCGCAGAGCACGGAATGCTCAAGGATGTGCGCAACGCCCGTGGAATCTTTCGGAGGGGTGCGGAAGGTCGCGCCGAAGCATTTGTTTTCGTCGTTGTTGAGCACGGAGAGCAGTTCCGCGCCGGTCGCGTCATGCCGCCACAGCTTGACGGTACCGGACACTTCGGAAAGCCGTTCTTCGCGCACGAGGGTAAAGCCATGCGTATTCACTGAGCATCTCCTTATACCGGAAGAAGGGCGGCGGGAAAGCGCGGAGGGGTCCGGCTGCGCGCACCTTTTCCGTTTCATCTCCGGGGTTGGCTCCCGGAGCGTTGCAGACTGTCAACATGAACGGAGCATATCCGTTCGGGCACGTTATGAAAAGCAATAACGTGGCCTTTCCCGTGTGAATGACATTGACCCGGAGTGGGGTCAAGAGGGGCTTGCCGAGGTTATCACGTCATTGTGACGGGAAATTCACCTTGCCGTCACTTTGGTGCGGGGACGCCGCAGGGGAGGGCTGCGGCCGCCCGGAAGCCAGCCGCAAAAAAGGGGCTACCCCGCCGTCTCCCGTCAGGGAAAAGAGGGGCCGCTTCTCCCGCTGGCGGAAGGTATCTTATGGGTGGGGAGGGGAAAAGTTTTCGGGGGATGGCCGCCTCCCCGACTGCCGAAGAAAGGGATGGCATCCCACTCAAGAGAAGCCTCCAAAGGAGCCCTCTGCTCGCTGGCGGGAGAAAGGGGTCTATGGCGTCCTTCTTCTCCTCCTCCTCCTCATCATCATCTTCTTCCTTCTTCTTCCCCCGGCGAACTTGCTTCTCCGTTTGCAGGAGAAAGGGTGCTGGAATGCCGAACCTCTGCCGTTTTTGGCAGCCGTCTTCCCGCCTGCTGGAGAAAGATGCCTGTTGCGTCCCCTTCCTTCTATCCGTGGTGAATCCTTCTCCCCCTTTGCTGGAGAAAGGGCGGCGTGATTCTAGGCCCGGCGGCTGCGTCCGTCTTCTCCCTGTTGGAGAGAGTGAAAGAGGTTTTTTCAATGGAGAAGGCCCTGTCGTTGGTTACCGGCAGGGCCCATCATCCCGTCTCGTGAGGAATATTTCGTATGGGGCAGAGCGGCGGGGATGCGCAGGCGGCACAAGGGGCGTGGAAAGCGCAGGCGGGGCAAAGGGCGGGGCGCAGGTCAGAGCCGCGCCCCGCAGGGGTGTTAGTGTTCCAGATGCCGGATCAGATCGCGTACTTGCAGGACGGGCATCGCGTGCGCCTCGGAGAAGGCGAGAATTTCGGGCAGGCGGGCCATGGTGCCGTCGGGGTTGGTCAGTTCGCACAGGACGCCGTAGGGCGGCAGGCCCGCAAGGCGCATGAGGTCCACGCTGGCTTCCGTATGGCCGGGGCGTTCGCGCACGCCGCCGGGCCGCGCGCAGAGCGGGAAGACGTGGCCGGGGCGGTGCAGATCGCTAGGGACGGCGTCCGGGGCGATGGCGGCCCGGATGGTGGTCAGGCGGTCCGCAGCGGAAACGCCGGTGGTTACTCCCCGGGCCGCTTCAATGGAAACGGTGAAGGCCGTGCCGTGGGTATTGGTGTTGTGCTCGACCATCTGGGGCAGGCCGAGACGCCGGGGTTTCTCCTCCGGCAGACAGAGGCAGACGATGCCGCTGCATTCGCGGATGAGCAGGGCCATTTGCTGCTGGGTGAGGGAGGCGGCGGAGAAGATCACGTCGCCTTCGTTTTCGCGGTCCTCGTCGTCCACGACAAGGACGCCCCGGCCCTGACGGACGGCGGCGACGGCGGCGCGGACGCGCTCGGAAGGGGAGGCGGTGAACTGATGCTGGCTCATGGGAGTCTCCAAGTGGTTGGATGTGCAGCATCAGGGCGGCAGGCGGACGCACGGCGCGGCCCGTGGTTCGCGGGACGTGCCGTGGCGATGGTCCGTTCTCTTTCATCCAGACTGTTACTGTCGGCGCCGGTTTCTCACCGGCTCTGCTGACCCCTTCGCGTGAAGGGCGCTCGCGGGCTCTCCGGGGCTGAAAGCCGTTTTCGGCCGCCCGGAATACCGCCGGTGGGGAATTTCACCCCGCCCTGAGAACGCCGTACACTGTAGAGAGACGCCAGGCGCTTGTCAAACGCCTTCATGGGAGAAAAATCATGAGAACTTTTGCGGAGTTTTCATGATTTTTATACACAGACATTGACGTTGAATAGATGCGTATTATCTGTGTGTTACAAAAGTTATCCACAGGAGGTTTTCTATGGACACCAATCGTACTTCCGCCAATGCCAACAACGCTCCCGCTCATCATAATGCCGCTCCCGCGCAGCAGCACGCCGCGTTTACGCCGGTTGATCAGCTTCATAACGAAATCGACAGAATTTTCGGTGACTTCTTCGGCGGTTTCTTCTCGCCGTGGAGCACCTTTATGGGCGCAAGCCCCCGTTCCGGGGAAAAGGGCCCGGAAATGCTGGTCCCGCATATGGACGTGGCCGTCACCGATACGGAGTACAAGGCCACGGTCGAGCTGCCCGGTGTGCCGCAGGATAAGGTTTCCATCGAAGTGCGCGACAATATGCTCGTCGTCGAAGGCGAAAAGAAGGACGAAAGCGAGGACAAGGACGAGAAGAAGGGCTATTACCGTATGGAGCGCTCCTATGGTTCCTTCCGCCGGGCCCTGTCCCTGCCGGAGGACGCCGAAGTGGACAAGATCAAGGCTACTCATAAGGACGGCGTCCTGTGCATCGAAATTCCCCGCAAGGAACCGGAAAAGCCCGTTGCCCGCAAGATTGAGATCAACAACGAGTAACCGCGACAGGGGCCTTGCGTACAGGCTCCTTTACCCGGCAAAGGGCAGAAGCTTTCCCCAGCCGGAAAATATATGATGTCATGCTTGCGGCCCTGCCCCGGCGCTTTCCTCCAGGGTGCCGGGGCCTTTTACAGAAACCGGGAACGCCGACGTTCCCGGTTTTTTTGTATGGTCCGTCCGGGAGGCAAGGCCCTATGTGGAACGGGCCCGGGTCTTTTCCTATCGCCGTCTCCACCCTTTGCCTCTCCGGGATGGGCCGGAAAAGAAGGAGAAATAGCCCGAAGGCCGGGAGTGAGGGAAAGGCTCCGCCTTCCTTTTGTTCGCATTTTCCCGGATTCCCGGTGAGCCCGCCGTCCGCCGCAAGGGAAGGGATGGCGTGCCGCCGTCCTTCTGCGGGGAGAGAGGGGCTCTTTGTCCTTGTTCCGCTTCTTCTTTCTTCCGGGCAGGCGTCCGCTTGACGATGGGGGCGGAAAAAAGGAAACTTGAGTCCTTTGCCACTTCAGAAGGAACATGCCATGTCTTCCATCCCCATGCGTTCGCTGGTCCGGGCCTTCAAACCCTACACCGCCGGCCTTTCCATTGACGAAATCCGCGACAAATACGGCCTTGCCCGCGTCATCAAGATGGCGAGCAACGAGAATCCCCTCGGCACGTCCCCGCTTGTCCGCCGGGTGCTGGAAAGCCATGCGGGGCTGGCCTTCCGCTATCCGCAGGCTGGCAATCCGCGTCTGGTGAAGGCGCTGGCCGCCTACCATGGCGTGTCGCCGTCCCGGATTGTGGTCGGGAACGGCTCGGACGAGGTCATCGATCTCCTGTTCCGCGTCTGTGCCGAACCGGGCGTCAACAACGCCGTGGCCTTCCGGCCCTGTTTCGGCATCTACACCACGCAGGCGGCCCTGTGCGGGGTCGAGTTGCGGCAGGCGGACGTGAATCCCGATTTTTCCTTCCCGTGGGATCGCCTGCTTGAGCTGGTGGACGACAAGACCTCGCTCGTTTTTGTGACCACCCCGGACAATCCCTCCGGACATACCGCGTCGGCGGCGGAACTGGAACGGCTGGCCCGGGCTTTGCCGGAAGGCTGCCTGCTGGTGGTGGACGAAGCCTATATGGACTTTACGGACGACGAGAGCGCCCATTCGTTGCTGCCGCGTCTGGACGAATTCCCCAACCTGATCGTTTCGCGCACCTTCTCCAAAAGCTTCGGCATGGCCGGGCTGCGCCTCGGCTACGCGATCATGCCCGAGGAACTCGCCGATCATATGTGGCGCGTGCGTTTGCCTTTCTCGGTCAACCTCATGGCCGAGGAAGCGGGCATCGCCGCCCTTGAGGATACGGCCTTTCATGACGAAACCCTGCGCGTAGTGCGCGAGGGCCGGGGTTACCTTGCCGGAGAACTGGAACGGCTCGGCTGCCGTGTCTATCCCTCCCAGTCCAATTTCCTCATGTTCGAGGTTCCGGCGGGCGCGCCGGATGCGGCGGGGCTCTTCGAGGGCCTCTTGCGGCGCGGCTTCATCCTGCGCCCGCTCACGAGCTATGGCCTGCCTCGCCACCTGCGCGTGTCGGTGGGGACGGCGGAGGAAAACACCCTTTTGATCAACGCCATGCGGGAACTGCTGTAATCATGAAATATCTGCCCATCATCACGCTGGACGGCCCCGCCGGGGTCGGCAAGTCGACGCTCGCCAAGCAGGTGGCCTCCATCCTCCACATCGCCTATCTCGACACGGGGGCCATGTTCCGTACGCTGGCCCTGCGTCTTGGCCCGGACGCGGCAAAGCTGCCCGACGAGGAACTGCGGGAACGCTGCCGGGGCTTCCGGTTCCGTCTGGAAGGGGCGGGCGAGAAGAGTGTGCTTTTGTGCAACGGCGAGCCCGTGGGCGACGAAATCCGCACGGAAGAGGTCGGGCGGCTCGCCTCCCGGCTGGCCACCTCCCCCATCGTCCGCGACGCCTTGAAGTCGGCGCAGCGCGCGCTTGGCGAGTCCACCTCGCTGGTGGCGGAGGGCCGGGACATGGGCACGGTGGTCTTTCCCGCGGCGCGCTTCAAGTTTTTCCTCGACGCGCGGCCCGAAGTGCGGGGCCTGCGGCGTTTCCGGGAACTGGAGGCGCGGGGTGAAAAGGCCGATCTCGCGCAGATCACCGAGATGATCCGCCAGCGCGACGACATGGACCGCAATCGGGCGGTCGCGCCGTTGAAGCCCGCACCGGACGCCCTCATCGTCGACACCTCCGATCTTGACGTGGAGGGAGTGCTCCGGGTGCTGGTGGACGCCGTAGCGCAGCCTGCGGAACGCATTCTGGAAGAGGTCCGCTGTCCGCAAACGTCAAAGGCCGGGGAACGCGACGCCGCTTTTTCCCATATGGGCGCGGACGGGGCCATCGGCATGGTGGACGTGGGGGAGAAGAACGTGACCCGGCGCGTCGCCATCGTGCGCGGCGCGGTGGAGATGAACGCGCATACCCTTGATCTGCTCAAGCGGCACGCGCTGCCCAAGGGCGACGTGCTGGTGACGGCGCAGGTGGCGGGCATCATGGCGGCCAAGCGCACGGCGGAGCTGATCCCCTTGTGCCATCCCGTGCCCCTGACCTATGCCGACGTGCGCTTTGAAGTGCGCGACGAGCCGCCCGCCGTGCTCATTGAGGCGGAAACGCGCACGAACGACCGCACGGGCGTAGAGATGGAGGCCATCATCGCGGCGCAGACCGCAGCGGCCACCATCTACGACATGTGCAAGGCCGTACAGAAGGATATGATCATCCGCGACGTGCGCCTCGTGTACAAATCCGGGGGCCGTACCGGGACCTTCCGCCGCGAAGACGCGGGGGAGACTTCATGCTGACCTATCCGAACATCAGTCCGGTGGCCTTTTCCCTCGGCCCGGTGCAGGTGCACTGGTACGGGCTCATGTATCTTTTCGCCTTCCTTGCGGGGTGGGGGCTGGCCCGTTGGCGCGCCTCGCGCCCGGCGTGGATCGCGGCGGGCTGGAACGCGCAGAAGGCCGACGATCTGCTCACGTGGATCATGCTCGGCGTGGTTGCGGGCGGGCGTCTGGGCTATGTGCTTTTTTATGATCTGCCCGCCTATCTGGAACAGCCCACGGAAATATTCAAAATATGGAATGGGGGCATGTCCTTCCACGGCGGACTGCTCGGCGTGCTGGCCATGATCTGGTGGTGGAGTCGCCGGGAGGGGAAACGCTTTTTCGACGTGGTGGATTTCGTAGCTCCCCTCGTTCCGCCGGGGCTCTTTTTCGGGCGCATCGGCAATTTCATCAACGGGGAACTGTGGGGCGGCGTGACGGATGGTCCGCTGGGGATGGTCTTTCCCACGGGCGGCCCTCTGCCGCGCCATCCTTCCCAGCTTTACGAGGCCGGGCTTGAGGGCCTCGTGCTTTTTGCCGTGCTGTGGGTCTACTCGTCGAAAATCCGTCCGACGGGCCGGGTGTCCGGCCTTTTCGCCCTGCTGTACGGCATCTTCCGCTTTGCCGTGGAATTCGTGCGCCAGCCCGACCCGCAGCTCGGTTATCTGGCGTTCGGCTGGTTGACGATGGGCCAGCTTTTGTGCGTGCCCCTGCTGGCGGTCGGGATGTGGCTGCTCTGGAGGCCGGTGAAGGCGTAGGAGCGGTGGGGGAGGGCCTTTCCAGGAAAAGGGCGGCGTTGCCGGCAAAGGCCCTCAGGCTCGCAAACCTGCCCTTGCGGGGGCTCGCCGCCAAGGTTCCGGGCCATCGCCGTTTCCCTGTTTCGCGTGCGGCTTTCTGAACAGCCCGAAGACGGGGCACACGATCAGCGCGTTTCCCCCTCTTCGCGCGGGGTTTTCGCCCGCAGACGCGGGTTGACAAGGAAGATTTTTCAAGGCATGGTAAAAAGATATTGAATCCAACGGCCTTGTGCAAGAAGGGCGTGGACATACATTCTCCATTCGTGAGGGGGTTCCATGGCGAAAGAAGATGCCATTGAAGTGGACGGCGTGGTTCAGGAAGCGTTGCCCAATGCGATGTTTCAGGTCGAGCTCGAAAACGGGCATACCGTATTGGCGCATATTTCCGGCAAGATGCGCAAGTTTTATATCCGTATCCTTCCGGGCGACCGGGTCAAGGTGGAGCTTTCTCCCTATGACCTCACCCGTGGGCGCATCACCTACCGCATGAAGTAAGGCCCGCCGACCGGACCGTTTTTCCCCCGCAATACTCCGTAGTGCGGGGTTTTCGTATTTGGGGCCGCGACAGGAGGCAGGCTATGCCGGAAGGCAACCGCGAGGCCATGCTCCGCGCGCTGGACGCGGCGGGCATCCCTTACCGGATGGTTGAGCACGAGGCCGTCCACACCGTTCAGGCGATGGAAAGGCTGCATCTGGACGACGGGGACACCATCCCGAAGAATCTTTTTCTCCGCGACGCCAGAGGGCGGCGGCATTTCCTGCTCGTGGCGGGCAAGGATTGCGCCGTGGACCTGCGGGCTTTGCGGGCGCTCCTCGGCACGTCGGCCCTGTCTTTCGCTTCGGAGGAACGGCTGGCGCGTTTCCTCAAGCTGGAAAAGGGAGCGGTCACCCCGCTCGGCGTGCTCAACGACGAGGAGCGCGCCGTGGAGGTCCTCTTTGAGGCCGGGCTGACCGAAAAGCCCGTTCTCGGCGTCCATCCCGGGGACAACCGGGCCACCGTTTTTCTGGCCTTCGCGGATTTGGAAGCGCTGATCCGGGCGCACGGAAACCGGGTTTCCTTCGTGCGTCTGTGAGCCGTTGCCGCTTCGCCTTGGTCCTGCCCCCTTGCCGCTGAGGAGCATTCCGGCGCAGAGGACGATGGCCCCGAAGCGCCCTTGGTGCATGACAAAAGCCCGGAACAGTTCCCCGCCGCCGGGCTCTAAGGCTCTGTCACAGGAAATGATTGACGGTTGCTGAGCCCACCGGAATTTCAAACGTTTTCAACCCTGTTAAGGCAGCGGGCTCCACAAGGCAAAAACGCTTATCCGCATTCCTCTGAAATCACAGAGGAGCTCTAGCAATTGATGGCTAGGACAGAGCCTTGTGCAATAGGCTGAGCTATCTTCTTCTTCTTCTTCTTCTTCTTCTTCTTCTTCTGAAAGAGAGGCGGACACACAAAAAGGCCGCATCTTGCGATGCGGCCCTGTGCGTGCGCTGGCGTCACCAAGGGGATTTGAACCCCTCTTAGCGACGTGAGAGGCCGCCGTCCTAACCGGATAGACGATGGTGACGTAATGTGCGTTTTTCTGTCTAGACAGAATCGCCTTTCCTGTCAAGCCGCCGGGGGCTGAGGAAGAAAAAGTTTTTCTTTTGCCGCCTCGCCGGGCAGAGCAGGTGAGTGGTACGGGCCGCATGTGCATTTTTTCGCATTGCAGAAATGCACATATTTTATAAAACAGCTATGAATTGAAAGAGTTAGGACAATACTATTGCAAAATTGCACAGGTGAGCTTTGCCCCGTACCGCCGCCGCTCTTCGGAAAAGGCGGCTTTTTTCTTCTGTCTTTTCAATGGATTATTCCATCTGGCACGCATGATGCTTTGGAGAGAGGCACAAACTTGATGCCATCAACGAGAACGTCAAGATAAACACCATCCTTTCAGGAGGCTCTCCATGTCACAGTGCGCTTGTCTTTCCCCGCAGGAAGAACGTCTTCAGGGCAAGAAAAAGGTCAACCGTGAAGGCCGCGAACGGGTCTACAAGATTCTGGATCGCATTCAGTTCACCGTCCCCCACGTCGATATTGAGCGTGCCCGGTATTTTACGGAGTCCATGCGCCAGACCGAAGGCGAGCTGCTGACCCTGCGCTGGGCCAAGGCCCTCAAGAACGTGGCGGAAAAGATGACCGTCTACATCACCCCGGATCAGCTTCTGGCCGGTCGCGTGGGCCAGCTCGGGCGCTACGGCATCCTCTATCCCGAAATCGACGGCGACTTCTATATTGAGGTCATGCAGGACCTGCCCAACCGCGAAAAAAGCCCCTTCCTCATCGATCCCGAGGACATGAAGATTCTGATGGAAGAGATCGCCCCCTATTGGGAAGGCAAGACCTACCATGAGCATCTGAACAAGGTCCTTCCCGCCGAAATCCGCGGCGTGACCTACGACGACGAGCGCGGCCTGAAGTCCAAGTTCGTGGTCAGCGAGACGTCCTCCTACCGTTCCGCCCTCCAGTGGGTGCCGGATTACGGCAAGGTCATCCAGCGCGGCTTCATCGACATCCAGAACGAGGCCAAGTCCAAACTGGCCGCCCTCGATCTCACCAACTCCGTGGACCTCTGGGAAAAGAAGCCTTTCCTCGAAGCCATGATCATCGTCTGCGACGCGATCATGATCTGGGCCAGGCGCCACGCGCAGCTTGCCCGCGACACCGCCGCCGAAACCGCCGATCCGGTCCGCAGGCAGGAACTCCTGCGCATGGCCGACATCTGCGAGCACGTCCCGGCCTATCCCGCCCGTAACTTCCGGGAAGCCATGCAGTGCCAGTGGTTCGTACAGATGTTCTCGCGCCTTGAGCAGAAGGCCAGCGCGATCATTTCCAACGGTCGTATGGACCAGTACCTCTATCCTCTCTACAAGAAGGACATTGAGGAAGGCACGCTGACCCGCGAGGAAGCGAAGGAACTCCTTGAGTGCATGTGGGTCGACATGGCGCAGTTCATCGACCTCTACATCAACCCCACGGGTAACGAGTTCCAGGAGGGGTATGCGCACTGGGAAGCCGTGACCATCGGCGGCCAGACGCCGGAAGGCGAGGACGCCACCAACGAGCTTTCCTATCTCTTCCTTGAGTCCAAGCGCGAGTTCCCCCTGAACTATCCCGACCTCGCGACCCGCATCCACTCGCGTACGCCCGAGCGCTTCCTCCACGAAATCGCGCTGACCGTCAAGGACGGCTCCGGCTTCCCGAAGCTCATCAACGACGAGGAAGTGGTCTTCCTGAACACGATCAAGGGCTGCCCGATCAATGAGGCCCTCGACTACGCCATTTCCGGCTGCACCGAAACGCGGATGCCCAACCGCGA
Source organism: Candidatus Bilophila faecipullorum (assembly GCA_944326695.1). Lineage (GTDB taxonomy): Bacteria > Desulfobacterota > Desulfovibrionia > Desulfovibrionales > Desulfovibrionaceae > Bilophila > Bilophila faecipullorum. The sequence continues at coordinate 15,649 of CALVEZ010000009.1, read as the reverse complement.
TACCTACACCTCCGGCTGCGTGTACATCAACTTCGCCTCGGCCATTGAAATGCTCATGTACAATGGTCGCCTGCTTCACTACGGCGACGAGCTTATCGGCCTTGAAACCGGCGATCCCACCAGCTTCAAGACGTGGGAGGAATTCTACGACGCCTACAAGGCCCAGCACATCAACCTGCTGCGCAAGGCCTTCCAGCAGCAGCACGTCGTCGACCGCCTGCGCCCGCAGCACTTCGCCGCGCCCCTGTCCTCCGTCCTGCATGACCTGTGCATGAAGTATTACAAGGACCTGCATTCCGAAAAGATCGAGGAAGGCGTCGACTACTCCTACTTTGAATTCCTCGGCTACGGCACGGTGGTGGACTCCCTCGCGGCCATCAAGAAGCTGGTCTATGAGGAAAAGCGCCTCACCATGCAGGAAGTCCTTGAAGCGATGAAGGCCAACTTCGTGGGCTACGAGCCCATCCGGGAAATGCTGAAGAGCGCCCCCTGCTACGGCAACAACGATCCCTACGCCGACAGCATCGCCAAGGACGTGGACCGTTTCACGCAGGTGGAAGCCGAGAAGAGCAGCCGGGATCGCGGCGTTCATGTGGATGTCCGCTACGTGCCGATTACGTCGCACGTGCCCTTCGGCAAGATCATCGCCGCCACGCCCAATGGCCGCGTGGCCGGCTTCCCGCTTTCGGACGGCTCCTCGGCCTCGCACGGCGCGGACCAGAACGGGCCTACCGCCGTCCTGCTGTCGAATTATCATTCCAAGAACTACGGCATGATCAACCGGGCCTCCCGCCTGCTGAACATCAAGCTCTCGCCCAAATGCGTGGTCGGAGACGAAGGCACGCGGAAGATCATGAACATCATCCGTACGTGGTGCGACCTCAAGCTGTGGCACCTCCAGTTCAACATCGTCAACCGCGAAACGCTGGTGGCCGCCCAGAAGGACCCCAACAGCTACCGTAACCTCATCGTCCGCGTGGCCGGGTACAGCGCCTACTTCTGCGACATGTCCCCCGACCTGCAGAACGACATCATCGACCGTACCGAACATTCGGCCATCTGAGTCTGAAGAGGGAGGGCCCCCGCCGCAGGGCGGGGCCTTCCCGGGAGTTTTTCCGCCTCCGCCGCTGTATGCCTCCGCGTCGGGCCGGGCGGGAATCTTTCTCGTGATGCGCGGCTTTGGGACGCCTCCCCGGTCGCGCACGGATGGGAAGCTCGCGCGGAATCGTGCGGGGGCCACAGGACTCCCCGGCCGCGCGGGGATGGGAAGGGGGAAGGCCGCCTTTCCGGAAGGCCCCTTCCCCCCGTTTTTTTCCTTTGAGGAGGAGCCGCCATGCTCGACAAGCATCAGACGGGCATCGTATTCAATATCCAGAAATTCAGCGTCCACGACGGCGAAGGCATCAGGACGCTGGTCTTTTTGAAAGGCTGTCCGCTGCATTGCCCGTGGTGCAGCAACCCCGAGTCGCAGCGCCGCGAGCCCGAACGGGCTTACAACCCGACGCGCTGCCTGAGCGCCGAGGTCTGTGGCCGCTGCGCCAGGGCCTGTCCCACGGGCGCGGTGCGCGTGGTCAACGGCCTCATCTGTTTTGACCGTTCCATGTGCACGGGCTGCAACGCCTGCGTGCGGGCCTGCCCCACGGGGGCGCAGACCGTCTACGGGGAAAGTGTCAGCGTGGACCACATTCTGAAAAGGGTGGAGGAGGACGACGTCTTCTATGCCCGATCCGGCGGCGGCCTGACCCTTTCGGGCGGCGAGGCGCTGGCGCAGCCGGACTTCGCGCTGGCCCTGCTGCGGGAGGCCAAGGCGCGGCGCATCCATGCCACCATCGAGACCTGCGGCCATTACCCCACCGACGTGCTCGAAGAGGCGTGCCGCCTGCTGGACGCCCTGATCTTCGACGTCAAATGCCTCGATTCGGAGCGCCACAAAGCATCCACCGGAGTGGGGAACGAGTTGATCCTGAGGAATCTCCATTTCGTTTTCGAGCATTTCCCCGATCTTCCCGTGCTTGTGCGCACGCCGGTCATCCCCGGCTTCAACGATACGGAGGAGGATATTCTCTCCATTCGTGAAATGTTGCCCAAAAGGTCCACTGTCCGCTACGAGGCCCTGACCTACCACCGCATGGGCCAGCCGAAATACGGCTATCTCGGGCGTCCCTATCCGCTGGAAGGCGTGAAGGCCGACGAAGCCTTCATGACGCGCCTCAACGCCATGCTGAAAGCCTACCAACAGTAATCCGGCACTTCCTAAGCCTGCGTATTTATGGCCCCCGTCCTCTTCCAAGGCCGGGGGCCTTTTTGCGTTTGGCGGCGACGGGGAAAAGTGTTTTTTTGCATACCCTGTGCGCCCCGAGATATGCAGAATTGCATATAACCGTGCTGACGCCAAAGAAAAGGAAAATGTTTAGAGGTGTTAGAATTCCTCCTTTACCTGTGCATTTCTGCAATGGCGCGCCTTCGTTAGAGTCCAATAAGACTGGCTGCTTAGGTCCATAGGCCCCGCAGGAGGCTCTCGACGGCTACCGCCCCTTCTTCCGCCGAGCCGGGAAGGGAGGCCGCGCCGTAGGGAAAGCCTTCTTTCGCCTTTTTCAAGGGTGATCACAGGAAAAAGAGGAAAATAAAAAAGTAAAAGAAAATACTAATATAGAGTAATAACCCTCTGCGGGAAGCAGTAAGGAATCTTATTATTTGTTTCTTCTTTCACAAGTGGCACCCCTCTTGCTTAAAAGGAAGGCAAAGACGGCTGCCGAGGCGTAGGCCCGGCGCTTTTGCAAAAGGGGAACGACCGTGAACATTATCGATTTCCGCTTCCGCCCGAACGTCCCGGCCACGGTGCAGGGGATGATTGATCACCCCGTTTTCGGGGAAATGCACGCACTGTTCAAGTTCCACGAGCGCGCCCACGCCCAGCCCATCGAGGACATCGTGCGCGATATGGAAGCGCAGGGCGTGGTCAAGGGCGTCATCACCAGCCGCGACGCCGAAACCACCTACGGCATCGCTTCCGGCAACAGGGGAGTCATCCCCTTCCTTGAGCGCTACCCGGAACGTTTCATCGGCATGGCCGGGCTTGATCCGCACAAGGGCATGGACGCCATCGACGAGTTGAAGCTCATGGTCGAAAACCACGGCTTCCGCGGCGCGGCCATTGATCCCTTCCTTGCCAAGATTCCCGCCAACCATGCCAAGTACTACCCCATCTACGCCAAGTGCTGCGAACTGGACATTCCGATCGTGGTCAGTACGGGCATGGCTACGCTGGTGGATGGGGCGGACCCCGAGCATTGCCACCCCCGCACCATTGACGCGGTAGCCCGGGACTTCCCCCGCCTGAAGATCGTGGTCAGCCACGGCTGCTACCCGTGGGTCGGAGACATCATCATGGTTGTGCAGCGCAACCGCAACGTCTACCTTGAACTGTCGGAATACGAACAGTCGCCTTTCTCGGAGGGCTACATTCAGGCCGCCAACACCATGATCGGGGACAAGGTGATCTTCGCCAGCGCCCACCCCTTCCTCGATTTCAAGGGACAGATCGCGCTTTACAAGAAGCTGCCGTTCAGCCCGCAGGTGCTGGAAAACATTTTTTACAACAACGCCGCCCGATTGCTGGGGCTTTAAGAGCGGAAGGCGGCTTGTCCGCCGTGCGGGGTTCTCCCCCGCGCCTGAGGCCAGGGGGTCCCGGAAGGGAACGTTTACAACAACCATCGTGGGGATGGGAAACCAGAGGAGAAACCTGATGAGACGCTTTTTGACCGCTTTTGCCGCCGCCGTGCTGATGCTGTCGCTTGGGACCGCCAATGCCGCCGAATACAAGAAGATGACCATCCGGGCCGCCACCGCCAACCCGCAAGGCAGCCTGCATGTGGTCGCCATCGACAAGTTCAAGGAAATCGTGGAACAGGAATCCGGCGGGGCCATCACAGTACAGACCTTTTACGGCGGCTCGCTCGGGGACGAACAGGCCAACGTCAAGCAGTTGCGCAACGGCGAAATCCATCTGGCCGTGCTCGCCGCCGGCAACCTGACGCCTTTCGCGCCGCAGGCCGGGGTCTTCATCCTTCCGTACATGTTCCCCACCATCGCTGACGCCGAAAAGCTCTTCGGCAACGAGGCGTTCATGAAGAAGAGCGCCGACGCCATCGCCAAGCAGAGCCGCACCCGGCCTCTGGCGTGGCTGGCTGGCGGTTACCGTGTGGTTACCAACTCCAAGAAGCCCGTCACCACCATGGCTGATCTCAAGGGCCTCAAGATTCGCGTCCCGGCCGTGGAACTCCAGCTTGCGGCCTTCCGCTCGTGGGGCGTCGAGCCGCATCCTCTGGCGTGGTCCGAAACCTTCAACGCGCTCCAGCAGGGCGTGGCCGACGGACAGGAAAACCCCCACGCTATCAACCGCGACCAGAAGTTCTGGGAAGTGCAGAAGTACATCACCAACATTCACTACATGCTCTGGGTAGGCCCCATGCTGGTCAGCGATCCGTGGTACCGCAAGCTTGATCCGCAGACCAAGGCTCTGGTGGACAAGGCCGCCAGGGAAGCCGCCGCCTACGAATGGAAGTGGTCCGCCGAGCAGGATCAGATCGCCCTCAAGGAATGCCTCGATCACGGTATGGTGGCCAACGACGTGACCGATGAAGACACGTGGATGGAAGCCGCCCGCTCGGTATGGCCGCAGTTCTACGACAAGGTCGGCGGCAAGGCCGTTGTGGATGAAGCCCTCGCCATCATCCAGTAAACGCATGTCCCGGCGCGCGCCCCGCCGCGCGCCGGGACGCCATCCCTTGGAGGCTTTATGTCTTGGCTGAGAAATATATACGACTACTTCGAGGAAGGGGCCTGCGCGCTCTTCGTGGCGGTCATGGTCATCTGCCTCTTCCTTCAGGTGCTCATGCGCATCACGGTCGGCTCGTCCATCGCGTGGACGGAGGAACTTTCCCGCTACAGCTTCCTGTGGGCCGTCTATGTGGGCGCGGCCCTCGCCGTCAAGCGCGGCGGGCATGTGCGCATCACCGCCCAGTTCATGTGCCTTTCCACCAAATGGCGTCTTGTCTTCCGCGTTTTGGGGGACATCATCTGGATCGCCTTTTCCCTCTACGTGGCGTGGATCGGCGTCGAATGCATCGAAGAAGGCTTGTATTACCCTGAAGTTTCCCCCACGCTCGGCATTGTCAAGGCCTGGGTGGAGAGCATCATCCCCTTCAGTTTCGTCCTCGTGAGCTGGCGCATCGTGGAAGAGTACTTCGTGCGCTGGAGAAAGGGGACGCTTGATGAACTGGTGCGTTACGAGGAGGCCGTATCATGACCCCGCTGGCTATCGCGCTCATCGTTCTGGTGGCCATGTTCCTGCTCGGCCTGCCCATTTTCATGTCCCTCATCATCTCTTCGGTGGTGGCCATCCTCGCGGGCGGGGACATCCTGCCGCTCTCGGTCATCCACAATTCGCTTTTCGACGGCCTGAACCTCTTCCCGCTGCTCGCCATCCCCTGTTTCGTGGTCGCGGGCACGCTCATGGAGTTCGGCAACATCACGCAGCAGATCATCGACGTGGTGAAGCAGCTTGTGGGCCGCGTCTACGGCGGGCTCGGCATCACCACCATTCTCGCCTGCACCTTCTTCGCGGCCATTTCCGGCTCCGGGCCGGGGACCGTGGCCGCCGTGGGCACCATCCTCATTCCCGCGATGGTCAGAAACGGCTATTCCAAGGACTACGCGGCGGCGGCCGCTTCCTCGGGCGGCACCATCGGCATCCTGATTCCGCCGTCCAACCCCATGATCATTTACGCCATCCTCGGCAACCTCTCGGTGACGGCCATGTTCACGGCCGGTTTCATCCCCGGCTTCATCGTCGCCTTCGCCATGATCATGACCGCCTATCTGCTGGCGAAGAAGAACGGCTTCAAGGGCGACGAGAGCACTCCGCCCTTCAACCTGCGCTTTTTCCTGAGAAGCTGCGGCCGCTGCGCCTTTGCGCTGGCTACGCCCTTCATCATCCTTGGTTCGATCTACACCGGCTGGGCCACCCCCGTGGAAGCCTCCGTAGTGGCCATCGTCTGGGCCCTCTTCGTGGGCGTGGTCATCAACCGCTCCCTGCGGCCCGCTCATATCTACAAGGCCCTTCTTGAAGGCGCGATGACCTGCGGCGCGGTGCTGCTCATCGTGGGCGCGTCCACGCTCTTCGGAAAGATTCTGACCTTCGAGGAAGCTCCGCAGCGCCTGACCGCCATCGTGCTCGGCATTTCCGACGATCCGCACCTCGTACTCCTCATGATCATCGGCGTGCTCTACGTGCTCGGCATGTTCATGGAAACGCTGGCGACGATCATCATTCTGGTGCCGGTGCTCCTGCCCATGATCCTCCAGCTCGGCATCGATCCCATCCATTTCGGCATCATCCTCGTCGTGACCAACAACGTGGCCATGCTGACGCCGCCGCTCGGGGTGAATCTCTTTGTGGCGTCGAGGATAGGAGGCATCTCCGTGGAACGCATTTCGGTCGCGGTCATTCCCTACCTTGTCGCCTTGACGCTGTGCATCCTGTTGTTCACCTTTGTCCCGGCCATCAGTACGTGGCTGCCCGATCTCATGGGTTACGGACAATAGGAAGCGCGGCTCTTCTCCTCGGATTCCGCCCGGATCGCCTCCGGGCGGACTTTTTTCGGTGTTGCGGGCAACGTCAGTGCGTTGGGGCTTCCTTGCCTTTTCCCTTTCATTCCGTCATAGAAAGAAATTCTAAGGAAACGTTTTACCATGCGGGACAAACAGGGCATGTTGCAGGAATACCTCGATCAGCTCCTTGACGCTTTCAAGGAAGGCATCTGCATTTCCGACGTGGATGGAACCATCATCCATTTGAACAAGCGGCATGGCGAAATCACGGGCATTGCGCGTGAGGAGATGATCGGCCGCTCGGCGATGGACTTCGTCCACAGAGGTGTGCTGAATGTCGTCCTCAATCCCGAGGTCATCAAGTCGGGCAAGCCCGTCACGCGCGTGCAGAGCGTTTCCAACGGGCGGCAGGTCATCCTTGAGGGCAACCCCGTTTTCGACCGTCACGGAAAGGTGGTCCTGTGCATCACCTTCATCCGCGACGTGACCATGCTGGCGGAACTGCGCGAGCAGCTTACGGTGCAGAAGGAGCTGTTGGAGGCCTTCCAGCAGCTCAGCAACGTGGGCGGGGAGCAGGAACTTTCACGCAAGACGCCCAAGATTTTCACCAGCAACGCCATGCTCAAGCTCTACGGCGAGGTGAACACCATTGCCGAAACCGACGCTACGGTCCTGCTTCTGGGCGAGACGGGCGTGGGCAAGGACGTCATCGCCCGGCGCATCCATTCCCTGAGCTCGCGCAAGAACCGGGCCTTCATCAAGGTTGACTGCGGGAGCATCCCGGAAAACCTCATTGAAACCGAGCTCTTCGGCTACGCGGCGGGCACTTTTTCCGGCGGCAGCAAGGCCGGGAAGATCGGCCTCATCGAAGCGGCCGCCGGGGGGACGCTCTTTCTGGACGAGATAGGCGAACTGCCCATGCCCATGCAGACGCGGTTGCTGCGCTTTTTGCAGGATTGGGAGATCATGCGCGTGGGGTCCACCACACCCAAACAGATCGACGTGCGCATCGTCGCCGCCACCAACAAAAATCTGGAACGGGCCATCGCCCGGGGCGAATTCCGCAGTGATCTCTACTACCGGCTCAAGGTGGCGGTCATTTCCATTCCTCCCCTGCGCGAGCGTCAGGCCGACATCCTCCCCTTGGCGCGCATGTTCCTTGAATTCTACGCCAACAAGTACCACCGCAAGATGGTCTTTTCCGAAGAGGCCGAACAGGTGCTCGTCGACTACAAGTGGCCGGGCAACGTGCGCGAGCTGGAGAACCTTGCACAAGGCCTGGCCGTGACCTGCAAGAGTACGGTCATCCGGCCTTCGGACATCCCCATCACCGGCGTGGGCAAGCCCGTCGCGGTCACCCGGAACGAGTCCTGTTCCATCGATCTGGACGGCAAGACCTACAAGGAGATCATGAAGGAGCTTGAAAACAAGGTCCTCAGCGCCGCGCTGGAACGCTACGGCAGCATCACCGAAGTTGCCAAGCATTTTCAGGTCGACAGAAGCACCATTTTCCGCAAGGTCAAAGAATTGGAGAAGGCGGGGAAGTGAAGATTGGGGAGGGGGAAGGAAAACTTTCTGTAAAAGGGGGGAGCACCCCCACGTTTTCCTTCCCCCTCCCCTTTCCTTTCAAAGATGTTTGACTGGTGGGGAGGTTGCGCGGCGGAAGTCCGTTCCGGCGGGAAGAGGAGCCGGGAGATGGCTGCTTGTATTTTGTTTTTTATGGGGAGTTCTCTCTCTCTCTCTCTCTCTCTCTCTCTCTCTCTCTCTCTCTCTCTCTCTCTCTCTTCGTCCTACTCAGACGCCCGGCGTCAGGGGCCAGAGGATGAATACGGCGACCGTCCAGAAAGCATGGGAAAGGATGCAGGGGGCGAGGCTGCCGGTTTTCCAGTAGAGCCAGCCCCAGCAGAGCCCCGCCGTCAGGGCGGCCATGACCAGCATGAGATTGCCTGAAAAAACGTGGACCCCCGCGTAGACGCACACGGCAAGGAGCCATCCGGCCTTTCCGCCGAAACGGTGCATGAATCGGCGCTGGATGAAGCCGCGCCAGAAAAATTCTTCAGCGGGACTGGTGATAAAAAACAGCACCAGCGTCATGGCAAGCGGCGAACCTTCATGGCGAATGTCGTAGATGGCCGATACCTGCTGCGGCGCAAACCGGAACAGCCAGCCGGAAAGCGTATTGCCGAGCGCGAAGATCGCATAGAGGAGCGCCGCCGAGATGAGGCCGATGCGCACGGCCCGCCAGGTCCACTCCGTCCGGTCCATCGGAACGCCCGCGAACCAGAAGGAGAGCAGGGCCAGCGTCGAGGCCGCCGTGCCCATGCCGATCCAGAAATTGACCCAATGCAGGCCGAAATTCACCCACCAGAAGAACGCGGCCAGCGCCAGCGTTCCGTACGTCTGTCCCGCTGTGGGAATGCGCGGCGTCATGCGAATATCCCCCTGATCAGGTCCTGCCCCGCTTCAAGGACGCGAGGCAGCAGTATTCCCGCAATGAGCAGCAGCCCGAACAGGAAATGATGCCGCGCGGATACGCCGTCCAGTGATACGAGTTCGGATTCAGGGAAAGGCCGGACGTCGAGTGCCCGCAGCGTGCGGTACAGGCCCGGCGCGAGCACGAAAGGCAGCAGCCCGGACAGCGGCACAATGCCGAAGGCGACGAGAAGCGGCAGGACGCCGTATGCGCCTATGCACAGGGCCGCGTACAGATACAGGGCTTTCCTGCGGCCCAGCAGCATGGCGAGAGTCGTGATCCCGGCCTCGCGGTCGTGCGCGATGTCGCGGATGTCGTTGGCGTGCATGATGCTCGCGACGAGGCACGCGACAGGCAAAGCGGCGAGGATGGGACGCCAGTCAAGGGACCCTCCCTGAATGTAGTAGGCGGGAAGCGCCATGAGCGGCCCCATGAGCAGGAACACCATAATCGGGCCACACGCATGGTATTTGTAAGGCCAGAAGCCGCTGGTGTAGCCGTAGCCGCCCGCAATGCCCACGAGACCGAAGGCGAGGATCGGCCAGCCGCAGGAGAACCCGAGCACAATGCCCACGGCCAAGGCCGCGCACAGGGCGATGAGGCCGCCCCGCCGCATGGCTTCGGGGCTGATGAGGCCGAGGAGGATGGGCGACTCGCCGTAGGCGGAAGCTTCAGTATCCACCCCGCTCCGGTAGTCCTCATATATGTTCAGCATATTCGTGCCCGTCTGGATCGCGACGCCGCCCAGAAGCGTGAGCAGGAACAGCCCGGCATGAGCGGCATCCGAGGCCCACGCCAGCGCCGCCCCGAGCGTCAGAGGAATCACGGACGCGGTGAACGACCAGGGCCGCGTCGCCAAAAGCCACTTTTTCATGGAACTCTCCTGATGGGCGACGAGTCGCCCTTGAAACCGGGGAAAGCGGCGGAGCAACGCCTACCCTCCCGGGAGAGCGTGCATCCAACTTCGAGGCTATCCACTTTCCTTCATTGAAGAATATGGTTGCGATACCCACGGTTCGCTTTGGTCTTTGCCCAACGCGGGGGGGGGCCTTCTAACACTCAAAAATGTTATATGTCCATCCTTGGTCCTCTCCCCGGATAGGGCCGGCTCCCGAAAGGAGAGGTTCCAGAAGAGCCGTCTCGTCTGGAAGCTCAGAAGAACGTGGGGGCTCGTTTCTTGTGAAGCGTCCGTCTGGAGGGCGGGCAGGGGATGAAGGGGAACAAAGGAAGATAAAGGGCCGGAGGGCCGAGTCCCGCTGCTCGGACAGGAACATGCCGCGAGGAGACCGGGTGGCCCCTCGGCCGCACAAGGACGCGCTCGCGGCGCTATGTTTTTGCGGCAAACTGATGTATGGAAAAAAGGTCAATAATCGTTCAGGGTTTCCCCACGCCCGTGGGGGTGTTTCCGTATCGAGTTTAGCTTCTAGTTTTGCGCAGCGGGTTTCCCCACGCCCGTGGGGGTGTTTCTAATTCAAACGGCACTATGGTTATGCCGGGTTCGGTTTCCCCACGCCCGTGGGGGTATTTCTTCTGTTGATTATCATAGCCGTATTTCATGGAGGTCTTCCCCACCTTCGTGGGGAACCGTTTTCGGCCATACGAACGCTCCCTTTGCCTCGTCTTCCTCCCTCTCTCTTATCCAAGGATAGGGGAGATTGTTTTTTGGGGGCTTTGTCATAGGAAATGATTGATACTTTTTTTAGCCCCTAGGAATTTCCAAAGTTTTCAACGTGGTTGAGGTACCAGGCTCCACAAGGCGCAAACGCTCATCCGCATTGTTTGGAAATCACAGAGAAAATTATCAACCGATTGCGATGACAGAGTTTTTTAGAAGGCGCTTTCCTACGTGTCGTCACGTTCAAGAAAGAGAAAACGCCTGACGCTTTCAGAGAGAAGACGGGGCTTCCGGGCAGCGCAAGCCGACCGGAAGCCCCGTCTTTGCCCTGAGGGGGCCGGGGGGAATTCGACCCGAAGGGCGGCGAAGCCATGACCGTTGGTCAAGCTTACTTGCCTTACGGGCATCGCACACAACGCGATTCCCTCCGGACAGGAGCGGCAAGGGGACGGTAGCCCCCTTGTCGCTGGAAGCGTCTTCACACAGCCTTGAAGACCGCCGCGCAGTCTTCGCCGCCGTGCCCGGCTTCGCTGGCCTGCCGATAGAGGCCGAGCGCCGTTTCCATGAGGCGCGGGGAAAGGCCCCAGCCCTCGGCCATCGCGCAGCCGAGCCGTACGTCCTTCAGTGCGAGATCGAGCGCGAAGCGGGGGGCGTAGTCGTCTTCGGCCAGCCACGGCCCGCGTACGTCCATCTGAAAGCTGCGCGCCCCCGTGTCCGCGAGCAGGTGGAGGAGGGTAGTGCGCTCAAGGCCCGCCTTTTCTCCAAGGCGCAGCCCTTCCGCGAGCACCGCCAGATTGGTCATGCCAATAAGATTGCTGATCAGCTTGACCGCGCAGGCCGCGTCGATGCCGCCCACGTAGTTGGGGACGCCGATGAGCGGAAAAAGATCGCGCAGCCGTTCGATGGCCGCTTCGTCCCCTCCGATGAAGAGCGGCTCCTCCGCCCTTTCGGCGTGCGCGGGCGTTTTGCCGAGCGTGCACTGCACGTAGGCCACACCGTGCCGCTGCGCCTCCTCCGCAAGCTCGTGCGCCGTGGCCGGATCGATGGTGCTCAGTTCCACATGGATGGAACCGGGCCGCAGGGCGGCGTAGAACCCCTTCGGGTCAAGGGCCGCTTCCCGCACGTGTTCCGGGAGGGCCAGACAGGTAAAGACCGTCTCGCAGCCCGCCATGTCCCGGAACGAGGCGGCGCGGACGCCCGTCGTGCCCGCCGCCAGCGTGCGTTCGACCCGTTCCGGGCTGCGGTTGTAGACATGGACCGTTTTTCCGGCCCGGATGAGATTGCGGGCCAGCGGCCCTCCCATCGCCCCTACGCCGATGAAGCCTATGATCATGCTGTCCTCCTGAGTGAGCCGCCCGGCAAGGCGGCTGTTGCCGGGAAGGAAGCAAAGTCCGTGCCGGGGGAAGGGGAAAGGCTGGTATGAAATCTGCAAAGAATGAGAAATATTCTTTTTCGGGAGGTTGCGATGTTCAAGACAGCAATGCGGAGTGGTTTGGCGGCCCTTGCCATCCTTATGGGCTCTGTCGCCGTGTGCGCTGCGGCGCAGGAGCCGGAAACCCTGAAAACGGCGTGGCTGGCCGAGCATGAGGCTTTTGCCGCCTGGTACGGCAAAGAGCGGGGCTGGGACCGTGAAGCGGGTTTCGTACTGGAAATGGAGCGCTATCCCTCGGGACGGGAGCTCATTGCGGGCATCGGGGAAAGCAAGTGGAGCATCGGCGCGTGCGGGGCTCTGCCCGCCTTGGCTGCCGTGCTCGAAAGCCGCCTCGAAATCGTGGGCGTGGGCAATGACGAATCGTATTCCACCGGGATATACGCGAGGCCGGACAGTCCCATTCTGGACGCGGTCGGCCATAATCCCGCCTTTCCCGAAATGGCGGGCTCTCCCGAGACGGTGAAGGGGAAGACGATCCTTTGTCCGGTGGGCTCCTCGGCTTTCTATACCGTGGCGCAATGGCTGCGCGGCCTTGGGCTTTCCGTGAGCGACGTGGTCATTCGGGACGTGAACCCTAAAACCGGGCTGGAGGCTTTCGCCCGGGGCGAGGGCGACGTCATCGCCTTCTGGGCTCCCTTCACGCACGAAGCCGAGCGGCTCGGCTGCAAGCCCGTGGTCATGTCCAACCAGTGCGGGGCGAGCCAACCCATCCTGCTCGTCGCGAACCAGCCCTTCGCGGCCAAGCGGCCCGAGCGGGTGGCGGCCTTTTTGAAAATGTACTTCCGGGGCATCGACGCCTTGCGCACGGCCCCGCGCGAAACGCTCATCAAGGACTACCAGCGTTTCTATCGGGAATGGACGGGCCGAGAGCTGAGCCCAGAGGCTGCGGCGTGGGAGCTGGACAAGCATCCGGTCTACACGCTCGACGAACAGCTCGCTATGTTCGGCCCCGAGGGGCATCTTATGGAGTGGCTGCGGAATCTGGCGCACTTTCACGGCGGCGACAACCGCTTGAAGTTTGTGACGGACGCCTATTTGAAGATGGCCGCCCAATAGCTTTTGGATGATCCGTTGCGGCGTGAAAAGGCCCGGTTCCACGGTGGAGCCGGGCCTTCTCACAGGCAATGGGACTGACGGAAGTGAGGAGGTTAGTGATTCGGCACATGCCGTTTGCCTGTCATAGCCTCGATGTCGATGCGCACGACGGCGACATGGCGCAGGGCGCCGTCCGGCGTGGGACGGGGGCAGGACGCGCCGTAACGTTCCGCGAGGGCGTCGATGGCATGGCGTTTTTCGTCCATGTTCTCTACGAGGGAGGCCCTGCCCGTACCGCAGACCGACTTGTAGTAGGTCGTGGATTTTTCCCGTGCGATGACGATGTCGGCGGCGACCACGAATCCCACGCGTCCGTCGCGCCGGATCAGATCGAGTTTGACGCCTTCGAGGGCGCAATGGAAATAGAGTCGACCCTCAAGAAAGACGAAATTGACGGGCACGCCATAGGGGAAACCTTCGGTGTTGAGGGAAAGAAAAAGCACTTCCCCTCGGTTGAAGACTTCGTCGAAAAATTCTGGTGTGTTGCATTCCCGCTGGCTCTGGCGCATGGGATTCCTCCTGCTGGTACGTTGAGGAGTCCTATCCTAGGCGGGGCTACGCGATGAGGATGTGATCCCGGTCACAGGGGCATCTCTTCGCCGGAAGCGGGGAAGCCTGAACCTGCGCGAGGAGCCTCATGTGTCTGCATAGTGGGGTTGAGATTGTTCGTGGCCTGCCGGGGCCATGCCTTTTGAGGTCCATTAGAGTTGAAGGGATTCCTCATTGGACCACCACAAAAGTGCTGGCTGTCAGGTTGAAAGGCTGTTTCACCCCGCATCCACGGGCGATATTCCCAGAAGCAGAGCAAAAGGGGCCCGCAGGCCATAGCCATAGGAATGAAGACGCCGTAGAAACACTGTGTTTGGGGGTATTTTGTGCTGAGGGTAGGGTAAATTGCTGGTTAAAAGCTCTCTTTCTGTTTAACAGTATACCGTCACTTTCTTATGTTCGGCCACCTGAAAAGAGGAATATCCCCTTTTCGCTTGACAGAAGCGTGGGTAATTAGTAATTCTTTTCCTATATAAGAGCATCTCCTGCCATCATATAAGGGGAGCTGGGCAGCCGGGGCATGGCTGCTGGTGAACTATCGTACTCCAAAGGTAGGGTAACTCTATGTTTGGGCAGGAATTTTTTGTGATGCTCTCTCTCTCTCTCTCTCTCTCTCTCTCTCTCTCTCTCTCTCTCTCTCTCTCTCTCTTAGCTAAGAGAGGCGGCTTTGGCCGCGCCGTAGCTTCTGATCTCTTCACTGCCATTGATGACACCTAACGCCCTTTTTCCGGAAAACGGAAAGAGGGCGCTTTTGTATTCTCTTCATTTTTTGACTCAAAGGGAAATACGTCATGGCAGACATTATGATTATGAAGCCGGCGGCGGGGACGCAGGCCGTCGTTCAGAGTGCGGCGGACGCGCGCATCCAGCTTGATTTCTCGACTGGCGATGCCTTGCTGGAGCGCAGCGGCAACGACCTTGTTTTCCGTTTTGAGGACGGGTCGAGCATTGTCCTTCAGGATTTTTATACCGCTTATTCCCGCGACACGATGCCCGATTTCGTGATCGAAGGAGCGGAAATCACCGGTCAACAGTTTTTTGCGGCCTTGAACGAGCCCGATCTCATGCCTGCGGCGGGCCCTGCGGCGGCTTCCACCGCTTCCGGCGGGCGCTATTACGACTACGCCAATGCTGACTTGCTGAATGGCGTGGATCGTCTTGGCGGCTTGGACCTCAGCTCCAACCGTGCCTTTGAAGCGGAGGAGCGGGAGTATGGTGCGGCTCTTATTGAAGATGATGCCGTGAATTACGGGGTGGCCGTAGAGGGCGGCCAGGTGGAAGTGGACGAGGCGCACCTGCGCGGCGGAGAAAGGGACTTGGCCTCAGGCTCCCTCACCGTTGCCGCGCCGGATGGCGTCGCGAGTATCGTCATTGGCGGTGTAACGGTCTACGAAAACGGTGCTGTGGTGCCGGGCGCAACCGTGCCTACCGATGAGGGCTATCTGGTAGTGGATGGTTTTAACCCTCAAACCGGCCAGCTCACCTATACCTACCAGCTCGTGACTTCCACCCCTGAGCATTCACAGCCCGGAACCGACACGATTTCCCATGAGCTCACGGTTGTCGTGACGGACAGCGATGGCTCTATCGGTTCCAACACCATCACCATCGTCATTCAGGACGACGTCCCGACGATCAGCGCCGATGCTGCGGGGAAGGAAGTATCCTCCGGTTCGGAAGTGACGGGCTCTGTGGATATCGACTACGGCGCGGACGGAGGCAAGTCACTGACCGTGAACGGGAAGGACGGCCAGCCCACGGATGACGGGAAGCTCAGCTTCGAACTGGAGAACGGGACGCTGGTCTTCGATCCGGCTACCGGAGACTACACGTTCACGGCCAAGGCCAACGTAACGGATTCTCAGGAACTCAC
>CALVEZ010000008.1 GCA_944326695.1 Candidatus Bilophila faecipullorum | reverse complement strand
CTTCAATGAAAACCAGGTCGAGTACACGCTCTCGGGTGCTATCGAGCACGCCCCCGGCGAAGGAACCAACACCGCCGAGGAAAAGGACTCTTTCACGGTGACCATTCAGGACGCGCAGGGCAACACCTACGACGTGACCGTCAACGTGGATGTGGTCGACGACGTGCCGACGATCAGGGCCGACGATACGGAGAAGGAAGTATCCTCCGGTTCGGAAGTGACGGGCTCTGTGGATATCGACTACGGCGCGGATGGAGAGGGCAAGTCGCTGACCGTGAACGGGCAGGAAGGCCAGCTCACGGATGACGGGAAGCTCAGCTTCGAACTGGATAACGGGACGCTGGTCTTCGATCCGGCTAGCGGAGACTACACGTTCACGGCCAAGGCCAACGTAACGGATTCTCAGCAACTCACTTTTGAGGTGACGGACGCCGACGAAGACACGGCGCAAACCACGGTAACGGTGGAGATTGCCAAGCCCGACGCGCCCTCGTTCACGGGTACTGTGAAGGTTGACGAAAAGGGTTTGGGCGATGCGGATGATCCGTCCGAGACGGTGAACTGGACGCCTCCCGCAGGCTACACCGTCGTTGGGGTGACGGATGGTGCTCTGGGTGCCATCACCTTCAATGAAAACCAGGTCGAGTACACGCTCTCGGGTGCTATCGAGCACGCCCCCGGCGAAGGAACCAACACCGCCGCGACTGCGGACCATTTCACGGTGACCATCCGGGACGCGCAGGGCAACACCTACGACGTGACCGTCAACGTGGATGTGGTCGACGACGTGCCGACGATCAGCGCCGACGATATCTCGACCTCCGTTACTCCCGGCGATTTCGGCAACAATCTCAATGATGTCGATCAGACCATTTCCTTTACGGGCACGTCAGGGCAGTCTGTGAAGACAAGCTGGTGGGATGGTCAGGTAAGTATCAGCGCCGCCAAGGTGACCTATGAAACCGACGCTCAGGGCAAGGTTATTTATGATACGGACGGCAAGCCGGTCGTCAGCGATATTGACGATAAGAGTTATAAGTTAAGTTATAGTCAGTATAATACGAATGAAAAGGTGAACGACCACGGCCTTACTGTCGATGGAGGCGCACATAATCAGGAAATAGGCGTGTCCAGTGACGGCACTTACAGTGAAGGAGTCGTCATCGATTTGGGTGGCAAGCTCGCTTATGGCATGACCATCAACTTCGGCGCGTTTTATAACGGCGAGGCTGGGGCTTCTGGACAGACGGATGATCATGTATCCGAAAAGGCGCTGGTCAACTTCTATCGGGACGGTGAGCTGGTCGCCAGCGTACTGGTTGAAGGTAACAGTACCACGGGCGAGTTCACGCTGGAAACATCGGATGTGGTGGCCCAAGGTTTCGACAAGGTGGTGATTTCCTCTGTCGATAACAAGACCGATGAGTATCGTAATGAGAGCAGCGATTTTGTCATTCAGGGCTTCGACTTCATCACCAAGCCGAACAATCCGCTCATCGTTACGACGGGCACGGTGACGGGCGAAAGCGGCGCGGACGGATTCGCTGAGGGTTACGAGAATGCCGTTTTCGGCCATGAGACCGGCGAGAGCTACACTGTCTCCATCGACGGCAAGGAATACACTGCTACGCTTGAGGTGACCCAGGGGTCCACGGGCGATTCCATCCTCACGGCTACGTTGAGTGGTGAAGGGGAGAAGGCGGGCGATGTTCTTTTCTCCGCCACGTTGGACAAGGACGGCAACTGGACCATGGAACAGTATGAAGAGTTCCGGGTTCAGAATGGGGAAGGAACGTCCAACGAGTTCGAGCTGAAGTTCGAAACCCGCGACGGTGACGGTGATACCGCCGAAACTTCCGTTTCCATTCCGCTGGAAGTGCGGGAACAGACGACGACGGAGGGTGGTGAACTCATCGGCAACAGCGATGACACTATTCACGTCACCGGTGGCGACGGCGTGGCTGGGAACATCGTTGCCGGGGATACGGGCGGCGTGGTGGAAGGCCAGTCGGCTGAAGCCAACTATAACGTATGCTTCATAAAGGATCTTGATGACGAGGCTATGAAGACGCTGGCCATGCTGGATAACACCGGCAACAAGGTGGACGGTGTATTCGGTAATCAGGCCGCTGACGGGTATCTGTATTACGGCGACAAGAATCCAAGCCACTGGCAGCCTACCCAAAAGGTTTATGAGCAGGTAGCTGGCGACCTTAATACGAGGGAAAGCTACTACATTGAACAGCCCAACGGCTCGTATCAGAAGATTACGTATAGTCAGCAGAATAATAGCTGGGGATATGGTCGTAAGAATGACTGGACATCGGTCGATATCGACGAAACTCCGGTGTACACGATGACAGAAGTCCCAGTACTCGGCGGCGGCAACGCCACACAGGTAACGGATGCCAACGGCCTGGAGGCCGCCTTTGAAAGCGGCTTCACGCCTCCGGCGCTGTCCGGCGCAGGTTCCGATAGCATTACGGCGGATGACTCCACATCCTCGGCCATCATCTACGGCGACGTGATGAATACGGACGGCTTGCTTTTTGCCCTGACCGCAGCGGCGGCTGAGGCCGGAATCAAGTTGCCTGACGATCTCCCCGATTACGGTTCCGGCTCCGGGTTGTTCGCGTGGCTGGAAAAGGCCGCCGGGAACGGCGAGCTTGATGGTACCGACTACGCCGATTGGACGCATCAGGACAGCGTCGACTACATGCTCCAGCACCATGTGCAGTTGGGATATGAAACCCGCATGGACGCTGGAGGTGCATTCTACCTTGTGGATATGGACGGCAAGGTCCTGAACGAGGACGGCACGCCCGCCGTCGGCGTGACGCTGGATGATCTGACCGGGCGCACCGGGGGCGACGATATCATTACGGGCAGCGCCCATGACGACATCATCTTTGGTCAGGAGGGCAACGATATCATTCATGGTGGGGCCGGGAACGATACGCTCTACGGCGGCACCGGGGATGACAGGCTCTTCGGCGACCAGGGCGACGACATTATCTTCGGCGGAGCCGGAAACGACTACCTTGATGGCGGAGAAGGAGCCGACAGAATCTATGGCGGTTCCGGGAACGACATCATCAGGTACGACGCCCACGACATCCTTGTGGACGGCGGCGACGGGCTGGACTTCCTCGTCGGCGAGAACGTCATGGATACCCTGCTTGACCAAAACGGTGCGGAAAAGTCCGGCATCGAGATACACGGCATCGAGTTCATCGTCGACACCACGGATCAGAGCGTCCTTGCCCTGACCGATATGGACAGCCTTGCCGAAAAGCTCGGAATCACACTCCACGAGGACGGGACGGTCGATATGGGCGACACTTGGACGCCACAGGAGACGACCGTCACCATCAACAACGTCGAATACGTGGAATACCACCACAACACCGCTGAACAGGATACGGCCATTCTCGTGCAGAAGGCCGTAATGGAAAACAGTAACGGCTAACCTTCAGCGTGCCCGGAGGGATCGTCCGATCCCTCCGGGATGGTGCCGCTCATGCGTATTCTCTTCCTGCATTATGCCTTTCCGGGGCCATTTCGGTATCTGGCCGAAAGCTTTGCGGCCCTGCCGGAGAACGTGGTCGTCTTCGCCTCGGAATACGGCAGGCGCGACCTGCTCATCCCCGGCGTGCGGCGCATGGGGCTTGGCACCCCGAAAATGAAGGTTGTTCAAGGCCCTCAATCGCCCCTGCGCGATGCCGGGCGCGATCTCCAAATGGCCTATCTGCGCGGGAGCATGACCGCTCAGGCCCTTCGCAGTCTGAAGGGGGCGGGATTCATCCCCGATATGGTCTGCGCCACCGCGGTCATGGGGAACAGCCTCTTTCTCCGTGATATCTTTCCCGACAGTTTTTTGGTGGCGCACGCGGAAACCTACGCACCGCAAGGCGGCGGCCCGGAAGGCCCGGAAGGGCTGGGAGGGACGCCGCAGCGGGTGCGCAACCTCTTGCAGGTGCACGGCCTTGTGGACTGCGATCTGGCCGTGGTCCCGACGGAATGGCAACGGAAGCAGTTTCCCGCGTGGTTGAGGAAAAACATGGAGGTTCTGCCCCAGTGCGTGGATACGGATTTCTTTTCTCCGGATTCCGCAGGCCCTGCCGAGGCGGAGTCGGTGACGTTTTCCGCACACGGACTGGAAGCGCCGCCCGAATGGTCCCGGCTGGCTGAAACCATCAGGGCCTTGCTGCCCATTCGCCCCGCCTGCCGCATCGTGGTCCTTGCGTCCGGCCTCAGGCGGGAACGGCTGGCGGCCCTGCGGGAAGAGGCGACGCAGTGGGGAGGCGGGCAGGTCAGCCTGCACGGTTTTTCCTCGCCGGATTTCTACCGCCGGGTGCTGCGCGCTTCCTCGCTGTACGTGCATATAGCCTCCCTTCCTTTGCTTCCCACGGGCCTGCTCGAAAGCATGAGCTGCGGCTGTCCGGTGCTGGCGCCCGGCACGGGGCCCGTCGGTGAGGTCATCCTCGACGGAAGGAACGGTTTTGCGTGCGATTTCCATTCCCCCGCGTCCACGGCGGCCCGCATTGCGGAACTGCTCGATGAGGGGGGCTTGTTGAGGAAAACCGGGGAGGCCGCGCGCCGCTTCGTAACGGAGGGGTACAGCCTTGCGCGTACCATGCCGGAAAACCGGGATCGCTTGCTTCAGTCCTATCAGGGATGGCTCGGAGCGAGGCGTCGGCATGTGAACCATAAAGAGCGCATGACGCTTGTAAGGAGAGAGGGATGACGAAAAAAGTGTGGATTATGGCTTTGGCTCTCGTTTGCGCGGGTTGCGCGACGCCGCGGCCCGATGTGCCGCAGCAGCAGCCCGGGCAGGCCGTGGATATGACCCGCACGCCGGACGCTTCGGCGGCCCGGATCGCGCAGATGCTGGAGACGCAGCCTCAGTCGGAAACGGTGTCCCTTCGGGAAACGGTTCTGGCGACGCTGCACAATCACCGGGGATTGAAGATTGTTCAGGACAATCTTGACGTGGTGCGGCATGAGCTGCGCCGGGCCAAGGCGGGATGGGGACCGAGCCTTGACGCTACGGGCCGCTTCGGGGCCAATCAGGTCAGCGATTCCACCACCCGTTCCTATGGGACCGATACGGGCCTCTACGGTGCAAGCGGCGTGGGCCTGACGCTCACCCAGCCCCTCTGGGACGGCTTCGCCACCCGCAGCCGCGTCCGCAGCGGGGAAGCCACCGTGGATTCCATGACATACCGGGTGCTGGACAACGCCACGAGCTTTGCACTCGATGCGATCATCGCCCATGTGGACCTGCTCCGCCGCCGCGAAATCCTCCGGCTGGCGGAGGAAAATGTGGAGCAGCACCTCGCGATCCTCGCCTCGCAGGAGGACCGCCTTGCGATGGGCGCTTCGTCTTCCGCTGACCTTACCCAGACGCAGGGCCGTCTCGCCCGCGCCCGCTCCACGCTGACGGACGCGCAGGCCTCCTTGCGGGAAGCGGAAGCCAACTATATCCGCCTGACCGGAAAGCCCATCCCCGCCGCCCTTGAAGAGGTGCCGCTGCCCGCGGGCATGTTCGGCGACATGGACGGCGTGCTCCTGAAGGCGCGGGAGGACAATCCCAAGATGAAGGCTTATCTCGCCGACATCAAGGCCGCGCGCGGCGATAAGGAACTCGCGCAGTCCACGTATCATCCCCGGATCAATCTGGAAGTCGGCCCCAACTACTCCGACCGTTCGGGGCGCGGCAACCAGTACGAGTCGAGCTTTGACATCATGGCGACCATGCGCTGGAACATCTTCAACAGCGGCGCTGACAAGGCCGAGGTGGAAGCCGCCGAGTCGCGCATCCGCCAGAGCCGGGAAACCGCCTATAACTTCATGGACGATCTGAGCCAGCAGATCAGCGATACGTGGACCCGTTACCGGGCGAGCATCGAAACCCGCAAGTACTATGCGGAAGCCATCGTCTACAATACGCAGACCCGCGACGCCTATCTTGACCAATTCAATCTGGGCCAGCGGAGTCTGCTTGACGTGCTGGATGCCGAAAACGAACTTTTCAACTCCTCCACCCAGCACGCCACGGCCAGCGGCAACGTCATTGTGGGGGCCTACCGTCTGTACGCGCTGGCGGGCGATCTGCTGCCCGAGCTTCAGGTGGACGGCAAGACGTTGTACGAAGCCCCGTCCGGATCGGAAGGGGGCCGCTGATGCCGAGGGGGACGCGCGGGCCACAGGCGCGCCCCTCTTTCTCGGAGCTTGCCGGAGGCACCCCTGTCTCCGGGCCCGGAGTCCGCACAAGGCGGCGCTCTGCGCCCGGGCCAGGGGAGGCCGGGGAGCACGGCAAACGCCGGGAGCGCAGCGATGCCGCCTGCCGCGTCCTTGCGGAAGCCCGCTCCGCCGCTTCCCCTTCATGCCCGCTTCCGGCCTTTCAATGAAGGAGGAACCCAGGATGCGTTCGACCCTTCCGTTACCCGACCTTCTTGATATCATTTCCAGAATCGTGAACCACAGGGATTGTCCGGTGGGTATTCTGGACGATATCCCGGCCGAAGACACGGAGGTGCGGGCCCTGTGCCAGCAAATCTATGAATTGCGGCAGGCCATGAAAGCCCTTTCCAGCGGAAAGCTGGACGTACAGGTGGGCTCGTGCGGCTGCATCGCCGCCTACCTGCGATCCATAATCGAGATGCTCCGGGGCATCGAAAAGGCCATCAAGAAGCTGGCTCAGGGGGAGGGCGAACTTGAACTCTCCCGTCTCGGCGAGCTTTCAATCTATTTTGAGCTGATCGGCAAGAATTTGCAGGAAGGGCGCAGGCTTGTGGACAAGTACCGTAGCCTTTCCCTCACGGACATGCTGACCGGGCTGGTGAACCGGCGCGGCTTTCATTCACTCGTGGAAAAAAGCTATGCGCGGGCGCGGCGCAAGGGCGGGGTTTTGTCCTTCGTTCTGGCGGACATCGACAGGTTCAAGATGATTAATGATACCTACGGGCACGATGCGGGGGACGAGATACTGCGCGGCGTCGCGCAGCGCCTCCTTGATGCCCTGCGGATGGAGGATGTCTGTAGCCGATACGGGGGCGAGGAGTTCCTGATCATGCTCTACGACACGGATGTGAACCGGGCGGCGCTCATTGCCGAACGTTTGCGCAAGAAGGTGGAGGAGAAGCCCTTTGCGGCGGGAGGAGAGGAAATCCCGATCACCATCAGCCTTGGTGTGACCGAGCTGCGCATGGGAGCGAAGACCCGGGGAGGGGACGCCGCGCAGGAGTGCCGGGCGGAAATCCAGCGTGCCGCCCGGCGCGCCGACGCCTTTCTCTACCATGCCAAGCGCACGGGCCGGAACAGGATTTCCACGGGCCCTTCCGATCCTTCTCCCGTGCCGTGAGGGGTTCCGAATGCCGCCTGCGATGAAGGCGGAGGCCCTTTCCGGTCTCTCGTGAAACAACATGATGGGAAAACCCGCTCTTTCCGGCCCGCCGGAAGGGGCATTTTTTTTATGGGGCCGCAGGGAAGAAACGTTGTGGAAAACAGGGACACAAGCGTGGGCTTAAGAGGGGATTACGACATACTCCATTAAAAAAGAAGGATAAAATAAAAAGCGGCGTTGAATTTTTCATCGTGTGAGAATTTTTTCTCGATGAGATGCGAGAAAAGGCGTTTTGAGTGAGAATAATGGGCTTGTCATGAGAAAAAGGCGGTAACAATGGTGAGATAGGGGCTATGCCCCCTATGGCACAAAAATCGCATTGGAAAAAATGTCCGGTTACACGGAGAAGATGTGAAACCTTTTATGATAACAGGAGAAGTTTCATGGAATGGAATCCCGAAGTTGTCCGGCGTGTTCGTGGGGCCATGCAGGATCGGGCCCGCTCTCAGGCCTGTCTGTTCAAGGCGTTTTCCTCAGTCATGACCCGCGAACAGGCCACCGCCCTCGCTCGTGAGGGGATTGCCGAATATGGCCGCATCCGTGCCGAGCGCGACGGGCGCAAGCTGGCTCCCGAAGACTGGATGAACGAACACTATACGATGATGGGCGGCGTCTTCGAGACGGAAATTTCCGACACCGAAGACTACTGCGAAATGAAGATGCATTACTGCCCCCTTCTCGAAGAGTGGAAAAAGATGGGGCTTTCTCCCGAAGATCAGGACCTTTTCTGCGACATCGCCATGGAATTGGATCGCAACCGCGCCAAGGAGCACGGCATCCCCTGCGATATCGTGGAGCGCCTCGGCAAGGGCGACCCCTTCTGTCGCGTTGTCCTGTGGAAAAAGAAGAAGGACTGACCCACACGGCGAACCGCTTCGCCTGATCGCCCGCCCCTTGGGACCGCAACGAGCATGGGCTCCCGCCTTCCGGGGGCGGGGGCTCAACAACACAAAGGAAGTCCATGAAAAACCTCAACGATATTTTTTCAGGCGCGGTGCTTCTTTGCCTGTGCGCGGTGGGGGCTTACGAAGTGTCGGTCTCCATCGCTCCGCCCGATGGGGAAGTTGTCGGGGCGGGCGCGCTGCCTACGCTGGCCCTTGGCGGCATGGCGCTGTGCGGGGTCTTCCTCATCCTCCGGGGCTTGCTGAAGAACGGGCCCGGCCGAAGCTGGGGGAATCGCTCCGCCGTTATCAAAACCCTGTCCTTTTTCGGGTTCTTCGTCATCTATCTGTCCGGCATGATCTGGCTTGGGGACTGGCTCGCCGCGCAGCAATGGTTCCCGTGGCCGCACAACGGCGGATTTACCATCGCCACGTTCCTGTTCCTGCTGTTCTCCCTGCCCCTTCTGGGACGCCGGAATCCCGTTGAAATTCTGGGAGTGGCGGCGCTGACCACGGGGGCGCTGCTCTACGCCTTCGGATATTTCTTTCAGATCATGTTGCCGTAGGAGGACACGATGTCCGAGGTTTTTGCTGGGATAGAAGCGGCCTTGAGCTTCAGTTCGCTGATAGCCAACGTCAGCGGGGTTTCTCTGGGCATTCTGTTCGGGGCCATGCCTGGCCTGACGGCGGCGATGGGCGTTGCCCTCCTCATTCCGCTTTCCTTCGGGATGCCGCCCGTGGAGGCTTTTTCCATGCTGCTCGGCATGTACGCCGGGGCCATTTACGGGGGCTCGATCACGGCTATCCTCGTCGGCACGCCGGGTACGGTGGCTGCCGCCGCCACCCTGCTTGAAGGCCCCAAGCTGACCGCCAAGGGGCAATCGCGCAAGGCGCTGGAAATGGCGACCTTCGCCTCCTTTTTCGGGGGCATTTTCAGTGCGGTCGCTCTGGTGACCTGCGCGCCGATGCTGGCCACCGCCGCCATGTCCTTCGGCCCGGCCGAATATTTCGCACTGGCTGTCTTCGCCCTCACGGTGGTGGCGACCCTGTCTTCGGGGGCCATGTGCAAGGGGCTGGCCGCCGCGTTCATGGGGCTTTTTCTTTCGACGGTGGGGATCGATCCGGTTTCCGGCGATTTCCGCAATACCTTCGATGTGCCGGAACTGTTCAACGGCATCTCGCTGGTGCCCGCGCTCGTCGGGCTTTTCGCGGTATCGCAGGTGCTCTTGTCCCTTGAGGACGTCTTCCTCGGCAAGAGCGGGATCGTCAAGGAGGGCAAGCTGTCCAATCAGGGGCTGACGCTCCGGGAAATATGGGCGAACAAGTTCAACCTGCTGCGTTCCTCGCTCCTCGGCACGCTCATCGGCATCATCCCGGCTACGGGGGCCAGCGCCGCGACCTTCATCGCCTACGGTGAAGCCAAGCGTTTCTCGAAGCATCCCGAAGCGTTCGGCAAGGGGACGCTCGAAGGCGTAGCCGCGACGGAAAGCTCCAACAACGGCGTGACCGGCGGGGCGCTTATCCCCCTCATGACCCTTGGCGTCCCCGGCGACGTGCTCACCGCCATCCTGCTTGGGGCGCTCATGCTTCAGGGGCTGACGCCCGGCCCGCTGCTTTTTCAGGAGCACGGCGCCACGGTCAACGGCATCTTCGCAAGCTTTTTTGTCTCCAACATCCTCATCCTTGTGGTGGGGCTCATCGCCGTGCGTATCCTCGGCAAGGTCGTCCTCGTGCCTACCGCGATCCTCATGTCCATCGTGCTCACGCTGTGCGCCATAGGCAGTTTCGCGGCCAACAACTCCACGTTTGACATCGGCGTCATGGCCGCCTTCGGGCTTCTGGGCTACCTTATGCTGAAGGCGGGATTTCCTCAGCCGCCCTTGCTGCTCGCCCTGATCCTCGGCCCGCTGGCGGAATCCAACTTCCGCCGGGCGCTGTCCCTCTCCCGTGACGATTTCAGCACGTTCATCACCAGCCCCATATCCTGTGTCATCTTGGCCGTCAGCGCCTGCGTCGTCCTCAAGACCATCTGGGACGAATACAGGGGATGCAAGCGCGAGGCGGTCTGATTCATCCACACTTTTTTCAGGAGGAGCCTTCATGAAAAGGAATCTGTTCCGGATGTTCCGCACGGGCGCTGCCGCGGTTGCGGCCCTGCTCTGCGTCATGCCCTTCCATGCGGCGGCCGAGGAGTACCCGAGCCGCCCGATCACCCTGATCATGCCTTTCGGCGCGGGGAACGCTCCCGACACGGCCGCCCGCATCATCGGCGACTATCTGCAACGCAAGCACAACATCACGCTGCTCATCACCAGCAAGCCCGGCGGCAGCGGCATCCCGGCCACGCTCGAAACCGTCCGCGCCCGGCCCGACGGCTATACCGTCAGCCTCACCTCGGCCAACGTGCTGACCGTTGTCCCGCAATACAAGAAGTGCGGCTTCACCTATAAGGACCTCGCCCCTGTCGCGCAGGTCAACGTGTTCACGATGGGCTGGGGCGTCCGGGCCGATTCCGGCATCGCCAGCGTGCAGGACCTTATGGACAAGGCCAAGGCCGAACGCGGCAAATACAGCCTCGCCAGCCCCGGCGCCTTTACCGCCCAGCGCTTCTACCATGCCAACGTGATGAAGCTTTTCCCCGAATCCGATCTCCCCTACGTGGCCTACAACGGCGGGGCGGAAATCGTGACGGCGCTTCTGGGCAAGCATATTTCCGCAGGCTTCACGCCCGTGGTGAACTTCAAGCCTCACAAGGACATCCGCGTCATCGCCGTGTGCAGCGCCGAGCGCGATCCCAACTATCCCGACGCGCCTACGTTCAGGGAAATGTTCGGTGACGGCTTCGTGTTCGATTCCGTATACGGCATCGTGGCTCCGCTCAAGACCCCCAAGGATCGCATTGAGCGTCTCCAGAACCTGATCAAGGAAGCCCTCAGCGATCCCGACGTGCAGGCCAAGTTCGCCAAGGTCAACATGACCACCAACTACCTGCCCGCCGACGAATTCGGCAAGGTCATCGAAGGCTACCACAAGCTCTTTGAGGAGCCTATCCGCAAGGCCAAGGAAGCTGAAAAGAAGTAAGGCGCTCTCCCGCACAAGCCGTCCTCTGGGGCGGCTTTTTTTGTTTGGGGCAATAACGGGGCGGCGGCAGCTCTCCCTTTTGTCTGGCGGTCGCCGCTGGAAGAGGATGCCGTCTGCCCGACCGCCTGACAGGTCTTGTTCCTGCGAACCGCCACGAGCGGCTGTAGGGAGGGGGATCGCAAACCGATGCGGCTCCCTTGCGGGGCAGGGCGGGAAGGGTGCCGTCCTTCCATGAACGGTTGGCGGAAGCTCCCTCGCGTTCTTGAAAAAAACGGATGCCTGCCTTCCGGCAGGGCGCTGGTACCGCATGAGAAAGGTGCCCGGCATGCTTGCCGTTCAGCGGCATCCTTTCAGAATCCTTTTCCGCCGCCCGCTTGGAGTACAATAAAAAAGCACTGTTTCTCCGGTTTTCACCTTTTCGCTTGTCTTTTTCTCATACCGGTGAGAAACGTAAAAGCATAAATATACAAATAAGATACACTGATAATGTTTATAAATTTTTCTATTGGAGTCACCTATGAGATCGGACGTCCATACCGCTGTCCCTCTGTGGATCAATACCCCTCTCGAACCTCCTCTTCCCGCGGACTCCCCTGTCACCGAGCGTTGGCGGCTTGTGCAAAAGCATCTTCCCCCTCTGGCGGAACTGCTGGATGTGGAAATCGTGATCATGAATGCGGAAGGCTACTGCGTGGGAGGGACCGGCCCCTACCTTCGGGGCGTCGGGTTCCGGATGCCTGCCGACAACGCGCTGACCTACAGCCTGCGCTCCGGCCAGAGTTCCATGGTGCTGACGCCCGGCAAAGAGGAGGTCTGCCGCACCTGTTCCGGCAGGGGGGCCTGCGCGGATGTGGCCAATTTCACGGGGCCGGTGGTAATGGAAAACGAAATCGTGGCGGTCGTGCAGATCGTGGCCTTCACCGACAACCAGCGTGCCGAGCTGCTCATGAAGGCGGAAAAGGCGTTTGAGCTTATCAGCCAGATCATCGGCTTCGCGTGGGTCCGGGGCCGTGGCGTGGAGCCGCTCCCCGAACGCCCGCGGGATGACCGTTTTCCCGACATCATCGGTGAGAGCAAGGCCATCCTGCGGCTCAAGGCGGCTATCTTGAAGGCCGCCGCCACGAACGCCACCGTCCTTATCCAGGGGGAATCGGGGACAGGCAAGGAGCTGATCGCGCAGGCCGTCCATGACAACAGCCCGCGCCATACCGGGCCCTTCGTCGCCATCAATTGCGGGGCCATCCCGGAATCGCTCATGGAAAGCGAGCTGTTCGGCTACGAGCCGGGCGCGTTTTCCGGGGCGAACAGCGCGGGCCAAAAGGGGCTTCTGGAACAGGCACACAGGGGCACCTTTTTCCTTGATGAAGTCTCCGAAATGCCCATGCCGCTTCAGGTCAAGCTGCTGCGTGTTTTGCAGGAGCGCGTTGTCCGGCGCGTCGGCGGGAAGGTCAATCACGGCGTGGATATCCGTATCATCGCCGCCAGTAACAGGAATCTCCGGGAACTGGTGGCGCAGGGGGCCTTCCGCGAAGATTTGTTCTTTCGGCTGGACGTGATCCCGCTCTTTGTGCCGCCGCTGCGGGAGCGGCAAGGCGACATACGGCTGCTGGTGGCCCATTTCCTCCAGTCGTTCAGCCGGGAACGGGGCTGCACCTACCGGGTCGCTACCGAACTCATGCACGCTTTTGAGGCCTACCCGTGGCCCGGCAACGTGCGCGAACTGAAAAATTTTGTCGAATACGGGGTCGGTTTTTGCGAGCACGGCGTCCTGACGCTGGACCTTATGGATTCCCGCTTCAAGGCGGCAAGCTCACCCTCCCGCCAAGGCGGGAAAAAACTGCCGCTCCCGCCGCCGGAACTCGCTTCTGAAACGGCGGAATACGGCAGGATCATGCAGCTTCTGGATCGCTACGGGCAGCACACGGAAGGAAAAAAACAGGTGGCCTCCGAACTGGGGATTAGCCTCGCCACGCTGTACCGCCGGATGGGGCAGCTAGGCATTACAGCGAAAAAATACGCAAAATAACATGCTTTTTTGAGGAAAGGATGGCATTTCGCCCCGCTTGCCCTCGCCCGCCCGTTCTGGCCCTCATTCTGTATACAGCGGAGAGGGCAGGCATGGGACGCCTTCCCCATCACCCCCTGATGAACGGGACAGGGTGGCTAAGCCACCGGGGGTAAAGAAACGGGCCTGAAAGAGGAGAGAATGCCCAGCATTCTCGGAGGGAGCGAATCTCAGGCAGAAAACGGCCTCGGGCAGAGGAGAGGAAGGCTTTAGCCTTGAAGGGCATCCGGTTTTTCCGGATGCCCTTCCTTTATCAGGAAAAGGTTTGTCGGATGGATACGGAAAAAAGGAGGGGGCAGGTGCCCTGAGAGGAGAATGATGGAAAAGAGGGGAAACGTGTTCTCAAGCGATTGTGATGGACAGCCAAGGGATGGGATAGCCTTGTGCGACACGAAAAAAGGACTTGGATTTTGACATCCAAGTCCTTCAAATTTCTGGTGCGGCTGAAGAGATTCGAACTCCTGGCCTACAGGTTCGTAGCCTGTTGCTCTATCCAGCTGAGCTACAGCCGCATCACGAGAAAGAGGTATAGTCGGACGGCCCGCATCCGTCAAGCGTTTTTTCCCCTGCCGAAAGAAAAATTTTTCCGTTTTTGCTGGGTAATGAGATGTCTTTATTTCTTTATATGCAATATCAATATATTAGACAATAAGTCCGCAGACGCGCCGGAAACGTTTTCTTCCGGTCCCCCGGGTGATGGGACCGTTGCACGACAGGGGGTCTCCTCTGGCCCGGCCAAGGCCGTTGAAGCGTTGAAACCATCCCTTTCGGGGGAAAACGAAGCCTTCCCAGAGCGTATGAAGGGGCGCGCTGCGTGCCGTCGGAGCAGGGCGGTATGGAAGCCTCCCGGCGCAGCTTCGCCATGCCTTTTCCTTCATGCCTTTTCCTTGTCCTGCGTTCTCTTCCTTCTCACGCCCCCCATTTTTGTCTCTCGCCTTGCGCGGTGGGCAGACCGCTCTTTCAGGTGCTGACATCCTTCAATCTTTCTTGCGGTGCGAAGCCGCGTAGGGTGCAGCTCATGAAGCACGTACCCCCCCAACCATTCACGTTGTCCCCGGTCGCGGACTCGTTCCGCCAGCCTTTCCCGGAAATCCGGCTTCTGCCCGACGGCGCGTTTGCCGCCCGCGACGGCAGGCCCGGAACGCTCACGGGAGGAACCCTCAACACATGGACGCTGTCCCCGGAAAACGCCGCCGGGCTCCTTGCCCGCTGGAGCGGCCGGGAAACCCCGCTCGTCATCGACTACGAGCATCAGAGCCTCAACGCCTGCCGCAACGGGCGGCCCGCGCCCGCGGCGGGCTGGATCGAGGCGCTGCGTTACGAGCCGGGGCAGGGGCTCCTCGCCTCAGTCCGCTGGACCGAAGGGGCGGCGGCGTTCATCGCACAGGACGAGTACCGTTTCATCTCCCCGGTCTTTTCCTTTGATCCCCGCACGGGAGAGGTGCTGGAGCTCAAGGGGGCGGCTCTCACCAACACCCCGGCGCTCGACGGTCTGGGTGCCGTCGCCGCCAGCGAGGAAAGGCCCGAACCATCAAAAGCTGTCCAACAGCAACAGGAGGTCCCCATGAATGCGATCACCCGGCTGAAGCGTCTGCTCGGCCTGCCCGAAAGCGCCGACGAGGAAACGGTGCTGAAGGAGCTCGACAGGCTCGAAACCCTGCTTGCTCCTCAAGCCCCGGAGGACGCGCCGCAGGAACGGCCTACGCTGCTTGACTATCTGCGCGGTTGCCAGCCGCAGGCGGCGCTTTCGGCTCTGGAACAGGTCAACGCGGGCCTGCGGGAACAGCTTTCCGTGGCCCTCAGCGCCGCACAGGGCGAGCGCGTGGAGCAGGCCGTCGAGGAAGCCGTGGCGGACGGACGTCTGAGCCGTGGGCTGGCGGGCTGGGCCGCGTCCCTCGGGCGACGCGATCCCGAGGCGCTCTCTGCCTACCTTGACGCCGTGGCCCCCATCGCCGCGCTGACGTCCCTTCAGACCGGCGGGGCGGCTCCGCGCCGCACCCCCTCGTCCCTTTCCGACGAGGAGCGTTTCGTGTGCGCCCAGCTTGGCCTCAGCGAAGCCGACTACGCGGCGGTCCGGGGGCGCTAGGCCACGCCGAAAAGCGCGCCGGGAGGAAAGGCTCCTCCATGCCCTCCTTCGTTCGGAAGCGCCGCGGTTTGACGGCGCTGCCCGGCAAGGGCGCGAGGTCTTCTTCCCCGGGGAAGGCGGACAAGCCTCAGATGAGGACTTCCGGCGTCCTTTACGGCCTCTTCCCGCAGCCGGCGGGACAATCTTCAACACAGATAAGGAAACGACATGGCTCTTGTGACCAGTTCTCTTGTATCGGCCCTGCGTGTGGGCTTCCAGCGCGAATTTCAGGAAGCCCTTTCAGCCGCGCCCTCGCAGTGGGACAAACTTTCCACGCGTGTGCCCAGCAGCTCGGCCAGCAACACCTATGGCTGGATCGGCCAGTTCCCCAAACTCCGTGAATGGTCCGGGGATCGCTCCTTCAACAACATCAAGGAGCATGGTTACTCGGTGGTAAACAACCTGTATGAGGCCACCGTGGACATCCCCCGTACCGCCGTGGAGGACGACGACATCGGCGTGTATGCCCCCCTGTTCCGGGAAATGGGCTACGCCGCCGGAACCCACCCGGACGAAATCGTGTTCGGTCTCCTGAAGGGAGGGATGAGCGGGGTTTGCTACGACGGCAAGCCGTTCTTTTCGCAGGAACACCCCGTCTACCCCAACGTGGACGGCAGCGGCGAGGCGGAAACCGCTTCCAACTGGCTGCGCCCGGCGGCGGTGGACGGCACGGTGACGGACGGCACGGCGTGGTTTGTGCTCGACGTGTCCCGCCCCCTGCGCCCCTTCATCTTTCAGGAGCGTACCGCGCCGGAATTGCAGGTGATCACCAATCCCGACAACGACTACGTGTTCATGAAGGACAAGATTCCCTATGGCATCCGCTACCGCTGCAACGGTGGTTACGGCTTCTGGCAGCAGGCCGTATGCAGCACGCTGGAACTCACCGCCGAGAACTTCGCCGCCGCGCTTGAGGCCATGCAGCAGTTCAAGGCGGATGGTGGGCGTCCTCTGGGTCTTGGTTTCGGCGGGGAGAGCGGCACGCTTCTGGTGGTTCCGCCGTCCCTTCAGGCGGCGGCTCGCAAGATCGTCTGCGCCGAGCTGGGGCCGGACGGCGGCAGCAACATCTGGTACCGCACCGCGACGCTGCTTGTCAGCCATTGGCTGATCTGACGGCTGATTCCCGCCCTTGCCGATGGTTGGGGGAGGCGATCGCGTCTCTCAGGACCTGCCCGGCAAGGGCTATTTACGGGAGCGGGCCGTTTTGTGGCTCCCGCGTCCCGGAAAGCCTTTGTATGGGGCGGCGGCCCTTCCGGGCCCCGCCGCCCTCTGGAGGTAACACATGGCTTACGCCACGCTTGAGCAGCTTGCGAGCCTGTTCGGGGCGGAGGAAATCCGCGCGCTGTCCGATCGCGCGGGCACGGGTGCTCTTGATGAGGAGGTCGTCCGGGACGCGCTGGAACGGGCGTCCTCGGAAGTGGACAGTTATCTGGCGGATCGCTACGCCACGCCGCTGACCGGGGAGGTTCCCGTCCCCGCCGTGGTGGTTTCCGTAACCGGGGACATCGCCCGCTATCGGCTGACGGGCGGGGACGTGCGCGAGAGCGATCCCATCCGCCAGCGCTATGTGCAGGCGCTACATTGGCTGCGTGACGTGGCCGATGGCCGGGCCTCCGTGCCGGGCCTTCCGCCTGCGGAGGAAACGGCGGGCGGGGCCGTCCTCGTGGAGCCGGGTTCCCGCCCGTGGGGTGGGGCCAGGCCATGAGCGCGCTGACGCCGATGGACGTGGAGGATGCGATTCTGGCCCTTCTCGAACCGCTACGGGACGACCCGGGCGCGAAGACCGTTTCCTCCTTTCAGGGACAGCCCGGCAAGGAGGCGTGGGCCCGGCTGCGGCGGGGCTTTCCGGCGGTCCTCGTGCTCTACGCGGGGTCGCGCGGTTTCCGGCTCTCGGGCCGGAGGCTTGAGGAGCGCATGACCTTCGAGGTCTATGTCATGGATAAAAGTTACCGTTCGGACACAACAGGGCAGAAGCCCGAGCCGGGGCATCCGGGCACCTATGCCCTGCTCGCGGCGGCGCGGGAGCGGCTTGTGGGCGTCCCGCCGCTTCCGGGCATGGGGCCGTGCCTGCCTCTCTCCGTAAAGGGCTTCGTGCTCGAGGGGGCCAGCGTATACCGCATGACCCTTTCCACTGTTCACAACATCGCATTGTAAGGAGCGATCATGGCTGCAAGTCCGCAGACGAAAAACTATCTGTACGGCAAGGGCGAGCTCTTTTTCCGCGCCGAGGGGAGCGAGGGCTACGACCACCTCGGCAACGCCCCGGCCTTCACCATCAGTCTGACCGAAGAAAAGCTTGAACATTTCAGTTCCATGAGCGGGACCAAGGTCAAGGACCTCCAGCTTGTCACCCAAAAGGGCGCGACGCTCTCCTTCACGCTGGAGGAGTTCTCCATCGGCAACCTCCTGCGGGCTTTCAAGGGCGCGGAAGCGGCCCGCGAGATGCAGGACGCCGGAACCCTCAACGCCTTGCCCGTCAACGTCAACAAGGGGCTTTACGTCCTTGTCGGCAAGGAGAAGCTCGGCTTCACCCGTCTGGAATACGGGGCTGTATCAGACGGTTCCTTCGCCGCCGGAGCTACGGTGACGGGCGGCACCTCCAAGGCAACGGCGACGGTGGCCTATGCTGGCGAGGGCTATCTGGAGTGCGTGGGCGTGAGCGGTTCCTTTATGCCGGGCGAGCCGCTTTCCGCCGCCGACGTTCACGCCACAGTGCGCGGCGTTTCCCGCGTGGCCGACGTGGTGCTCACGGACAAGGCCAGCGCTCCCCTGGTGCGTTACCGTCAGGGCATCGACTATGACGTCAACGTCCGCAGCGGCCTTTTGCGCGTGCGTGAGGGTTGTTCCGCCGAAACCGTCTATGTCTCGGCGGACTGCGAAGCCTGCGATGCCCGGCTCGTGGAAGCCCTTACCGCCAGTGATGTTACCGGTGAGTTGCTTTTTGTGGGCCAACCGGATCAGGGACCGGGTATGGTCGTTCAGTGCTGGAAGGCCGCGCTTTCCCTCGGCGGCGAAGTGGGGCTCATTTCCGAGGAGCTGGCCTCCATTCCCATGACCGGGGAGGTGCTGGCGGACGATCTCAATCATCCCGAGAGCCCCTTCTTCCGCGTGCGCTATCTGGGATAGGCGGCACGGCGGCGCGTTTTCTCCCTTCACTGTTCGCCGCCTGAGGCGGACCCCCGCCGCGGCAAGCCCGCCCGCGGCGGGGCGGCGCGGGCCTCTGCAAGGCCGCGTTCCCGGCGGGCGTCTTCATTCGGAATGCAAAAAAGGACAACGGATGCGCAAGACCACGGAATTTACCATCGACAATGACAAGGGAACGCTCACCGTGCGGCTTCAGGAGCTCACGGTGCGCGAGGTGCTCGACATGGGCGAGCATTTCGGCAAGGGGCCGCTTTTGCAGGATGTGGAACATCTGCTTCCCCGCCTGTCCAACCTCACGGCCAACGATCTGCTGGACATGACGCCCGGCGAGCTTGAGGAGGTGTGGGAGAAGGTCAAGGAGGTCAACGCCGCTTTTTTCAAGATTGCCGGAGCGTTGGGCTTCGGCAGGGTGTTGGAGGCGTTCCGGGCGCAACTGCGGAGCGATCTGATGGAAGCGGCGCTCGGCGGCGCCTCCTCGACGCAGTGATGCGGTTGAAGGCGGCCGGGCACCGGGGCGTCGTCGGCTACGGCTGGAGCGCTTTTATCGCCGCGCTGGAGGCCGAGGCCCGCGCGCGGGACGCGCGCCTGAAGGATATGGCCCTTGCCGCGCGCATGGCCCTGTATGCCGACGCGCGGCAGTTCCGGGCCTTTCTTGAAGACGGGGAGGGGGCATGGGACAAGGCGGACTGACGCTTGAGATCAACCTCAGGGACGCCGTGACCGAGCAGTTGAAGGGGGTGGGCCGCAGTTTCGAGGCCATGCGGCAGGTGGTGGTTTCCCTGCGCGCGGACATTAGCGCCCTGAACAAGGATGCGGACAAGTCGAGCCTTGGTTTCGAGGCCCTTTTCAAGGGCGCGGGGGGGCTCCTCGGGAATATGGGCAAGGACGCGCTTGAGGGCCTGTCCGCGGCCTTCGGGCAAAGCGGGAAGATGGCGGCGGACTACCACGCCGCGCGGCGCAGGGAATCTGAGGAGACGGCCCGGCAGGAAGGGGAAAACGCGGCCAAGGCCACGGATCAGGGTTCGCTTCTGGAGGCCAGCTTCCGCCAGTATGCGGACTATTACGCCGCGATCCTTGAGAAGGAGAAACGGCACGGCGAGGAGCGGCTGACCCTGCTGCTCGAACATTCCCGCGCCGAGATGGAAGTGCGTGCGTCCACGGCGCGAAGCACCGACGACCTCCGCAAGCAGCAGCTTGAGGAAGACAAAAAGGCCGACGCCGCCCGGTTGGAGAATATGAAGAGCTTCACCGGCGATATGGCCTCGGCCATGAAGGAGCTGTATTCGACGGGGCTGGCCGAAAGCCGGGGCGTTTACAACATGTTTCAGGCCCTGTCCGTGGCCGAGACTACGATCAGCACCTACAAGGCCGCTCAAGAAGCCTACGCCAAAGGCGTGCAGATGGGCGGCGTGGTCATCGGGGCGGTGTGGGCGGCGGCAGCCGTGGCCGCCGGCATGGGTCGCATCGCCGCCATCCGCAATACCAAACCCAAGGGGTACGCCTTCGGCGGACTCATCGGGGGCGCGGATCGGGGCGAGCGGGCGGACAACGTGCTCATCCGGGCCACGCCCGGCGAATACATGCTGGACCGCCCGGCGGTGCGGCACTACGGCCTGCCTCTGCTGGAAGCCCTGCGGCGGCGGAACATCCCTCGCGAGGTGCTGGAACCCTTTGCCGCGCCGCGTCTTCCTCATATTGGCGGGCGCGCCGCCTATGCCTACGGCGGGGAAATCGGGGCCGCCTCCTTGCCGGGGGGCGGGGAGAAGCCGGATGCGGAAGGCATCACGGTGATCAACGTTATGGATTTTCAACGGGAGTTCGACCGGGCCCTGTCCTCGGCCAGAGGACGCCGGCTGCTCGTCAACGTGCTCGGCGAAGAGGGCATTACGGCATGAGGCGGCCCATCCGAGGAGGAAACCAATGGCTTTCAGCGGCAAGATGACGGCGGCCAATCATGCGGATTTGCTGGCCACGATCACGGCTTTCATCACCGGCGATCCCGCCGTGCCCGGGCGCGACTGGACCGTGGCCCGGCAGGACGCCCTCGAATGGGGGCCGGCCACGGTCTTTCGCAACACCGGGCTGGCCGGTTCCGAAGAGGTCCATGTGGGCCTGTATGCGGCCACGCACGGGGACGGCGTGCGCGGTGGCCTCGTCTGCAAGGTCTACAAGCGTTTCGACCCGGCGTCCCCTGCGGACGGCGGCACGGCCTTTTTCGATACCGTCTACGGCAACGGCAACGGCTCCAAGGACACGGTGTCCCTGCTGCCCTGCTGGAATGCCGGGGTCAATCTGTGGGTATGGAGCAACAAGGCGCGCGTCTTCGTCGTCGTGGACTGCAACGGTCTTTACGGCAACGCCTATCTGGGGCAGTTGCGGCGTTTTTGCCTGCCGAGCGAGAACCCGTGGCCGCTGGCCTGCCTGACGGACGGCTATACCAACTTCTGGACCAACACGAGCTGGCACGATTCGGCCCAGACCAAGGACGGGACCACCTACAAGGCGGACGTGGACCGGCGTTCGCTCCCCTTCGTGCGGCGCGGCTGTTACCCCGTGGGCAATTACAGCTATTATCAGGCCTGCCATCAGGTCTGCCGCCCGGACGGGGTCTGGACCTCGCACTTCGTGATGTGCCCCACCGCCTCGCTTTTGAGCCGTCTCACCATCAACGAGACGGACGCTCAGATCGATACGCTCGGCACCGCGCTCGTCACGCCCGAAGGGGGCAAACGCTGCCTCCTGCCGCTCTACGTCATGCTGCTTGAGGCGGACGGAAGCGCGGCGACGTCGCCCTGCCTGCTTGGGGAACCCTACGGGGTCCGCTGGGCTCCCGACTCGCTGGCGGCCACGGGGAGCGATGTGGACGGCTTTATCCTTTTCCCGGACGTGAACCGGACGGAATGGCACAGCTTTATGGCCGTGGGGGACGAATAATGGCGCAACCGTGCAAGGTATTCAGCTATACGAACGTGGGCACGGAAAAGGACGTGCTCGCCAACATCGCTGCGGCGGCCCGGGGCGGTGGGTGGACCGTGGATCGCGACGCCGTGGCCGAGGCCGGGGAACTGTATCTGCACAGCGCCGGGAACGGCGGGCAGCGGCTCTATTTTTCGCTGCGGCTTGAGCAGTCCTACGACGCCGCGGATCGTTACCTCCTTTCGGTACACGGCAACACGGGCTTTGACGCGGGCGCGGCCTGGGACGCACAGCCGGGCCGCTTCACGGAGAAAATTCTCGTGGGGCGCACGGTGTCGGGCGGCACGGAGAAGCCGCTGTGGTGCGCCGAGCCGGGTGCCCGCTGCCACTGCACGTCGGGCTGGTGGATTGTGCCGCCCGTGGCCGAGCAGATCGTGCTGGTCTGTCCGACCTTCATCCTCGTCTCCATTCGGGTGGCGTTCACCTTTCTGGACGGGAAGGACACCTTCTATTCGGGGTGGCTGCCGCTCATGTTCGGGGCCGCCGACGGCGGGGACGGCGAGACGGAGCTGAATACGGTCCAGTGCTCCACATGGGGCACGAACAGCGCGCAGGGAGAAATGTTTTCGGCGCTCTACCGCATCCCCAAGAACTCTTCTCCCGCCGCGCTCTATACCCGCGACTACCGCAACGTGGGGCTGCTCTATGGCGGGGCTAACGCGGACCGCCTGCCCACGCCCTCGACCTACGGCTATACGGGCGCGGCGTCCTCGGTGGTGCTGGCCAGCGTCATGACGTGGCCGCATGTGGGCGGGGACGTCTATTCCTATCTGCTGACCGGCACAGTTACCGCAGGAGGCGAAACCTTCGGCTCCTGCTACAAGGGCACCGTCTGCAAGGCCGTGCCCTGCTACAACTTCGCTGTCTGCCAGAACCCCGGCACGCTTCGGCACATGCTGGTGAAGCCGATCCTCTACGTGGCGGACGCACAAACCGTGCGCATCGCGGGGGAGCTTCCCTATTACGCGGTCGCCATGCGGGGCTTGAAGCCCAAGGATCGCATCGCCATCGGGGGGCGCACCTTCATGGTCCTGCCCGACATCGCTGACGGCGACGCCGTGGGCCTTGCCGTGGAGGTGGAGGCATGAGCCTTTCTTCCGCGCTCTGGCCCCTCCGCGCAGGCTGGCCCCCGCTTGTCTGCGAGGCGGCGGACGGGGGGGCCGCATGGGAGCCCGCGCTACTGCGGGCCGGGGTCCCCCGCCGGAACGACGTCGCGCCCCTGCCGCGCCCCTCGGGGCGGCACATGGGCCTGAGCATGGCCGATCTCATCTATGGGCAGGTGCACCTTTACCCCTCGCGGGTGGAACTGGGGCTCCTCGCCGGGACGGAAACGCGGGACGTCATCCTCTGGAACGCCGCCTTCACGCCCCTTGATCTTATGGCCGTTTCCAGCCGTTCGCCGGCGGGCACCACGCTTTCGGGCATCGCGCCGGGCAGCATTCCGCCCACGGGCACGGCGGCGGGGCGGCTCACCGTGCTCGCCTCGGGCCCGGCCCGGCAGGAGACGGTCTACACCTTCCTCACCAGCCTTGGGGAACGGAAGCTGGAAATCACGGCCCTGCGCGTCCTGCTCTTTCCCTTTTGGCCGGAATGGTCGGCGGGACTGGAAACGGGCTATGCCTTCGATACCGTGGTGGCGCGCGATGAAAACGGCGGGGAACAGCGGCGTCCTCTGGCGCGGCGTCCGCTGCGCACCCTGCGGGCCACCGTCTGGGGCGACGGCGTGCGCGGCCAGCGGCTGCACCATCTCGTGCATCAGGGCAAGGACCGCGTGTTCGGCGTCCCGCTCTGGCAGGAGGCGCGCCGTGTGGCGGCGGTGGGCCCGGAACGGGACGCGCTTACGCTGGACGGTCCCTTCGAGGATTGCTGGAACCTGTCCCGGCTCTGCGGGCTGATCATGATCCACGAGCGCCGCCGTGACGCGTATGTGGCGGCCAGCCTCGCCGCGAAAGACCCGGCGGGCGGCACGCTGTTTTTGAGCGCGCCCCTCGACGAGCGTTTCGCCTCGGGCGATCTGCGCGTCGTTCCGCTTTTTTCGGGCATGTTGACCCGCGCCGAGCCCCGCACCGTGTCGGACGGGTTTGAAACGTGGTCGGTGGCCTTTGAGGAACTGGGCGCGTCGCAGCCGGATTTGGAGGGCCTTCCGCACGCCCCGGCCGATCCTTCCGTGCCGTGGTTGTGGCCGCACCGCCCGGACTGGTCGGGCGAAGGGCCGGGCGGCGTGGCCTCGCTGTCGCGCATCGTCCGGGCCGTGCGCGGCGGCGTGACGGAAATCGGCGCAAGGCAGGCCGTCGCGCCTGCCGCCCACCGCCAGAGCTACCTTTTGAGGGGGGACGGCATCGCGCGGCTGCTCGACGGCGTGACCGCCCTGCGGGGCCGCTGGGGCAGGGTCCGCGTTCGCGATCCACGCCGGGCCTTCACGCTCACCCGGGGATCGCTTCCCAATCAGGCCATGCTCTACGCCCGCGACAACGGCGCGCGGGAGGGCTTTGT
This sequence comes from Candidatus Bilophila faecipullorum, assembly GCA_944326695.1. Taxonomy (GTDB): domain Bacteria; phylum Desulfobacterota; class Desulfovibrionia; order Desulfovibrionales; family Desulfovibrionaceae; genus Bilophila; species Bilophila faecipullorum. Next base: position 83,558 of record CALVEZ010000008.1, on the reverse strand, counting down.
CCCGGGGCAACGGCTCTGGCTGAAGGTGGGGGCTTCTATCCTCGGGCGCGCCCTTCTCGGCGTGGAGGCGGGGGAGGAGGGCGAAATCGTCCTGCATCTGGACGCGGAACTCGGCATGGCCGTGCCGCCTTCCACCTTTGTGGGCCGGGAATATCTGGCGCGGCTGGATACGGATCGCATCGATCTGCGCCACGAGACGGCGGGCGTCGCCCGTTGCGATCTTTCTTTCTGCACCCTGCCCGAGGAGGTTTCCTGATGCGCCCCGTTTTGCCTCAGCTTGTGGAACTCTACGAGATCATCGCCGCCGATGCGGTGCATACCCTGACCACCGGGCGGGAGACCATCGAGTGGCGCGGGGCCGCGTGGACGCCCGCCGCCATTGAGCGTGGCGAACTGCGCGGCAGCGTAGACGGCAAGGCCGCTACGGTGACGTTGACGGCCTGCATGGACGCCCTTTTTACCCGTTATCTGGCTTCCCTGCCCATTCTGCCCACGCGGGTGAACATTTACGAGCACGAGCCCGAAAGCGGCGCGACCGTACAGGTCTTCGGGGGAGTGGTGCTGGAGGTGGTGCCGGGCGCGGACGCCTCGCGGGTTTCCGTGTCCTGCCTTTCTTCAAGCTGCATCCTCGACGCCCTCCTGCCCCAGATGATCTATTCCGGCCAGTGCCAGTTCGTGCTTTTCGATGCGGGCTGCGGCCTGTCCCGGGCCGAGTGGGGCGTGACCGCGCCCGTCGCCCCGGACGGCCTCAGGCTGGTTTCCCCGGCGTTCGCCGCCTACCCGGACGGCTATTTCACGCGGGGCTACGTCGAGGCCGGAGGCGATTTCCGCTTCGTTACCGCGCACGCGGGCGACACCCTCACCCTCCAGCTTCCTTTTGACGAGCGGGTGAGAAACGGCGTGTCCGTCATCGCTTTTCCGGGCTGCGACGGTTCCCCCGCCACCTGCCGCGAACGTTTCGGCAACGGCGCGCGCTTCGGCGGCTGCGCCTCCATCCCGAGCCGCAATCCAGTGGTGTGGGGCTTCAAGTGATGATTGATCAAGGGCGAGGGAAACTTTCTCTAGAAGGAGGGAAACGCCCCCACCTTTCCCTCTCCCTCCCCAACCTTCTCCCTTTTCCCTTCCAAGACGTCCGGCTGATGGGGAGGCGCTGTGGCGGAAGGGCGCGGGAAGGCGCACAAAGGAAGGTTGTCCAACGAGAATGGAAAGCGGGAGCGCCAAACGGCGGAGGCCTTGCGCCCTTCGGACGTTTCGCCAAGCCGGGAGGTGGGCGGTACGGGACGGGGGAAAGAACGCTCCTGCGGGTGTCCGGGGAAGGCCGCCGCGCCTTTTGGGGCGGAGGCGGGCGGGGAGTGCGCGGGCGGTAATGAGTCTGGAAGGAGAGCGCGGAAGGGCTTTCAGAGGAAAGTTTTTCCGGTCACTGTTTCGCAAGGAGCGTTTCATGAATTATTTTGACGACGATACGGCGTGGGAGGCCTTCCGCCGGGAGGCCGAGTCATGGCTCGGCACGCCCTACCGCCACTTGCAGCGCTGCAAGGGACGGGGCGCTGACTGCACGCTGTTCATCGGTCAGGCCCTGCTGGACGCGGGGATTCTGACCCGCCTTGAGTATGACTATTACCCCCGCGACTGGCACGAGCACACGGGCGACGAATACGTGCTTGAGGCGAGCCACCGCCATATGCGCGATCATTTGCGCCCCGGCCTGCGGATGGTGTCGCTTGCGCCCGGCGCGTCGCTCATACGTGGCGACTGGCTGGCCTTTTCCACCACCGAGCGGGGCGTTACCAACCATTGCGGCCTCGTGTGGCCCTGCGGAGAGGGCGGCTTTCGGATGCTGCACGCCATCAATGGGCGGGGCGTGTGCTTTGCCCGGCTGGGAGACTGGTGGCTGCGGCGACTGACCCGGCATTTCCGCATTGCGGGGGAGGCCGATATCCCGCAGGGAATGCCGCCGTCGCCGCCGAGTTGCCGCAGGGCAAAGGAGGCCGGGGCATGGGCGTAAGCCTTTTTCTCACGGCCCTGACCGTCGGGGCCACCGTTGCGACCACCCTTTTTGCGCGCGGGCCGCGCACATCGCAGGGCTCGGATATGGCCCCGGCCAATCTGGACGCCTTCCGGCTGACCACGGCGGAGGAGGGCACCGTCATCCCCCGCGTTTTCGGCACCGTGCGCCTGCCCGGAAACCTGCTGTATTACGGCAACCTGACGAGCGTTCCCGAATACGAGGAAACACGCGGCGGCAAGGGCGGCAAGAAGAAGCAGAAGGTCCTGCAAGGCTACCATTACTACATGGACGTGTGGCAGGGCGTCGGCATGGGGCCGCTGGAGCTGGTCGGCGTCTATCAGGACGACCGCAGGCTCACGGAGGAGGACGGGGCCATCGACTGTTCGGAACAGCGCTGGAACGACGGCACGCAGGCCTTTTACCCCGAGGCGGCGGGGCAGTACGCCAGCCGTCTGCCGGGCGTGGCTCATATCTGGTTGCGGCGCTTCCATGCGGGCTTCAATGTCTCCATGCTGCCCACGCTGCATTACGTCGTGCGTTTCAGCGGTGATATCCCGTTGGAGGACGCCTTTTTGTCCAACGGTGTGAACCCCGCGGCCATTGTCCTGCAACTCTTGCTCGACGCGGGCGCGTCGTGGGCCTCCATCGACAAGGCGAGTTTCAGCGCGGCGGCCGCCTTCTGGAAAAAGAAAGGCTACGGCCTGAACATCGTCTTTTCGAGCCAGAAGCCCGTGCGCGAGCACATCGCGCAAGTGCTGGGCACGGTGGGCGGCTGGCTGGTGGAACGCGCGGACGGCACGCTCTCGCTCCGTGCGCCTGACCCGGACGCGGAACCCGCCGCCGTCCTCGGCGAAGGGGATTTTCTGGAAGGCTCCTTTTCGTTCAAACGGGCGGCGTGGGATACCACGTGGAATGATCTCAGCGGCAAATTCACCGACGCCGGGCAGGATTTCTCGGAACGCGCCGTCACCGCATCCAACGCCGCGTCTATCCAGCTTTTGGGCCTGCGCCGCAAGAAAAGCGTGGACCTGACCGCCTTCACGGATCGGGCCGCGGCGCAGCGGCGCATCGAGGAACTGCGCGACGTGGAATCTTACCCGGCGGCTTCCTTTTCCTTTGATCTCTCCCGCGATCATGTCGGCGTCGAGCAGGGGCAGATTCTGGAAATCACCCATGCCCGGTTCGGACTGTCCGGTGTCCGCGTGCGCGTGCTGGAAGTGGCCCGGGGCAACCTGACGGAAAACCGCATTTCCGTTCAGGCGCGGCAGGTGGTCGAACGCCTTTCCGGTACCTTCGTGCCGCCCGGCGAACCCCTGCCCGATCCGCTCGCGCCCCCGGAGACGGCCTATCCGCCGGTGGGCGGCATTCCTTCGTGGACGCCGCCGGACCTGACCCCGGAACCCCTGCGCCATGCCCGGCTCTTCGAGTTGCCCCGCAATCCGGAAACGGGCGGCGAGAGCGCCGTGCTCGTGCTGGCGGCACGGGAACGGCTGACCGAGGACGGCCTGCTCGTGGAGCGTTCCTCCACCGGGACCGACTATGCGGTTGCGGCGGCCTTGTCCGCGCCGTGGGCGCAATACGGCACGCTGGCGGAAGCGTATCCGGCGGACACGCTGGAAGTGGACGACGAACGCGGCCTGCTCTACCTGCCGTACAAGGAAGACCCGGCTTTCGGGCCTGTCAGCCGCACCGAGCTTTTCGAGGCCCGGCGCATGGCGCTCATCGACGATGAATTGCTCCTGTTCCAGACCGTGGTGCTGGAAGGGGCGTCCGGCATCCGCCTTTGCGGGATCGTGCGCGGCTATATGAACACCCCCGTACAGGAACACGCGGCGGGGGCGGCCATCTGGCTTTTCCGGCGGCCCGGCGAGGACAATGTGGTGACGGGCCTTGCCGTGGGCGGCCACACCTTCAAACTCCGGCCTTCGTCCGGCGACGACGTGCTCGGCGCGGACCGGGCGCAAGCCCTGCCTCTTTCCGTCATCGGCAAGGGGCAGACGCCGTGGCCCGTGGCGGGCCTGCGCGCCGAGCGTGCCGGAGACCGCCTCACGCTTTCGTGGAGTCCCGTGGACGTGGGGCACGGCGGCGCGGGAACCCGCCCGGAGACGGAAAACGAGCCCGTGCCCGCCAGCTTTGCGGGGGATTTCGTGGTCACCGTGGACGGCGTGGAACATTCCACGGCAGAGACGTCGTTCTCACTGACTGGGGTCTCCGCGCTTTCCATCACCGTGCGGGCGCGGCAGCTTGGCCGCCTGTCCCCGCCCGTCGCCTTGACGGTCCCCGCCGGAGAGGGCGTTTTTTACGCGGGCCGGGCGGAGACGTTCTTTAGAGGCCAATAGGCATATTCTCGTGAGAAAAGATGTTCTTACGGCGTTCCGTTCCGTCCAAGGATACCCGCGATCCGGGAACTCGGGGCGAGAAGGCGGAACATCACCGAAACCATGACCGTTTCAGGAGGAAGGCTATGGCGAAATTGACCCCTACGGGGCTGGAGACGATTACCTATGGGCAGCAGGGCTGGAATGCCGTGGTGTCCGCCAACATGCAGCGGCTCAACGGCTGGCTGGGGTTCCTCTGGCCGCTGCTCACGAGCGAAAGCCATGCGTCGGGCGACGTTCCGGTCTGGAACGCTTCCACCTCCCAGTGGGAAGCCAGCGACGCTCTGGAAACGCTGAAGGCCGAGGTCGAGAGCCTGAAGGCCCGCGTCGCGGCTTTGGAGTCCTCGACGGGAGCTTAAAACAAAGGGCCTTGGCAAAAGGGGAGAGTTCCTTTGCCAAGGCCCTTTGGAGAAGTCCCTGAGCCCGCAGCGAGAGGCGCGCGGAGACCTGTCCGAGAGAAAGCCATCCGGCGGCTCGCGAAAGGCGCGGCATGGCTTTCCTCCGGCAGAGCTGTTTAGTGGGCGCTTTCCTCAAGACGGCCGTTGTCGAGGCAGGCCTTGACCGCGGCGAGGGCGGCGTCGAAATCCACGGAATGGGTGACTTCATTGACGATCTGCTCGTAGGCGATGACGCCGTTGGCGCAGACTACGAAGACCGCCCGGCTGAGCAGGCGCAGTTCCTTGATGGCTACGCCATAGGCCGTACCGAAGGAAAGATCGCGGTGATCCGAAAGGGTTTCCACGGATTCGGCTCCGGCGGCCCCGCACCAGCGGGCCTGCGCGAAGGGCAAATCGCAACTGATGGTCAGGATGCGCACCTTGTCGGACAGTTTGGCGGCTTCGGCGTTGAAGCGCCGGGTCTGCATGTCGCAGACCGGCGTGTCGAGGGAAGGCACCACGCTCAGGACCAGCACCTTCCCCTTGTAGTCGGCCAGCGTGCGTTGCGAAAGATCATTGGCCAGCACGCAGAAGTCAGGGGCGGCTTCGCCCACCGAAACGCCCTTGCCGAGAAGGGTGAGCGGGTTGCCTTGGATGGTGACGGCGTCTTTACGTTCCTCAGTCATGATATGCCTCCATTCTCCGGGCGGAGAGTATCGTTGTTGGATATGGGAGGCACGTTAGCCGAGACTCATAGGAAAGTAAATGAAAATCATTCCTGATTGATAAATTTTATCCCGGTGGAACGGGAGGTTCTCACCGGTCTTGGCGCTTGCCGTCCGGCCCGCGCAGGACTGACGCTCTGGTTCCTGAGCCTTCTTTATTGGTTGAGCCATCCGCTTGTTCATAAAAAGGGATAGGCAGAGAGGACATACCATTGGGAAAGGCAACCCATGCAAACGTGTAGGCATGGGCCGGAGGCCGCCTTCCCGGTGCACCTTCGTCTTCCCGAACTACAAACGGGAACGAAGAGGCGCACCGGAAAGGACAGACGCGAGGAAACCCTCAGCGCACGGCGGGGCTTTTGCCTCGGCAGGCCATGACGAAGCGCGGGGCCCAGTGCGGCACGGCGGGCGCGAAAAGGTGGGTATAGGCCGCGAAGGTATTGCGTATCAGCAATCCGTCCCGGCTTTTGAGATGATCCGGGCCTTGGGCGGCCAGCCCCTTGGCGCGGTGCCCCGGCCCTGACATGCCTACGCCCGGCGAAAGGCGCAGGGTGGGGGTAAGGTCTCCGAGGGCGACGCAGCGCGAATAGTGGAATTCATGCCCGCGCAGGACGGCCCCCACGGGATGGAAGGGGTTTTCCGTTTCCACGGTCGCCTCCACGTAGCCGAGCCCCTGCGGGCGGGGGCAGAACTCCGCGCGGGTAGGAAAGAGCCCACTCATGGGGTAATCCTTGCCCGCGATGCGCAGTTCCCGGCAGAGGACCATGAAGCCGCCGCATTCGGCGTAGATTGGCATCCCGGCTTCGGAATAGGCCCGGATGGCCGCGAGGTGGGGCGAGGCCGCAAGGCGTTCCGGCACCATTTCCGGGAAGCCGCCTCCCAGATAGAGGCCGTGCAGCCCCGGCCCGTCCGTCCCGAAGGCGCAGGCGGGCCACGGCTCGGGATCGAAGAGGCTCAACTCCACCAACTCCGCTCCGGCCCGGCGCAGGGCCTCGAAATTTTCCTCATAATAAAACCATAAGGCCGCATCGCGCACAAAACCGATGGTGACCGGTGCGGGAGAGGCAGCCCGCTCGGAACGAGAGGTGTCCGCTTGCCCGGTGTGACTGGCGCAGGGCGTTTCCGTTTCTCCACAAGCCGCTTTTGCCGCCCATGAAAACGCTTTTTCCTCTTGAGCCGTTCCCGTATTCAGGTCCGCCTTTCGGTGTTTTCCCCGTCCAGCCTCCCCATTGACGTCATCTCCCTCGGGCGTCCCCCCATCCCCCGCTGTCCCGCCAGCCTCGGCGTCTCCGTTTGCGAAGGTCTTGGGAAGGGTGGGGGTACGGGGGAGGGAAAGCCTTTCTTCAGAAAGGTTTCCCTCCCCCGTGTTTTCCCAGAAAGCCTCGACGTCCCGCAGTTCCGGCGCGCTGCGGGCAAGGCCGAGCGCGGCGTCCACATCCAGATGGCTTTCCACCAGCGCGGCGAGATCGTCCAGCGCCTTGAGGAGCATATCCCGTCCGGGCGCGTCCGGGGACTCGTCGTGCATGGAGACAAGCCCCATGTGCCGTTCCGGGATGGGGTTATCGGGCAGGCGGGGGATTTCACCCAGAACCGGGATGCCCGTATACGTTTCGATGCTGCGCCGGATGAGCGCCGCGTGCCGGACGGAGGCGACGCGGTTGAGCACCACCCCCGCCAGACGGACCGGCTCGAAGGCGGCCAGCCCCGCCACGAGCGCGGCGGCGGTGCGGGTCATCTTGGTGACGCTCAGGGTCAGGATGATCGGCGCGTCAAGGGCGCGAGCCAGCGTAGCGGTGGAACAGGAGCCTTCCAGATCGCGGCCATCGTAGAGCCCCCGGTTGCCTTCGATCACGGCGAGATCGGCGTCGCGGAAGGTGTCGCAAAAAAGCGCGCGCAGGCGGGCGTCGGAGAGGAAATAGGGATCGAGATTGGTGGGCGCGAGGCCGGAGGCGAGGCCGAGCCAGGCGGCGTCGATGTAGTCGGGGCCTTTTTTGCAGGGTTTGACGCGCAGGCCGCGCAGAGTGAGGGCACGGGTCAGGCCGAGGGAAACCAGCGTTTTGCCGCCGCCTCCGGAAAGGCCGGAAACGACGAGGCGGGGAGCCGTAAAGGGGGGGATGATCATGCGTGTGTTCCGGCGGACAGGCCGGGGACGGCCTCGCCAAGGTTGAGGGCCACGGCGGGCAGGGCGCGGCCTTTTGGGAGATGCCGGGCCGTATGGGGCCGCCTGCACGGGGCGGCGAGACGCATCCCGGCGGGAGCAAGGGGAATGCGGCGAACCGGGACGGGCTTATCCGAGGGCATCGGTTTCCTCTAGCTTGAGCGCCTTCCTCGCTTCCTGTTCGTTGACGCCGGGGAGGATGCGGTAGCCTTTTTTCAGCAGTTGGAGCGTGTAACGGCGGTTGCAGAAGAAGGCGATGAACACGCTCTGAAAGAGAAAGATGAAGAGGCCAAGCGCCCCCAGGAGAGCATGTCCCGAAATCTCAATGTCTCCCACCGTCAGGGAAATGCCCTCAAGCTCGGTCGAAAGGGCGGGAATCACGAAAAAAGCGCCGAACGCGATGACCGTCCCGAACAGCGTCCCGCTGTAGTCGATACAGCTTGCCGGATCGCGCCGGAGCCAGACGAGGCCCGCGGACCAGAAGGTGTCGCGGCTGAAGCCGTAATAGCCCTTTTTCAGGTCCCCTCTATAGACATGGCGGAGCTGGATGACCTTATCCGTCGCCATTGGTTCCTCCTTCTCCCCCTCTTCCAAGCCGAGGGAGGCTAAAGGGCGATGAGGGCTTCGTCCCTGTGCGGATCGGAAAGCGCCACATAGCCTTGCCGGATGAGCGCCAGCGAGTGGAGGGCGTTGCTGTCCGCCGCCGCCCGCAGAAGGCCGACAAACCCCATGAAGGCCCCCAGGCCGCCGACGAGCAGGGCGTCGTCACCGAGCAGGGCAACATACCCCTGGTCATACCACAGTACGGATACCATGATAAGCGGCAGGACGGTCGCGCCGGAAAATTTTCCATACCGGAGCGTAGCGGCTTGCAGGGTGCAGCGCAGGCCCAGGAGGAAAGCGGCGAGGGCAAACAGGCCGTAGACGATCAAGCCGATGAACAGAGGCTGCCCCAGCGTGCCGAAGGCCGTGGTCCCCGAGAGCAGCCATTCCCGGGTCTGGGGGAGGCAGAGCGCAAGGGGAAGAATGGTCAGGACGGCGAAGAGGGCGTTCAGGAGCGCAAGGCCGGCGTTTCCGCGTTTAAACCACACGACACCGAGGGAGAGCAGCGTATCCCGGCTGAACCCGTAGTAGCCTTGCCTGTGTTCGTCGGTCTGGGGATGGCGGAGCGGGAAGGTGGCGTCCATAGGTTTGGTCCTCAAGGCGCAGGTGCGTTTGGCGTTTCGATGAGCGGCAGCGGGCTTCCGGCTAGTCCTGAATGCGCAGAGCGCGTTTGGCCCTCTCGACGTTGCGCGGCGCGTCGTCGAAAACGTAGCCCTGTTCGAGCAGACGGGTCGTATACACACGGTTGTAGAGAAAAGCCCAGATGACGGCCACGATCCAGAACGACGAGGCGCTGAGCACGAGCACGATGACGCCCGTGAGCAGATCGCCGCGGAAGATGGCGGGAAAGCCGCTGAAAAAGAGGGTCGTCCAGCTAAAGCCGTAAAAGCCGCTTTTGACCACGCCCGATTGGGCATGTTTGAGACGTACGAGCTGCGCCATGCGTTCACCTAAAAGAAGAGGGGGAAGGAATTGGTTCCTTCCCCCGCCAAGCCGCCCTCTCCCCGCGCCAAGGCGCGGAGAGGAGGCGGAAAGCCGCGGGAGAAGGCTCTCCCGCAGCCGTTGAGACTAGTTTTCGCCCTCGGAAGAGGCCTGCTTGCCGGCGCCCTTCAGACCGTACATGGTCGTGGAGCCGGAAGACCAGTACTCGAGGGTTTCTTCGGACACGAGGACGGACAGGACGTTCTTGACGTCGCGGGTGCCCTTCGTGGGGAAGAGTTCGAGGAAGTCCTTGAAGTAGTACTTGGTCTTCGCGCCGGGACGGGCCATCTTGTCCTTGAGGAAGTTGACCACAACTTCCTTGTCCTCGGCGGTGACTTCGGCGGCCGCGGCGGATTCGTGAGCTTCGCCACCGTGAGCGGCGAGGGCCAGTTCGGAGAACTTGAACTGGGTGCTCTGACGCCAGGTGTAGTAAGCCGGATCGCGGAAGTCGTCGATCAGGTGATGGGTGAACTCAAGGCCGGTCAGTTCGAAGAAGGATTCCCAACCGATGCGTTCGGCCCAGTCGCCCAGACGTTCGTACTTGTTGGCGTTTTCCGCATACACTTCCACGATGTGCTTGATCGTGGAGGTAAGGGTGTTCCAACGGGGCGGTTCGTTGGGGATGTAAGCCACAACGACCTTGGAGAACTTGGGCATGGAGATACGGTTGGAAACCTTGCCGCCGACCATGAGGGCCACGCCGTCGCCTTCGCCGTCGGAGATGGGCAGGGCGGGGCACATGGTGTAGCAGTTACCGCAGTACATGCAGCGGTCCTGCTTGATGGCCACGGAGTTCACCTTTTCGCCGTTGAATTCGGTCTTGACCGGACGCACGGCGGCGGTGGGACAGGCGGCCACGGCCAGCGGGATTTCGCAGAGCTTGTCGACCCACTGGTCGTCGATCATCGGAGGTTTGCGGTGGATACCCACGATACCGATGTCGGAGCAGTGCACGGCGCCGCACATGTTGATGCAGCAGGCCAGCGAGATGCGCACGGGGGCGGGCAGACGCATGCTCTTGAAGTCGTCGAACATGGCGTCCATCACGCATTTAACCGGGCCGGAGGCGTCGGTGGCGGGGGTGTGGCAGTGCACCCAGCCCTGCGTGTGCACGATGTTGGAGATGCCCGCGCCGGTGCCGCCGATGGGGAACTTGTAGGAGCCGGCGGCGAACTTGCGTCCGGCCAGGTCTTCCTTCAGAGCCTTCAGGGTGGCTTCGTCGGTCACCATGAATTCGACGTTGTTACGGGTCGTCCAACGAACGTGGCCGCCGCAGTATTTGTCAGCGATGTCGCAGATTTCACGGATATTCGTGATGGACATCGTGCGGGTGCCGCCGCAGCGCACGGTGTAGACCTTGTCGCCGGATTCGGCGACGTGGACCAGCACGCCGGGTTCGAGGATTTCATGATACAGCCATTTGCCGAAGTTCTTCTTGATGACTTCAGGGAAGAACGAATCGTATTTGCGGGGACCAATATCGGAGATACGGCCTTCCATCGGCTTTTCAGGATTGTAGCCGGAAGAAACAAACGCCATGGTAATTCTCCCTTCTCTTTAGCGTTGATGTCTGGAGCGGTACGCAGCCAGGTCACGGTTCCAGCCGCCGGGCACTTCTTCTTCCTTGAAGAAGATGTAGGGGTTGGAACGCGGTTCCTTGACGTGCTGAGCAAGAGCGGGGATTTCGGTGACTTCAAGCAGCTTCTGGAAGGACAGACGCTTCATGGTTTCGCCGAGACGTTCGCGGTTCTTGCCTTCTTCCATCCACCAATCCCAAATCTTTTCGATGATTTCTTTGACTTCGGTGTAAGGAGCTTCAACAGGAACGAAGGGAACGAGCAGGGAGCCCATCTGAGCGCCGTCAACGACCGGGGCCTTGGCGCCGCAGAGGATGGAAGCGCCGCGTTCGTCGCCGATGTGCAGGGCGCGGGGCATGGTGTTGATGCAGTGCATGCAGCGCACGCATTCGGCGTTGTTGATGAAGAGACGGGAGCCGTCCCACTTCATGCACTTGGAGGGGCAGAGATTGACGACTTCGGCTTCGATGTCGAACTTGCCCCAGTCGCGACCGGCGTGAGCACCGGCGTTGGGGGCGAATTCGCCGGCAACGTAGGCTTTCACAGCTTCCTGATCGATCTTGATGTCGTCCTTCCAGGTGCCGACGACGGCGAAGTCGGAACGGGCCATAGCGGCCACGCAGCCGTTCGGGCAGCCGTCGAACTTGAACTTGAACTTGTAGGGGAAGGCCGGACGGTGCAGCTCATCCTGATAGTCCATGGTGAGCTGGTAGCAAATGTCCTGCGTGTTGTAGCAGGCGTATTCGCAGCGGCTCTGGCCCATACAGGCGGCGGGGGTACGCAGGTTGGAACCGGAACCGCCGAGGTCGACGTCCAGTTTATGGGTGAGATCGTAGAAGATTTCTTCGAGCTGCGGGGTCTGCGTGCCGATGAGCACGATGTCGCCGGTGGAGCCGTGCATGTTGGTCAGACCGGAACCGCGCAGTTCCCAGATGTCGCACAGGCCACGGAGGAACTCGGTGGAGTAGAACTTGCCGGAGGGCTGGGCCACGCGAACGGTGTGGAAGTGGGCCACGCCGGGGAACATTTCCGGCTGGTCGCAGTAACGGCCGATGACGCCGCCGCCGTAACCGAACACGCCCACGATGCCGCCGTGCTTCCAGTGCGTTTCTTTTTCCTTGTAGGAAAGTTCGAGCACGCCGAGCAGGTCGTCGGGAGCGTCGACAGGAACCTGAAATTCCACGTTGTCGGGGTTGGCCGCTCTGTGTTCAGCTTCCTGCTTGATGTCGGACACGAAGCTGGGCCAAGGACCAGTTTCGAGTTGATCCAACAGAGGAGTTGGATGTTTGATTGCCATTGCCTTACCTCCACTTGGTTTGGTTGGTAACCGCATTGTGGTGCGGCTGAAAGCCGCGGGATATTCCAAGACAGGCCGAGGCGAAACCTGAAGCCCGATCTCAGTTATCTTACTTCTTTTCAAAAATACCATGCAGTTCTTGTTTGTGTCAAGGAACGTCCCGGAAAGGCGGCGTCTTCAAAGGATTTTGTGCACATTTGCCGAGGGCGTCCGGCCTCTGGCCGCAAATGGCGCGTGATTAGGCACTCATAGGGGAAAGCGTGAATTTCTGAACCAGCACAAACGAGGTGCGGAAGACGCCGCTGGGCCTCGTCTTCTTCATTCGTACTAAAATAAGTAGGTATAAATTAAAGGGATTAGGAAAAGTGCGTTCCTGTTGTGCAAAGAAGAACAAAATTTAATCGTGATTTTTTGAACGAGGTGGAAGGGCTATTCGTCTCTTTCTCCGTAAATCCGGCTGCTTGCCCCCTTGGAACGGCGTTACGCCGCTTCGGGCTCCGGCAGGGGCGGTGAGGTCTGGGTGCGGAGGCGTAAAGAGGGCGGACCCGCCAAGGCAGCGGCGTTCCCGTGCGGCCTCGGCGCGAGACAGAGGACGGACGAGCGCCGCAGGCAGAAGGGAGGCAAGACCGTGCGGCCCCGGCGCGAGACAGAGGGCGTGCCCCTGGGGGACGTGCTCTTCCCGCCGGACTGCGCCTGCGGAAGGCGCTTGCCGCAGGGCGGCGGCACAGGGCGTCAGCGGGTGTTTTCGGCCACGGTGACGGGCAGGCAGGCGAGGGAGGCTTGCGCATGGCGGTCTTTGGCCTTGCGCAGGGCGCTGACGGCGTCGCGGTAGCGGGTGAAGGGGCCTTGCCCGACGAAATAGCGCGTGCGGCCGTCCGGGGCGCTTTCGGAAAGAAGGCGGAGTTCGTTGGTCACGGGGCGGGCATGCTGCCGAGAAGTCTTGGATTTCTGCGCGCGGCCCGAGGCGAGGGCGACGATTTTCCGTTGCCCATCCTTGAGGGATTTGGCTTCGGCAACCTTCACGTAAAAGGCGCTGCCGCGGTGCACGGGGACGCCGCGCTTGTCCGCGACGACTTCGACCTGAACGGGGATCACCCCGCGGCGGACCATGTTGAGGCGATGGGCGGCCGCTTTGGAGACGTCGAGGATGAGTTTTTTCTTGGCCGGGCCGCGGTCGTTGATGCGGACGAGCAGGTTGCGTCCGTTGGAAAGGTTGGTGACGCGGACGATGGTCCCCAGCGGGAGGGAGCGGTGGGCCGCGGTAAAGGCGTGCTTGTCGTAGCGTTCCCCGTTGGCGGTCTTCTTGCCGTGGAACGAGTCGCTATAAAAGGTGGCTTTCCCTGTGGCGACCTGAAACATGGGGCCCGGCGAACGGCCTTCGGCCTGCGGGACGGAGAAGAAGAGGGGAAGAGCCAGAAGCAGGAGGGATATGGCTCGTTTCAGCATGGATATCCTTGGCGCTGCGGCCCCATGCCCCTGAGGGTCACACGTGACGGGAGAGGGAGGGCCTTGGTTTACCTCGTGATGGAGTTTGGATTGTCGTATGTTTCGCCTAGAGCACGGATTCTGTCAAGTCCGCTGTCTCCCGCGGCCCCCAGTGGGGCAACGACAGGCCCCGCAAGCCCGCTGCCTGCCGCGCCGCGAGCGGGCGAGGGCCGGGTCGTGAAGCCTCCCTCGGCAACGTCGAGACGACTCTCCCGCCGCGTCCGGGCGGGCCGGGGGAGTCGCCGTGAAAACAGGCCGGTCACCCGCAAGCCGTTCCCGGGCCGCCGTCCACGGCTTTTTTCCGCCCGGGGCAGGGCCGGGTCCTTGACCGGCGGCGGAGGCGGATAGTATCGTCTTTTCGCCCTGTTCGAGGGGCTTTTCACCCGCCGCGCTCCCGGAGGCTTCTTCCGGCGGGGCGGCGGACAACGGACTGACGGGAAGAACTATGCTTGCGATACTCGATTACAAGGCCGGGAACCAGACCAGCGTGCGCCGCGCGCTGGACCATCTGGGCATTCCCTGCGCCGTCACTGCCGATCCCGCCGTGGTCGACGGCGCGGCGGGGGTGATTTTCCCCGGCGTGGGCGCGGCGGGGCAGGCCATGCGCCATCTTCAGGATTCCGGCCTCGACGCCGTGCTGCGCGGCGTGGTGTCCTCGGGGCGGCCTTTACTGGGCATTTGCCTCGGCTGCCAGATCATGGTCGAACACAGCGACGAGAACGACACGCCCACCCTCGGCCTTGTGGAAGGCCGCTGCGTGCGCTTCGACGAGCGCCTTGAGGAAGACGGCGCGCCCATCCGCATCCCCCACATGGGCTGGAACACGCTCACGCGCAAGCAGGACAGCCCCATCCTCAGGGATGTCCCGGAAGAGGCGGCCTTTTACTTCGTGCACAGCTATTATGTGGAAACGGCCCCGGAAAAGGTCATCGCCACCAGCCGTTACGGGACGGACTTTTGCGCCGTCTACGGGCAGGACGGCCTGTGGGCCATCCAGTTCCACCCCGAGAAGAGCGGCAGGCCGGGCCTGAAAATCCTTTCCAATTTTTATGAATGGTGCCTGGCGCGCAAGGGAGGGGCCTCATGCTGACGAAACGGGTGATCCCCTGTCTTGACGTGCGCAACGGACGGCTGACCAAGGGCATCAAGTTCAAGGGCAACGAAGACATCGGCGATCCCGTGGAAACGGCCCGCCGCTATTACGAGGCCGGGGCGGACGAGATCGTCTTTTACGACATCACGGCCTCAGCCGAGGCGCGGGGCATTTTCCTCGACGTGGTGGAGAGGGTCGCCTCGGAAATCTTCATCCCCTTCTCCGTGGGCGGCGGCATCGCCACAGTGCAGGACATGCGGGCCGTGCTGCTCGCGGGCGCGGAAAAGATTTCCGTGAACTCGGCGGCGGTGAAGCATCCCGAAATCATCGCGGAGGGCGCGGACGCCTTCGGTTCGCAGGCCATCGTGGTGGGCATGGACGTCAAGCGGGTGCCCGTCACCCCGGCCATCCCTTCGGGTTATGAAATCGTCATCCACGGCGGCCGCAAGGCGATGGGCCTTGATGCCGTAGCCTGGGCCCGGCGCTGTGAAGAACTCGGCGCGGGCGAGCTGTGCGTCAACTCCATCGACGCGGACGGCACCAAGGACGGGTACGAGCTGACGCTGACACGGACGATCTGCGACGCCGTGCGCATTCCGGTCATCGCTTCGGGCGGGGCGGGCAATCCGCAGCACATGGTCGACGCCGTGACCGAGGGGCGCGCATCCGCGGCGCTCATCGCCTCCATCGTCCATTACGGCGAATACACCATTGAAGACGTCAAGCGCTACATGGCGGATCGCGGCGTGCCCGTGCGCCTGACATGGTAGGCCCGGCGTGACCGAAACCACCACCCGCCTTGTCCGGCGCGATCTGCTGGACCTTGAGCAGCGGCTGCGGGACAGCCTGCACCGGGTACTGCCCTTTGAGGCGCACGCGGTCTATTTTCCGCGTCAGGCCCGTTCTTCCGAACCCGAATGGCTGCCGGGCGAAGGCAAGCTGCTCATTCCCCTTGTCCGGCGCGGGGAACAGCTCGGCGTCTTTATGGCCCGTGTGCCTGATGAGGAACGGGTGCGGGCCCTGCTGCCGTCTCTGCCCGGCATCGTCAGCCTCTGCCTCGACAATCTGGAGCTTTACAAGGCCGGGCGGCTTGATCCCCGCTCGGGCCTCGCGACCCGGCAGGTGCTCCTTGAGCGCCTCACGCAGGAGACGGAAAACATCCGCGCTTCCTTCGCGCGCGACTTCGGCAGCGAGGGCGTGGGGGCCGGCACCCACAGCGGTACGCTCGGCCTTGTGGCCGTCCGCTTCGACGGTGTGCGCGAGGTGGCGAAGAATACCAGCTACGCCTTTGCCGATCAGTTGGTCGCCAAACTGGTGGAAGCCTTTTGCGGCCAATTGCCGGGGCAGGCCCTTGGCGCACGCATCGGGGACCGGGCTTTCGCCGTCTTCCTGCCCGAGGCCACGCGGCCCCAGTGCGAGCAGCTTGCGGCGTCCGTGCTGCGGGCCATGGAGCAGGTACGCCTGCCCGATCCCCTGACTGGCCGCCAGCTCGGGGTGCAGCCCTGCGCGGGCTACGCGCTCTACCCGCAGGACATGGACGGCACACGCCAGCGGAACATGGACGAGCAGGCCCGCGTTCTGCTGCACAAGGCGGAACTGGCCGCCGAAGTCGCCCGCACGCGCGGCCCCGGCGGTTTGCAGCCGGGCCGGGTCATGGGCTACGGGCGGCTTTTGCTCGAAGGCGGGCACGTGCGGCAGGTCATGCCCCTCTCGCGGGTGCTGGTCACCCTCGGGCGCAGCGTGGGCGCGCGCGAAGGGCAGCGTTTTTCCGTCTGGTCCGTGAATTACGCCGTGAAGGGCGACGGCCCGGAGGAGCTTCAGCCCCTCTACAAGGGCGAGATCGTCCTCCTTGAGGTGCGCGAGTCCGAATCCGTGGCCGAAATCCTGCATCTCGGCGATCCCGCGTGGCCGCTGGAGCCGGACGACGCCCTGACGCTTCTGGAGGACGAGCAGCGCCTCGGCGTGCAGAACGTCGGGACGGACGACGGGGCCTTTCACCGTCCCGATCCCCTGACCGGCCTTTTGCGGCACGGCGACTTTCTGGCGCAGATGGCCCGGGCCTGCGGCGACTGCGAGCGTTTTTCGCTGGCTCTGCTGCATGTGGATATGGCCCATGCCGGGGAAGACGCCGCCGACGCCCACATCAGACCCATGACCCAGCCCGAGCACGTCATGGCGCAGGTGGCCGAACTGTGCCGTTCCGCCTGCGGCAAGGATGTCCTCGGAGGGCGTTTCGGGCTCAACAGCCTGATCTTTTTCCATCCCGGGCAGGAGGCGGAGGCCCTCAGGGAAAGCTACGCCAAGCTGTGCGGCGACATCGCCTCGCGTCTGGGCGCACGCACGGGCGTGGGCGTGGCCTCGTGGCCCTTCCTCGACTTCAGGCCGCCGGACATGCTCGAATGCGCGCGCAAGGCGCTGGAATACGCCTTGCTGCTCCCTTCCCCGCGCATCGGGCTTTTCGGCTCGCTCGCCCTCAACATCAGCGCGGACAAGCGCCACTGCCGGGGCGACGTCTTCGGGGCCATCGAGGAATACAAGCTGGCGCTTTTGGCGGATGAGGACAACGCTCTCGCGTGGAATTCCCTCGGCGTGTGCATGGCCACGCTCGGGCGGCACGCCGAGGCGCGGCGCTTTTTCGAGGAGGCCATGCGCCGGACCCCGGACGATCCCGCGCTGGCCTACAACCTCGGGGCCGTCTGCCAGAACCTGCACGACAACGAGGCTGCGGCGGGGCATTTCCGGGCCTGCCTGCGTCTTGCCCCCTCGCACATGTACGCCCTCATCCGGCTTGGCCAGCTTGACGAGGCGGAAGGCAGGCTCGACGAGGCCCGCTCCCGTTTTGAGGCCGCCGCGTCCCTCGACGCCGAGAGCCCGCTCCCGTCCCGGCATCTGGCCCGGCTCGCTTTGCGCCTCGGCAAGGCGGATCAGGCCCGCGAACATCTGCATCAGGCCCTTTTGCGCAATCCCCGCGATGCGGCGGCCCTGAGCCTCATGGCGACCCTCTACCTCGACGGCGGCGAAGACCCGGAACTTGCCGAATCCCTCGCCCGCCAGAGCGTGGCCCTGCGCCCCGAGCACAAGAACGGCTGGCTGGCGCTCTCCCGCGCCCTTGAAGTGCAGGGACGCCTTGCCGACGCCCGCGATGCGCTCTTAAAGGCCGGGGAAGTGTAGAAACGTCAGATTGGAAAAGAGGAGGGGCCTTTTGCGGAAGGCTTCCTCCTCCTCCTCATCATCATCTTCTTCTTCATCTTCTTCTCTCTCTCTCTCTCTCTCTCTCTCTCTCGTGCGCTCTCTACTCTCTCCTCTTGCTCTCCCTCTTTCCCCTTTGCCTTTTCCCGACATTTCCCGGTGCGGCTCCTCTGCGTCTCCTCGGGCTTCGATATGGCTGGAGGGCGCGTGCCCGATCACCCCTGAACCGCCTCTCCGTCCGGTCGGATGGCGTCTCTTTGACGGGGGCCTAGGGATTCGCCCGGGGAGAGGTCATCTTCCAAGACGGGGTATCCTTTTACAGACGAAGAAGGTTGCCCCACGGCCCCCGTACTGAAAAGGCGGCTCAAGGAAAGGCGGCGATCGTCATCCCTCCGCCTCGGGGGAACTCTTTTGCTTCCGATCCTGAGCGTATTTTTTGAGCCTGCGTTCTTTTTCCAGCGTTTGGCACAGGATATAAAAGGGATAGATGAGGGCCATCCCCGCCACAGTGCCCAGTTCCACGGCCTCGATAAAGGAGAGGTTCGCTTCTCGCCTGGCACAGAGAATGGGGGCGAAGATGGCCCCGAGCAGGATGTGAAAAAGGCAGGGAAGCCAGCTTTGCGTGGGCAGGAGGAGCCAGTGGATGGAGAGGATGGCCCCGGGTATGAGCCCGATCCAGATGGGCAGGGATTGATGCATCATGGTGCTGTAAACCAAGCCAGCGAGCAATCCGCCGTAGGATATGACGAAGAGGAGGTAGCAGCGGCGCTTGAGGCGCGCGTAGTCCGCAAGCTCGGACCGTATGGAGAAGCCCACTGATGTCTCCTTGGCTGCGGTGAAAGGGGGCCACGCGTATGGAGTTAGGGCGCTGTTTCAGAAGGCGGCTTGGAAGGTGCCCCTATGCGAAGCATCGGTTCGTCTTTTATGTAGGGAACCCTATAATTACTTTGGCGAGCCCGTTTTGCCAGCAATGGGGCGTTGGCCGTCTGCGTGGACGTTTCCGTCCGTTTTGATCTTCAGCGCGCTGAAGAAGGCGTACACGGGGTAGGAGATGCCCACCCCCAGGAGGAAGCCCCATACGATTGCCGGGAACAGGGCGATATCGATATTCTTGAGGGCGCATATGATCGGCGCAAGGATGACGCATATGAGCGTGTCCAGCAGGCAGGAGCGCCAGCCGCCGTAGGGCAAAAGCAGGAGCAGGACGCACAGGATCGCGCCCGGAACCATCCCCAGCGCCGCGAACAGGTTTGTGTCGAAGGGGATGCCGGGCGTATGGGAATAATAAACGCTCGCGCACGCGCCGAGTGCCGATGCGAGGAATACGAGGCCGCACCTGCGGGGTGAGGGCGCACGCTTGGGGGCAAAAGCGGAAAAGCTGGAGAAATCCATGAAAAGGTTCCCTTGCTGCGCGAAAGTGTTTCCACTTGCCGGAAAAAGGGTGCACAAAATCCCGGCGGAGAGGCCGGGAGCGGGCACTTATTGAAAAGGAGGGGCGTCGAGGCGAACGCTAAGAGGGACGGAACCAAGCGGCTCCGTCCGCGGGTAAGGAAAAGGAGGCTGCCCGGTTCTCCGGACTGCCTCCCCTGTCAATCAGTCGTCGTCGGTAGGACGGATGGTCAGCACCGGGCAGGTCGCGTTCTTGACGACCTTTTCGGCCACGGAACCAAAGAGGATGAGGTCGATGCCCTTACGCCCGCGCGTGCCCATAACGATGATGTCGGCCTGTTCGCTTTCGGCCAGGGCGAGGATTTCCTCGGCCGCATAGCCGACGACCACCACGCCGCGCGCATCCACGCCCGCGAAGTGCTCGGCCACAAAATCGGTCATGGAGCGTTCAGCGCCCGAAACGATTTCACCCACGAAGTTGTCGATGGTGTTCGGGGGGACGTGGAAGCCGGTGTACTGGGTCAGCGTAGGAGCCGCGTAGACGGCCACGATGCTGGCACCGGACATCTTGGCGAGCATGACGGCGTATTCGGCGACGGATTCGCTCTGATCCGACAGGTCCAACGCGCAGAGGATCTTCTTCAAGGCAGGCATGACTCTTCTCCCTGTAAAAGATTGCACAGTGGAGAGCGTTACTGCTGGAGTGGGGCAGGGCTGCTCTTATTCGTTTATTGAGACTGTAATCGTTTTTTCACCAACAAACAAGAGGCCGCCTTTTATTCCCTGCGTTCTTGGTGCGCGCGGGACGCAGTCCCAAGCTGCGGATACCTCATTTTTTGACAAAAAATCAACTTTTTCGATATGATGAAAAAAAGAACATTTTTTTCTTGACAGAAAAGCGGGTAAGGGACTAGTTTTCTTGAAACGACTTTTGAGGACATCATGACCCACTGCACCGCCACCGCTTCCTTCGCTTCCTTTGAAAGCAGCTTCTTTTGGGGCTTCTTTTATTACTTTGGTCGCGCCTGCGGTACAAGGGTGTTTGGGATGTTGTCATAAAGCAAAACCAGACATTCAGGGCCGCGGGACCAATCCGCGGCCTTTCTTTTTGTGCCGCGGAGAAGAGGTTTCGCATCCCTGAGCCAAACAATCAAGGATGTGTATCATGAATCTCGGCAAACAAGTTCGTCTCCAGCGCATTTTCAATCGTGAAACCGGCCGCGCCATCATTGTTCCCATGGATCATGGCGTGTCCGTCGGCCCCATCGAAGGCATCGAAAACATCCACAAGACCGTCACCGACATGGCCGATGGCGGCGCGGATGCGGTTTTGATGCACAAGGGACTGTGCCGCTGCTGTTTCCGCGCGTCCGGTGAAGGCAAGGACCTCGGCCTCATCATCCATCTTTCCGCTTCCACGTCCCTTTCAAGCTACTCCAACAAGAAACGCCTCGTGTGTACCGTTGAGGAAGCCATCCGGCGCGGCGCTGACGGCGTCTCCGTGCATGTGAACCTTGGCGACGACAACGAAAGCGACATGCTGGCCGATCTTGGCGAAGTCGCTCGCGTGGCCGAAGAATGGAGCATGCCTCTCCTCGCCATGATTTACGCCCGCGGCCCGCGCATCTCCAACGAGTTCGATCCCGCCGTGGTCGCCCACTGCGCCCGCGTGGGCGTGGAACTCGGCGCGGATATCGTCAAGGTGCCCTACACCGGGGACATCGACTCCTTTGCGGACGTTATCGCCGGTTGCTGCGTGCCCGTGGTCATCGCCGGAGGCCCGCGCACCGAGACGACCCGCCAGTTCCTCGAAATGGTCGATCACTCCCTGAAGGCGGGCGGTTCCGGCCTGTCCGTTGGCCGCAACGTCTTCCAGCACCCGAAGCGCGTCCAGCTCGTGCGCGCCCTGCGCGGCCTTGTGCATCAGGGGCTTTCCCTCGACGAAGCCCTCGCCATCGTCGAAGGCTAGCCTCGGTCCGGTACATATCCTTAGGGGGGAAGGGCCGCCCTTCCCCCGCAACCCTTTTCCGGTCAGGACATGACGCCTGATGCGGTACGACGGAAACGAATCATGCCTGACATTGTTTTCAAGAGTGTTCCCTTCTCCAAGGAAGACGTAACGTTGGCCCTCGAGTCCGGCGTGGACGGGATCATCACCGACGCCGCGCACGTGGACGGCGTGCGCACGCTGGCCCTGTGCGACGTGTGGGCCGAGGCCGACATGCCCTCCGTGGCGCTCGGCTCCAAGGCCGAGGAGGAATCCATCGCCGCGCGCATCGCTTCGGGCGAGCGGCTCGTGCTGGCGCAGGGCTGGGAGATCATCCCCGTGGAAAACCTGCTGGCCCAGCCCGCCGTGGCCGGAAAGCTGGCCGTGGAAGCCGCCTCTCTCACGGAAGCGCGCCTTGCCGCCGGGATTCTCGAATGCGGCGTGCCCACCATCGTGGTCTTGCCGGAGGCGCTTTCGAGCCTCAAGAGCATCGTGGCCGAGCTGAAACTTTCGCAGGGCGCCTTGTCCCTCGGCAAGGCGACCGTCACCGAGGTTCGGACCGTGGGCCTCGGCCATCGGGTCTGCGTGGATACGCTGACGTTGATGGAGCGTGGGCAGGGGATGCTCATCGGCAATTCGAGCGCCTTTACCTTCCTCGTGCACGCTGAAACCGAACACAACGAGTATGTGGCGGCGCGGCCTTTCCGCATCAACGCGGGCGGAGTCCATGCCTATGCGGTGATGCCCGGCGACAAGACCTGTTATGTGGGCGAATTGCGTTCGGGAGACGAAGTCCTTATCGTGAACGCGGACGGGCGCACGTCGCTCGCCACCGTAGGCCGCATCAAGACCGAAGTGCGGCCCATGCTCATGATTTCGGCTGAAATGGAAACGCCTGACGGGGTTCGTTCCGGGGCCGTCTTTTTGCAAAACGCTGAAACCATCCGCCTTGTGCGCTCGGACGGCACGCCCGTGAGCGTGGTCGCGCTGCGGCCCGGCGACGAAATCGTCTGCCGCGCGGACGTGGCCGGTCGGCACTTCGGAATGCGCGTTCAGGAAAACATCCGCGAGATATAGCCATGCCAGAAACCAACGATACCCCGGACGGCTGGTCCGCGGCGGCCCCTTCCGAGCCTCTCAAGGACCTGCGCCGCCGCATCGACGCCGTGGACGCCGAGCTTCTGGCGCTGCTCAACCGTCGCGCTTCCCTGAGCCTTGAAGTGGGGAAGGTCAAGGCCAACACCTCGGGCCCCGTCTTCCGGCCTCAGCGCGAGCGTGAGGTGCTGGACAATCTGGTCCGTCTGAATTCCGGCCCCCTGCCCGAGGAGCATCTGCGCGCCATCTGGCATGAAATCTTCGCCTCCTCGCGCGTGCTCCAGCAGCCCGTGTCCGTGGCCTATCTGGGGCCTGAGGGGACCAATTCCTATTTCGCCGCCGTGGACCTGCTCGGGCATCTCATGGACTACAGGCCCTGCAAGAATTTCCGGGAAGCCTTTGCCGCCGTGCACGGCGGGGACTGCGCGCTCGGGGTCATCCCGCTTGAGAACGTCCTGCAAGGCTCGGTGGGGCAGTGCTTCGATCTTTTTATGGAGTATGAGGTCTATATTCAGGCCGAATCGGTCTCCCGCATTGAGCACGCTCTGCTGTCTTCCGAGCCGTCCCTGGACGCGATCACGGTCGTCTACTCCCATCCGCAGGCATTGGCCCAGTGTCAGCGCTGGTTGCGCCAGCACCTGCCGGATGCCTCGCTCGTGGCCTGCGACTCTACTGCCGCGGCCGCCCGCCGCGCCGCCGGGGAGCCGCATTCCGCCGCCATCGGGCACAAGAGCCTTTCCACCATGCTCGGGCTGCCCATTCTGGCCTACAATCTGGAGGACGAGCCCACCAACCAGACCCGCTTCGTGGTCATCGGGCCCAAGCCCACGGACAGCGCCAGCGCCAACAAGACGTCGGTGCTCTTCACGCTGCCCGACAAGCCCGGCTCGTTGGCGGGCATTCTCGAGCTGTTGTTCAAGGCGGGGATCAACCTGCGCAAGCTCGAATCCCGGCCCCTGCGCGCCCAGAGCTGGAAGTACGCCTTCTTTGCCGATCTCGAAACGAACCTGCTCAGGCCCGAGCTTTCGGGCGTCCTTGCCGAGCTCCGCAACACCTGCCATTCGTTCAGGCTGCTGGGCTGCTACATGGCGGGCGAGTAGGAGGGAAGAAGAAAGCCTTGGAGGGGGAAGGGGAAACTTTCTGGAGAAAGTTTCCCCTTCCCCCTCCAAACCTCCCCCATCCTCTTCAAAGATTTTCGACTGGTGGGGAGGCGGCGCGGCGGGAGTCCCGCTGTATGGAAGACGAGGGATGCCAGACAAGAAGTAGAAGAGCCCGGGTGATGCGGGCTCTTTTTGCGTCTGGGGATGCAGGAAGGTTTTCTTTGTCTTCCCCGGGGGACGGCCGCCCGGGAACAGCCGTTTCTTCCGCCCGGCCTTTCGTCGACCCTTATAAAAGTCTTGGGAGATGGAGGGGGTGGGGTGTGGGGAGGGGGAGGAAGAAGCCCTTCTTCAGAAGGGTTCTTCCTCCCCCTCCCCACATGCTACTCCTCCCCCGCCTTCCGTTCCCATTCGCTCTTCAACTGGCCGCAGGCGGCCTTGATGTCCTGCCCCTTGCTCTTGCGGAGGATGGCCGTGATGCCCTTGGCCCAAAGGATTTTTTCAAAAGCGAGGATGTCGGCCTCGCTCGGGGCCTTGTAGGGCTGCCCTTCCGAAGGGTTGTAGGCGATGAGGTTCAGCTTGCCCTTGACCCGGGAAACGAGCTTCGCCAGCTCGCGCGCGTGCTCGGGCTGGTCGTTCACGCCGCCGAGCAGAAGATATTCAAAGGTGATGTGCTCGCGCGTCTTGAGGGGGTAGCTTTCGAGCGTCGCCATGAGGTCGTCGAGATGCCAGCTTGCCGCCTTGGGCATGATCCGGGCGCGCAGCTCCTGATTCGGAGCGTGCAGCGATACCGCGAGAAAGGCGAGGCCGCTGTCCCCGAGTTCCCGCAGGCCCGACTTGATGCCGCAGGTGGAAACGGTAATGCGGCGGGGGGAGAAATCCATCCCCTTGTCGTGGTTGAGCATCTGGAGGGCGCGGGTCACTTCCCGCAGGTTGAGCAGGGGCTCGCCCATGCCCATGAAGACCAGATTGCGGATGATCGGATGATCGATGCGGTTGTCCCCGAGGCGCATCCGGGCCACAAGGACCTGACTGAGGATTTCCCCGGCGGTCATGTTGCGGATAAAGCCCATCGTGCCCGTGCTGCAAAAGGTGCAGCCCATCGGACAGCCGATTTGCGATGACACGCACTGGGCGATGCGGACGGAGCCGTCCTGACCCGTGCTCGGCAGGATGACCGTCTCCACCAGCGCGCCGTCGCGCAGGCGCAGCAGGAGCTTTTCCGTGCCGTCCGAGGAGGTCTGCACGGTCACGACCTCAGGGAGGACGATTTCCGCCACTTCCGCAAGTTTGGCGCGCAGTTGCTTGGAAACGTCGGTCATGGCCTCAAAGGACGTGGCGTGTTTCTGCCACAGCCATTGCCAGACCTGCGCGGCCCGGAAACGCGGCTGTCCGAGTTCCTCGACGATGAAGGTTTCCAGTTCGGGATACGTCAGATTCAGAATGTCTATCATGGTTCCTGCATGGGGTTGCGGGAGGGTCCCGGATACGGTTCATGCCGCTTCCGGCGGGGCGTCGGAAGCGGCATGCATTTACGAAGAGGCAGGGGTACCCCGCCGGAAGCGGGGAAGGAGTCTCCTCCGGCTTGCGGCCTGTGCGCCAGAGCCGTTTCATTTTGAAACGGCTCTGGCCACACGCAGGTGTGGCCCGCCACAAGATGGCGTGGATTCTGCCAAAAACGACGTTTTTTGGCAGAATGCCAACTTTGACTTTTGTAAAAAGTCAAAGTTCATCTGCTCTGGGCTCAGGCGCGGGACTTGCGGTCTCGTCTCCCGAAAGGCCCCTTCCTCTGATCTTTTTTACTGCAACCGTTCGCTGTAGGCCTTCACAAAGGTGATGGCCGAATCGAGATCAGTCACTTCCCCGGCCACCTGCGCCTTGAGGAGGGCGTCGCGGATGGTGCCCACGGCGGGGCCGGGAGGCAGGTTGGTGTGCTCCATGATCTCGTTGCCGTTCAGGAGCGGCTCAAGAAGCAGCTCGTCCGTTTCGGCGCGGGTCAGGTACTTGGTATTATGGTTGAAATAGGTATAGCTGCCGTCCTTGGCCTTGATGTCGGCGCGGCATATGGCGATGAGCCGGTCGGTTTCGGCCAGCGCCTTGAAGCGGCGGATGCCCCGGTCCGTCAGCATGAAGTGGAACATCATGTGATGCCGCACGAGGTGGCAGATGAGATCGATGTCCTCGGGCGTGAAGTGCAGGCGGCGCAGGATTTTGCGCGTGACGCCGGCGCCCACGCGGTGATGCTGGTAGAAGGTCCAGTGGCCGTTCATGTGCTCGGCGGTGTAGAGCTTGCCCACATCGTGGAACATGGTGGCGAGGGTGCCGTACCAGTCCATGCTGAAGCCTTCCTCGGGATAATGCTTCATGCATTTGATGGTATGGGCGAAGACGCTCTCCGTTTCCCCGTTTTCCAGTTCCTGCTGCACGCAGTCGAGCGCAGCCACTTCGGGCATGAGGCCGTGCAGGATGTGCGCGTCGAAAAGGAGCTGCACGAACTTCCACATGGATTCCGCCGCCACCTTGCGCCATTCTTCCATGATTTCACGGGCGGGCACATAATCGAGGATGCGGTTTGCGGACTGGACGATGGCCATCCACGTGTGCGGATTCACCGGAAGATCGCAGTTGGCCGCGTAGCGCAGGGCTCGGATGGCCAGAAGATAGTTGTAGCTCAGGGTCACGTGGGGGTGGCCGATGAGCTTGACGCTTCCGGCCTCTTCAAAGTTCTCGAAGGCCCGCGCTTCGGGGTCTTTGGTATTGGAGGGCTTGAGCAGCCCCTTGGACTGCAGTTCGTTCAGCAGGCGCATGAGGCGCGGCGTGATGCGCAACTGGCTGCGTTCGGGATGGGAGGCGTCCTCCACATCAGTGGGGTAGAAGCGGAGGGTGACGCCGTTTTCCTGAAGGATGGCCACCGCGCCTTCCTCGGTGTAGGGCTGGGCGGTGGGGAATATCTTGAACAGCGTTTCGCTATCGCAGGCGCAGGCGATGTCCACGTCCAAGGCGCCGGTTTTCTCGAAGATCAGCTTCTGGAGCGGCGCATTGATGGCGTAGGCGTCGTAGCCGTTGCGCATGATGGCCTTGCAGAGCGTGATCCCCGTTTTCATCTTATCGTTGAGGGTGGCTTCATCCATGAACTGTTCTCCTGTCGGTCGAATGCACATGCGTCCTGAAACGGAATGCCGTATCCGCGCGGGGGGCTTCGGCGCTTCCCCGGCATCGGCGGAGTATCCAAGGTTTGTTGGCTCCAAAGTCACAGCCGTGCGCCGAAAAGTCAAGCTCTCTTCTGGAGATACCTTTCCCAGAAGGCGGGCCACAGGCGCAGGAGCTCGCGCAGGGCGTTCCCCCGGTGGCTGCGGGCCATTTTTTCTTCGCGGCTGAGTTCGGCGGCGGTGCGGCCAAGTTCGGGATCGAGGAAAACCGGGTCGTAGCCGAAGCCGTTTTTGCCGCGCGGCGAACAGGCGATGCTCCCTTCCCACGTGCCCGGCGCGACGAGGGTATCGCCCTCGGGCGTGCAGGCGGCGATGACCGTGCGGAAGCGGGCGGAGCGTTGCCACAGGCGCGCGGAGGAAAGGACGGCCAGAAGTTTCATGACGTTGCGCTCGTCTTTGCTTTCGCCGGGAAGATCGGGCATGTCGTCGCTGTAGCGGGCCGAACGCACGCCGGGCGCGCCGTCAAGCGCGTCCACCTCAAGGCCGGAATCGTCCGCAATGGCGAGCAGCCCTGTGCGCCGGGCCACGTCGCGGGCCTTCAGGAGGGCGTTTTCCTCGAAGGTGGCGCCGGTTTCCTCCACCTCGGGGAGGTCCGGGAAGGCGTCGAGCCCGACCACGCGCAGCCCGAAGGCACGCAAGGGTTCTTCCATCTCGCGCACTTTCCCCTTGTTGCGGGTGGCGAGGACGATGGTAACGGCTCCATCGGGCGCTGCGGCCTGTTCGTTCATGTCTGCTCCTTGCGCATTGCGGCTATATTGCGTACCACGGACGGATCAGTCCGCGGCGTTCACGGTCATACGCCGTACAGTTTGCCGCCAATCACCCACCCCGTCAACACGTTCCCCGTCTGGGGCAAGGCCGCGCCCGGGGGACGGGAGGAGGAGCGCCTTTTACGGAAGGCTCCCTTGGCGGCAGGTGGTCGCGCCGGACCGTCGGCAAGGGGAAGCGTCCTCTGGCCCGCACCGGACGGCGGCCACAAATCCATAATAAGAACAAGAAAACGAGAAGCCGCGCGGCGTTGGGCGTGCGGCGGCATAACGATATGAGGTAAGCCATGTCCCATTCGCTTCGCTGCTATTCCACAAGCCTCGGCTGTCCCAAGAACCGGGTCGACACCGAGCGCCTTCTCGGGTCTCTCGGCGTGGAGCTTGTCCCGGTGGACGCGCCGGAAGACGCCGATCTGGTTTTCATCAATACCTGCGCCTTCATCCAGCCCGCCACCGAGGAATCGGTGCGGACCATCGCGCAGGCCATTGCGGACATCGAAGACCTGCCCAAACGCCCTCTGCTGGCCGTGGCGGGCTGTCTGGTGGGGCGCTATCATGAGCGCGAGCTGGCCCCGGAACTCCCGGAGGTCGATCTCTGGCTGGACAACAGCAGCCTTGAGCAGTGGCCCGCGATGATCGCCCGCAAGCTCGGCCTGCCCGAGCCGTCCGCGCCGGGCCGCCTGCTCAGCACGGGCCCCTCCTACGCATGGCTCAAGATCAGCGACGGTTGCCGCCACGCCTGTTCGTTCTGCACTATCCCGAGCATCCGGGGCCGTCACCGTTCGCACACCAAGGAACTCATCGTCAACGAAGCGCGCGGCCTGCTCGATCAGGGCGTCAAGGAACTGGTGCTGGTGGCGCAGGACGTGACCGCATGGGGCTGCGATCTCGACGGCAAGCCGGACCTGCGCGTGCTGCTCGACGAGCTTTTCCCCCTGTCCGGCCTTGAACGGCTGCGGCTGCTCTACCTCTATCCCGCCGGGATGACGCCGGAAATGCTCAAATACCTGCGCGCGGCGGGCAAGCCTTTCGTGCCCTATTTCGACGTGCCCGTGCAGCATTCGCACCCGGACGTGCTCTCGCGCATGGGCCGCCCCTTTGCGCGCAACCCCCGCGAAGTGCTTGACCGCATCCGCAACGTCTTCCCCGAAGCGGCCCTGCGCACGAGCATCATGGTCGGCTTCCCCGGTGAAACGGAGGAGCATTTCGAGCACCTGCGGGACTTCATCGAGGAAGTGCGCTTCCAGCATCTGGGCGTTTTCGCCTACCGCGCCGAAGAGGGGACGCCCGCCGCCGTCATGCCGGATCAGATTGAGGATCAGGTCAAGGAATGGCGGCGCGACTCGCTCATGGAGTTGCAAGCCGATCTCAGCGCCGAGTGGCTGGCGCAGTTTGAGAACGAGCGCCTGTCCATCCTCGTGGACGCCCCCCATCCCGAATGGCCCGGCCTGCATACCGGGCGGGCGTGGTTCCAGGCCCCGGAAATCGACGGCCTGACCTACGTCAGCGGTCCCGGCGTGGAGCCCGGCGCGCTGGTGGAAGCCGACATCGTGGAGTGCCGGGATTACGATCTGGTGGCGCTGGCCTAAATACGGCCTTTCCACAGCTCTCGGCCTTGAGTCCTCGCCTTCAAGGAAAGGCCGCTCCCTCGGGTTTCCCTCTTCCCTGCAAAAAAAGCGGTTCCGCAACCCGACGCTGTCGGTTGCGGAACCGCTTTTCTTTCTCTCGTTTTGGGAGAGCGGTCTCAGCCTGAAACCGCGTACGCTTCCATCTTTATTCTTCCACGTCGAAGCCCGCTTCGGCGATTTCCGCAGACGTGATGGCCCCGCCGCGCAGGATGCGGAGTTTGCCGTCCTCCATCCGCTCGATGAGGGTGGAGGGCAGCCCGCCGGAGGGCACGGGCGGCTCATCAACGATGCCCCGGACCGAGGCGATGAGTTCCTTGTCGAGCTGGCGCGCGCTGACCACCGCCGGATTGCCGCTGATGTTGGCGCTGCTCGACGTGATGGGTTCGCCCACGGCCAGCGCGAGGGCGCGGGCCACGGGGTGGGAGGAAAGGCGCACGGCCACGCGGCCCGTGCCGCCCGTGAGGATGTCCGGCACACGCAGGCGCGCCGGGAAAATGACCGAAAGCGGTCCGGGCCAGAAGCGCTTGAGCAAGGGCATAAGCTCGTCGGGAACCTTGGCGACCATGTCGAGCTGTTCCCAGTTGCCGAGGATCAGGGGCAGGGGACGGACCGTAGAACGGTGTTTCGCCCGGTAGACGCGCGCCGTGGCGTCGGCGTCGAGGGCGCGGCTTCCGAGGGCGAAAAAGGTTTCGGTGGGAAAAATGACGGGGTGGCCGTCCAGCATGAGTTCCGCCGCCCGTTTCAGGCTGACGAAGGGCGGGGCGTTCACGCCGCGCGTTTGGGAAAGAGCCATATGCTTGCCTCCTCGACCTGCCGGTGTTAGGTGAAGGCTCTTCTTGTCAGAGCTTGTCGTCCGTGCGCCGGAGCGCGCCGTTTTCCGAATCAAGGCCGTTATGACTGTAAAGCCCTTACGAATCGTTGCCGTCGGACGTTTGCGGACGCCCTTCTGGAAGGCCGCCGCCGATCACTACGTCGAGCGGCTCGTCCGCTGGCGGGCGTTCACCGAAACCATTGTGAAGGACGGCGATCCCGCTTTGCCCATTGTTGACCGTAATGCCGTGGAAGGCAAGGGGATTCTCTCAGCCCTGACGCCCGCCGACATTCCCGTCGTTCTCGACGAGCGCGGAAAGACCTTTACCTCCCGGCAATTCTCCGCTTTTCTCGAACAGCTTTCCGAGAACGCGAGCCGTCGCCCCTGCTTCATCATCGGCGGAGCCTTCGGGCTCGATGATGCCGTCAAAGGGGCCGCCCGCCATCTCGTCGCCCTCGGCCCCCTCACCATGACGCACGAACTCGCCCGCGTCGTCCTTCTCGAACAGCTCTACCGCGCCGAGTCCCTCACGCGCGGGTTGCCGTATCATCATTAGAAAGAGGGGAGATTGAGGAAAGATTGGAGGGGGAAGGAGAAACTTTCTGGAGAAAGTTTCTCCTTCCCCCTCCAAACCTCCCCCATCCTCTTCAAAGACGTTCGACTGGTGGGGAGGTTGCGCGACGGGAGTTCGTTCCGGCGGGAGACGGAGTGAAGGCGGGGAGACGGCAGGAGAAAGGCGGGGGGCCGAGTTTTTGTTTTACCTGCTGAATTGGTTGGGATAGATCGATTTTTTAAAACATGGCAGACAGCCGGGAACCTCTGAAAAAGATACGCCTGACGGCATCGGGGCGAAAAGGAAGGGTTCCGTCTTCGGCGCAAGCCGGAGACGGAACCCTTCCTTTTCGCCTTGAGGGGGGCTGGGGGGCATCATGCCCCCCAGCCGCCGGAGGCATGCCTTTCCTTCTTTAAATAACCTTGTTCAGGGCGTATTCGAGGATGCCCTCGGCCCCGGCCTCGCGGAGTTGGGGGATGAGATCGCGGACGATCCCCGTGCTGACCACGGTTTCGAGCGAGAGCCACTCGCCGTTCTGGAGCGGGGCGACCGTGGGGGAGTTCAGCGAGGGCAGCAGGGCGAGGATGGCGTCGAGCTTGGCGGCGGGGGCGTTCATCTTGAGGCAGACGAGCGACTCGGCCCGCAGCGCGCCTTGCAGGAGGAGGTTGATCTGGTCGATCTTGCGGCGTTTGGCGGGGTCCTGCATGGCCGCGGCGTTGGCGATGAGCACGGTATTCGTCACCAGCACTTCATCGATGACGCGCAGGTTGTGGGCGCGGATGGTCGTTTCCGTCTCCGTCACCTCGACGATGGCGTCGGCGAGGCCCTCCACGACCTTGGCCTCGGTCGCGCCCCACGAGTAGTTGATGTTGACGGGAATGCCGCGCTCCTTGAAATAGGCCGTGCACACGCCCATGAGCTCGGTGGCGATGCGCTTTCCGGCGAGGTCCTCGGGCTTGCGGTAGGGGGAATCCTCGGCCACGGCCAGTACCCAGCGGGCGGGCTTGTTGGACACCTTGGAGTAGATGAGATCGGACACGACCACCACGTCGGCCCCGGTTTCCTGCACCCAGTCCTTGCCGGTCAGCCCGAGATCGAGGACGCCGTCCTGA
Organism: Candidatus Bilophila faecipullorum; assembly: GCA_944326695.1. Taxonomy (GTDB): domain Bacteria; phylum Desulfobacterota; class Desulfovibrionia; order Desulfovibrionales; family Desulfovibrionaceae; genus Bilophila; species Bilophila faecipullorum. Next base: position 52,039 of record CALVEZ010000008.1, on the reverse strand, counting down.
ATGTAGAGGGGAATCTCCTGCACGCGGCACAGCTTGGCCGTGATCTCGGGATCGTTGATGTCCGGGAAGTAGTTGCGGGGATGTTTGCGGACTTTCCAGCCGGCGCGGTCGAAGAGATCGATGGTCGCATCTTCCAGAGAGCCCTTGGGCAGGCCGAGCTTGAGCAGGGGATTAGCCATTGTACACCTCTTTGGGGTCGAAAACGAGTTCGGAACAGCGGCTTACGGTGCCGTTGCAAAGTTCGCGGGAAAAGCAGCTCCGGTAGCCTTCATGACAGGCCGCGCCGCCCACCTGCTCGATGAGCAGGACGACCGCGTCGCCGTCGCAGTCGAGCCGGATGGACTTGACCTTCTGCACGTGCCCGGACGTGCCGCCCTTGTGCCACAGGCACTTGCGGCTGCGGCTGTAATAGTGGGCCTCGCCGGTTTCAAGGGTTTTTTCCCACGCTTCGGGGTTCATCCACGCCAGCATGAGCACGTCGAGGGTCTGGGCATCCTGCGCCACGGCGGCGATGAGGCCTCCAGATTTGCTGAAGTCCGGCGTAAAGGCAAGTGACGATTCCATGAAAACTCCTTGGCGTTGTTATGGATGGGCGCAAACGCAAAACGCCACGGACTCCGGGGAGGCCGTGGCGCTTGCGTACGCTTGCATTAATGGAGCAGGCCGCAGTCTTTGAGTATCTGGACCAGCTTTTCCTGATTGGCGGGCATGAGCGGCACCATGGGCAGGCGGAATTCGAGGGGAAGGCCCCGCATCATGCACACGGCGGTTTTGACCGGAATGGGGTTGGTTTCCATGAACATGGCCCGGTTGAGGGGCATGAGCTCGAAGTGCAGGCGTCTCGCCTCTTCCATGTCCCCGGCGAGGGTGGCCTTGCACAGGGCGGCCATTTTCGCGGGCGCGATGTTGGCGGTGACGGAAATCACGCCGCAGCCGCCCACGGCGATGTGGGGGAGGACCGTGAAGTCGTCGCCGGAAAGCACCTGAAATCCGGCAGGGCACTGTTCCACGAGATCGGAGACGTGCACGAGATCGGCGGTGGCTTCCTTGATGCCGACCACGTCGGGCATGTCGCGGGCGACGCGGGCGACAGTGGGGGGAAGCATGTTGCAACCGGTGCGGCCGGGCACGTTGTAGAGGATGATCGGCAGGGACACTTCGTCGCAGATGGCCTTGAAGTGCTGGTAGAGGCCTTCCTGCGTGGGCTTGTTGTAGTAGGGCGTGATGTGCAGCGCGGCGTCCGCGCCCACCTTTTTGGCGAACTGGGTCAGGGGGATGGCTTCCCGGGTGTTGTTGGAGCCCGCGCCCGCGATGACGGGGACGCGTTTGTTGGCCTGCTCCACGCAGATGCGGATGGCGGCTTCGTGCTCATCGTGGGTCATCGTGGCCGATTCGCCCGTGGTGCCGCAGGGCACAAGGCCGTCGATGCCCTGTTCGATCTGCCACTCGATGAATTCGCGGTAGGCTTCCTCATCGATTTTGCCGTCCTTGAACGGCGTCACCAGCGCGGTAAACGCGCCGTGGAAACGTCCGGTACTCATAAAAATCCCCTTTCAATGCGGTAATGGATAGTAAACGTAGCGTAAAGCACGGAGGCAGTAAAGTACGGGAGGGCACCTTGTCCATGCTCCCGTGGATTCCCTCTTTCGCGGGGCTGGATCGCCTTACATCGCCCGCGCCAAGGCCGTTTTTCCAAATGGTTGCCGTGTATGGCAAAAGGACATCCTCATGGCGCGCCGCCGCGCCCTGGTCATCCTTTTTCCTTACCCTTTGGAAAAAATCGGCTTTTGGCGGGCGGCGCGGGAACGGGAGCTGTCCTAAAGGAGCAGCATTTCATCCAGCGAGGCCCCGGCGGGCACGGTCGGGTAGACGTTTTCGGTGCGTTCCACGTGCACGTCGATGATGGCCGTGTTCGGGCTGGCGAAAGCGGCGCGCAGGGTCGGCTCCAGGTCTTCCGGCCTGGTGATGCGGTAGCCTTCCGCGCCGTAGGCTTCGGCCAGCTTCACGAAGTCCGGCTGATCCGCGATGTCCACGGCGTTGCAGCGTTCGCCGTAGAAAAGCTGCTGCAACTGGCGCACCATACCCAGATAGAAATTGTTCAGGATGAGGACCTTGACGGGAAGCTTGTTGCTCACGGCGGTGATCAGCTCCTGCAGGTTCATCTGGAAAGAGCCGTCGCCGGAAACGTCGATGACCAGCTTGTGGGGATAGGCGAACTGCGCGCCGATGGCCGCCGGGAAGCCGTAGCCCATCGTGCCGAGGCCGCCCGAGGTGAGCAGGGTACGCGGCTCGGTAAAGGTATAGAGCTGCGCGGCCCACATCTGATGCTGGCCCACTTCCGTGGTCAGGATGGCCTTGCCTTCCGTGATCCGGTAGGTGGTTTCAATGACGTCCTGCGGCTTGATCACGGCGGGGTCGCGCGTCCAGGTGATCGGCTGCTCCTCTTTCCAGGCGTCGAGCTGCGCCTGCCACGGGGCGAAACGCTCCTTCCACGGCAGGGGCTCGCGGTTGTCGAGGTGCTCGCGGATGGCCGTCAGCGAGTTGCGGCAGTCGCCCACCACGGGGATGCGCACGTTGACGTTCTTGTGGATGGAGGTCGGGTCGATGTCGATGTGCACGATGGTGGCCTTGGGCGCGAAGGAGGAAAGGCGGCCCGTCACGCGGTCGTCGAAGCGCACGCCCACGGCCAGCAGCAGGTCGGCGTTGCTGACGGCTTTGTTGGCCGCGTAGGTGCCGTGCATCCCGAGCATCCCGAGCCACTGGGGATGGTTGCCGGGGAAGGCCCCAAGCCCCATGAGCGAGCAGGTGACGGGGATGTGCAGGCTGGCGGCGAGATGGCGGAATTCCTCGCTCGCGTTGGACATGATCACGCCGCCGCCGCCAAAGAGCAGGGGGCGTTCGGCCTTATAGAGCGCGTCCACCACCTTGCGTATCTGCGCGTAGTTGGGGCGGTAGGTGGGGTTGTAGCTCCTCATGCTCACGTCATCCGGCCACACGAATTCGGCGGAACCCTGAAGCACGTTTTTGGGCAGGTCCACGAGCACCGGGCCGGGCCGCCCCGAACGGGCCAGATAGAAGGCCTGGCGGATGACCTTGGCCAGCTCCTTGACGTCCTTCACCATATAGTTGTGCTTGGTGCAGGGACGGGTGATGCCCGCGATGTCCACCTCCTGAAAGGCGTCGTTGCCGATGAGCCCGGTGGGGACCTGCCCCGTGAAGATCACGAGGGGGATGGAATCGCAATAGGCCGTGGCGATGCCGGTCACGGTGTTGGTCGCGCCGGGCCCCGACGTGGCCATGCAGACGCCCACCTTGCCCGTGGCGCGGGCGTAGCCGTCGGCGGCGTGGACGGCGGCCTGTTCGTGCCGTACCAGAACATGTCGTAGCTGATCGCCGTAGTGGGGCAATTCGTCGTAAATATCAAGGACGGAACCGCCCGGATATCCGAAGATGAGGTCAACGCCTTCGCGGATCAGGCACTCGATGAGAATTCTGGCACCGTTCAACTGCATGGAAGGACACTCCGTTAGGGACGAGGTGAAAAGAAACGCCGTCCCTTGTGTATAGCCGTGAGGTCGAAGGAGGTCCAGCCCCCCCAATCCTCTTTTCCCGCCTTTTTATGGATGTCCCTGCGTAAAGGCGGCCTCCTTTCCCGGCAAGGCGTCAGCCGGGGAAAGGAGCCGTTTGGGGCGCGGCGGGCGGAGAGAGGGGCTGCCGCGCCCGCGCTGAGGGAACCGGCGCGATGAACATATCGCGCTTTGCCCATCCGGGCCGTTGGGCCCGCATGGGAGAGGGACCTCAGCGCTCTCGGGAGGAGACGGTTTTGAGGGCGCAAAGGCGGATGGCCTCGTCCTGCGTATCCAGATATTCTATGGAAAGTCCTGCGGCCTGGCAGAGTGTGACGAGGTTGGCGATGCGCAGCTTCATGCCGTGCGCCGCCCCGCACAGGCTGAAGCCCGAGCGGATGCAGGGAGGCTGGTGGCAATAGAAGGTTCCGCCCTCCGCGAGGCGGCGGCACAGCCAGCGCAGGGCCTCAAGGGGTTTGTCCACCGTATCGAGCGGCTTGGTGACGACGATGACGTCGAAGGCACGGGAGAGGTCCGCATCGCGGTACCCCGCATTGCAGGCCGCAGTCAGAAATTCCTTGTCCAGCAGCTTCATGAAGTCCGCCCCGGATTCGATGGCCGACAGCTCCCATTGCGGCCTCAGGGCGTGAAAGCCTTCCAGAAAGCCGCCGTCCCCGGCCTGAAAGTGCAGGAGGGCTCCCTTTTCCGGGAGGGAGCGCGTGTCCACAAGATGGCGTGCCGTTGCTTCGGGCCTATATGCCTCCGCGGAAGGGGCCTTTCCGTCGAGCGCGCCCAGGCCGCGCAAGAGGGCGTCCAAGCGGCGGGCGGCCCCGGAAAGGTTCCGGGAACAGGCCGTGCGGAACGCTTTCAGATTGCTTTCTTTCCGCTTCCAGCCTTCCGACGGAAGCCCGGGAATCAGCGCCGCCGCAGCGGGAAGGTTCTGGCCGCACGCGGCAGGGCCGTGAAGCAGGGATGTTCCGTATCGATGGACCATAGTGAGACCTCATGGATTTCGGTTTCCGCGCGGGACCGCCCGCAGGCGGCACGGCGCGGTGCGTGGTTCCCGCAGAAAAGCATGAAGCGTGCCAGTGGTCGGAGTGGTGTTTTTCGTTTTACTTGTTTTTGTATTTTCAATGTGTTGATGGCTTTTTTCGTTTCCGGGAGGTTGAGCGGGCGGGCGTTTTCCTTGGCCGCACCTTGCAGGATGCACGGCGGCCCGTGCACATCGAAAGGCGCAAAAAAGCCGACGTCAAGGGAAACGCCGGCTTTGTAGGAAGAACGGGCAAGCGGGGGAGCGGGAGGGCCCGCCGCGATCCGGGGCCCGCTTCCGATCAATCGAATTTCTTGTTGTTGTAGAGCAGGTATTTGGAGACGTTATAGAAATCCTGTGCGTACTGGCGCATGTGCGCGGCGCGCTCGGGGTCCGTTTCAATCAGGTCTTCCAGCACCGGGGCGTCGAGTTTGTAGAGGTGTTCGCCGTGCTCGCGGATATAGCAGTAGCCGTTTTCCACAAGACGGACGGTCTCTTCGCTGTCGCCGCCGAGGAACTGCATTTCGTCGCGTGTGGTATCGGGGTCGAGGAGGTTACGGCCGAGTGCGTTGTAGCGGTAGGGGATGCCCGCCAGCGAAGCCAGCGTAGGGAAGATGTCAGGCTGCCCGCAGGGACGCGGGTCCACGCCGGGGGTGAGCCTGCCGGAAGCCATCAGCCCGGGTGCGTAAATGAGCATGGGTGTGTGATTGCTTTGCAGGCGGCAGCCCAGATAGCCGGGCGTCATGTTCAGGGAGGGATCGTTGAGCCCATGATCCCCGAAGATGGCGAAGACGGTGTTGTCGAACCACAGTTCCTTGCGCGCCAGCCGGAAGAATTCCCCGAGCGCGTGGTCGGAGAAGCGCAGCGAATTGTACTCGTCCGCGCCGGTGAAGCCGTAGTTTTTCAGGATCGCCTCGGAGGGCTCCTTGATCTTGAAGCCCGCGTTGTCGTCCGGGATGGTGTAGGGACGGTGGAAGCCCGCCGTCTGGATGACGGCCACGAAAGGCTTGGGCGCGTCGTCGAGCACGCCTACGGATTCTCGGAAGAGATCAAGGTCGGAGAGCCCCCACACGTCCGTGTTGGGCGCTTTCCAGTAACCTTCCTCGATCAGATTCAGGCCTTCCACGTTGTGCGAGATGAAGCCGCGGATATTGGCCCAGCTCGCGCTCCCGCCGATCATGTAATATTTGCTGTAGTTCTTGAATTCGTTCATCATCAGATTTTGATCCACCAGCGACTGGTTGCGCGAGCTGGTGCCGCCCGAGCGGTTTACGTCCGGGATGCCGGTCATGGTGGTGAAGATGGCGCGGGCGGTGGTGCGCGTGGGCGCGAAGAAGAGCGGGTAGTAGAGCGACTCCTTGGCCAGCGCCGTCAGATTGGGCGTGGTGTCCTCGGGGATGCCCGTGAGGTTGGGGGAGAAGGAGGTGCGCGGCCACGTCATGGATTCCATGATGATGATCACGATGTTGAGCGGCTTTTCCTGCTTGGCTGCCGTGCCGGGCACGCGACGCACGAAGTTGAGCTTTTGGGGGTCGGGATCGGGCACGCGCAGCCAGGCCGCAATGCGCGGGTAGCTTTCCCGCGTGGCCTTGATGTCGGGGCGCGTACCCCGGGCGGCCTTGACCGTATCGTAGAGGTTCTGGATGGGGTTCAGGGCCAGCGTGGAGATGTTCTTGTCCACGCTGAAAAAGGCATTGCTCCAGCGCAGGGGGAAGTAGTTGGAGCTGATCTGCCCGTAGCCGAGCAGGAAGAGGCAGACGAAGGTGCCCACGCTCCACAGGGCGCGCCCTTTCCGCCCGAGCGGAGGCGTCGCCTCGTGCGCGGCCAGCGTGCGGCTTACGAAAAGGACGTAGAGGGTGGTGATCAGAGCCAGCCCGAGCCCGATCCAGATAACCGGATACGTTTCCCAGACCATTTCCGTGGAAATGGCCGGATCGCCCACGAAGTCGAAAAGGGTGGCGTCCACGCGGGTGCGCATATAGAAAAACCACCCGAAGTCCACGATATAGACCAGCATGGCCACGGCGAAGGCCGCACCGTAGAGGGCACCCATCGCCCCCCGGAAAAGGCGGCTTCGCGTCAGCCGCCGCTCAAGGGGCGGAATGCCGAGGACGAGCGCGATGGGGATGAGCGCCAGTACGACCATGCGGATGTCGAACTTGGTACCGATGTACAGCGCGTTGAGAATGTCGGAAGCCGGATTGGAGGCGATTTCCGGCCAGAGGAGCCAGAGCATGGCTCCCCGCGCCAGCACGAGCACCAGCAGCGTGCCAAGGAAGAGGCGGCTCAGGGTGCGGAAGAACGGGGGAAGAAACGTTTTTTTCATTGCGGCACTATAGGACGCGCGGCATGGAATGTGAAGGGCTCTAAGGGGATGAAATTTTTTGACGGGCGGCGCATCTGCCGCCTTGCAAGCTCCATCAGGGCGCGGCCTTCCGAAAAGATGGAAAACGGCGTTTTTCATGTCGGCGGAGGCTTGGGCTTCCTTGCGTCCGGGGCCGTATAGGCCGGGAAAATCCCGCCGCATCGACCGGCTGCGGGAACCTCCTCCGATGGGGACGCATGTCAAAGATCGGGATTTCGTCCGGCTGTCCCGCGGCCTCGTCCGGTGGGCGGGGACGTCAGCTGGCCGCTGAGGAAATCGGCGGTGGTGATGAGGCCTCGTCCGAGGGGCGCGGACGTCAGCCCGCGTCCAGCCGTCAGCGGCTCAGACCCCACCCGAGGGAACAGACGTCAGACTCCCCGGGTGTGGGAACGTTTGAGGCAGGCGAAAAGGCCCTTGTCGCCCACGGCAACGCATACGCCGTAGACGGCTGCCCCGGCTGGGACGGCGCAGGCGAGTTGCGCTACGGCGGAATGACCGTCCAGCCCGTGCACGACGCCCCACGCCGCCGCGAAGGTCATCAGGGTGCCGAGCCCCTGTACGGCCAGCGAACGCCGGGAAAGTCGCAGGGGGACGGAGCGGGACACGCCGCGCCAGAGCAGGGCGGCGTTGCACCACAGGCCGAGCGAGACGCCGAGGGGCGGCCCCCACGCCCCGGCCAGCAGGGTCAGCGCACCGCCCGCCGCAAGGGAAACGAGGAGGCCCCACGCCGCCGCCCGCAACGGGACGCCGTTTTCCAGCGCGTGGCAGGCGGCGAGCAGCGGGCGGGACAGGGCGTAGGCGGGCAGGCCCGGCGCATAGGCGCAGAGGGCAAGCGCGGTGGCGGAAACGGCCTGTTCATCAAAGGCCCCGTGCCCCAGCACGAGAGCGACCAGAGGCAGGGACACCGCCGCCAGCCCAGCCGCAGCCGGAAGGTTGAGCCCAAGCGAGAGCAGCAGGGCCCGCTGGATTTCGGAAAGGAAGGAGGGCGTAGAGGGAGCCCCCTTTTCCGCTCGGCGGCCTTGCCTCTGCGTCGCCATGCCCCGAAGCGGTTCCGGCTCATGGCCCTGTGCGGGGTTCTCCGTTCGAGCCTCCTCCTGTACTGGAAGAGCGCCTCGGCCAGCGATCCGAACGGGCCGAAGGCGCGCGTGTTCCTGTGCTCGAAGAGCGGCTGTCCTTCGCGTCCGTTGCAGGGCTGGCGGAGTTGATTCCTCTGGGCGTAGGGCATCCGCCTTCCACAGCCGCACGAAGCGGAAAGGGGTGGGCATCCTTCTTCCGCGCGGGGCCTCGTCCGGGGCTTCGTGCCTCTCTTCCTTCCTTTCCATTGTCGCGCCTCCCGCCTTTTGTACGACGGGCGCAGTGCGAAGGGGGGCTAGATGGGGAGCGAGGAGGGCCGCAGAGTAACTTTTCGAGCGGGCCGGAAAGGACGCGGAAGCGCGGGAAAGCCTTTCGGCGGCGGCGAGTTCGGCAAGGCGCGGTGCGGCGGCCATGCCAACGGCCGCGCCGAGTACGCCGAGGGGGAATTCGAGGAGCCGTTCGGCGTAGAAGAGAGAGGCCATATGGCCTTCGGGCAACAAGGAGGCCAGCGCGGACGCGCCGAGGAACGCCAGTTGCGGCATGGCCGCGCCGAGGATACCCGCCGGGATGCGGCGCAGGACGGAACGGACCCTTTCCGGGGCAATCCCCCTCTCCACGCTGCGGCGTTCTTCCCGGCAAAGGCGGGTCACGGCGGGAAGTTGCGCCAGCCATTGCAGGAGCCCCCCGCAGAGCACCCCGAAGGCAATGAGTCTTGCCCCCGGCCATTGTGGATACGCGCAGGCAAGGAAGGCGCAGGCGATGACGCTCATATTGAAGAGGACGGGTGTCAACGTCGGCAGCAGAAAGCTGCAGCGGCTGTGCAGGGCGGCCATGCAGCCCGCCGCGAGCATGACGCAAAGCAGATAGGGGGCGCAGATGCGAAAGAGCGCGGCGGCCTCGGCAAGCGTTTCGGGGCGTTCCACGAGGCCGGGCGCGGTGAGCCGCATGATTCCTTCGGCGCCGAACACGCAAAGAAGCGCGAGCAGCCCCGCCCAGAGGGCCAGCCTGCGCGTGACGGCGAGGGCCAGCCCGCAGGCCGAGCCCCCACGCAGCCTCTCCCGCGCGCAGGCCGCCGTCAGCGAGAGCGACAGCGTGCCCTCCCCAAAGAGCCGCCGCGCCATGTAGGGCAGGCGCAGGGCCGCCGTGAGCGCATCCGCCGAGGCCGAGCCACCCAGCAGCCACGCGATGGCCGCATCCCGCACGAAGCCCAGCAGCCGCGAGACCAGCGTCCCCGCCCCCACCAGCACCGCGTTTTTGGCGGAAGAGGACGGAGAAAGGGCGGCCTTTGCCAAGAAAGGCCGCCTCTCTCCGCCTCCCCCTTCTTTTGGGGAGGGCTTCGGGCTCTTCGGTCGGGCCGTGTTCAACGAGTCGCGTTTTTCTGCCATCGGGAACACTCGGGATAAAGAAGGGAGCCACGGTAAGCGCTGGCGGACCGGAGGCGCTGGGGTGGGGGAACCTTGTTCCCCGGCGCATGGCCGCCCGCGTCTCTAAGCCCTGCGACAAGAAGGGCCGTTTTCCCTACGGCCCCCTCGTCGCCTCTCTGCTATCTCCTAGAGATCGTACAAGGCTTCATAGCCCCGTTTGTACTCGGCCCAGCGGCCCTCGCGGATGGCGGCGCGCGCCCCGCGCACGGTGTCAAGGAAATAGGTGAGGTTGTGGATGGAATTGAGCCGGAAGGCGAGCAGTTCCTGCGAGACGTAGAGATGACGCAGGTAGGCGCGGGAGAAGGTCCGGCAGGTGTAGCAGTTACAGGCCGGATCGAGCGGCCCGTCGTCCTCCGCGAATTCGCGGCGCTTGATGTTGATTTTGCCGAGCGACGTGTACAGCGTGCCGTTGCGGGCGTTCCGGGTGGGGAGCACGCAGTCGAACATGTCCACGCCCGCGTCGATGCCACGGATGATGTCCAGCGGGGTGCCCACGCCCATGAGGTAACGCGGCTTGGCCGGAGGCAGCAGCGGGGCCGTATGGTAGAGCATTTCCATCATGACGTCCTTGCTCTCGCCTACGGAGAGGCCGCCGATGGCGTAGCCCTCGAAATCGAGATCGACGAGCTGGCGGGCCGACTCCGAGCGCAGGTCGCGGAACATGCCTCCCTGCACGATGCCGAACAGCAGGTTCCCCGCCGCGCCTTTGGGGTAGGCGTCGCGGCAGCGTTTGGCCCAGCGGGTGGTCATGGTCAGCGAGCGGGCCGTATACGTGTGATCCGCTCCCGCGGGGACGCATTCATCGAGCACCATCATGATGTCGGAATTGAGATTCCTCTGGATGGCGACCACCTTTTCGGGCGTGAACAGGTGTTTCGAGCCGTCCAGATGGGAGCGGAAGGTGACGCCTTCCTCCTTGATGGTGCGCAGGGTGGACAGGCTGAAGACCTGAAAGCCTCCGCTGTCCGTGAGGATGGGCTTATCCCACGCGTTGAAGCCGTGCAGCCCCCCGCGCCGCGCCACCAGCTCGTCGCCGGGCCGCAAATAGAGGTGGTAGGTGTTGCCGAGGATGATCTCCGCGCCCATGGCGTCCAGATCGTCCGGCGCGATGGCCTTGACGCTGCCCACCGTGCCCACGGGCATGAAGATGGGCGTGTTCACAGGGCCGTGCGCCGTGTGCAAGACGCCGGTCCGGGCCGCGCCGTCCGTAGCGTGTATGTGAAACGTTCCGGGTGTGTTCATTATGCCAGTGTAACGGGAAAGCGGAGGATTGAAAAGATTGGAGGGGAGAGGGAGGGACTTTCTCCAGAAAGTCCCTCCCTCTCCCCTCCAAACCTCCCCTCTCCCTCTTCAAAGACTTTCGACTGGTGGGGAGGCGGCGCGGCGGGAGTCCCTTTCGGCAAAGGGGTTGAAAAACATTGCCGTGCCAGCAGAAAATGTCTATTCGCACTGCCGGCGTTCAACGAAGCTTCCCGTATAATCTCGGCGGTGAAAGCGTCGTACCTGATGGCATTGAAGCAATAAGAAAGGGTTCCGCTTCCGGCGCAAGCCGGATGCGGAACCCTTTCTTGTCGCTCCGAGGGGGTCTGGGGGGAATCATTCCCCCCAGACAGGGTCAAGGGGCGGTAGCCCCTTGCCGCCGGAGGCGTCGTTTCTCTTAATCCAGATCAGCGATGATCGGGTTGCCGTCGAGCTCGTCGAGGAAGCGGTCGGGGCGTTCCTTCTGGTCGGGGACGACGATTTCCTGATCCACATACTCGCGGTAGCCCGTCCCGGCGGGGATGAGGCGGCCGACGATGACGTTTTCCTTGAGGCCGCGCAGGTAGTCCATCTTGCCCTTGAGGGACGCCTCGGTGAGCACCTTCGTGGTTTCCTGGAAGGAGGCCGCGGAGATGAAGGACGAGGTGGTCAGGGACGCCTGCGTGATGCCGAGCACCAGCGGCTCGGCGGTGGCGGGGGTGAGGCCCTCGGCCATCGCCTTCTGGTTTTCGGCCTTGAATTCGGCCTTGTCCACCTGCTCGCCCACGAGGAAGCTCGTCCCGCCCGGATCAGTGACGGTGACCTTGCGCAGCATCTGGCGCACGATGACTTCGATGTGCTTGTCGTCGATGCCCACGCCCTGGAAGCGGTAGACTTCCTGAATCTCGTCCACCAGATAGGCGGCGAGGAATTTTTCGCCCTTGGTGCGCAGGATGTCGTGCAGCTCGGGATTGCCTTCGGTCAAAAGATCGCCGCACTCCACGAAGTCGCCGTCGGAGACCGTGATGTGCTTGCCCTTCGGAACGAGGTATTCCTTGGACTCGCCCACTTCGGGGGTGACGATGAGCTTGCGCTTGCCCTTGGCTTCGCCCGCAAAGGAGACGGTGCCCGCGATTTCGGAAACCACGGCCATGTCCTTGGGCTTGCGGACTTCAAAGAGCTCGGCCACGCGCGGGAGACCACCCACGATGTCGCGGGTCTTGGACGTTTCGCGGGGCTTACGGGCGATGACGTCGCCCGCGAAGACCTGTTCGCCGTCCTTGACCATGATGATGGCCCCCACGGGGAGGCTGTAGACCGCGGGAAGCTGACCCGCGCCGCGCAGCTTGGGATCGCCGTTTTCGTCGCAGACCGAGACCGACGGGCGGAAGCTCGTGGTGCGGTATTCGATGATGGTCATGGACGCCTGGTGCGTGGCTTCGTCGAGCTTTTCCTGATAGGTCTTGCCGTCCACGAGGTCCGTAAACTTGATGAAGCCGTCCACTTCCGAAACGAAAGGCTCGTTGAAGGGGTCCCATTCGGCGAGGAGCTGGCCGTTTTTGACCTGCTGGCCGTCCGTGACGTGCAGGCGCGCGCCGTTGGGCAGGGTGTAGCGTTCCACTTCCCGGCCCTGTTCGTCGATGATGGACACCTGACCGCTCTTGCCGAGCACCTGTGCCACGCCCTCACGGTTGCGGATTTCCTTCACGCGGGTCAGGACCACGCGGCCGTCGTGCTGCGCCTCGAAGTTCGAACGTTCGATTTCCTTGGACGCCGTGCCGCCGATGTGGAAGGTACGCATGGTGAGCTGCGTGCCGGGCTCGCCGATGGACTGGGCCGCGATGATGCCGACCGTTTCGCCGATGTTGACGAGGTGGCGGCGGGCAAGGTCGCGCCCGTAGCACAGCGAGCAGATGCCGCGCTCGGACTGGCAGGTCAGGGCGGAGCGGATCATCACCGAGTTGACGCCCTTGTCGTCGAGGACCTTTGCGACGGGCTCGTCGATGAGGGTGTTCTCGGGGTAGAGCAGATCGCCCGTGGCCGGATCGTAGACGGGGTAGAGCAGCACGCGGCCGAGCGCGCGCTCGGAGAGCTTCTGCTTGACCTCGCCGCCGTCCTTGATGGCCCGGATTTCGATGCCGTCCACCGTGCCGCAGTCGTGCTCGGAGACGATGACGTCCTGCACCACATCCACGAGGCGACGGGTGAGATACCCGGAGTTCGCCGTCTTGAGGGCGGTGTCCGCGAGACCCTTGCGCGCGCCGTGCGTGGAGGTGAAGTACTGGAGCACCGTCAGACCTTCACGGAAGCTCGCGGTGATCGGCGTTTCGATGATTTCGCCCGAAGGCTTGGCCATGAGGCCGCGCATCCCGGCGAGCTGACGCATCTGGTCGGCGTTGCCTCGGGCGCCCGAGTTGGACATCATGAAGATCGGGTTGAAGCTGAGGTTCTTCTCCTGCTTGCCGGTCTTCGGATCGGTCAGAACGTCCGTGGAGATTTCCTTGTTCATTTCCGCGGAAACGTCCTGCGTGGCCTTGGTCCAGACGTCGACGACCTTGTTGTATTTTTCCGTACGGGTGATGATACCGTCGCGGTACTGGCTTTCGATGTTGTCCACTTCGTTGGTGGCGTCGTCGATGATCTTCTTCTTGGAGTCAGGGATCAGCATGTCCTTGACGCCGATACTGATGCCGGACCGGGTCGCGTATTCATAGCCGATGGCCTTGATGCGGTCGCAGAGGATGACGCAGGCCTTGACCCCGGCGTCGCGGTAGGCGCTGTCCACGAGCTTGGCGATGTTCTTCTTGGTCAGCACGAGGTTGACGTTCTCGAACTTGATGCCGGCGGGCAGGCCGCGCCATACGAGGATGCGGCCGGGCGTGGTGTCGTGGAGCTTGCCGTCCTCCATGCGCACCTTGATGCGGGCGTGCATGCTGACCTGATCGGCGTCAAGGGCGGCTTCCACTTCCCATGGGGCGCAGAAGGTCATGCCCTCGCCCTTCTCGAAGGAGCGTTCGAGGGTCATGTAGTAGAGGCCGAGAACCATGTCCTGCGAGGGCACGATGACGGGCGTGCCGTTGGCGGGCGAAAGAATGTTGTTGGTGCTCATCATGAGCACGCGGCATTCGATCTGCGCCTCCACGGACAAGGGGATGTGCACGGCCATCTGGTCGCCGTCGAAGTCCGCGTTGTAGGCGGAGCAGACGAGCGGGTGGAGCTGGATGGCCTTGCCTTCCACAAGCAGGGGCTCGAAGGCCTGAATGCCGAGGCGGTGCAGCGTGGGGGCGCGGTTCAGCAGGACGGGGTACTCGCGCACCACGTCGGAGAGGATGTCCCACACCACCAGCTCTTCGCGCTCCACCATCTTTTTCGCGCTCTTGATGGTGGAGGCGTGGCCTCTTTTTTCAAGTTCGGAATAGATGAAGGGCTTGAAGAGTTCGAGGGCCATCTTCTTGGGCAGGCCGCACTGATGGAGCTTCAGGTAGGGGCCCACGACGATGACCGAACGGCCGGAGTAGTCCACGCGCTTGCCGAGCAGGTTCTGACGGAAGCGGCCCTGCTTGCCCTTGATCATGTCGGAGAGCGACTTCAGGGGACGGCCGTTGGTGCCCGCGATGGCGCGGCCGCGCCGTCCGTTGTCGAAGAGGGCGTCCACGGCTTCCTGCAACATGCGCTTTTCGTTGCGGATGATGATGTCGGGCGCGCCCAGTTCCATCAGCCGCTTCAGGCGGTTGTTGCGGTTGATCACGCGGCGGTAGAGATCGTTGAGGTCCGACGTCGCGAAGCGGCCGCCGTCGAGGGGCACGAGGGGGCGCAGTTCAGGCGGAATGACCGGGATGACTTCGAGGATCATCCATTCGGGGCGGTTGCCGGATTCGAGGAAGGCCTCCACGATCTTGAGGCGCTTGGTGAGCTTCTTCTTTTTGGTCTGGGACTTGGTGCTCTGGGATTCCTCGCGCAGGAGCACTTTCAGTTCCTCAAGGTTCAGCTCTTCGAGGAGACCGCGGATGGATTCCGCGCCCATGCCCACGGTGAGGGCGTCCTCGCCGAAGTGGTCGATGATCTGGAGGTACTGGTCCTCGGAGATGACCTGCATCTTCTGGAGGTTGGTGCTGCCGGGATCGAGCACGATGTAGGAGTCGAAATAGAGCACCTTTTCCAGATCGGCCATGGTCATGTCGAGCAGGGTACCGATCTTGGAGGGCAGGGTCTTCAAAAACCAGATGTGGGCGACGGGCGCGGCCAGCTCGATGTGGCCCATGCGTTCGCGGCGCACCTTGGAGGCGATGACTTCAACGCCGCACTTTTCGCAGACGATGCCGCGGTGCTTCATGCGTTTGTACTTGCCGCAGTTGCACTCGTAGTCCTTCACGGGGCCGAAGATTTTCGCGCAGAAAAGACCGTCGCGTTCGGGCTTGAATGTGCGGTAGTTGATGGTCTCCGGCTTCTTGACTTCACCGTAGGACCATTCGCGGATGTTCTCCGGCGAGGCGATGGAAATCTGAATGGCTTTCAGATTGCGGATTTGGCTCGCGTTGGCGGCCGCCGAACTGCGAACCGAGAACAGATCGTCAAGGCTCATATATATGTACTCCCTTTTGCGGGCCGGACCGGGAAGAAGGGCGGGGCCTTTTCCGGGGTCTTGCCCCCATCCCCCCAAGGCGCAAGCCGTGAGGGTTGGACGTAATGAAGGGTCACTTAACGGGGAGGTCCTCCGCCTTTTCCGCCCGCGCCTTGTGCCGGAGCCTATCCCCGACAGGGGCCCCGGGCGGGAAAGAGGAGGTGCGGGGAGGGGAAGGCGCCCTTTTAGGGGCGCTTTTCCCCTTCCCCCTTATGCTTTACTCGTCGAACGAGCTTTGCTGCTGGTACTGCTGCTGTTCTTCCTCGGCGAAACCGACGCGCTTGGGCTTCTTCTTGCCTTCCTCCTGATGGAGGGTGACGTTCAGGCCGAGGGACATGAGTTCCTTGACCAGAACGTTGAAGGACTCGGGGAGCCCCGCTTCGAGGAAGTTGTCGCCCTTGACGATCTTCTCGTACATCTTCACGCGGCCCGTCACGTCGTCGGACTTGACGGTGAGGAACTCCTGCAGGAGGTAGGAAGCGCCGTAGGCTTCGAGCGCCCAGACTTCCATTTCCCCGAGCCGCTGGCCGCCGAACTGCGCCTTGCCGCCCAGCGGCTGCTGGGTAACGAGGGAGTAGGGGCCGGTGGAGCGGGCGTGAATCTTTTCGTCAACGAGGTGATGCAGCTTCAGGTAATACATGACGCCGGTGGTCACGCGGTTCTTGAGCTTTTCGCCCGTGCGTCCGTCGTAGAGGACGGACTTGCCGTCGTCGGCCAGTCCCGCGCGAGACAGCCAGTTCCAGATTTCCGACTCCTCGGCGCCGTCGAAGACCGGAGTATAGGTGATGATGCCGTTGCGCAGCTTCAGGACCGACTTGCGGAATTCCTCGTCGTCCATGGCATCCACTTCGGCGGAGATTTCCGGCGAGGCGAAAATGTCCTTCACTTCTTCGCGGACCTGCTGGAGCGCGGAACCCTTGTCGACCATTTCGGCGAGCTGGCGTCCGAGTTCACGGGCGGCCCAGCCCAGATGCACTTCCATGATCTGGCCGATGTTCATACGGGACGGCACGCCGAGCGGGTTGAGCACGATGTCCACGGGACGACCGTCGGCGAAGAAGGGCATGTCCTCTTCCGGCAGAATGCAGGAGACGACGCCCTTGTTCCCGTGACGGCCCGCCATCTTGTCGCCCACGGAGAGCTTGCGCTTGATGGCGATGTGCACCTTGACCATCTTGATCACGCCCGGAGGCAGATCGTCCCCTTCGGTGACCTTTTCGCGCTTGGAGTCGTAGATCGAGCGGATGTACTCGAGCTGATGGTCGTACTGCGCGAGCATTTCGCCCACGGTCTCGTTGACTTCCTTGCTCTTGAAGGCGTCGGCCAGCTTCTTGACCGGCAGGGCGTCGAGCACTTCGGCGTTGAGGACCGCGCCGGCTTCGGCCAGCACGTCGCCCTTTTTGTCGCCGAGCAGGGTCACGGCAAGCTGTTTGCCTTCGACCACCGGGCGCAGGCGTTCGCGCATCCGGTTGGTGATGGCGCGGGCGTGATCCTGTTCCTTGGCGTCGAGGCGGCTGATTTCATAATCCTCGATGCTCTTGGTGCGCTCGTCCTTCTCGCCGGAACGACGGTTGAAGACCTTCACGTCGATGACCGTGCCCTCGACTCCCGGGGGAACCTTGAGGGACGTATTTTTCACGTCGCGGGCCTTGTCGCCGAAGATGGCCCGCAGGAGCTTCTCTTCGGGGGTGAGCTGCGTTTCGCCCTTGGGGGTGATCTTGCCGACGAGGATGTCGTCGGGCTTCACCGGTGCGCCGATGCGGATGATGCCGCTTTCGTCGAGGTTGCGCAGCATTTCTTCGCCCACGTTGGGGATGTCGCGGGTGATTTCTTCCGGTCCGAGCTTGGTGTCGCGGGCGACGACCTCGAATTCCTCGATGTGGACCGAGGTGTAGATGTCTTCCTTGACCACGCGCTCGGAGATGAGCACGGAGTCCTCGTAGTTGTAGCCGCACCACGGCATGAAGGCGATGAGCATGTTCTTGCCGAGGGCGAGGCCGCCGTCATGAATGGCGGGGCCGTCGGCGAGGACGTCGCCCTTCTTGACGAGCTGGCCGGGCACGCAGGAAGGCACCTGCCCGAAGCAGGAGTTCTGGTTCGACTTGTGGAACTTCAGCAGATCGTAGGCGCGCACGCCGCCCATATTGGGGTAGAGCGCGGGATCGTCGTAGGCCACGATGATGCGGTTGGCGTCGGCGTAATGGACCACGCCGGAACCTTCCGCGAGGATGCACGCCCCGGAGTCGCGGGCCACGTCCACTTCCATGCCCGTGCCCACGAGGGGGCGCTCGGAACGCAGGAGCGGCACGGCCTGACGCTGCATGTTGGAGCCCATGAGCGCGCGGTTGGCGTCGTCGTGCTCAAGGAAGGGGATGAGCGCGGCGGAGATGGACACCATCTGGCTCGGGGAAATGTCCATGAGGGTCACTTCCTCGCGGGCGGCCATGATCACGTCGTCGCCGGAACGGGCGGTCACGTAGTCGTCCACCAGACGGCGGTTTTCGTCCACGGCGGCGTTGGCCTGCGCGATGACGTGCCCGACTTCGCGCGAGGCGTCGAGGTGCACGAATTCGTCGGTCATGTAGCCGTCGCGGATGACGCGGTACGGCGTTTCAATAAAGCCGTAGTCGTTGACCTTGGCGTAGGTGGTCAGGGAGACGATAAGGCCGATGTTCGGGCCTTCGGGCGTCTCGATGGGGCAGATGCGGCCGTAGTGGGAGACGTGCACGTCGCGGACTTCAAAACCGGCGCGTTCGCGGGTCAGACCGCCGGGGCCCAGAGCGGAGAGGCGGCGCTTGTGCGTCACTTCCGACAGGGAGTTGGTCTGGTCCATGAACTGCGAGAGCTGCGAAGTGCCGAAGAATTCCTTGAGCACGGCGGCCACGGGCTTCGGATTGATCAGGTCGTGCGGCATGAGCGTGGCCACTTCCTGAATGCTCATCCGTTCCTTGATGGCGCGCTCCATGCGCACAAGGCCGATGCGGTACTGGTTTTCCACCAGCTCGCCCACCAGACGCACGCGGCGGTTACCGAGATGGTCGATGTCGTCGGCCGGGCCGTGGCTGTCCTTCAACTGGACGAGCACCTTGATGGCGTCGATGATGTCGTCGTCGGCCAGCGTGCGCAGCTCGGTGTGCTCGCTCTTGTTGAGGCGCTGGTTGAGCTTGTAGCGGCCCACGGGCGACAGATCGTAGTAGTCGGCGTTGCGGAAAAGGTTGTCGAAGAACGACGCGGCGATTTCCGGGGTCGGCGGGGAGCTCGGGCGCAGACGGCGGTAGATTTCCTCCTGCGCCTTTTCCATGGTGGGCGTCTTGTCCTGCACCAGCGTGTCGCGGATGGAGGAGGAGGTATCGGTACCGCGCGTGTGCAGCACGGAAATGGTCGTGATCCCGGCCTCGCGGCAGGCGTCGAGGAGCCCGGCGGTGATTTCGTCGGCGGCTTCGGCGAGGATTTCGCCGGTGGCGTTGTCAACGAGGTCTTCGGCGAGGAAGAGGCCGAGCGGCGTTTCGGGGGCCACTTCCATCTTTTCGATGCCCGCGGCTTCCATCTGGCGCCACGCGCGCTTGGTGACGGGCTTGCCCGCCTTGACCAGCACGTTGCCTTCCTTGTCGACGATGTCGGCGAAGGCGGCTTCCTTGCGGTGCAGCTCGGTGTCGAAGCGCCACGAAACCCGGCCGTCCTCCTCAAGCTCGTAGACTTCCTTCTTGTAGAAGCAGTCGAGGATGTCGGTCTTGCTCATGCCCATGGCCTTGAGCAGGATCGTCGCGGGCATCTTGCGGCGGCGGTCGATGCGGACGTAGAGGATATCCTTGTGGTCGAAATCGAAGTCGAGCCACGAGCCGCGCATGGGGATGACGCGGCAGGAGTAGAGCACCTTGCGGCTGGTATGGGTCTTGCCGCCGTCGTGCTCGAAGATGATACCGGGCGAACGCTGCAACTGGTTGACGATGACGCGTTCGGTGCCGTTGATGATGAAGGTCCCCTTCTCGGTCATCAGAGGCAGGGTCCCGAAATAGATGTCCTGTTCCTTGATATCGCGGACGGTGCGGGCTTCGGTTTCGTCGTCCACGTCGTAGACGACGAGGCGGACCTTGATGCGGACCGGGGATTCGTAGGTAAGGCCCTTGGAAATGCACTCCGCCTGATCGTACTTGGGCTCGCCGACTTCGTAGCTGACGAATTCAAGGCTTGCGGTACGGTTGAAGTCTTCGATTGGGAAGACTGAACGGAAGACGCCTTCCAGACCTTCATCAGGCAGGCGTTCGGTGCGCCCCTCCTGCATGAATTTCCGGTAGGAGTCCACCTGCAGGTTGAGCAGGTGTGGAATTTCCACCTCAACCTTGATCTTGCCAAATTGTTTGGTAAGCTGACCCATCATTTCACCTCTGAGAAGGTTGGTCGGCAAAAGCCGGAGCGTGCCCGGGTTGCGCGCTCTCGGTAATCAATCATGTATAAAAAACGCAACAAGGTCGACAACATAGTTACCCTCCAGAAGCTCTGGAGGGCTGTTGTCGACTGATGATACCCGCATTGATGCTGAAATTTGGAACAGATACCACCTCGAGTACGTGTCGCGTGAATTCGAAAAGATAAGAAGGAATCATAACAAAGGCAAGCTTTTTTTCTTTATACTGAAAAATTTCTTCGTTTGGGGCATGGTTTTTGAATAGTGGAAAAACGGTGGACGCAGAGGAAGAATGAGGCTGTCTTCAGGCCCCTCCCAGGCCCCCCTCTTCTCGCCTCGGGTTTTCTTATACCCCTTTAAAGGTATCGGGAACGGCTTCAGGCGGGGTTCATCCGGCGCTATGGGGGAGGGTGAAGCTTGCGTCGCGAGTTGCCAAGAGGGAATGTTTTTTCCTAAGAGGAGGGAAAAGCCGGTTTTCCGTGGCCGAGACGGGGAGCGCGTTTCGGATGCCGAGCTTCCGTGGCTGGGGCAGGCGTCAGGGCCCGGCGTTTCCCACTCCCGGGGGGGGGCATCAGAGGCATCCGGTCAGGGAGGTGCGTATGGACGGTCAGTTTATCGTTGTTTTCCTCGCACTGGGCGTGCCGCTCGTTTTTGGAGCCTGCATCGGCGCCGCATTCCGAGGACGTTTCGGCAGGGGGTTGGGGCTCGTCACCCTTACGCTCGGGCTTGCCGGTCTGCTCTACGGTGCTTTGGCCTTCATGACCTACCGTGACGGCTACGGACTGTTTGCCTGGGTGCTGCTGATGCTGATGGCCGGGGGCGTTTTCTGTTTCGGCGGTGCGTGTCGGCTGGCGGCGCGCCGGAAGAGGCAGGAAGAAGAGCCGCCGTGGGACTGGCGGAAACGCTGAACAGTCTGCCAAGAGTCTTTTGTTTTTCCGGTCGCCGTAAGCTTTCCTATGAGCTTCCAAGTGTGCCTTTCTGCCTTCTTTTCCGCAACAGAGGCGTTCGACAGCCCTTGTCTCCTCGTCTCCCTGTCCTGTTCCCCCACCTTCGCCGTCACTCGCTCTCGGTATGACAGTTCCACTCCATAAGGGAGAACGAGGTATTCCGCTTCATCTTTCATGAGGAGGTACCATGGACAGCGTTTTCGGCCTTTTTTTGGGCCTTGGCCAGCATCGCTTTTGGGGCCTGCATCGGCGCCGGGCTTAGAGAGAGGCCGGGGGACCGTTTGGCCTGACCATCCTGAAAATCGGGCTCGTCGACCTCTTCCGTATGTTGTTTGTGGGCCGTTTCCTCTCATAATGAAATAATCTTATGGCTGGTGCTGATGCTTATGCCCGGAGTCCCTACCTGTTTCGGTGGCGGGTGCCAGCTGGCCGCTCGTTATAGGGGGGAAGGCAAGGAAGGAACCTTTGGAGCAGGATGGAGGGAAGCCCTGAAGTTCTCCCGGTGTCCTGCCGTCCCGAGCCGGACCTCCCCGGAATTTTCGATGACTGCCCGGGGCCGTCCCTCCCCTTGCCTTGATGATCAGAGCCGGGCCGCTCATGAAACGGTTCCCCCTGTGCTCTCGTCGCCATCTTCTCCCCTCTATAAACCCCCGCGTCCTTTCGGCATCCGGGAATGCGGCGAACAGGGATTCGATACGCACGAAAGTCTTTGGAGAGGGTGGGGGAGGTTTGGAGGGGGAGGGAGAAGCCTTTCTTCAGAAAGGTTCTCCCTCCCCCTCCAATTCCCACAGATTCCACAAAAAAGGGCGGCACGGGTTGCCCCGTACCGCCCATATACGCACGTAGTAAGCGAACTTACTTCACTTCGACTTCGGCGCCAGCTTCGACGAGCTGCTTCTTGGCTTCTTCGGCTTCTTCCTTGGACACGGCTTCCTTCAGGGTGGAGGGAGCGCCGTCGACCTTGTCCTTGGCTTCCTTCAGGCCGAGGCCGGTCAGAGCGCGGACGACCTTGATGACGCCGATCTTGTTGGCGCCGGCGGCCTTGAGGATCACGTCGAATTCGGTCTTTTCTTCCACCGGAGCGGCGGCTTCGGCGGGAGCGGCCACCATCATGGCAGCGGCGGGAGCGGCAGCGGAGACGCCGAACTTCTCTTCGAGTTCCTTGATGAATTCGGAGAGTTCGAGGACGGTCATGTTAGCGATAAATTCAACAACTTCTTCTTTGGTAACGGCCATGGGATTGCTCCTTTGAGACTTTGGCTTGGGTGATGTGGGGGTTGCCTAGGCAGCCTTTTTCTCTTCGATAGCCTTGAGGGCGTACATAAGAGGACGAACCATGTTGGCAAACAGGGAGACGAAATTGGTAGGCACGGCGTTCATGGTGCCGAGGACCTGAGCGAGCAGTTCCTGCTTGCCCGGCAGCTTGGCAAGGGCTTCCACCTGAGCGGCAGAAAGCGCCTTCCCTTCGAGGCTGGCATGGCGGATGGTGAACAGCTTGCTGGTCTTGGCGAATTCGGAAACCGCTTTCGCAACCGCAACCGGATCACCGGTAGCGAGCGCGATGCCGCAGTTTTCCTTGAACATGTCCTTAATGGAATCATGCATACCATCGGTGAGGGCGATGCGCGCCAACGTGTTCTTGACGACGAGATACTCGCCGCCGCACTCATAGAGTTTCACACGGAGCCGCGTCAGCTCTTCCACCGTCATCCCCTTGAAATCTGTCACTACCACAAACGAAGCAGCGGCGGTTTTCGCCTTAATCTGCTCAATCAGGGCAGCTTTTTCAGATCTATTCACGTGAATCTCCTTCACGTTAGGGGTTGTCCGAAGGTCCGGAGGACCCTCGCAGTGGAAAGCCGAGCCAAAGAATGTGTCTGAGCAGGGCGATTAAGGGTTTCCCCGCCTGCCGTCTTCGACTCGAATTCCCAATCCATTGCCAAAAACGGCCCTGACGGACCGTTTTTGTTCTCAAAGGGTTTAGCCTTCGATGAACTTTTTGATAAGGGTCATGTCCACCTTGAAGCCGGGGCCCATGGTGGTGGAGATGGCCATATTCTTCATATAGGTGCCCTTGGCCGCGGAAGGCTTCAGGCGGTTCACGGTTTCGACAAGGGCCTTGAGGTTGTCAAGAATCTTGGCGGGACCGAAAGAAACCTTGCCGAGGGGGGCGTGGAGCACGCCAGCCTTGTCGACCTTGAAGTCGACGCGCCCGGCCTTGAGTTCCTTGACGGCGGTGGCGACGTCGAAGGTCACGGTGCCGGTCTTGGCGTTGGGCATGAGGCCGCGGGGACCGAGGACGCGCCCGACCTGACCCACGAGGGCCATGACGTCGGGGGTGGCGACGGCGGCGTCAAACTCCAGCCAGCCTTCCTTGATCTTGGCGACGAGTTCTTCGGCACCGGCGATGTCGGCACCGGCCTCGCGAGCTTCGGCTTCCTTTTCACCCTTGCAGAACACGGCGACGCGGACGGTCTTGCCGAGGCCATGCGGCAGGGAGACGGCGCCGCGCACCATCTGGTCGGAGTACTTGGGGTCGACGCCGAGGCCGATGGCCACGTCTACGGTCTCATCAAACTTGGCGAAAGAAGCGCCGAGGGACTTCTCTACGGCTTCTTCCACGGTGAAGCGCTGGCTGAGGTCGAGGCCTTCCACCGCTTTGCGATATTTTTTCCCGAAGGGCATTGCTCTATCCTTTCAAAAGCTGGTCTTCCAACATCTCCTGCCGATTCTCCGCTGTGGGGAAGGGCAGTACGACTGACGCGGTGATCCTTACTTGATCTCGATGCCCATGCTGCGGGCGGTACCCATGATGGACTTGACGGCGGCATCGAGATTGGTGGCGTTGAGATCGGGGAGCTTGAGCTTCGCGATTTCTTCGACCTGCTGCATCGAGATGCTGCCGACCTTGGTACGGTTGGGTTCGCCGGAGCCCTTTTCCACCTTGGCGGCCTTCATGACCAGCACCGCGGCGGGCGGGGTCTTGGTGATGAAGGTGAAGGAACGGTCAGCGTAGGCGGTGATGACCACAGGGATGATCATGCCCTTCTGTTCCATGGTGCGGGCGTTGAACTCCTTGCAGAACTGCATGATGTTCAGGCCGTGCTGACCGAGGGCGGGACCGACCGGCGGCGAGGGGTTCGCGGCACCGGCGGGAATCTGCAACTTGATTTTGGCAACTTCTTTCTTGGCCATTGTCTTTCAACCTCTATTAATACGGCACAGGAGGCCGCAGACTGCAAGCAATCGTTATCCCTTGGAGACCTGAATGAAATCCAGTTCCACGGGAGTCTGTCTGCCGAAGATGGACACGGACACCCGAAGCTTGCCCTTGTCGTAATTCACGTCTTCAACAACGCCGTTGAAGCCGCCGAAAGGCCCGTCAATGACGCGCACGTCGTCGCCGCGTTCAAAGCTGAACTTGGGACGGGGCTGTTCCTGGCGGGTTTCCATGAGCGAGAGGATGCGGGCCGCTTCCTCGTCCTTCATGGGGGCAGGGCGGTTTTTGCCGCCCACAAATCCCGTCACCTTGGGAATGCTCTGCACGAGGTGCCAGGAAAAATCGGTCATGGTCATGCGCAGCATGATATAACCGGGATAAAACTTGCGCGTAGTGGTACGCTTGGCTCCGCCCTTGCCCAGCTCGATGACCTTTTCCGTGGGCACCACGACTTCATGGATGAGGCCGTGATCCTGAGCGTTGCGCATCATTTCCTTGATGGTGGCTTCAACGCGCTGCTCGAAACCGGAGTAGGTGTGGACGATGTACCAGCGGGATTTGCCGGTGGCTTCATTGCCCGCGCTGAGTTCGGTCTGAACGGTGGAAGCCGCCAAAATATCCTGCGCGGTCAGTTCGGACTGCACAGGCTGTTCTTCTGCTTGGGGCTGTTGGGCAGACGATTCGACCGCCCCGGAGGACGCGTTGTGCTCTTCAATCATGGGCTCCTCCGCTTAGGCTGCGAGAATAAAGGAGATGAGTCTGGAGAGCCCGAGGTCCACAACGCCGAGGAAGAACGCCATGAGGACGACGAAGACCAACACCACGAGACTGGTCTTGCGGGTTTCCTGGACGGTGGGCCAGGTCACCTTGCGGATCTCAGTCCTGGACAGCTCAAGATAGCTCTTGAATTCCTTCACCTTGGCCATGAGGCCCGTGGGCGTATTGTCTTGCGCTGTCGTCGGTTTCTTGGTCATGATACATTCCTGCAGAAAATGAAAATGGCAGGGCAGGAGGGATTCGAACCCCCAACATGCGGTTTTGGAGACCGCCGCTCTAGCCGTTAGAGCTACTGCCCTGCGTTTATGAAGTCACTACCGGGTTTCGCGGTGAACCGTGTGAGTCCTGCACCAAGGGCAGTACTTCTTCAGTTCGACGCGGCCGGTCGTGTTCTTCTTGTTCTTGACCGTGGCGTAATTGCGGCGCTTGCACTCGGTGCAGGCGAGCAGGATGTTGACGCGCATGTCTTTACTCCACGATTTCCGTCACAACACCAGCGCCGACGGTACGGCCACCTTCGCGGATAGCGAAGCGCAGGCCCTTTTCCATGGCGATGGGGTGAATGAGCTCGACGTTGAAGGTAGCGTTATCGCCGGGCATAACCATTTCCACGCCTTTTTCAAGGGCGATCACGCCGGTGATGTCGGTCGTACGGAAATAGAACTGGGGACGATAGCCGGTGAAGAAGGGCGTGTGACGGCCGCCTTCTTCCTTGGACAGAACGTACACTTCCGCCTTGAACTTCTTGTGAGGCGTGATGGTCTTGGGAGCGGCGAGAACCTGGCCGCGTTCCACTTCGTCACGCTTCGTGCCGCGGAGCAGAGCGCCGATGTTGTCGCCGGCTTCGCCCTGATCGAGCAGCTTGCGGAACATTTCAACGCCGGTGCAGGTGGTCTTCACGGTGGGACGGATACCCACGATTTCGACTTCTTCGCCGACCTTGATGACGCCGCGTTCCACACGACCGGTGACCACGGTACCGCGGCCGGAGATGGAGAACACGTCTTCGATGGGCATCAGGAAGGGCTTGTCGGTTTCGCGGACCGGATCCGGGAAGTAGCTGTCGCAAGCGGCGAGCAGTTCAAGGATGCACTGGGCGTCCGGAGAATCGGCGCTGTCGGATTCCAGAGCCTTCAGAGCGGAACCACGGATAACCGGGATGTCGTCGCCGGGATAGCCGTAGGTGCTGAGCAGTTCACGAACTTCCATTTCCACGAGTTCGAGCAGTTCGGGGTCGTCCACGAGGTCGCACTTGTTCATGAAGACGACGAGGTGGGGCACGCCGACCTGACGGGCGAGGAGGATGTGCTCACGGGTCTGGGGCATGGGACCGTCGGTGGCCGCGACCACGATGATGGCGCCGTCCATCTGGGCCGCACCGGTGATCATGTTCTTGATGTAGTCAGCGTGGCCGGGGCAGTCCACGTGGGCGTAGTGACGGTTGTCGGTTTCGTATTCGACGTGGGCGGTGGAAATCGTGATACCACGTTCCTTTTCTTCAGGCGCCTTGTCGATTTCGTCATACGCGATGAACTTGCCGCCCTGCTTCATGGCAGCGACTTTGGTGATGGCGGCGGTCAGCGTGGTTTTGCCGTGGTCGATGTGACCAACAGTACCAATGTTCATATGAGGCTTGGTACGCGTAAATTTTTCTTTACCCATGACGGTCTCCCTTCTTGGTTGCAGAAGATAACGGATTTTATGGGACAGAGCCTGTGGCGTCGCAAGACCATCCATCACTGACCATCAAGCTGGCAGCGCTCTGGTTTCCCGATACGTTAAGGCACGGCACATGGGGAGGTGGGGGGAAGGCAGGTGTGGAGCGGGAAACGAGACTCGAACTCGCAACCCTCAGCTTGGAAGGCTGATGCTCTAGCCATTGAGCTATTCCCGCCTGTACGCCGTAGTCCCCTGACAGGGTTGGTGCCTGTCTCCTACAGCCGTGTCAGCTTTCTAAATCTGGTGGAGGGGGGAGGATTTGAACCTCCGAAGTCTCACGACGACAGATTTACAGTCTGTTCCCTTTGGCCACTCGGGAACCCCTCCACTTTGGGTGACAAAAACAGGGCCAATGTCTTCTGTCTTTGTCGATGCGCGCGGAATTTCTTCCGCTGCTCCACCGGCGAACCGGAAGCCTCACGGCTTTGCTGGAGCTGGTGATGGGACTCGAACCCGCAACCTGCTGATTACAAATCAGCTGCTCTGCCAGTTGAGCTACACCAGCAACAGGGATTAGCTCTTACACAATCCGATTTGGTTTGGCAAGCGGAAAATGTCCCTGTCGCAAAAATAATCGGAAAACGGGCGCGCGGGCCTGTCTGCCGTTATCCGCAACCCCACAAATCCGACAAGCGGATTCGGGCGCGGGGCCGTTGCCGAACCCGCGTCCGAATCTATAGGGCTCTTTTGAGATTATGGCAAGACTTTTATCGTGTAGACATCGGCGAAATTGAGGTACTTTCGCACGATTTCCCTGAGTTGTTCGGGACTTACCTCTTTACTTCTTTCTATTTGATCTCGTGTGAAGGAGAGGGGACGGCCTTCCATCGTCAGGGCTGCGGCTTCTCCGGAACGGCTGCCGAGGCTTTGCATGGCCCGGTAGTAGTCGCCCTCAAGCTGGTTCTTGCCGCGGTTAACATCTTCTTGCGGCAGGAGATTTTCGTGGAGATCACCGATGATGCGCCTAAAGCCCTCCTCGGCCTGGGCAACCTTGCCGGGTTCCGTACCGATGTAGAAGACCATGTAGCCGTGATCGGCGTTCTGGCGGTTGAAGGCGGTGACGGTATAGCCAAGCCCTTGCTTGTCGCGCAGGTCGCGGAAGAGCGGGCCGCCCATGCCGCTCAGCGAGGTTTCGAGCAGATCAAGGGCAGGCGTGTCCGGGCTGGTGTCCGGGGCCGTCTTGAAGATGAGCATAAGGTGGGCCTGATTGCGGCCTGGCATGGGGATGTCAAGCTCGTGTCCGGTGCCCCACGCGGGCACGGGCACGTCGACCTTGCTCTCGTCCGGCGCGGGCAGGCCCTTGGCGAAGGTCAGCACGTCCTCGCGGTCGAAGTCCCCGGCCACGGCCAGCACCCACGGGCGCGCCTTCTGACGGTCCCAGAAGCCGCGCAGCATGGCCGCATCGTACTTTTCCACCGCGTCGATGGTGCCGAGCTGGAGGTAGCCGTAAACGCTATCCGGGAAGAGGAAGGGCGGGAGCTTCCGGAAGGCCAGTCCGAGGGGCTGATCCTCACGCGACTTGATCGCCGCGATCTGATCCTTGATGCCCCGGGCGGTTTCGTCCGCGCTGAAGGCCGGGGATTCGACCACTTCACCGAGCAGTCCGAAGAGTTCCTTGTTGAAGCGCGCGGGGGTGGTGAAGCTGATGCCGAAGGTCTTTCGGCCCGAGGAGGCGGCCAGCCCGGCGGCGCGGTCGGAAAGGAAGGCCTGCACCTCGGTGGCTCCGCGCTTGGCCGTGCTCTTGGTCAGCACGTTGGCCGCCAGCGAGGACAGGCCCTGCTCGGAGGGCTTCAGGAGGGCGTCGCCGCCGGAATAGGTCAGGTTCGCGGAGACGTAGGGGAGGGTCTTGTCCGGGATGAGCACGAGGGTGCGGCCCTTGCCGAGATCGACGATTTCGGTTTTGCCTGCTTCCGTCGTTTTCGCGGCTCCGGCCTTGGCCCCGGCTTTCCATTCCTTGTCGAGGATGGCCTGCATGTCGGGGAGCTTCGCGTCCTTGGGCGGCAGGACCACCGTGGTCAGGCGCTCGGGGCGCACCCACGTTTCCAGCGACTGCCCGAGCATGGCGGCGTCCACGTTGCGCAGGGCTTCGATGGCGTTGCGCTCGCCCTGTTCGCCGCCCTGAAAGAACTGGAAGTAGCCGAGTTTCGAGGCCAGCCCGGCCAGCGTCTCCTTGGAGCGGTAGAGGTCATCTTCGATGTTCAGCTTGGCGCGTTCCAGTTCGTGCGGGGAAAAGGCGTCGGCCTTGAGCGCGGCAAAATCCTCTACGAGGGCGCTCCAGAAGGGCTGGACCTTGTCCGCGTCGAGTTCTGCCGTGACCACGAACGCGCCGATGCGCTCGAAGCTCACGTTGGAAACGCTGATGCTGTCCACGAGCTGACGTTCATACTTATAGGTGCGGTACAGACGGCTGGTGCGGTCGCCGCCGAGCAGGTAGGCCAGCACGTCGAGCGTGGTGGACTGGTAGCTCTGCGATCCCGGCACGGGCAGGGCGGCGGCGAGGTAGACCTTATTCCACGGGCCGGGCTGCACGGTCAGCATGGGGCCGCTTCCGGGCAGGGGCAGGCGGTCGGCCTCATAGGGCAGGACTTCGCGCAGCGGGGAGGTGTTCTTGTAGGGCGCGAACTGCCGTTCGGCCTCGGTTAGCACTTCGGCGGGCTCAATGTTCCCCACGACCACCAGAAGCATGTTCTGCGGCTGATAGTATTTGGCGATGTAGTCGCGCAGGTTTTGCACCGTGAGGCCGCGGATGGTCTTCTCGTAGCCGATGACCGGGCGCTCGTAGGGCGTGCCGCGCAGGGCCTTGGCGAGGAGCGTCTTGAACATGCGGCTGCCGGGATCGTCCTCGCCGCGCTGGAGCTCGGAAACAACCACGTTCTTTTCGGATTCCAGCTCCTGCGCGTCGAGGGTGGCGTGGAAGGCCATGTCGCGCACCACGTCCATGCCGAGCTTCCAGTGACGGGCGGGCATGTCGGTGATGTACACCGTGTAGTCGTAGCTGGTGGCCGCGTTCAGATAGCCGCCCGCCGACTCGACGTCCTGGCTGATGGCGCTTTTGGGGCGGCTGTCCGTGCCCTTGAAGACCATGTGCTCAAGGACGTGGCTGATGCCCGCCTGATCCGGGTTTTCGTAGGCCGAACCCGCGTGGACATAAAGCCGGGTGGAGACGAGAGGGAAGCGGGTATCCTTGAGGATGAGGACCGAAAGGCCGTTGGCGAGCCGTGTGACCTGCTCCTCCTTGCCCGAAAGCGGATCGGGGATAACGGGCACGATGTCGGACGGCTCGCCCTTTTGCGGCGGCGTGGCGGGCGTTCCGGCGACGGCGGTTCCCGCCGCGCCCAGCAAGAGGGTCATGAGGGCTCCTGTCAGCAAGCGTTTGAATGAAGGCATGGGCAGACTCCTGTTCCGGGCCGCCTTGCCCGGAAGGGGAAGGCGTACCCCGCGTCGTGGCGGGGCCGGATTACATGCATTTCTATAAAGGGTAAGTTCAGGGCGCTGAGAAGGCAAGCCCGCTCATTTGCGCCGAATGATTACTCATCCCCGCCTCATGCTTGCACAGTCCCCTTTCCTGCGGCACAATGGCCGCGTAGCGGAAGCCCTATCCACAGCCGCGGCGTTTCGCCGTGGGCCTATCCAACGAGGAGTTTTTCGTGTCCATCATCACTCAGAATGCGGCCCTGCAATCCCTCCTGGCCGCGCATCTGCCCGCGCTGGCCGAAGAAGAGGGGTTGCGGCCCGAAGCCATCACCGCGGCCATCGAAGCCGGGACCATGGTCCTGCTCGGCAATCCCAACCATCCGGACGTCAAACCCATTCTCGTGGGCCAGCCGAGCCGCGTGAAGGTCAACGCCAACATCGGCACCTCGCCTTTCCAGAACCATCCGGGCTGCGAGATGCGCAAGCTCGACGTGGCTCGCGAGGCGGGGGCGGATACGGTCATGGACCTGTCCATCGCCGGGGACCTTATGGCCATCCGGCGGGAGATGCTTTCCCGCACGCCCCTGCCGCTCGGCACCGTGCCGCTCTATTCGGTGGCGCAGCGTTATATCGACAAGGATCGCGATCCCGCCGACATCGATCCCGAGGAACTTTTTGCGGAAGTCGAGATGCAGGCCGAGCAGGGCGTGGACTTCATGACCCTGCACTGCGGCCTGACCCGGCGCGGCGCGGAATGGGCCGCCCGGGGCGCGCGCGCGCTGGGCATCGTCTCGCGCGGCGGCTCCATCCTCGCCCGGTGGATGCTCAAGAACGACAAGGAAAATCCGCTTCTTACCCACTACGACCGTCTCCTTGAGCTTGCCCGCAGGCATAACGTGACCCTGTCGCTCGGGGACGGGCTGCGTCCGGGCGCGGGCTGCGACGCCGGGGACGCCGCGCAGTGGGAAGAGGTCATGACCCTCGGCACGCTCGCCAGGCGCGGCCTCGAATACGGGGTGCAGTGCATGATCGAAGGCCCCGGCCATGTGCCCATGAGCGAGGTGGAGGCGCAGATCATCGGCATCAAGAAGCTGACGCACGGCGCGCCCCTTTACGTGCTCGGACCCTTGACCATCGACTCCTCGCCGGGCTACGACCACATCGCCGGGGCCATCGGCGGGGCCATGGCCGTGCGTGCGGGCGTGGATTTCCTTTGCTACCTCACGCCCGCCGAACACTTGACCCTGCCCGACATGGACGACGTGCGGCAGGGGATCATGGCGTCGCGCGTGGCGGCGCAGGCCGGGGAAGTGGCGCTTGGCCGCCCCCATGCCCTTGCCCGCGAAGCGAAGATGGCCAAGGCGCGTATGGCCCTCGACTGGAACGGGATGCGCGAGGCCGCGCTTGATCCCGTTATCCTCGACAAGCGGCGCGAACCTCACAAGCACGAAGAAGCCTGCGCCATGTGCGGCAACTTCTGCGCGGTCAAAATGCTGCGCGACGCCAAAAAGATGTAGACGAAACGGGGGCCTCCGCGGGGGCCCCTTTTTTGCGCCTTTTTCCGGCCTTACGCGTGGGCTTTCCGCTCATGGTATCATCAAGGACCGGATACGGCTCTCTCTCTCTCTCTCTCTCTCTCTCTCTCTCTCTCTCTTCGTGCGGGCCATACTTCCGGGACGCCGTTTCTGCTGTCGATGTACTATCCTTTCCCGTGCGGGCGCTGGCCCACGCCATCAGCGGGAACGGGGGACACTCGTTCCCGGCCTTTCCCTGTGCGCGCCGGCCCACGGCTCTTTTCCGGTCCGCCTTGCACGGGGCCGGGGCGCGCCGCCGTCCCCGCCGCAGGGAAGGGCTTCGCCCCGGAGCGTTTTTTCCGCCTGGGAAACGTCCCATCCCCATCTTTCCACCTTGCCGTCACCGGGCTGTAACACGTGTTTCCTACATAAGGACCGCTTTAGACGTGACTACGTCAGGAGGAGATTCGTGGAAAGCATGTTTTTAGTTATTTTGGGTTTCCTGGCCATTCTGGCCGTCGTGGACCTTTTCGTAGGCGTCAGCAACGACGCCGTCAATTTCCTCAACTCGGCCATCGGCTCGCGCGTCGCCAGTTTCAAGGTCATCATCACGGTGGCCAGCGTGGGCGTGCTTGCAGGGTCCACCTTTTCCAGCGGTATGATGGAGATCGCCCGCAGCGGCGTTTTTAATCCGCAGCTCTTCACCTTCAATGAAATTCTGATTATTTTTCTGGCGGTGATGATTACGGACGTCCTGATGCTGGATGCCTTCAACTCGTTGGGGCTGCCCACCTCCACCACGGTGTCCATCGTCTTCGAGCTGCTGGGCGGGGCCGTGGCGGTGGCTCTCATCAGGATTGCCACCACGGACATTCCGCTGGGCCAGCTCGGCGACTTCATCAACAGCCAGAAGGCGCTGGCTATCGTTTCGGGCATTCTCGTCTCCGTGGTGGTGGCCTTTGTGGCCGGGGTCCTGGTGCAGTACGTCACGCGCCTCATCTTCACCTTCCACTATGACGCCATGTACCGCCGGGTGGGTGGCCTTTTCGGAGGGCTGTCGCTGACGGCCATTTTCTATTTCCTCATCATGAAGGGAGCGAAGGGGGCCTCCTTCATGAAGCCCGAGTATCTGGCATGGCTCAATGAACACAGCCTCGTCATCCTGCTGACGCTCTTCGTGGGGCTGAGCGTGCTTTTGCACTGGCTCATGCGCAGCCGAGGCATAAACATCTTCAAAATCATCATTCTGGCCGGGACGTTCTCTCTGGCCTTCGCCTTCGCGGGTAACGACCTGGTGAACTTCATGGGTGTGCCGCTGGCCGCGTGGGAAAGCTGGCAGCAGTACGCCGCCAGCGGCGTGGCCGCCGACGCCTTCACGATGGAGGGCCTGCGCAAGGCCGTGCACACGCCCACCATCTACCTGCTGCTTTCCGGCGTGGTCATGGTGCTGACGCTGTGGTTTTCCAAAAAGGCCCACCGCGTGGTGCGGACGTCCATCAACCTGAGCAGCAGCACCCGGGGCGAGCAGGAGCAGTTCGGTTCCTCCCTGCCTGGCCGTCTCATCGTGCGCGCCGGCCTCAGCGTCGGCGAGACCCTTCATCACATCTTGCCCGCCTCGCTTTTGGGCGCGCTGGGAAGCCGGATGCGGCCTCTGGAGCAGCCCCGCGGCGAAGCGCCGCTGCCCTTCGATCAGGTGCGCGCGGCCATCAATCTTGTTGTGGCGAGTATCCTGATCGCCTCGGCGACCTCCCTCAAGCTGCCCCTGTCCACCACCTATGTGACCTTCATGGTGGCGATGGGCTCTTCCTTCGCCGACGGCGCGTGGAACCGCGAGAGCGCGGTCTACCGCGTTTCCGGCGTGCTTACGGTCATCAGCGGCTGGTTCCTGACGGCCATGTGCGCCTTCAGTGCCTGCGCGCTGGTCACCTTTGCCCTGAGCAAGGGCGGCAGCGTGATGGTCGTGCTCCTCATGGCGGTGGCCGTCTTCAGTCTGGTGCGCTCCAACTTTTTCGGCAAGGAAAAGGAGGACAGCAGCTTCGACATCGTGGTCGACCATGCGGACAAGGACAGCATCCGCGTCAACATCGACACGTCGGTGGCCGACAGCATCACCGCCTCCGTACGCCTGATACGCGACGGCATCGACGCCTTCCAGTCCGAAAACGAGAAGGAGCTGCAACGCTGCAAGAACGCGGCGGTGGGGCTTTTTGAAGAGATTTCCCGTTCGCGCGGCTGCTATTACCGCATGGCCCTGCGCGGCGGTGGCGACCGCCTCGACCACGAGGCGCGGCACATCTACTACCGCATCTTCAACGGTATGAAGGAACTGAGCCACGATTTGCGTTCCGTGCTTGGCATGTCTGCCAACCACATCGCCAACCGCCACCGTCCCTACGAAGGCGTGCTGGCCCAGAATCTGGAGGAGCTGCCGGCCATCCTCGAAGAGGCGGCCGAGCGTTTTCGCAGCTACGCCCGGGGCGAGGGCTCCCGCGCCGAGCTTTCCGCCTATGCGGACGGCTGTTCCTCGCGCATCAGCCAGATACAGATCGAACTCCTCCAGCGCATCGACGTCGAAGGCTTGTCCATGCGCAGCAGCGACCTCTATCTGAACTACCTGCAATTCGCCCGCGCCTTTATCAACCGCTTTACCATTGTGGCCCTTCTGGAGCGCGACCTCAACGAAGCCTGCCGTCGCGAGGCGGAGGAAGGGGCTTGCGCGGCGGGCACGCTGGCCGAAGCTTAGAAACGGCCGAGAGGCTCCGCTCTTTTTGACGAAAAGCGCGGCCAGGGCTCCTTGCGCCGCGCAGGAACCGTCTTGCGAAAAAAGGATTCTCCCCTCGGGGAGAATCCTTTTTTCGTGAAGCGGGCCTTTTGCGGTCTCTCGGATTCAGCCGCGCGTTTCGTCCCTTTTGCCCAGGGCGCGCAGGCCGCCGAGCATGTAGTCCAGCATGTCGTCAAGCAGCCCATCAGCATCGGAGGCCGTGGCCGGAAGCAGGAGGGTACGCAGTTTTTCCGGGAACAGGACGAGTCCCATGCAGGGCAGGGCTACAAGGGCCGTGGCGCGCTGCACGGCCGGGGAATCGGGCGCGAGCCCGGTGATGGCGCGCACCAGCTCGCGGAGTTTCCGGGATTTCGGCAGCGCGGTCGTCTCGATGAATTTGGGTACGAAGGGGGTGGGGGAGGCCAGTTCGCGCAGGAAAATGCGCACGCCCCACAGATCAGCCGCGTGGGTGGCCGTGTGGATGATGTGCTCCAGAAAAATACGGAGTTTCTCCTCCGGTTCCGCCCGTGAGTCGATGATGCGGCTCAAATCCTCCATGCTCAGCATCTGGCGGTGCGCCTCAATGAGCACTTCCTCGTAGAGCCCTTCCTTGCCGCCGAAATAGTAGTTGACGGCGGCGGCGTTGGCCCCGGCGCGCTCGCATATCTCCTTGCCCGTGGCTTCGGCAAAGCCCCGCTCGGCAAAGACCCGGCCTGCGGCTTCGAGGACGGCGGCCCGCGTGGATCGCCCGTCGCTGCGGGGGGCGCGCTTGCCGCGCGGAGAGGGACGTGTCGTGGTAGCCATGCTTTTTTCTAAAAAAAGTCGGATGATAAGTCAAATCGAAACTTAAAATTTTAATTTGACTTGCCGTAAACCTTTGCCTATCTTTTGAAACAAGGCGGCTACAGGCGGTGCCTTGAGGAAGGTTTCACGTCCAGTGCGGGCTTTTCCTGAGGGGCCCCCGCTCGTGGCAGGCGTCTTTTTTCTCTGTTTTTTCATGCCGGAGGCGTCCATGTGGAAGCGTATCATCCTGATCCTCGTCGTCCTCGCCTGCCTTGCGGGGGGTGCGTGGTGGCTTTACGGCGACAAGCGCACGCCTTCGGACGTGCTGACGCTGTACGGCAACGTTGACATCCGGCAGGTTGACGTCGCTTTCCGGGTCGGGGGGAGGATCACGGAACTGTACAAGGAAGAAGGCGACACGGTGAAGGCCGGGGAAAAGCTGGCGCAGCTTGATCTCCAGCCTCTCGAATACGCCCTGAGCCGGGCGCAGGCGGAATTGGCCATGCAGCAGGCGGCCTATGCCCAGATGCTCAACGGCTACCGCCCCGAGGACGTGGCGCAGGCCCGGGCTTCTCTGGAAGGCGCGCAGGCGGCCTTCAACAATGCCGCCATCACCCTGCGGCGCACGGAAAACCTGCGCAAGCAGCGGGCGCTTTCCCAACGCGAGCTGGACGACGCGCGTTCGGCCTATACCGAGGCCCTGTCCCGCCGCGACGCGGCGCAGGAACAGCTCAGGCTCATGGAGGCCGGCTACCGGGCCGAGGAGGTCATGCGGCAGGAAGCGGCGGTCAAGGCCGCCGAAGCCGCCGTGCACACGGCTTCCCTTAATGTTTCCGATACCGAGCTTTTCGCGCCGCAGGACGGGGTGGTGCTCACCCGCGTGCACGAGGTGGGGGCCGTGGTTCAGCCGGGCCAGACGGTATACGCCGTCACCCTGAACAATCCGGTCTGGATACGCGCCTATGTCACGCAGCCGAATCTGGGCCATATCCGCCCCGGTCAGGAGGCACTGCTGTCCATCGACGCCACGCCGGGCAAGACGTACCGCGGCTTTGTGGGCTTCATCTCCCCCACCGCCGAGTTTACGCCCAAGACCGTGGAAACCAAGGAAGTGCGCAACGATCTGGTCTTCCGTTTCCGCGTCGTGGCGGAAGACCCGGACAACGTGATGCGGCAGGGGATGCCCGTCACCGTGACCCTGCGCAAGGACGGGGGCAGGCCGTGAGCGCGCCGGGGCCGCAAGGCCCGGTCATCCGCCTTGAGGCCGTGTCCAAGGTTTTCCCGGACGTGCCGCCCGGGACGCCGCCCGCTTTGCAGGACGTGACCGCCGACATCCCCGCCGGTCGGGTCGTGGGCTTGGTGGGCCCCGACGCGGCGGGCAAGACGACGCTCATGCGCCTTCTGGCGGGGCTGCTCCTGCCCACGTCGGGCCGGGTGGAGGTCTTGGGCCGCGCGCCCGGCGACTCCGCTTTCGCCCGGCGTTCCGAAGAAGCGGGGCAAGCCCCCGGACGCAGGCGGGCCCCCGCAGGGCACGAGGATGGAACGGCGGCGTCCGCGCCGGACAAGGGGCCTTCGGAGTCGTTCTCGGCCATCCTCCATGATATCGGCTACATGCCGCAGCGATTCGGCCTGTACGAAGACCTTTCCGTCATCGACAATCTGAATCTTCATGCCGAGCTGCGCGGCCTTCAAAACCCGGAACGGCAGGCCATTTTCGAGAAACTGCTGGCCTTTACCAGTTTGGGGCCCTTTACGGAACGGCTGGCGGGGAAGCTTTCCGGCGGCATGAAACAGAAGCTCGGCCTTGCCTGCGCCCTGCTGACCACGCCGCGCCTGCTCCTTCTCGACGAGCCGGGCGTTGGCGTCGATCCCCTCTCCCGGCGCGAGCTGTGGAAAATGGTGTCCGATTTGGCCGTGGGCGGCATGTCCGTCCTGTGGTCCACCGCCTATATGGATGAGGCCGAACGTTGCGCCCACGTGCTCATGCTTGATCAGGGACGTCTGGTCTACGAAGGGCCGCCCGCCGGATTCACGGCGCGGGTGGCGGGACGCGTCTTCGCCTTTTCTCCGCCGCCCGGCGAAGCCCGCCGGATGCTCGCCCGCTGGCAGCAGGAGCCGGACGTGCGCGACGCGCTGATTCAGGGCAGCCGTATCCGTGTGGTCCTTCAGGACGCGCACGACGGAGCTTTTACCCGGGGGGGCGTCGAGCTGCGCCCCGCAGAGCCGCGTCTTGAGGACGCCTATATCGACGCCGTGGGGGGCATGGACCGGCGTCCTTCGCCGTTTTTGCCGGAAGCCGGGGAGGGCCCCGCCTTTCCTCCCTCCTCCGGGCCGGGACCGGAAGGCGAAGGGAAGGCCGAGGCGCTTTCTCCCTCTCCATCCGTCTCTCCGGTATCTTCTTTCTCCACCCCCTCCCTCGAGGCGTCCCTATCTTCCCCGCCTCCTCGGGAAACGCCCTCCGCACAGCCTCCCCACTCGTCGAACGTCTTTGGAAGAGGAGGGAAGGGGGTTCGGGGGAAGGGAGGGGAAAGCTTTTCTTCAGAAAAGTTTCCCCTCCCTTCCCCCGGGGGCTCGCCCGTGCCCTTCGCCTCCGCCCCTCCCGTCATCCGGGCCGAGGGGCTGACGAAACGTTTCGGAAATTTCGTGGCGGCGCACGACATCAGTTTCGAGGTGCAGCCGGGCCGTATCTTCGGCCTGCTCGGTCCCAACGGGGCGGGCAAATCCACCACCTTCCGCATGTTGTGCGGCCTGTCGCGCCCCACGGAAGGGCAATGCTTCGTGGCCGGGATGAACCTGCTTACGGCAGGGGGTGCGGCCCGGGCCAGACTGGGCTACATGGCCCAGAAATTTTCGCTGTACGGCGAGTTGACCGTAGAGCAGAACATGCGGCTTATGGCTGACCTCTACGGCCTGCCCCGGGCTGAGGTCCGCCCTCGCGTTGACGGGCTTATTGAGGCCCTCGACCTGCAGGGCTTCCGGCATGTCCGCGCCTTCAACCTCCCGCTGGGGCAGAAACAGCGTCTGGCGATGGCCTGCGCCACCCTGCACAGGCCGTCGGTGCTCTTTCTTGATGAGCCCACATCAGGGGTCGATCCCCGGACACGGCGGGAATTCTGGAAGCATATCAACGCCATGACGCAAAATGGTGTGGCCGTGCTCGTGACGACGCATTTTATGGAAGAAGCGGAATATTGCGACGAGATCGCACTGATTTTTCAGGGCGGCGTCATTGCGCGCGGTACGCCCGATGATCTTAAGGCCAAGGCGCCGCGCACGGAGAAAACGGAGGAAAGGGCGGAAGACATGACGCTTGAGGACGCCTTCATCGCCTACATCGAAGCGGTGGGGCGCAAAGGAGGCGCGGCATGAACGGGCGCGGCGCTTCGGCGTGGCAGTGGCTGGCGCAGCTTTTCGCGCTCATGGGCAAGGAAAGCAAGCAGATCGTGCGCGATCCCTCGTCCTATCTGGTGGCGGCGATTCTGCCCATGATCTTCCTGCTGCTCTTCGGTTACGGCATCACGCTGGACGCCGGGGTAATGGATATCGTTATCCTTGACGAAAGCAACAGTCAGGCGGGCTTGCAGCTTCAGGAAAATTTCGCGCATTCCCCCAATTTCCGGGTGCATCAGGCCCTGTCCCGCGCCGAGGCGGGGCGCATGATGCGCGACAGCGTCATTTCCGGCTTTATCGTCATCCCCTATGATTTCGAGGCATTGCTCGAATCCGGGCAGGGACGGGGCGGCGTTGCGCCCATACAGGTGATCGTTTCCGGGAGCGAGAGCAACACGGCGAATTTCATCCGCGGCTACAGTCAGGGCGTCATCGCCAACTGGCAGCAGACGTTGACGCCCGGCGCGACGCTGCAAAAGCAGCCCATCGAGGTCGCCCCGCGCTACTGGTTCAATCCGGCGGCGAAAAGCCGCTGGTATCTGGTGCCCGGCTCCATTACCATCGTCATGACGCTCATCGGGACCATGCTGACGGCGCTGGTCATCGCCCGCGAGTACGAGCGGGGGACGATGGAATCCCTTTTCGCCACGCCCGTAACACGGATGCAGATACTTCTCAGCAAACTCATTCCTTACTATTTCTTGGGCATGTTTTCCATGACGATTTGCGCCTTGTCCGGGGTCTTTCTTTTTGAGGTTCCTTTGCGCGGCTCGGTTTTCGCCCTCTTCGTGCTGTCGAGCGCCTTTCTCATGCCCGCGCTGGGGCAGGGGCTGCTCATTTCCATTCTGACCAAGCAGCAGCTTCTGGCCGCCCAGACGGGGCTCATCACCGGCTTTTTGCCCTCCGTGATCCTTTCGGGCTTTATTTTCGACATCAACAGTATGCCCGAAGTGTTGCAATATCTGACGTTGATCATCCCGGCCCGGCATTTCAACACGGCGTTGCAGACCGTCTTTCTGGCCGGGGACATCTGGGCCGTCTTCTGGCCCCGCATGGCCTTCATGCTCGGCATTGCCGCCGTTTTTCTGGTGATCACGTACAGGAAGCTGATAAAGCGGCTGGATGCGTGAGAGAAGATTGGAGGGGGGAAGGGAAACTTTCTCAAGAAGGGGGGAGCACCCCCACGTTTCCCTTCCCCCCTCCAAACCTCCCCCCTTCCCTTCAAAGACGTTCGACTGGTGGGGAGGCGGCGCGGAGGGAGTCCGTTCCTTTCGGGGATGGGAAGCGTATTTTTGGGAAAAGAGAAAGGTCCTGAGTAAGGTTTTGTATACTGAATTCCCGCAGCGGGAGGCGCGGCGTAGCCGGGCCTTCCGCCGTGAGGGGGTCCGGGGGGAATCATTCCCCCCGGCCGCCGGAGGCATATCCCCTTATGATGCAGACGATTCGCCGCATACTCGCCATAGCCCGCAAGGAGCTGCTCGTGCTCATGGGCACGCGGCAGAGCCGTTTTATGGTCCTGATTCCACCGGTCATCCAGATATTCATCTTCGCGTGGGCGGCCACGATGGAAGTCAAGAACGTGGACGTGCTGGTGATCAATGACGACGCGGGCTACTGGAGTCAGGAGATCATCAGCCGTCTGCGGGGTTCCCCCTCCTTCCGGGACATCACCTTCGCCTTTGATGCGAAAAAGGCGGACGAGGCCATCAATCGGCAGAAGGTGCTCGTGGTCATGCGCTTCCAAAACGACTTTTCCGCGAAGATCGAGCGGGGCGTGCCCGCCGAGGTCCAGCTTTTGCTCGACGGGCGGCGCTCCAATACCGCGCAGATTCTGACGCAGTATGTGCAGGAGATCGTGCGGGGCGTAGCCTTGACCACGCCCGCCTTCATTACCGCCCAGCCGGTGCGCGTGGAGGCGGAACCGATCAACTGGTTCAATCCCAACCTTGATTTCCGCTGGTTCATTTTGCCGAACCTCATCGGCACCATCAATTTCATGATGGGGATGATCATCACGGGCCTGACCGTGGCGCGGGAAAGGGAACTCGGCACCTTCGACCAGATGCTCGTTTCTCCCGCGAGTCCCGTGGAAATCGCCTTCGGCAAGCTTATTCCCGGCTGTGTGGTGGGGCTCGTGCATGGCACCATCTTTTTCCTGTCGACCATATGGTTCTTCGGGGTCCCCTTCGTGGGGTCGGTGGCCGTGCTCTACGGGACCATGCTCCTGTTCTCATTTTCCGTCAGCAGCATAGGGCTTATGGTGTCGTCGTTCGCCTCCACGCAGCAACAGGCTTTTCTCGGCTGCTTCACCGTGGCCGTGCCGTGCATCCTGCTTTCCGGCTTCATGACCCCGGTCAACAACATGCCGCTGTTTTTGCAGCATTTGAGCGAGCTTAACCCTTTGCGCCATTTCATCGTCATTCTGCAGGGCCTTTTCCTCAAGGACATCACCATGAGCGCGGCGCTGGACAGCAGCGCCCGGATTGCGGCCATTACCGCCGTGTCCATGCTCTGCGCCATCTGGATGTTCACGCGGCGGGCCTAATTTTTGAAGCGCGGGCCTTTCGGCACATTGCGCATCGCACGGGGAATGGCTATAAACAAAGATACATGTTGCAGGGAACGTTCGGAGAGAAGACGGCTTCTGTGAGAGCCGGCAGTTTTTGATATATCCGAACAGTGTGGAATCATAGAGGAAAATTTTTAGGGTACGCGGCGCAACATCTTCCGTGGCAAGGCCGGGAGGCCGCCCGCCCTTCACCGGTTACCTGAGGAGACACGCTTGGACCGAAGTACGGACAAAAGTTTGTGGGAGCGAGTATGCGGTCTGTTCGGCGGCCGTTCCGGGGATTCGCTTGAACAGGCCGTCATGGAGGCGAGAAACGAGGGAGAACTCGACATTGCCGAAGGTTCCATGATCCTGAGCATCCTGCGCCTCGACGACGTGCAGGTGCAGGACATCATGACCCCGCGAACGGATTTCGACTGTATGCCTACGGGCTCTCCCGTGAGCGAAGTGGCGCAATGCATTGTGGAAACCGGGCACTCCAGATTGCCCATCTACAAGGACACGCGCGACAACATCATCGGCATCGCCTACGCCAAGGACCTTATCGGTCTGCTCATCGATCCCGCCAAACACCACACGCCGGTGGACGAAATCATGCGTTCGCCCTTTTTTGTTCCCGAAACCAAGATCGTGAGCGAACTGTTGCAGGAATTTCGGGCCCGCAAGAACCACATCGCCATCGCCGTGGACGAATACGGCGGCACGTCCGGCCTCGCCACCATCGAGGATATCCTTGAAGAGATCGTGGGCGACATTGAGGACGAGCACGATGCGCCCAAGGAAGAGGACATCCACCCTCTCGGGGAGTCGCGTTATGCCCTTTCGGGCCGCGCCTACCTCGAAGACCTTGAGGAACTGGGCATCAGGCTGGAAGCCGACGAGGTGGACACCATCGGCGGCTATCTGTGCCTTGAGGCCGGCCATGTGCCCGAGGTCGGAGAAATTTTTGAATGCGACGGCTGGCGTTTCACGGTCGACGAGGCCGATGCCAAGCAGATTCGCCGCGTGATCGTGGAGCCCCTTTCGTCCGATCCCTCCCTTGCGGAGGCGGAGCGCGAGACGTCTTAGCGCCGCTTTTCCCGATAGAAAGAGAAAAAGGGCCGGAATCCGTATGGGATTCCGGCCCTTTGATCGGTAAGGGACATCTTTTTCCCGGCGGGAGGTGAGCCGGGTGGAGACGCCCCGCACCGTATTCGCGTCCGAAAGGAGGCCCCATCCTGCCAGGCCCACGGCTGGAATACGCGGGATGGTTTCCTTGCGCGGGCTGGCGCGGCAGAAAAAAGGCGGCGGAGATGGGGCTTCCTCCGCCGCGTTTCCAGCGTCCCGGTCAGGGGCGGGCCGCCGTTTTGTCTGGGCGGGGCCGTGTGCGGAAGACGGCCCCGTCCTGTTTCTTTAGAAGGCCACTTCGTACAACTGCTGCACCGCGGCGTCGGTCATCTTGCGCGGATTGGTCAGCGCGCAGGCGTCCTTCTGAGCGTTGGCGACCATGGTCGGGATGTCGTTGCGGCTCACTTCCTTGCCGTAGCGCTTGGCAAGCTCGGTGATGCTGGACGGGATGCCCACGTCCTGCGAGAGGCGGCGGATGGCGGAAATGGCGAGTTCGGCGGCGTCGCGCTTGGACAGGCCCTCAATGTTTTCGTCCATCATCTGGGCGATGTTGATGAACTTGTCCACATGGGCGAGAAGGTTGTACTCCTCGACGATGGGCAGGAGGATGGCGTTGCATTCGCCGTGCGGCAGGTTGTAGAAGCCGCCGAGCTGGTGGGCCATGGCGTGGACGTGGCCGAGGCTCGCGTTGTTGAAGGCCATGCCCGCCAGATACTGGGCGTAGCACATGCCTTCGCGGGCGTGGATGTCGTTGCCGTTGGCGACCGCGCGCCGCAGGTTTTCGGAAACGAGCTTGATGGCCTTTTCCGCGCAGGCGTCGGTGAGCGGAGTGGCGCCGGTGGAAACGTAGGCTTCCACGGCGTGGGTGAGGGCGTCCATGCCCGTGGCGGCGGTCAGGGCCGGGGGCATGCCGACCATCAGAATGGGGTCGTTGATGGCCACGCTCGGCGTGATGCGCCAGTCGACGATGGCCATTTTGACCTTGCGGGCGCTGTCCGTGATGATGCAGAAGCGGGTGATTTCCGAAGCCGTGCCCGCCGTGGTGTTCACGGCCAGATAGGGGGGCATGGGCTGCGTGGATTTGTCGACGCCTTCATAATCATGGATGCGGCCGCCGTTGGAAACCACAAGGCCGATGCCCTTGCAGCAGTCATGCGAAGAGCCGCCGCCGATGGAAATGAGGCTGTCACATTCTTCTTTTCTATACAGTTCGACGCCCGCGGCCACGTTTTGATCGGTGGGATTGGGCACGGTTTCATCATAAATGGCGTATTCCATGGCCGCATCGTCAAGAATATCCGTGATCTGTTTCAGAATCCCGGTGTGGACGATACCTTTATCCGTGACGAGAAGCGGCTTCGTCGCATTGAGATATACAATGCGTTCCGGGATGGATTTGGCGGCGCCGACACCGATGAGGGTCACGTTCGGAATAAAGAAACCGTCGACTTTCTCAACAATAGCCATAGAGATATCCTCCACAGTTTATAAGAAACATGGATAAATAAAAACAGAACATCAAATGCGCTCTTTATGGGGAAGCATTATTTTCTGTTTTGGTGTAGGTTATGGCGTTTCAAAAAGCAGGTCAAGAGGGGCAGGGACTTTTAGGGGCATGTGAAAAAGATTTTTTTAGCATGTGAAAAAGAGTTTTTTCACAGATATGATAGAGAAGATATGGCTCAAGAAATGCTTGATGGCGTTCCTTGTACTCATTGAGTGATCAATCATACATAGGAAAAGCTGCCCGGTTCCCGCAGGATACGCCGGGGCGCGTGCCGGGCCTGCGGAAGGGGCGGGGCATCGGCGGCCCATCTGCGGGAGGGCAGGGGGCCGGAAAAGCGGAACGTCTTGACAGGCTAGGCAATCCGAGGTAGGGATGACTCCTTTCGGAACATTTACCCACTCCTATGGAGGATGACAGATGCCTACTATCAACCAGCTTATCCGCAACGCGCGGAAGAAGGTTGTGAAGCACAAAAAGACCCCGGCTCTGCAGGCTTGCCCCCAGCGCCGCGGCGTGTGCACCCGCGTCTACACCACGACCCCGAGGAAGCCGAACTCGGCTCTGCGTAAGGTCGCCCGTGTGCGCCTCACCAACGGCCTCGAAGTCACCGCGTACATCCCCGGTGAAGGCCACAACCTGCAGGAACACTCCGTCGTCATGATCCGCGGCGGCCGTGTAAAAGACCTTCCCGGTGTCCGTTACCACATCGTCCGTGGTACTCTGGATACCTCCGGCGTGCAGGATCGCCGCCAGCGTCGTTCCAAGTACGGCGCCAAGCGTCCGAAGTCCTAAGCCGCGAGGCTTGGTTGTCGGCAAGAGGTTTGACGGTCTCCCGTCCCTGCGAATTTCCGCATCACAGTGTCATGCCAGGAGCGCGCGTCCATGTCCTCCCGCAACGGGTCGGACGCAGTGGGAACACGCTCAGGCAGCCTGACGGCCCTGCGCCGCTTCAGGAAACCGCATAGCACTGCAACCCCTGACGCAACGCGTCCGCGTTGCCCGGAGAATTTTCATGCCCCGTAAAGGTCCTATCCCCAGAAGGGAAGTTCTGCCCGATCCGATCTATGGCAGCCGCCTCGCCGCCCGTTTCGTGAACCGCCTCATGTATGACGGCAAGAAGGGCGCCGCCGAGAAGATTTTCTACGGCGCTCTGGAAACCCTTGCCGAAAAGACCGGCGAGGAAGCGCTGCGCGCCTTTGAAAAGGCCCTCGAAAACGTGAAGCCCCACCTCGAAGTCAAGGCCCGTCGCGTGGGCGGCGCCACCTATCAGGTGCCCATGGAAGTGCGCCCCGACCGTCAGGTTTCGCTCTCCATCCGCTGGCTGATCACCTATGCCCGTTCGCGCGGCGAAAAGGGCATGGCCAACAAGCTCTCCGCCGAGCTGCTGGACGCCTTCAACAACCGCGGCGGCGCCGTGAAAAAGAAGGAAGACACCCACCGTATGGCCGAAGCCAACAAGGCTTTCGCGCACTACCGCTGGTAGTCGGGGAGAAAAACCGTGTCACGTTTAGCATCCATTGAAAACATGCGGAATATCGGCATCAT
Organism: Candidatus Bilophila faecipullorum; assembly: GCA_944326695.1. Classification (GTDB taxonomy): domain Bacteria; phylum Desulfobacterota; class Desulfovibrionia; order Desulfovibrionales; family Desulfovibrionaceae; genus Bilophila; species Bilophila faecipullorum. Next base: position 7,062 of record CALVEZ010000008.1, on the reverse strand, counting down.
GGCTCACATCGATGCCGGCAAGACCACCACGACCGAACGTATTCTGTACTACACCGGCGTCAACCACAAGATCGGCGAAACCCACGAGGGCGGCGCGACGATGGACTGGATGGAGCAGGAACAGGAACGCGGCATCACCATTACCTCCGCCGCGACGACCTGCTTCTGGCTTGAGCACCAGATCAACATCATCGACACTCCCGGCCACGTGGACTTCACCATCGAAGTGGAACGTTCCCTGCGCGTGCTCGACGGTGCCGTGGCCGTCTTCGACGCCGTGGCCGGCGTGGAGCCGCAGTCCGAAACGGTGTGGCGTCAGGCCAACCGCTACGGCGTGCCCCGCATCTGCTTCATCAACAAGATGGACCGCATCGGCGCCGACTTCTTCCGCAGCGTGCAGATGATCCACGATCGCCTCAAGGCCAAGCCCATCTGCCTCCAGATTCCCATCGGGTCCGAGGACAAGTTCGAGGGCGTCGTTGACCTCATTCATGGCCGCGCCGTGCGTTTCGACAAGGAAAGCAAGGGCCTGACCATGACCTACGGCCCCGTGCCCGAAGAGTTGCAGGACCTCTACGAGGAAAAGCGCTTCGAGATGATGGAAGCCGTGGCCGAGGAAGACGAGGAGCTGCTCAATAAGTATCTCGAAGGCGGCGAACTCACCGTTGACGAGATCAACTCCTGCATCCGCAAGGCCACCATCCGCCAGAGCGTGGTGCCGGTCCTCTGCGGTACCGCCTTCCGCAACATCGGCGTGCAGCCGCTGCTCGACGCGGTGGTCAACTACCTGCCCTCGCCGCTCGACATTCCCCAGATGGTGGCGCACAACCCCGACACCAATGAGGAAGTCGTCTGCCACAGCTCTGACAAGGAACCGCTGGCCGGTCTCGTGTTCAAGCTGGCTTCCGACCCCTTCGTGGGCCATCTGGCCTTCTTCCGCATCTACTCCGGCGTGATTGAAGCGGGCACCACCCTCTACAACGCGAACACCGGCAAGAAGGAACGCCTTGGCCGCCTGCTGCGTATGCACGCCAACAAGCGCGAGGACATCAAGTCCGCCGGCGCGGGCGACATCGTGGCCCTCGTGGGTATGAAGCTGGCCTCCACCGGTGACACCATCTGCGACGAAAAGCGCCCGGTGGTGCTGGAATCCCTCGATATTCCGGAACCGGTCATCGAAGTGGCCATCGAGCCCAAGACGAAGACCGACCGCGACGCCCTTTCCGCCGCTCTGAACAAGCTGGCCAAGGAAGACCCCTCCTTCCGCGTGAAGGGCAACGAGGAAACCGGCCAGACCCTCATCGCGGGCATGGGCGAGCTGCATCTGGAAATCATCGTCGACCGCCTTACCCGCGAGTTCAACGTGAACGCCAACGTGGGCAAGCCGCAGGTCGCCTATCGCGAAACCATCACCAAGCCGAGCAAGTCCGACCTGAAGTACGCCAAGCAGTCGGGCGGCCGCGGTCAGTACGGCCATTGCGTGATCGAAATCGAGCCCAACTCCGGCAAGGGGTACGAGTTCGTCAACTCGATCACCGGCGGCGTGATTCCGAAGGAATACATTCCTTCCATCGACAAGGGTATTCAGGACGCCCTGAAGTCCGGCGTGCTCGCCGGTTTCCCCGTGGTGGACGTGAAGGTCAATCTGGTCTTCGGTTCCTACCATGAAGTCGACTCCTCCGAACAGGCCTTCTATGTGGCCGGTTCGATGGCCATCAAGGACGCCATGCACAAGGCGACCCCCGCTCTTCTCGAGCCCTACATGGACGTGGAAGTGGTGACGCCCGACGATTATCTCGGTGACGTGATGGGTGACCTCAACGGTCGCCGTGGCCGCGTGCAGTCCATGGAAGCCCGCGCTGGCGCTCAGGTCGTCCGCGCTCAGGTGCCGCTGTCCGAAATGTTCGGCTACGCTACGGACCTCCGTTCGCGTACGCAGGGCCGCGCTACCTTCACCATGCAGTTCGACCACTACGAGAAGGTGCCTGCCGCCATCGCCGAGGAAGTCTGCAAGAAGACGAACAACTAGTTAAGAGACGCCTCCGGCGGCCGGGGGGAATGATTCCCCCCGGACCCCCTCGGCGCGGTCTTGATACAAAAAACCCCGAACGGAAACCGTTCGGGGCTTTTTGTATCAAGACCGCTTGGCAGGCGGGAACGCGCGGGTTCCCGTCCCTGGGTCAGCGTATAAGAATGGTATGCGTCAGGCTGTGGCCGGGCCTCGACATTGAACGTGTGGGTGCCGGGGAGGGGTAAGCCTCCGGGGGGAGCTTCCCTTCTGTTTGTCGATTCTGCGGAAGGTCTAGCGTGCCCGCCGCCGGGCCGCGGGCCGGTCGGTTTTTGGCGTTTCCTTCACGATTGGCGGGTCTTCGGGTTCGGGAGGCAGGGGCGGCGGGTTGGGCGTGCCGAGTTCGCGCAGGAAGAAGGCAACCGCCTCGGCAGCCATTTTTTCCTGCACGGCGGCTCGGCGGGCGGCGGGTACGGCAAGGCACATCCCCGGCAGGGTTTGTTTGAGGGTAGGGCCGCACTCCGACATGAGCGAGGCGGCGTCGGCCTCGGGCAGGATGCCGAGTTGCGGCGGCTGCGGCAGGGAACCGAGGAGCCGCTCGGCGTGTTGCAGGGTGTAGAGGCGGTTTTTTTCCGCACGCAGGAGCTGAAGGGGGATGCGGATACGCGAAAGGCTCGTCGGCGTGAAGAACATGGCGTAGGAGGGGGCCACGGCGGAAGCCGCCCGCACGCGGCGGTCGCGGTACGATGCCGACAGGTCCGGCGCGGCGGCGAATACGTTCATGCGCTGCCGGGCCCACGGCGTGCAGTAGGGATCGGCATCCTCGTCCTTTCCGGCGCAGTAAAGGGGCCATACCGTGGAATCGAGCCGCGCCCCGGCGATGAGCAGGGCCGCCGTGCCCCCCGGCCCCACGCCGAGGCCGCCGATGCGCTGCGGATCGATGAGCGGCGCGACATCAGGGTGGCTGAGGGCGATGTCGAGGGCGAGGTTGATCTGCCGGGCGCGTCGGGTCACTTGCGGCGCGGTAAACAGGGTATCCATGCTGTCCACGTTGTCGTGGGCGTGTGTGGGCGCGACGACCACGAAACCGTTACGGGCAAGCTGGCTGGCCAAGGCGTGCAGCGAGAAGCGCGAGCCCGCGCTGTCGTGGGAAAGCACGACGAGCGGGTGCTGTCCTTCCACCGGGGCCGCGCCCCGCGAAGCCGAGAAAACCCAGTCGCCGTAATCTACGCGGGAGGGCGAGCGCCGGGCCGGATACCAGACGGCGAGGTCCATGCGGACGGAAGTGTCCGGGTTCCAGATGCCCAGAGTGCGGAAGCCCGGCTGAAGGGTCGGCGCGGCCACAGCCGGGAAGCACAGGGCCAGACAGATGAAGAAAAGGTAGAGCGAGAACAAAAGGCGGCGCGACACGGTGGCTCCGGGGCCTATCTGCCCAGATAGTTTTTGAAAAGCCGGACGGCGGGGCGCGAAAAGGCGTCAAAATCCACCGTCGTTTCCAGCCCCGGTACGAGCGCGCGGACTACCGGCACCTCAAGGTCTTCGCGGGTCAGCGTGACGTAGACGGGCGCGTGGCCATGTGAGGTGAGCACGGTTTCAAGCAGCATCAGGTTGCGTTCAGGGGAGTCCAGCCGATAGTCGGGCAGGTCCTCCAGCTTTCGCCGGGACAGTCCCGCCGGGGCCGGGGCGGACGCCGGACCGTGCGGATAGGGATAGGGCGTTTCGGTCAGGGCCGAGAGCAGCGCCCCGGCTCCCGACAGCCCCGCTCCGGCTCCCCGGGCCAGCGAGCCGTCCGCCTGCGTGACGAAGCTCTGATAGCAGGGCACGCCGAATTCGGTGGTCATGTCCCGGAACCAGACATGTATGCCGCGCCGGGCGTAGTCGGCCAGCAACACGGCCAGCGGGTGCCCGCCGTCTCCCGCTTCCAGCTCAAAGCACTGTTCCCGCCGCCACGGTATGGTGGCTTCGGCGTCGCGTTCCAGTACTTCGGTCAGTGCGGCGACCTTGGCCTCCTCAAGGGTGTTGCCCGAGGCAAGGCCCGTGGAGCCGGGCGAGAGGAAGAGGGCGGGCTCGTCAAGGTTGCAGAAAAGCCCCACGGCCTGCACGGGCACGAGGATTGTTTCCCCCGCCGCGTCCTGTCCTTCCATCCAGTAGAGCGGCTGGCCGCGGTATTCGGCATCTATGGGCAGGCTCTGCGGGGCGAGGGCCCGGATGCCCCGGGCCGCCAGTTCTGCATGGCTGGCCCGCAGCAATGGCGCGGGATGGAGCCTGTCGCTGATGCCTTCGCCGTCCACGGAAAGATAGGCGGAGGCGCGCTCGGCCATTTCCATTGAATAGGAGGCCCGGGCCGCGGCGATGGACAGGCCGCGCCCCCATGTGGTGGCCTCGCCTTGCAGGGTATAGTCGAGCTTGCCGCAACGCACGCTGACGTCCACATTCCAGTTCCGCAAGAGGCCCACCGGGGCGAGGGAAGACTCGTGCCGCATTTCCATGCCCGCGATGACGCCGCAGGCCGCCAGCGAGGACAGGGCCTCCGCCGCCGTGACCTGCGCCGGGGGGCGGGTCCACACGGGCGCGCCCGGCACGGCAAGACGGGCGTAGGCTTCGGCTGCCGTCACTCCTTTTTCCCCCTTTTGCGGTGCTCCCATCGCGTAGGCGGGCAGAGGATCGGCGTCGTCAGGATGGGGCAGAGGATGATGGCGCATGAGGTTGGCCTCGAAAAGGGCGTTCCATGCCCGGATGCGTTCCTGTTCGCGGCGGCCTTCCTCGGAAAGGGAGCGGCGAGCGAAGCCGAGATAGGGAAGCGGCGTAAAGGCTTCCAGCCCGAGCAGCTCCTCTTCCGTCGCACCCTCGAAAAGCCGGGCGTGCGGCGCGTGCAGAAAGCCCGTTTCGCGCAGAAGGGCGGTGAGGACGGGCCGGGCCGGATCGGCCAGCGCGGCGGCTTCGGCGGGTGGCAGGGCCCCGATGCGCCGCAGGAGATGGCGGTGGAGGAATTCGTCAAGGGGAGCGGCTTCAAGGCGGGCCAGCGCCGCTTCAAAGGACAAATCCTCCGGCGGCTCGCAGGAGAAATAGCCGGTCATGGATTCGGTGGCGGCGTGGGCGTAGCGGTAGGAGAGGGGAGATGCGGGCATGGGTGATCCTCTGAAAAGAAATGCGGATGCGCCTACGTTGCCCAAAATGGCGGCAAAAGGCAAACGGCCCGCCCCGCCTTCCTGAAAAAAGGGACCTTTTCCCGCTCTGCCCGGCCGCTTGCCGGGCGTGGACCTTCCGCCCCCAATCTCAGACGGGCTTGACATTTCCGCTCATATGGATAAAAGAGTTCGTTTCTTACGTAAAAAATCGCGCTCCGGCGCGCAGGAGGTTATCATGAGCGACGAAAAAACCCTCGTGGGTGCCGTCAAGACTGAGCAGGGCGTTGAACTTAAAGGCATTGTCATGCAGCCCATCATCGACAAGTGCGAAGGCTGCGACCGCGTGCGTTCTTTTGAAGAAGAAAAGTTCTGCAGCAGCTATCCCGTTCCCGCCCGCAAGTGGGCCGACGGTCGCTGCAATTTCGCTACCCATATCAAGGTCGAATCCGGCAAGGCCGCCAAGGTGAACCCGCTGAAGGCGTCCAAGCGTGCCGCGAAGGGCCGTTAAGCCGCGTCGCGGAAACGTTTCCGCATCGGGTGGCCGTTCTTTTGGGAACGCAATGGTTTTTCAGGAAGGGGGAGGCGCTGTCTTCCCCCTTTCTTTTTCCATATCCGACTTCGAGGAATCTATGGCAGCGTATTCCCAGCTTATCGAATCCATCGGGCGGCAGCGCGAGGCGGTGATCGGCTATCAGTCGCGTATGACCGCGATACCCGCCCTCGGACCTGACAACGGCGGCACGGGCGAGATGCCGAAAGCCCTCTATCTGGAAGGCGTCCTGCGCGATCTCGGCGTAAGCGACATCCTGCGCGTCGACGCCCCTGACGACCGCGTGCCCGACGGCGTGCGTCCCAACATCGTGGCCCGCATTCCCGGCAAATCGTCCCGCCGCCTGTGGATTCTGGGTCACATGGATGTGGTGCCCGCCGGGGAGCTTTCCCACTGGAAGAGTGATCCCTGGAAAACGGTGGTGGACGGGGACCGGATTTACGGGCGCGGCGTGGAAGACAATCAGCAGGCCATCGTCTGCTGTCTGCTCATCGCCAAGCAATTGCGCGAGCTGAATCTTACCCCCGATCTTTCTCTTGGCCTGATTTTCGTTTCCGACGAGGAGACGTCAAGCCATTATGGGATGCACTACGTCATGAAGAAGCGTCCCGACCTCTTCGGCGCGGACGATTTCGTGGTTATCCCCGACTACGGCGTGGCGGACGGTTCCTTTATCGAGATTTCCGAAAAGGGTCAGCTCTGGCTGCGCGTCGAAGTGACGGGGAAGGAAGCGCACGGTTCCCGGCCTCACGAGGGCCGCAACGCGCTGGTGGCCGCTTCCGACATGATCCTGCACGTGCGCGATCTCGAATCGCTGTATGCGGAAACGGACCCGATTTTCGAGCCGCCCTGCTGCACCTTCGTGCCCACGCGCCATGAGGAAAACGTCCTCAACATCAATTCCCTGCCGGGCCGGGATGTCTTTTATGTGGACTGCCGTCTCCTGCCGGGCGTGGATCACGACGCCGTGCTCGCCTCGGCCCGCGAGATCATGGAAGCCGTAGCCGAGCGCCACAGCGTAAAGGTGGATGTTTCCGCCGTAGTCAACGCCCCGGCCTCGCCCGCCACTTCCCCCGACAGCGAAGTGGTGCGTCGTCTTTCCGGGGGCATCCGGGAAATCTACGGCATCGAGCCGCGTTGCGTCGGCAGCGGGGGCGGTACCGTGGCCGTGTCCTTCCGTGACATGGGTATCCCGGCGGCGGCATGGTCCACCGCGACGCCCACCTATCATCTGGCCAACGAGTTTTCTTTGATTTCCCGCACGCTCGGGGATGCGCAGGTTCTGGCGCGGATGCTGTTCGATTAGGCGGGGAAGGCATTGGGGAGGGGGAAGGGCCCCTTTCTGAAGAAAGGGGCCCTTCCCCCTCCCCAAACCC
>CALVEZ010000007.1 GCA_944326695.1 Candidatus Bilophila faecipullorum | reverse complement strand
GCATCCCCGCTCCGTTCCCTCGTTTGAAGCCCGGAGACTTGGGTGGGGGGGCGGGACCCTTTCTGAAGAAAGGTTCCCCCCCCCCTCCCCAAACCCCACCCCTCTCCCTCCCAAGACGTTTATCCGCGCCGCGGCCTTGTGTGGCGGTGGCGGTTCCGCATGGGTCCGTTCCTCGCTGTTTTTCCATGCGGGTGTGGGGCGGGCTTGGCCCGACCTGCGCCTGCCCCTGCGGGCGGTCCCTGAGAAAGGAGCCCGCTACCCCTGTCCAAACCTTTCAACCCCTCTCCCGACGAGATGGAATTGGCGATGAATGAGGGAAATTCCCAAAAGGATATTGTAGTCGGCTGTTTATGCGCCTTGGGTTGTGAGGTGATATTTGGCCTCAGCTATCTCTTCACCAAACAGGCGACGGGAGCGGCCAGCGAGCTTGCTTTGCTGGGCTGGAGATTTATTGTCGCCTTTCTGGTGATGAACGCCTGCGTCCTCTCCGGCCTCATAAAAATTCATCTGAAAAACAAGAGCCTGAAAAAAATCGTCCTCGTCGCTGTTTGTAATCCCTTGATCTATTTTACCGGGGAGACGGTCGGAATAAACTATACGACAGCCTCGGAAAGCGGGGTTTTTCTCGCCTCTATACCCATAGCCTCTCTTGTGTGCTCAACCTTTGTATTGCATAAAAAACCTGCGCCCCGGGAAACAGCCGGTATCGGCCTCACCTTACTAGGCGTCTTTATAACCGTCTTGGTTGTCGGTATGGAGGCGTCTTTTTCCCCGGCAGGCTACGCCATGCTTTCAATGGCGGTCATTTCCTATGCCCTTTATAGCGTTTTTGTAGAGAAGGCTTCTGAATTCAGCGGAATAGAAATCACGTACATGATGCTTTCCATCGGTGCCCTCTTCTTTGGCACGCTGGCCGTTGGCGAGGCCCTTATCCACAACAGCTTCAATACCCTCCTCTGGTTGCCGCTCACGAGCATACCTTTTCTTGCGGCTGTTCTTTATCAGGGGATTTTTTGCTCCATTCTGGCCTTCTTCCTCTTCAACAAGGCCATTGTTTCTATAGGGGTGAACCGCTCTTCATCGTTCATTGGCATAGCCACGGTGATTTCCATCATCGCAGGGGTGATGATTCTGGAAGAGGAATTCACCATCGCTCAAATGGCGGGGGTCATCCTTATCATTGCAGGCGTTTATATTGCGAATGCCAAAACAGTGGAAAGCCGCTGCGGATAAGGCAGTCCGGCTTCTTTTCTCCGGCCTTTGTGTGGAGGGCCTTTTTTGAGGCGCGGGGGCCGCTCTTCCGGCTTGGCGTTGGGACCCGTTGAGGCGGGATACAATCCTTACAAAAGGAGCCCACGACAGCAAAACGGCGGAACCCGCTTTTTTGCAGGTCCCGCCGTATGGAACACGCCGCCGAAAGAAGACGGCAATGCCGGAGACGGACATCTCCGGGGAGCTTACTTGCTCATGACCATGCCCTGTTCGGTCAGGTCGTTGGTAAGCACCTTCAGCGCGTCGCGCAGGGCGAAGGGGCTGATGGTCTTGTTTTCAAAATTGGCGATCAGGTCGATGTGGCGGCCATTGGCAAAACCGGAGAGGTTGGGGCTCTTGTTGCCTTCCGCATCCTCGAAATGCCACGCCTTGATCCTGTTGCCGTCAAAGTCGTCGATAACCACCTTGAAATAACCCTCGGGACCAGCAAACACGTTGCTGGCGCTGTCCAAAACCACCTCGTCCTTGTTTTCGAGGATGATTTCGTTCAGCTCGCTGCACGACGCTCAGGTATCGGGACGGGCCAAAAAGCGCGGGTCCGCCGGCCACGGTTGCGGGTTCTTGATGCTGAATACGCCGCTGTACATATCGAGGCGCACCTTGCCGTCCGCCGTCAGGGGGCCGTCGGGGTGCAACATGGCCACCTGCACGCGGACCTTGCCGTCCGCCGAGGCCATCTGGAATTTCGCGCGGTCGGCGGGGCTGCTCGGCAGATAGTCGGCGGCGTGGGGATCGCGCAGATTCACGAAGTCGCGCACCTGCCCCTTGCCCTTACCGTCGCTCAGATTCAGGCGCACGGTATCCTTGTCCACCGATACCACCTTGACCACGCAAGGCCCGACCTTCACGCTTTCTCCCGCGCCGTATGCGCCGGATACGCGGGGTTCGGCGGTGAGCCACACCTCGGTGAGGCTCGGCGTGGCAAATTCCTTCACCTCCACTTCCTCCGCCGAAGTCTTGCCTACGATAAGGTAAGACTTTCCGCTCGGATAGATGGACGCGCCGTAATAGCTCTTGTACTGAAGCGGATCGCCGCTTGCAGCCGTGACGGGATGGCGTCCCTCGGGCAGGCCCAAACCCTTGAATGTGCCGCTGTTCACGTCCACCAGCGTGGGATCGACCGCGACCTGAAAATTCGTCCCGTAAAAGTTCCCGGAGGACTTCATGATCCGCAGGTTGGAATAGCCCGCCCTGTTGCCGTAGGGATTCGCGGTGCCGTTCACGAACTGGAGCGCCCGCGAGCCGTCGGGAAGAAGGTTGACCGAATCGCCCTTCTTCATGATCCGATCCTTCAGGATGAGGTACTCGGCGGCCTCGTCCACCTGCGAATAGCGCTTGCCCAGCAACATGACCTCAATGCCGGTCATGGTGCCGATGCTGGCGATGCGCGAGCTGTAGTAAAGCCCTGCCGGAGGGATAACGATTTTTCCGTCCCGGATGAAGCTTTTGCGGATAATCACCCCTTCGTTGATGGCCCGCTTGCCGTGATACAGATCAAGCGTGGCGGATTTGAAGCCCGGAACCTTCGCGATGAGAGCCGCGTTACGTGCCGGGGCTTTCATCAGCGCGGACTCCGTAGCCGAGCCGAGGGCTGGGAACAGCAACAAGGCCGCAAGAGCCGTCCCTCCCACAAACGTACTAAGGCGCATGGATGCCTCCTTGATTAAAAGCCGGAGGAAGGATTCCCTACCGGCCATACGGACATGTTTTTCGGAATGGAAAAAAGGGGATGTGGGGCGGCTGGGCCAAGGGCGCGCGGGCTGCCGTCTTCTCGTAGCCCAGAGAGCCGTTTTGAGGAGAACCTTCCGAAAAGGCGTTCTCCGGCTGAAGGAACGTCCCCCTGCATCGGGTGGAGCTGACGCCCCTGTCCGCCCATTGCACTCCCGGGCTTTTCGCGATCCGGCGGCTTCGCGGCCTGAAAGACGGCGGCCACGGCCCGGCATCTGCGACGATCCGGCGGCCTCATGCACTGACCTCATGAGCTGAAAGGTGAAGCACCGCCGGGCACTCTACCCGCAGGGCCTTCAGGCCACGGCAAAGGATGCTCTATTGTCGTCGGTCGACGGTATATCTAAATAGTCTTTGCTGTCAAGAAAAGGCGTTGCCCTGCCACCGCCCGCCTTGTGCAGGGCTCCGGCGCAAGGGGCCTATGGGTAAGCAAAGAGCGGAACCACCGGGCCCTCTCCCCTCCGGGCATCGTCTACCCATAGGGGAGGCACGTTTATAAGGAAGCGTTCCTTTGGCCTCAAAAGAACTATGCGATGGGCGTGTCGCGCTGCCCCGCAGAGAAGCGCGCGGGGTCGGCAATGGCGTGAAGGGGTGCGGGAGGAAGCGTGCGGATTGAGAAGACACAAGGCATGGGAGAAGCGTCTCCCTTTGCCCCATAGTGCCCCGTTGCGGTACGCAAAGCCGCCCCTCCTTTTCCCAAACCGTGGGAAATCATTGACCTCTAGGCAAGGAGCCGCTCTTGTGGTTTTCCAAGGGGCCGACGCGCCACATTTTTTCTCCGCCGCGCCCCGCATCCTACAGGAGGTCGTTTTTATGAACACGAAGCAGGTTGTCCCGGCGCTGGTCGCCGTTACGCTCCTCTCCCTCATCCCGGCGTCGGAAGCGTTGGCGCTCCAGCAGAACGCGACCGAAGCCAAGGCCGCCAGCACGCCCCAGCCCGGCAAGACGGGCGACGACATCAAGCGGGCCGAAGACAAAAATGCCCCTGCCCCCGCCTCCGCCGCGGTCCGCACCGACGAGGCCGCGCCCACCGTAGCCGACGCGCAAAAGGCCTATGACGCGGGAAGCTACGAGGAGGCGTTCATCATCGTGGAGCCTCTCGCCAAGATGAACCATCCCGAGGCCGAATACCTTCTCGGTCAGATGTACGAGTTGGGCCGTGGGGTGAAGAAGGATAGCGAAAAGGCCCTGTCCCTCTTCACCGCCGCCGCGAATCAGGGCTACGCCGCGGCGCAGGCCAAGCTCGGGAGCCTCCATGTGGAAGGCAAGAAGGATTACGCCTCGGCCATGAACTGGTTCCAGAAGGCCGCCGATCAGGGCTACGCCCTCGCCTACACCGCCATCGGTGATCTCTACGCCAAGGGATACGGTGTGGACAAGAATCAGGACAAGGCCATCGACTATTACAAGAAGGCTGCCGAGGCGGGCGACGCCGCCGCCTGCCTGCGTCTGGGGCAGATGTACGAGCAGGGCAAGGGCGTCAAGGCCGACCACGAAGAAGCGGCCACATGGTACAAGAAGGGAGCCGATCTCGGCTGCACCGAATGCGCCGCCGCCCTGAAGAATCTGGAACAAAAGCAATAGGCCCCACCGCCGGGCTGCCCGCCCGGCCTCTTGCTGCGGTCGGATTTTCTCCGATGGCCCGCCGCCCCCGAAACCCAGGCGGGGCGGGGGGCCGATCCGGGGCCGTGGCGGGAGCGGGCCCAAACCGGGCAGAAACCCGGGCGGGAGAGGGCCGGACCCGCATCGCCTGCCCTTACGTCTTGACGTTCCGCGCCAGTGTCGTATGTTGTCCTGCGCCACGGGTATTCGTACCGTGGCGGATTCTGCCAAAAGGATGCGCACATGGGCAAAAGTCTCATTATCGTCGAATCTCCCGCCAAGGTAAAGACCATCAAGAAGTTTTTGGGCCCCGGCTACATGGTGCAGGCCAGCGTCGGCCACATCCGGGACCTGCCCAAGAGCACCATCGGCGTGGATGAAGCCCACGACTTCGCCCCGGAATATGAGATCATTCAGGGTAAGGAAAAGGTCGTGCAGTCCCTGCGCGAGGCGGCGGCCAAGGCCGATACGGTCTATCTCGCCCCCGACCCCGACCGTGAGGGCGAGGCCATCGCGTGGCACGTGGCGGAGCTGGTGAAGGACAAGAATCCCAACGTCAAGCGCATCCAGTTCAACGAAATCACCTCCCGCGCCGTGCACGAAGCCCTGGAGCACCCGCGCGATCTCAACGTAAACCTCTTCGACGCGCAGCAGGCCCGCCGCGTGCTTGACCGTCTCGTCGGCTACAAGATTTCCCCCCTGCTCTGGAAAAACGTCAAGCGCGGCATTTCCGCCGGGCGCGTCCAGTCGGTGGCCCTGCGCCTCATCGTCGAGCGCGAGGAGGAGCGGCAGGCCTTCGTGCCCGAGGAATACTGGCTCTTCAAGGCCATCCTCGAAGGTTCCGTACCGCCGCCCTTCAAGGCCGAACTGTGGAAGGTGGAAGGCAAAAAGCCCGCCATCCCGGACGCCGCCACCGCCGAGGCGCTCGAAAAGGCCATGAAGGGCGCGCCCTTCACGATCAGCGCCATTGAGGAGAAGGAACGCAGCCGCGCCCCGCAGCCGCCCTTCATCACCTCCACGCTTCAGCAGGCCGCCAACCAGCGTTTCGGCTACCCGGCCAAGCGCACCATGAACATCGCCCAGCGGCTCTACGAAGGTCTGGAACTCGGCGACCGCGGCACCGTCGCGCTCATCACCTACATGCGTACCGACTCCGTGCGCATCGCGGACGAAGCGCAAAAGGCGGCGGCGGGCTTCATCGAAAACCGTTTCGGCAAGGACTACCTCGCGCCCGGCGGCAAGCGCCAGTTCAAGGCCAAATCCGACGCGCAGGACGCCCACGAAGCCATCCGCCCCGTCGACGTGACCCTGACCCCAGAGGACGCCAAGCCCTATCTGGCCCCGGATCAGTATCAGCTCTACCGCCTCATCTGGTCGCGCTTCGTGGCGTCCCAGATGGCCGCCGCCCGCTTCCACGACACCACCGTGACCATCGACAACGGCCCCGCGCAGTGGCGCGCCAAGGGCGAGCGGATGCTTTTCCCCGGCTTCCTCGCGGTGATGCCGCGCGGGAAGGACGAGGAGAGCGTGGAGCTTCCTTCCCTGACCAAGGGCGAAACGCTCAAGCTCAACAGCCTGACCAAGGAACAGAAATTCACGCAGCCCGCCCCGCGCTTTACCGAAGCCTCGCTCGTGCGCGAGCTGGAAGAGCTCGGCATCGGCCGCCCCTCCACCTACGCCTCGATCATCTCCACGCTTCAGGACCGCGATTACGTCACGCTGGAAGAAAAGCATTTCGCGCCCACCGATCTGGGCCGCGTCGTCTGCGACCGCCTGCGCGACCATTTCAAGACGCTCATGGACGTCGGCTTTACCGCGCACATGGAGGAACTCCTCGACAAGGTGGCGGAAGGCCGGCAGGACTGGGTGGCCCTGCTGCGCGATTTCAACAAGGATTTCGATCCCACGCTGCTTGAGGCCGCCAAAAGCATGGGCAAGGCCAAGGCCGACACCGTCACGGACATTCCCTGCCCCGACTGTGGCAAGCCGCTGGCCGTAAAATTCGGCAAGACGGGCCAGTTCCTCGCCTGCACGGGCTACCCCGAATGCCGCTACACCTCGAACTACACCCGCGACGAACAGGGGAACATCCACATTCAGGAAAAGGTCAAGCCGGAATTTGAAAAGGTCGGAACCTGTCCCGAGTGCGGCAAGGATTTGGTGCTCAAGCGTTCGCGCACGGGCAGCCGCTTCATCGCCTGTTCCGGCTATCCCGACTGCAAGCACGCCGAGCCCTACTCCACCGGCGTCGCCTGCCCCCGCGAAGGCTGCGGCGGCGTGCTCGTGGAAAAAAGCTCCAAGCGCGGCAAGATATTCTATTCGTGCAGCCACTATCCCCAGTGCGACTACGCCCTGTGGGACTGGCCCATCGCCGAGCCCTGCCCGGAATGCGGATCGCCGCTTCTGGTCCTCAAAAACACCAAGGCGCGCGGCAAGCACATCGCCTGTCCCGAGAAAACCTGCAAATACAGCCGTTCGCTCGACGAAGGCGAAGAGGGCGAGGACGCCGGGGCGGAATGACGCTTGCGGGCAATACCCTCTTTTTCCAAGAAAAAATGACCGGAAACCGCCTCCTTCAGGCGGTTTTCCGCGTCCGGGGCGGCATTTGCAGGAATCGCGGCTTCACGCTATAGTCGCACAGTTTATCCCGTCCGCACGGGATCGAACCATACAGCCGCAACCGGCCCGCCCGCGAACGGGCCTTCCCGCATCGGGGCGCAGGGCCGTTTGTCCATAGAGGGAGATAACATGTCCATCGAAACGTTCCCGCTTGGTCCTCTGGAGACCAACTGCCACGTGGTGATCAACGGCTCGGACGCCGTGGTGGTCGATCCGGGCGGCGATCTCAACGGCGGCCTTGGCGAAGTGCTGGCCCTGCTCAAGGATCGCCAACTCACGCTGCGGGCCATCCTGTGCACCCACTTCCATTTCGATCACATCTACGGCGTGGCCGCCCTGCACGAAGCCACCGGAGCCCCGGTCTACGGGCCCGCGGGCGACGCCTCCCTGCTTGATACCGAGCTTGGCGGGGGCGGGGCATGGGGCTTTCCTGCCGTCACGTCTTTCAAATGGGAAGACTTGAAGGAAGGCACCCACACCTTCGGCTCCCTGCGCTGCGAAGTGCTGTTGACACCCGGTCACACGCCAGGGAGCGTGTCCATCCGTTTCCCCGATCTGAACGCCGTCATGACCGGCGATCTGCTCTTCTACCACTCCGTGGGCCGCACCGACTTCCCGGGCAGCAGTCAGGACGCCCTGCGCAAGTCGCTGCACAAGAAAATCTTCATCCTCCCGCAGGAAACGGCGGTGTATCCGGGCCACGGCCCCAACACCAACGTGGGCGAGGAGCTCGCCAACAACCCTTACCTCTGGCTCTAACGGACCTTCCGCCTTCGGACGCGGCAAGGTTCAGCAAGCATATTCCTATCTCATCGGAGAGACTCATGGCTCAGCAGAGAAACATCAAGAAAGTGGTGCTCGCCTATTCCGGCGGGCTGGACACCTCCGTCATCCTCAAGTGGCTGCAAGTCAATTACGGCTGCGAGGTGATCACCATGACCGCCGACGTCGGGCAGGAAGACGACCTGAACGGCGTGGACGAAAAGGCCCTCAAGACGGGCGCAACCAAAGCCTATGTGGAAGACCTGCGCGAAGAGTTCGCCAAGGACTTCATCTTCCCCATGCTGCGTTCCGGCGCGCTTTATGAAGGCCGCTACCTCCTCGGCACCTCCGTGGCCCGGCCCCTGATCACCAAGCGCCTCGTGGAAATCGCCCGGGCCGAAGGCGCGGACGCCCTCGCCCACGGCGCCACCGGCAAGGGGAACGATCAGGTGCGCTTCGAGCTCTCCGCCGCCGCCCTCGCCCCCGACCTGCGCGTCATCGCCCCGTGGCGCGAATGGGACCTCATGTCCCGTACCGCCCTGAACTTCTTTGCCGAACAGCACGGCATCCCGATCTCTTCCGGCGCGAAGCACTACAGCATGGACCGCAACATGCTCCACTGCAGCTTCGAAGGCGGCGAACTCGAAGACCCGTGGGAAGAGCCGCTTGAAGCCTCCCACATCATGGCCGTTCCCATGGAAAAGGCTCCCGACGAGCCGGAATACGTCACCATCACCTTTGAGCACGGCGATCCGGTCGCGGTGAACGGCGAAGCCATGACGCCCGCCCAAATCATGGTCAAGCTCAACGCCCTCGGCCGCAAGCACGGCATCGGCCGCGTGGACATGGTCGAAAACCGCTTCGTGGGCATCAAGTCGCGCGGCGTCTATGAAACCCCCGGCGGCACCATCATCTACGTGGCCCATCGCGATCTCGAAGGCATCACCCTTGAGCGCGAAACCATGCACGTGCGCGACATGCTCATCCCCGCCTACGCCGGGGCGATCTACAACGGCTTCTGGTACTCCCCCGAGCGCGAAGCCATGCAGGCCCTCATCGACAAGTCGCAGGAGCGCGTCTCCGGCACCGTCCGCCTGAAGCTCTACAAGGGCACCGCGTGGCCCGTCGGTCGCGAGTCCAAAAACACCCTTTACTGCGCCGACCTCGCCACCTTCGAGGAATGCGCCACCTACGACCACAAGGACGCCGCCGGCTTCATCAAGCTCAACAGCCTGCGCATCCGCGGCTATCGGAAAGACCTTATCAAGTAAGGCGATGAAGATTGGGGAGGAGGAACCTTTCTGAAGAAAGGCTGCGTTGCTGTCGATGGCCATAAGGCTCGAAGACTCGCCTGACGGGCACGGCCCCTGTGGGGCCGCCCGTTGGGTCGCTCCTCCTCTCCCCAAACCCCACCCCTCCACCTCCCAAAACGTTTGTAAGGGTCGATGGAGGACGGGAAGGCTTGATATACAAACACGAGCATACGTCCCCCGGCAGATTTTGGCCTGAGTTGACTGGGGTGTCTCTCGAAGCCTCTCAAAGCGGAACGGCTCCCCGTGCGGCGCAGCCGTATGGGGAGCCGTTCCGCGCCGAGGGGGTTTGGGGGGCATCATGCCCCCCAAGCAAGGTCAAGGGGCGGCAGCCCCTTGCCGCCGGAGGCAAACACGGAGACACCTATGGCGAAAGAAAAACTCTGGGGCGGACGGTTCCACGAAGGCACCGCCGCCTCCGTCGAAGCCTACACGCAGTCCATTTCCTACGACTGGGCCCTCTACAAGCAGGACATCGCAGGCTCGTGCGCGCACGCCCGGATGCTGGCCCGTCAGGGCATCCTCACCGCCGAGGAGGCCGACCGCCTCGTCGCCGGGCTCGCCGCCGTGCGGGCGGAAATCGAGGACGGCACCTTCCAGTGGAAAAAGGAACTGGAAGACGTGCACATGAACATCGAAAGCCGCCTCACCGAGCTTGTGGGCGACGTGGGCAAAAAACTGCACACGGGCCGCAGCCGCAACGATCAGGTGGCGCTCGACTTCCGCCTCTTCGTCTCCGACCGCCTGCGCGAATGGCAGCGCCTCGCCCGCGAACTGGCCGCCGTCTATGTGGCCCGCGCCGAAGAGCATCAGGACACCATCCTCCCCGGCTGCACCCACCTCCAGCCCGCGCAGCCCGTCAGCCTCGCCCATCACCTGCTCGCCTACGCGTGGATGCTGCGCCGCGACGTGCAGCGCATGGCCGATTGCGAAAAGCGCACCCGCATCAGCCCGCTCGGGGCCGCGGCGCTGGCCGGGACGACCTACCCCCTCGATCCCGCTTCCGTAGCCCGCGAACTGGACATGTACGGCACCTTCGACAACAGCATGGACGCCGTCTCCGACCGGGATTTCGTCATCGAATCCCTCTTCTGCGCCAGCGCCGCCATGATGCACCTTTCCCGCTGCTGCGAGGAAATCATCCTCTGGTCGAACCCGGCCTTCGGCTTCGTGAAGCTGCCCGACGCCTACGCCACGGGCTCTTCCATCATGCCCCAGAAGAAAAACCCCGACGTGGCGGAAATCATGCGCGGCAAGGTGGGCCGGGTCTACGGTGACCTTACGGCCATGCTGACCATCCTCAAGGGCCTGCCCCTGACCTACAACCGCGACCTTCAGGAAGACAAGGAACCCTTCCTCGACGCGGACCGCACCCTCTCCACCTCCCTCGACCTCATGGCCGGGATGATGAAGGCCCTGCGCTTTGACGAAACGCGCATGGCCCGGGCGCTGACCGCGGGCTTCCTTAACGCCACCGAGCTTGCGGACTATCTGGTCACAAAGGGCATCCCCTTCCGCGAGGCGCATCACATCACGGGTTCCGCCGTGGCGATGGCCGAAGAGCAGAACCTCCCGCTTGAAGCCCTGCCCCTCAACGCGCTGCAAGGGCTTTGTGACCGCATCGAGGAGGACGTCTTCGGCGTGCTCGAATACCGCGCCGCCGTCGCCCGCCGCAACGCCCCCGGCGGCACCGGGCCCCTCTCCGTAGGCCGTCAGCTTGAGAAAATGAGGGCATGGCTTCAGGAAAACGCCTGAGCCCTGTCCCGCCCTTCTATAAGAGTCCCCGCCTTTGACGTGGGACTCTTTTTTTAATTTGTTGAAACTATAGAAAAACAACGTACCAACCCCTTTTTTTCCGCAGCCCCTATTGACAGGATGAGAAAAGAAGGGCATCCTGCACGTGAATTATCGTACAATTGTGGCTTTCAGGAGTACATGGCCACGGGCGGGGGAAAAAGCCCGTCCTTCTCTACGGGTTGTAGAGACAAAATGGCGAAGTGCGGCCGTTCTCTCTTGAGGGCGAAAGACGATTCTCAGGTATGAGAGAGGAGGAGACGTTTATGGAACTGACCAGAAGAGCCATGCTTGGAGCGCTTGGTGGCCTGGCGGTAGGCGGCACGGTGGCCGCCGTGGCTGGTACTGGCATTGCGGCCGATCCCGTCAAGGTTTCGCCCGGTCAGAACGGCCATTTCGCACAGGTCAACGGAGAGTTCGGCTGGAAGCCCCATAAGCTCGATCCCAATATCTGCGCGCCCGTCGCCTATGAAGGCTACTGGTACAAAGGTTACGCCTGCGGCTACGGCACCTTCTACGGCATCGTCGGCATGATGGGCGAAAAATACGGCGCACCCTACAATCAGTTCCCCTTCACCATGCTCGAAGCCAACAAGGGCGGCATTTCCGACTGGGGCACCATCTGCGGCGCTCTCTATGGCGCGGCTGCGGCCTTCGCCCTCTTCTGGCCCCGCAAGGAACGCGACGCCATGGTCAACGAGCTTTTCCGCTGGTACGAAACCACCAATCTTCCCATCTATAATCCCGGCGACGCCGCGCAGGGCGTGAAGGGCGACATCCCCTCCAACGCCTCCGGCTCCGTACTCTGCCACGTCTCCGTGGCCAAGTGGTGCTACACGCATAAGAAAGAGCACAGCGGCAAGGAACGCAGCGAGCGCTGCGGCCGCATCACCGCCGACGTGACCCGCAAGGCCATTGAAATCATCAACGCCAAGATCGACGCCGGCAAGGACTGGAAGGGCGCCTTCGCCAAGCAGGAATCCGTAGCCTACTGCGGCGAATGCCACGCCAAGGGCAAGGAAGCCGACATCCAGAAGGGCAACATGGACTGTACGCCCTGCCACGGCGGGAGCGAGCACGTCCAGAACAAGTTCAAGGATCATCCCTAAATCGGCGGCGCGCAGGCGCTCAGGCAAGTATTGAAAAGAGGGGGTACCACCCCCTCTTTTTTTTGTGCGCGGAGGGGGCAACTTCCGCCCTCATGAGAATGCCGTGCGCGAAAAGCCGATTTTTTCCAAAGGGCAGGAAAAGGACGGCGAAAGCGGAACCGCGCTCCGTTGAGAGGCCCTTTTTCCTTATGACGCGGCCATTGGGAAGCGGCTTTGCGGCAAGCGGCTTCGTGAGGACTGAGCCCAAAGGCGCTGGCCGCCGAGGAGTCTCCGGCGCTTTGGGGACGCGGGGGAATGCAAAGACTTGTGTTCGGGTTTTCCGCGCAGTAGAATAACACCTATGAATACCACACCGCACGCTTTCGCCCTCTTCTCCGGCGGCCTGGACAGCATCCTCGCCGCACGATTGATCATGGAGCAAGGGCTCGTCGTCCGTTGCCTGCACTTCGTCACGCCCTTTTTCGGCAAGCCGCGCAGCATCCCCTATTGGGAAAAAGTCTACGGCCTTGAAATCGAAGCCGTGGACGTGGGCGAGGACTTCGTCCGGATGCTGCGTGAACGCCCGGCGCACGGTTTCGGCAAGGTCATGAACCCCTGCGTCGACTGCAAAATCCTCATGATGCGCAAAGCGCGTGAAATCATGAAGGAACGCGGGGCCTCGTTCATCATTTCCGGCGAGGTGCTCGGTCAGCGTCCCATGTCGCAGCGCCGCGACACGCTCAACGTCATCCGCCGGGACGCCGAGGTCCGGGACGTGCTCCTGCGTCCCCTCAGCGCCCAGCACCTCGATCCCACGGAAGCCGAACGCTCGGGCCTCGTGGACCGCTCAAAGCTCCTCGGCTTTTTCGGGCGGGGCCGCAAGGATCAGATGGCGCTCGCGGAACGCATGGGCCTGACGGAAATCCCCACTCCGGCGGGCGGCTGCCGCCTCGCGGAAAAGGAAAACGCCCGGCGTTACTGGCCGGTGCTGACGCTGCTGGATGAGCCCACGGCGGCGGATTTCGAGTTGTCGAACATCGGCCGCCAGTATTGGGCGGGCCGCCATTGGCTGAGCATGGGCCGCAACGAGGCCGACAACGCCGCCCTTGAGCGGCTCGTGCGCCCCGGCGACGCCATTCTGCGCGTCCGGGATTTCCCGAGCCCCTTCGCTCTTGCCCGCCAGATCACTCCGTGGGACACCGAAACCCTGCGCGACGCCGCGAGCCTCGTCGCCTCTTACTCCCCCAAGGGCGTGCGCGCCGCCGAAAGTTCCGGCGGCACGGTAGCCGTACGGGTGCAGATCAACGGCGAAAGCACCTTCATAGATGTCATTCCTCGCCGTACCCCCGCCCTGCCGTGGGGTGAGCCCGAATTCACCGAAGTACGCAAGGCCATCAAGTCCGAAAACCAGCCTACGTTTAACGAATAGCACTGAGGGGAAAGGAGAACGTGCTGAAAAAGGCTTCTCCTTTCCCCTCTCGCATGTGACCGTGCGGTCACTCCTCTCCTTTCCACCGCCCTACTTCGCGGAGTTCGCGCCCTCTCCCTGTTTGTCCGTCTTTTGGGAGATTCGTCTCCCCTGAAAAGCGGCCTCCCTTCCTTTCGCCCCCTGTCACCGCTTTTCCGCCTATGGTGGCCCCCCTCCCGTTTCTCTTTCCTCACTCCAAAGGAATGTGAGGAAAGCTGCCCATGAATGAAGAAGGCTTTGTCATAGGAAATGATTGACAGTTTTTTAGCTCCCTGGGACTTCAGAGGTTTTCAACCCTGTTGAGGCAAGAGGCTCGCATCATGCGACACTCTCGTCTGTATTATTCTGAAATTACAGAGGAAATACATCAATCGACTGCTATGACAGAGCCATGAAGAAAGCAGAAAGAAGGGGCGCGGAAACGCTTAGGCCGGATACCCTACGGACAGGGGATGGTGAGCGCGTCCGTCGTTTTCCAGCGCTCTTCAATCTCCGGTTTGGAAAAAGTTTTGCGCCCTCTTGCGCGAGGCTTCCCGCTGCCCGGCGAAAGCTGGCGTAACCCACCGAAGAAGAAGAAGAAGAAGAAGAAGAAGAAGAAGAACGCGTCCCGATGCTGGAATATCAGTGCGCGAGCCCTCTTAGTCCTGCAAAAGGGCCATCACCTTGCGTACATACGCCTGCGTTTCGGGAAAGGGAGGGATGCCGCCGTAGCGCAGCACATTACCCGGCCCGGCGTTGTAGGCGGCCAGCGCCAGTTCCAGACGTCCGAAGCGGTCGAGCTGCTGGCGCAGATAACGGCTTCCGGCGTCCACGTTGGCTTGCGGGTCAAAGGGATCGGCCACGCCGAGGGCCTCCCCCGTCTCGGGCATGAGCTGCATGAGACCCTGCGCTCCCTTGGAGGATTCCGCGAGGTTCTCGAAATTGGATTCCACCTTGATCACCGCCGCGATGAGCCGGGGATCAAGCCCGTACAAGCGGCTGGAACGGGCGACGAGCCCCTCCCATACCGCCGGAGGGGGGAGCTTTCCTTGGCCAGCGTGGGCGCGCAGCACAAGCTGTTTGGACACCATGCGCGGCAGAGCCAACGCCCTAGCGTGCGGGGACAGGGCATAGATATCCATCTGATCCAGCAAATTTTCGGAAGGAAGCACGGCGGCGGGCGGCGCCACGGGTTGGATCGGGCGCACGCGTTCGGCGGTACGCCGATCCGTGGACAGCCTTTCCTCAAGGATCACCCCGGCGTGCGCCTCCCACGCGAGCATGAGGACGAGACAGAAGCCGAGAACGCGCATCACTCGGGCAAGGCGAAAAAGAGTTCGATGATGTTGGAGCCTTCGTAGCGGCTGTAGGCGTAGTGGGCGACAATGGAACGGATGAGATGGATGCCGAGCCCTCCTATGGGCCGCTCGCTCACGCCAAGGGTCACATCGGGCTCGGGGGCCTCAAGGAAAGGATCGAAACGCGCCCCCCAGTCCCGGACCTTGAAGCAGAAGTAGGGCTCGCCGTCAAAGCGCACTTCACGGCAACCGATTTCCGCCTCTCCCTGCGTTTCAGGGTAGGCGTAGCTGAAAACGTTGACCAGCAACTCTTCGGCGGCAAGCTCCACCTGAGGAATGAGCGGGGCGTAGGCGGCGGGGATGTTCTCATGGATGAAGGCGTTGACGCGCGCCAGATGCTCAAGCTTTGCCGGGACGCTGAGGGTCGCCATATCTGCCTCCTCAGGACAAGGCGCCGACGGCCTCGTCGCGGGTCGCGTAGACGGGGAGCATGGAACTGAAGCCGGAAATGCGGAAGACCTCGGCCACCATCGTCTGCATGGAGCAGAAAGCCAGCGTCGCCGCCGTGCCCTTGCTCGCCTTGACCATCGTCAGGATGACGCGCAGGCCCGCCGAGCTGATGTATTCGATGCCGCCAAGGTCCACCACGATCTTTTTGGCCCCGGCGTTCAGGAGCGCGCGGCAGGCTTCCTCGAAAACATTGGCCGTGGTCGCGTCCATCCTCCCCGTCAACGCGAGGATGCTCACGCCTCCACGCTCTTCGGTCTGCACTTGCATATCTTCCCGCCTCTTTTTTATTTGTAGCTGAGGAGCAATCCTTGACTGATCTTGAGCCACCCGTCAAGGGTAACGAAAAGCAGCAGCTTGAAAGGCAGGGAGATGGTCGTCGGCGACACCATCATCATGCCCATCGCCAGCAGGATGTTGGAAATGATCAGGTCGATGGCGATAAAGGGCAGATAGAGCAAAAAGCCCACCTGAAACGCCTTGGTGAGTTCCGAGATGGTGAAGGCCGGGACGAGGATGAGCATGTTGTCCTTGCTGATCTGATCGTGGCGCTCCTTCGGCCATACCCGGCGGGCGGTTCCCATGAAGGCGCGGACGACCGCGTCGTCCGTATTGTCGGCCAGAAACTTGCGCAAGGGCGGCGAGGCCCGCTCGACCAGCTCCACCACCTCGGCGGGCCCCATCTCCGGGCCCACGCGCATGGCTTTCACGATGTCCCACGTGCTCATGAGCATGGGGGCCATGATGAAGAGGCTGAGGATGATCGCAAGGCCGTTCATGACCATGGCGGGCGGCACCTGCTGCACCCCGAGGGCGTTGCGCACCAACGAGGTGACCACCACGATCTTGACGTAGGACGTGACCATCATCAGAAAGAAGGGGGCAAGGCCCAGAAGGGCCATACCCACGATGAAATACAGCGGATTGATGCCGGTCATGCCTGCTCCCCGCCCGTGTCCAGCCGCGTGATCTGCACACCCAGCGTACCGCCGAGGTCCACGAGCCTCCCCGTGCCGATGGCCTTGCCGTTGGCGCAAAGGGTCACGGGCGAGAGCGCGTCCCCGCCGAGGGCGAAGACGTAGCCCGGCGCGAGCGTCTCCACATCCCGCACGGTCAGGCGGCGACGTTCCAGTTCAAAGGTCAGGGTCACTTCCAGCTCGCCCACGTCAAGGGAATCCTGCGGCGCGGCGGAAGGGGGCGTTTCGGGGGACGGCGTGGTTTCGGACATGGGCTCCTCCTCGGGGGCGGCGTTGTAAGCGGACAGGATGGTCGCTTCGGACCCGGACACGGAACAGGCGAAGGTGAGAAAGGGCGCGTCCGGCGGACCGAGGCGCAGCGCAAGGCGTCCGTCGCGGGCCGGATAGCGTTCGGGCAAAAGGATGTCGCCGCAGTGCAGGTCCGCGGCCTCGCGCAGGCTCAACCGCATCCGGCCCGCCTCCACGCTGAGGATGACGGGCAGGGAGGCGGCCAAGCCCTTGGCCCGGCGGCACGGCAGGGTTTCCAGCCGTTCGACGAGCGGCGGCACGCTGTCCCGATCCGGCAGATCAAGGCGTACAGGGACGGGATAGGCGTTTTTGCCCGTCCCCACGGTGAGCAGCAGGGGCACGGAACAGAGGCGGGCTCCCCCGGCGTCCTGATCGCCCGAGGCGGCCTCGACGAAACGGCTTGCGCGGAGGACGAGCGGCGTCCCCATAAAAGCCTGCGCCGCCGCAAGTACGGGAGCCAGCAGGACTTCGAGCACGGCCAGCTGCAATTCCGGCGGCAGCACGGCCCCCGGCTCAACCGAGGCAAGGGCCGGGTGCAAGGCCAAAAAGCGCAGGCTTCCCAGCTCCAGACGCCAGAGCCCTCCCCCGCATTCCACATCTACGGCGGCCACGGCCCGGAAGGGCGCGAAAGGAGCGGCCTCCAGCGTGCAGGCTGTGCCCTGCACGGAAAAACCCCACGGCTGCGCCCGCGTGCACAGGCGATTCATGACCTGCGCCGCCAGCGGGGGCTGGGCTGGAGGGCGGAAGGGCGGCCTTTCCGGCATGATCCCTTCTCCGTTGGGCAAGGCGTCCTTGTTGGCAGTCGGCATATCGTTTCCCCTTCCCGATCCCGCCGAACCTCCGCAGCGAACGGAGGCCCGACAAAAAGCCCGCGGCAACGCCAGAGCCGTTTCATTTTGAAACTGCTCTGGCCACACGCAGGTGTGGCCCGCCATAATGCGGCGTGGATTCTGCCAAAACGACGTTTATTGGCAGAATGCCAACGTTGACTTTTGTACAGTCAACGTTCATCTGCTCTAGACGGCGTCGTCCGGCGCGACGTAGAAGCCGCGAGATTGCCGCCGGGCGTCATTGTTTTCGGCTTCCGAACCGCCGCGCTCGCTCACCACGTCCACGCGCACGTCCTTTTCCAGTTGCCCGAGCCGCGCCTTGAGCGAATCCTGCGCGCCCACGAGGGTCTGAAAGGAGGCCGCGTCCGTCGTCGCCAGCCGCACGGCCAGGAGCCCGTCCGCCCCGCGCGTGAGCGTGATTTCCGTGCCGGGCAAAACGTCGCCGCCGAGCCGGATGCGCACCTCTCCCGCCCCCTCGCCGGGCTGGGACACGAGAATGCGGTCCACGAGCTTTTCCGCCAATCCATCCAGATCGGCGGGCGAGGCGGCCTCGGCGCCGGGGGCGACGGAAGCGGCTTCCATGCGCCCGGCGAAAAGCGTGTCCAGCGGGCTGGACATCGACGCGAAGGAGCGGTTTCCAGCGCCCTCGTCCCGGGTCTCGTCCGAGGATTCGTCGGCGTTTTCCGCCTTTCCTCCCGGATGGCCGGAATCCCCGCCATCCCGCTCATGGGGGCGTTCCATCGCCCGCTGGAAGGCGTCCACGTCGCCGGATGCGGGCGGGGCGGACGCCCCGGCTCCCTGCCCAGCCGCCCGATCCAGACGGGCGGCATCCACCTTCATGAAATCACTCATACGTATCTCCCACGCCGTTCAAACCGCTTGCGCCCCACCACTCCATCCTCTTCGTTACCCGGCGGTTCAATCCTCTTCCGTGCCCTGCGGCGGCAGCGTGCGGAATTCTTCCATTTCCACATCTTCCAGCCGTTCCGCCTCGCGCCTGGCCTCTTCCCGCCAGATATCCCGGTGGGCCAAAATCTTGGCCGTCTCGTGCTGCGCGCGCCGCGCGGCATCGCGGGCCTGCGAAAGGGCCTCGCGGCAGCGGCCCGCCTCTTCCTCGGCCCGGTCCATGGCTTCGCGGCGCTGCAATTCGCCGTCCGCCAGCGCGCCGAGGCCCGCCTTGAATTCGTCCACTTCCTTGAGGCTCAGCGACGCGCCCATGATCGCGGCATAGCGTCGTTCCGCCTCTTCCTCGCGCCAGACCGCGTAGCGCGCCAGTTCCGCGCGCCGCCGTTCCGTTTCGGCCTCGGCCTCGGCCACGGCGCGCTCGGCCGCGCGTACCGCGTTCTTGGCCGCCTCTTCCCGGAATTCCCGGACCCGCAGCAAAGGTGCCAGCGGATAGCCCACGCTCAGGCCACAACCTTATAGAGGGCCTGCAAGGTCTCCTCAAAGCTGCTCTTTTCGTCGAGCCCCTGCTTGAGGAAGGTGTTCACGGCGTCGATACGGGCCAGCGCGTCGTCGGCTTCCCGGTCCGAGCCTTTCTTGTATTCGCCGATCTGCACCAAAAGCTCCACCTCGGCGTATTTCGCCAGCACCTTGCGCAGCTTCTGGGCCGCCTGCTTGTGCTCCTTGCTGACGATGGCGTTCATGACGCGGCTCACGCTGGCCTGCACGTCGATGGCGGGATAGTGGTTGGCGGCGGCGAGCTTGCGCGAAAGGATGATGTGCCCGTCAAGGATGGAGCGGGTTTCGTCCGCGATGGGCTCGGTCATGTCGTCGCCTTCCACAAGCACGGTATACAGCGCGGTGATCGAGCCCTTGTCGGAATTCCCGGCCCGCTCCATGAGCTTTGGGAGCGTCGAGAAGACCGAGGGCGGAAAGCCACGCCGGGTAGGGGGCTCTCCGGCGGCCAGCCCGATTTCGCGCTGGGCGCGTCCGAAACGGGTCACGGAATCCATCATCAGCAGGACACTGCGCTGCTGATCACGGAAATATTCCGCCACCGCCGTGGCCGTATACGCGGCCTTGAGGCGTTCCATCGAGGAGCGATCGGAGGTGGACACCACCACGACCGCCTTTTTGCGGCCTTCCGGCCCGAGATCGTGCTCGATGAATTCCCTCACCTCGCGCCCGCGTTCACCGATGAGCGCCAGCACGCAGACATCGGCGGAACAGCCCTTGATGATGCTTGACAGGAGCGTACTCTTGCCGCCGCCCGCCGCCGCAAAAATGCCCATGCGCTGCCCTTCCCCGCAGGTCAGCACGCCGTCGAGGACGCGCAGCCCGAGGGAAATGGGGCGGTCGATGATCTTGCGCGTCATGGGGTTGGGCGGTTCGGCGTAGACGGGATAGCGCGTCTTCGGCTTCAGAGGCGGGCCACCATCAAGGGGCTCGCCGAGGCCGTCCAGAACGCGGCCCAGCAAATCCTCGCCCACGGGCACGGAATGGATTTCCCCGGTGGGGATGACTTCCGTGGCCGGGGACACGCCCTGCAAGTCGCCAAGCGGTGTCAGCAGGGCCACCTGCTTGACGAAGCCTACGACCTCGGCCCGCAGCGTCCAGCTTTCCCACGGATTGCGCAGGAGGCACAATTCCCCGACCTTCACGCCGGGCACGACGGCGCGGATGATGGTGCCCACCACCTGCTCCACGCGGCCCCGCACCTCCACGGAGGCGGTCGTCTGGACGGCTTCTTCCAAAAGCGCGCCGATGTATTCAAAGGCCATTGCTTCCGCTCCTGTGTTCCGAGGCTCTTTCCGATAAACGGCATTCCCCCTGTCCTGCGGCGAGAGGCGCTTCGTTGAGACAGAGATTGCGCGGTCAGAGAAGCTCCATCCTGGAGGCCCCGGATGCCCGCCAAGCGCCGCACGCCCGACGCCTGCGCCCCGCCGTCTGGCCGTCCGGGAAAAAGAGGTCCGGCGAGCCTGCCCGTCGCCGGGCCGGACTCCCTCGGCCGCTGCCGCCCACCGCCTTGTTACGATGAGCCATATAGCACAGAGGGAAATATTTTAAAGAGCGCCGCCCCACCTTCGGGGCCTCCTGCCTCTGAAAAAAACGATGCTTACGGCCAACGATGGAAAGGAGGCCGGGCCTAGAGCCATTTCATTTTGAAACGGCTCTGACCACACGCAGGTGTGGCCCGCCACAACATGGCGTGGATTCTGCCAAAAACGATGTTTTTTGGCTGAATGCCAACGTTGGCTTTTGTAAAAAGTCAACGTTCATCTGCTCTAGGACGCGATTTTGGCGCGGAAGGCGTTTTCAAGCGCCTTCAACTGCGTCTCAAGGCTGGCGTCCACCACACCAAGCTCGCTTTCCAGCAGGCAGGCCCCGCGCTCAAGGCGGGCATCCCCCACCACGTCCACAAAGCTTGTCGAGCCCGGCACGGCGGTGAGCATGGCGGCCAGCGCCTCGCGCACGGGCTTCTCGTCCGCCGGGGCCACACGGATAAGCACGCGCTGCTGGTTGCGCACCGTGGTCAGGGCGTTGCGAACAATACGGACGATGCGCTCGTTCTCGTCCACTTCTCCAATCACCTTGCGTATCGCCTCGCTGACCACCCGCACCAGCGTGGATTCGATGCCTTCGATATATTCCACCGAGGAAAGGACGGTTTCAAGCACCTTTTCGGCGTGTTCCAGACGCCCTTCCTCCTGCCCGTCGCGGTAGCCTTCCTCGCGCCGCCGCTCATAGGCCGCCTGCGCTTCGCGATCCATCTCCGCCGCCCGCTCCCGGGCCGCGTCAAGAAGGGTCTGCGCCTCCAGCAGCAAGGACGCCTCGGACGCCTTCAGGACGCGCGTCCCCGCCGCCGGGGTCACGGCGTCGCGGCCTAGTCGAAACAGGGTGCCCATTGCGGCGCGACCTCCTTCAGCAACAGTTTCTTCAGCCCGAACCAGACGGCCTTGCGCACCTCGGGCGGCGTTCCTTCCACTCCCTCCGCCTCCACCGCGGCCCATGCGCCCGCGCGCCCGCGCAGGACGGGAGGCCATCCGGCGCAGCAAAGGGCCAGCGCCAGACGCCCGTGCCGCCGCATCCGCTCAAGCAGAGGCTCGCGTACGTCGCGCCCCAGAAAAAAGCGCCGCACGCCGCCAAGCTGGTATTGGCCGCGCTGGATGCCGTAACGGTAAAGGCTTTCGCCAAGCTCCTCGCGCAGGGCCAGCACCTGCTCGCGGGCGATGATGCGCGCCAATTCCGGGGCGTGGACGCACACGCCGAAGGTCAGGCCAAGCCGCTCCGCCTCCTCCGCCCCCACAAAGGCGAGCCGCCGGGACTCGTCGGCAAAATCCCAAAAACCCTCTTCCGCTACGGAAGAAGGCCGACGCCACGGCAGGACGTTCGCCCCCCGGATTCGCGCCAGCCCCTCGCCGAGCGCAGCGGCGTCGAAGCCGGGCACGTCCCACGCCGGAACGGGCGGCGCAACGGGTGCGGTCACGCCGTTGAAGGCCAGCATCGCTTGCAGCAGCGCGGGTTTGCGGACGATCACATCCGTAAAAAACGACGTCTGCATGACTCTCCGGCCTACGCCGTCCCTTCGTCCCGTTCATTCTTGCCGCGTTTCCGGGCGCGCAGGGTATCGCGCAGGGCAAGGGCGAAGAGGATGAGGCCGGCAACCACGGTCACGAGCACCAGCCCCGCGCCGATGAGCGCGTAGGGCGGCCCGTTCTCGGGCAAGAAGGGCAGGCCCATGAAGGTGGGAGCGGGCTGGATGGGGACGGATACCTGTTCGCGCACCGGCACAAGCATGACGGAAACCCGTTCGTAATCCAGATCGGGCACGGCCTTGGACGCCAGTTCGCGGATTTTGGGCACCAGATTGACCACGGGCGAGTCCGGGGTGTGGCGCAGGAACACGGCGGCGGAAGGCAGAATCCGGCTTTCGCCGCTCTCGTCGGGGCCGCCGAGCACCACATGGACCCGCGAGGTCAGCACGCCGTCAATGCGTGAAAAAGTGTCTGAAAGCTCCTGCGAAATGGCATAGGCCAGCCGCGCCTGCTCCTCCGAGGCCGAGGAAATCATGCCCTGCCCGGAAAAGACCTTGCCCAGACTGTCATAGGCGGGCCGAGGCAGGTTGTTCTCGTTCAAAATCTCCAGCGTCTGCACAAGCTGGCGCTCGTCCACGGCGAGACTGAACCCGGCCTTGCCCGCCGCGATCTTCTCCGCCTGAATGCCGCGCTTGAGCAAGGTGGACAGCATGACGTTGACCTGCCCCTCGGTCAGGCCCCGGTACACCTCGACCTGACAGCCGCACAACAGCACGCACAGCAACGCCGCCATGAGCGGCCAAAGCCACCGCCTCGACCTCGCGCCGGAAGGCCGCGCTTCCGTCCTCCGTCCCCGCCCCTCGTTCGCCACAGGCTACCCCTGCTGCTTCAGCAGCGATTCAAAACCCTGATTGACCTGCTGCGACAGATGCGAGCCGCCGCTCGCCTGCAAACGCAGTATCCCTACCATATATTGCAGCCGGTACAAATCCGTCATGGACGCACCGCCGCTGCCCACGCGCTCCATCAGGCGGGCCACATCGCGCAGGACATCGCTTTCCGACCGTTCCGCCGTGATCTCCGGCCCGCCGGTCCGGGAAAGAGCCTCCGCCGGATGTGTCTCCCCGGCCCCGTGGACCTTCATCCGCGCCGCATCCGCTTCTGGAACCGAAGAAACGGGGCCTGCGGACAAGCCCTCCGCTTCCGCCGGGGAAGGCATGGCCTGCGCGGGGCCCGGCAAGGCCGTCTCCGCAGGCGCAGCGGCCTGCGTCTCCGAAGGCCCGTCCTTGAGAGCCTCTTCAAAGGCACGGACCACGTCGGGAGCGGGACGGCCCTGCGGACCTTCCGGGCTCCTGAGGTCCGCGCCAGGCGAAACGCCCAGCCGTTCGAGCGCTTCCAAAAGCTTTGAAACGCCGAGCCCGGAAATATCCATACCGCCTCCGTCAGGCGGCGCTAGGCCTGCCGCGCCTTTTCAAGGAGCCCGGCGGCAAGGGCCGCCGCAGGGCCTTCACCCCCGGCAAGAGGAGCCAGCACGTCGACGGCTTCGTCGTAGCGCCGCGCCAAAAGCCGGGACAGGCCGAGCACGGCCAGTCCTTCGGGATCGTCGGGACGCACGGACAGAACTTCCTCCTTGAGGATGCGCTCGGCCTCGTCAAAATCGTCGACGACGACGTGGCTCAGGGCTTTGCCCACAAGCGCGGGCGCAAAGGCGGGCTTGAGCGCGAGCACGCCCTCATAAATGACGCGGGCGTCTGCGACGTTTCCGGTATGGCAGGCGGCATTGGCGACATCAAGCAGACGGCTGATCTGGGCATCGGACAGCATGGCGTTTCTCCGGTACGGACAAAGGAGGAAAAGAAGTTGCACGCAAGGCACGAGAAGCGCCGCGCGGCTTTGAGGCGGCGCGCCTCGCGCGCTCAGCCGCTCCGCTGGGCAAGGCTCTTCATGGTGTCCGTCAGGCTCTTGGTGACGGAAGAGAGCGATTCCAGCATGGCGTTGTACTGGCCCATCTGAAACTGGATGTTGAGCATGTCCTCAGGGCTGACCTCATCCTGATTCATGAGGTCGGTCATCTGCTTTTCCAAAGCCTTGCCCTTGCTCTGGATCGAATCCAGACCGCTGTTGAAGATATCGCCCAGATTCAGGCCCGGGGTACCGCCTGCGCTTCCTACGTTCATACTCGCCTCACTTGCTCGAAAAAGTCTCTTTATCCGGCCATCTTGTCCACGGTGCGGCCCGCAGCGCGGACGGCTTCGCGGACGGCCTCGGCCACGGCCCACTCGTCAGGCCCCAAACCGGTATCCATATGCCGTTTGACCGTCATATCCATCTCGAAAAGTTCGTCGCGGATACCCTGCCAGCCTCGGCCGGTGGGGTCGTTCTCCAGAATATCCAGTACGGAAATCATCGTCTCATTCATGGGGACCTCTCAGGGGGTACAAGATGACGCGGCCATCCTTGCGCAGCTTCAGTTCCTTCACGCCGACGGACTCCAGCACATAGCCGCCGGGAAGCTGGCCGCCCTCGAAAATACGCTGGCCACTGCCAAGGCTTATGAAGCGCATGGGCGTCAAAGTAACGCTCGTCACCCGGATGGAGGAAAGATCGTCCGCCGGAGCGGATGGCCCCTCCGCTTGGGGGGCGGACGCCAGTTTTTCCGGAACTTCCCGCCGCCCGGTCTGCCGCGGCTTGTCAAAGGAGGCGGCCACCTCAAAGATTACGGGCACGCCGAGGTTTTCGCGCACTTCGTCGAGCAGGGCGTCAAGCCGTGCCCGTTGCTCGGTGTCGAACGTCCCCGCGACCTGCACTTTTCCGCGTCCGCAACGCACCTGCACGAAGGAAAGCCCGGCCTCGCGCAGACGGGGCAGCAAGGCGGCCTCCACGTCGGCGGCGTGACGAATGGTCCGCTTCAGGGTATTCCAGACCGCCTCCGCGCGCAACGCCGGGATATCCTCCCGGACCGAGGAAAAGGTCTGCTCCTCCACCGCGCCGTCCTGCATGTAGCCCGCAATCTCAAGGCCCCCACGGGGATCATCGGCCTTTTCCTGCACGGCCACGGCAAAGCCTCGGCTGGCAAAGGCGGAGGCCACGGCCTTCACGCGATCCCCGCGCACCTTTACGTCGAGGTACACGGGATAATGCACGCTCCGTGCCAAATTGAGCAGCGCGGCCCGGTCCGTGTCGTCCTCCAGCATCCCGCTCAGACCAACGCCCTGCCCCATCGGGACAACCTTGATGCCGTCAAAACCCTGTTTCTGGATAAGCGCCCGCATTTCTTCCACTCTTATGGAATGATCCGGCAAACGCCCTTCGTAGGAAAAGGTCAGCCCGGCCAAGGCGATCAACACGAGGAGCAGAAGCGCCATGCGACGGGGAGGCAGGCGACGCAAACGCCGCCAACCGTTTTCGCCAACATCGTTGGCAGGGCTCCCGGCAGACACTTCGGCAAGGTCATCCAGAAGCAACGGCTCTTCGGCATCAGGGGAAACATCCGCCTTTTCGGGAGACGCTTCCACCGACGACCGCTTTTCCTGAAGGCCAGTCGCCACTTGCCGCCACGCCTCCGCGGACGTTTCCGGAGGGGCCCACGCAAAGCTTGTCAGGCCCAAAAAAAAGGGGGTCCGTTCCGGGATGATCGCCCCGTCCGGGGGCAAAGGGCGCTCGTCCAGCAGGACTTCGCCGTCCAGCGGCGTCACCCGGACCGAAGCCGTCCCGTCCGCGTCAAAGGCGATATCGAGCACGGCATGACGGGACGCGACCGAACCGTCCTGCAGGATGACGTCGCAGGAATCATCCGCGCCAATCACCTGTTGCCCGGCCGGAAGAACAAGCTCAGCCCCCAGATGGGGGCCGGAAAAAAGACGGCAAACAATGATGCCCGCCGCACTCATGAGGCCTCCGCCGGACGGATGGAGACGCCGGGTTGCGGCGCGGGAGGTGCGGACAGCGGGACCGTCCGCACGGGAGATGCCGGAGCCGTCGGGTTTTCGAGACGGGGCCGCTTGCGTGAGCAGCCGCTTTGCGGGGCCGCCGGGACCCGTTCCTCATAGTCCGGCTGCGTCGGGGACCTGTGGAAGGTCGGCTCGTCCACGCGAGGCGGCGTTGTGGGGATTTCGTCCAGATGGATGACCTTCGGCGTGATCAGGATGAGCCGCTCCATGCGCTTGGTGCCCTTGCTGGTCGTCTTGAAGAGATGGCCGAGCACGGGGATATGCATGAGGATAGGGATGCCGCTGGCGTCCGTGGACTTCTGCTCGTAATAGTAGCCGCCGATGAGCAGGCTCTGCCCCGCCCCCACGATGGCCTGCGTGTTGATCTTGGTCTGCTTGATGGGGGGAACGCCCGTGGTCGTGGCGGGCTGGGAGTTGCCGTCGTCGTTCTGATCGTCCTGCACGCTCACGGCGAGCTTGATGGAGGTTTCGCCCCGCTCGTTACGGATGATGTGCGGGGTCACGCGCAGAACCGTCCCGGCCTCGACCTTGAAGAGATCGACGGCCTGATAGCCTTCGACCTGAATATAATAGGTGCTGGTATTCTCCAGCGTGGCCTGCACGTTGTCCACGGTCAGCACCGAGGGACGCCCGAGCATCCGCGCCTCGCCTTCGGCCTCAAGAGCCTGCACCCGGGCGAGGAAGTAGTCGGAACCGTGCGTGTAGATGGTGGAAAGGTCCATCCCCGTGCCGGAAGGCTTGCCCATCGAAGGCAGGGGCGAGAAGCTGTTGCCGTCACCCGAGAACTCGCCGCCCACGCTCCAGCCCTTGTCACGCCTGTTCGCGCCCTGATAGGTCACCCCGAGATCGCGCTTGAAATTGGTGTCGATATCCACGATGGCGGCATGGATTTCCACCAGTTCCACGGGCTTGTCGAGATCGCTGATCACCTTGGCATAATAGGGCATCCGGTATTCGGCGTCGTTGACGAGCACGGCGTTGACGCGGGGATCGGCCATGATGTTGACCTGCGTGGCGGGAACGGGGGCGGCCTGAGGCGGTGCGGCCTGCTGCGTGACGGGGTCCGGGGCCACGGGGGTCATACGGCCCTGCGCCACGAGCCCCGTGCCGGAGAGTTTGTCAACAGTGGCGGTTTCCTGCGTCACGCGCGTAGCTGAAACCGGGGAACCCGTCACCATCGCCCGCAGGATGCTCGCCACGCCGGGAATGGTCACCGTCTTGTCCATGCTGCTCACGGACATGTCCTCTGCCCATGCGTATTTGAGCGGAAAGACCTTCATGACGAAATGGGTGAGCTGCGATTCTTCAAAGGCGGAAACCGCGGCCATGACTTGCGAAAGGTAGGAAGGCGGCCCGGAGACGACGATCATGTCGCCACCCGGCGCGAGGGTGGCCGGAAGCTGCGCCGCGAAGACGGCTGATTGCCGCAGCATCTGATACAGCCGTTCGGCGGACATGGCCCGGGGCGTGATGAACGTCCGCGAGATTTCGGATTCGCTGTAAAAATAAAGCGTTGTGCCGAGACGGTACCAGGAAATACCAAAAGCGGCCTGCATCCCTCTGAGGAAGGTGTCCGGCGGCACGGCGTCGAAGCGGCCGCTGACCTTGCCCACCACGCCCGGCGAAAAGGCGGCGCTGAACCCTTCGGCGCGGGCGAAGGCCGTCAACACCACGGGCAGGTCCTCATCGTCAGCGTAATGGGTAAAGGGCCGGGAAAAGCCTGCCGGTGCGGCATACGACAGGGAGGGGGCCATGAGCAGGCCCACAAAAAACGCCGCCAGCGCCAGCAAAAGCAGACCACGATGCCGTATCAACGTCCTATTCCCCATCCTTGCAGGCCCGCAAACGAAAAGGGGGAAACCACGGAGGCAGAGCCCATCTGCGCTTTCCACCAGACCAGATCATTCAAAAAATCACGTACATGGCGCGGCACGTCCGCGACGCCGTCCTCACGCGGCACAAGCCGGTGCAGCGTAAGCGCGCCGCCGTCCAGCGCCAGCACGGAACGGCGCTTGCGGCCAGCGGCCACCGCGCGCGAGGCGCAACGGCGCAGCAGGTCGTCGGCATCGCGCTCGACCGGAGGCAGCGGCCCCACCTCGGCGCGCAGGACAAGCGTCCGTCCGTCCGGGGAAAGCATATCCATGTCCAGATCGTCCTCAAGGTGAAAACGAAAGATTCCAGCGGCATCGGGCGAGGTTTTCCTCCAGCCCGCGGCGGACGTGACGGCGTCAGCGGCTTCCTGCAAAAACGACATACGGCCTCCCTGGGGAACTATGCGGTCTTCCGCGTCGCCTTGTCAATCATCAAACGCGGATGCCCCAAGCGCGCGGCATGGGGCCTCCGCCACACGGAGACGTGTCCTTCAGGCACTCGTCAAGCTGGCGGTCACAACGCTCCACACGCTGGACAATGGCCTCGACATCCCGCCACTCGGCATCGGTCAGGGCGTCCAGAGGACGCCCCTCGGCTTCAAGCTTCTCCGCGATGGCCGACAACGCCGCGGAACACGCACACAGATCATGCAAAAGACGATCTTGCGGTTCACTGTTTTTCTTCATGGATGTTCCTAATTGTATTGCAGCGCGGGAACGGCGACGCCCCGTCTGGAACAAAAGGACTCAAGCTGCTCGAACTTGAACGGTATATGCGAAACGATGCCCGACGCCGAGCGTCTTTCCAGATACACCATCTTGTTGCCGTCGTGGTCATGATACGGGGTGAAGCCGTAGATCGTACCCTGACTGTCCCGCTCCGTCACCGTGGGCCCCGCAGGGGTGATGCCCTTGTTGGCCGCAGCGCTGATGGCATTAGAAACGTTCTGGATTGAAGTGCCCCTATTGGCGGCAACGTCCGTAGTCTGGGAAACTCCTGAAACCTGATTGGCGGCAATGCCGTTGATGTCCATACGAAGACCTTATCTTATCCCAGAATCCGCGCACGGGTCTGGTTCATGTTCTGCTGGATAGCGTCCTGTGTGGAGATGGCCTTCTGGATGAGTTCGGAAAGGCTGTCGGTGACGCTCTTCAAGGCATCCCTGTTGGCGCGCATCTGTTCCTGCGCGGCATCCATTTCCTTAATCACCGCGTCGTACTGCGCGCCCACGAAATCCCCTACGGACCCGATGATCCCGCCCACGCCCTGACCGAGCTGGGACATGGACTGCCCCATGACGCCGTAGGCCTGCGACTTGGCCCCAATGGCACTCGCTTCCGTCCCGATGGCTTCGTGCATCTTTCTGGCATTGCCGAGCGTCTTGCCGCTCATTTCGTTCATCTGCGTGCTCAGCGTCTTTTGCTGCTCGGCCACCTGAGCCTGCTGCCGTCCCAGGTTCAATTGCTTGACGCCCATGCCGAACTGGGCAGCGCCCATGCCGATGTTGATCGCGCCGGAAACTACGCCGCAGGCCAGTTGAGCCACGGCCTTCTTGCGGATTTCGTCCGCTTGCTGTTCCATCGACATGACGATGCTGTCGGTCTGCGCCTTCATGACCTCGCGGTTTTCCTTGCGCTGTTCGGCGCTCAGCTCCGTAATCAGCGCGCTGAGCCCGGCGAGGGGAGAGGCCACGCCCACCCACTGGTTGAGCGTTCCCGCAGACGTGGGCTTGGGCTCCGAAAGCCTGGGCTTGACGGCGGTCCACGCGTCGGTAAAGTTCTTTCCGTTCTGCCCCTCTTGAAGCAGGAGCGCGGCAAGCTCGGTTTCGCTGATGTTGTGCTGTTTGGCGACGCCCACCATCTGCTGATAGGCTTCAGTGGTGTAGCCCGACATTTGCGTGACGTTATTAATTTGGCTCATATTCCCCCCTAGGCCATGCTCGGCGCGATGTTGGTCAGAATGGCCGTCTGAGACTCGGTGCAGTCTTCCACAATGTTGTTGACGTCCTCAAGGAGCTTCTGAGCGCGCTCCATGACGCCCTTCAGGAAGTCAAGCTCGATGTCCTGCGCCTGCTGGATGCGTTCGAGAATGGCCTCCAGCTCCTTGGTGTCGGCGTAGCTGGTGGATATTCTGTAATCGTAGACGGCACCGGCGATGCCGGTCGCGCCCGAGCCCATCTGCACGACGCTGTTGGTGATGTTGGCGGCCTTGAGGGTCAAGTCCGCAGCCTTTGACAGGGTAGCCTTGGCGGCGGTCGCAGCGGACCCGAAGGAACCGCCGAGGGTGAGGCCCACGCCCACCAGGGTTATCGTCAGCTCGGTGCCCAGGCCGATATAATTGGCGACGGTTTCATCCACGCCCATAGCCTGAAACGCCTCACTTATGCCAGCGCCGATGCTTACCTTGCCGTCCGTGGCCTTGCTCACGATGCTGTTGACGGACATGGTCATCAGGATCGCTCCGCCCGCGATGAGCAGGGGGTTGCCCGTGGCGATGCCCGCGGCAAAGGTGGCCACGCTGGCGATGGCCCCGACGACCATCCCAACCCAACTGAAGATTTCCTTGAAAATGTCCAGGACGCTCTTTGACTTCATGGATTCGAGACGTTCCATGATTTCTTCGAGCTTCTTCTGGTTGGCCTCTGCCCGTTCCTGCCCCTTGGCCTCAATGGAGGCAATGCCGTCCTTGGTGGCCTGCGTGCGGACCTCGTTGCTGAGCATCTGGGCGAGCGTTTCCAGCGACAGGCCGCCCGCCGTGGGCGGGGCGAGCGTCGGCAGATCGGATGTCTTGCCCGTAGAGCCTGTGGGCACGTCGGAAACGTCGGGAAGCGTTATCTCCTTCAGGGCCTTGCGGATGGCGGCCTGCAGGTTGTTTACCTCCATGCCTCCGGCCAGTTCCGTAAACTTGGCGACGCCGACAAAATCAACGGGATTGGGCATGACGACCTCACTTTTCCCCTTGGTCGAGGATGGCGAGCATGGCGGCGGCCTTGTTGCGCGCGGCCTCGTGTTCGGCGTTGCCCTCCTCTCCCATAGTAACCGCCGTCACGAAGGACCCCCTGGCCTTTTCACGGTCGCCCATCTTCAGGTAGCACAACCCCGCCTGCATGACGGGGACGGGGCTCGACAGCGCCTCCATAGCCGCGCAGAACCCGTAGGCTTCCACGGCCTCCTGCCATTTGCCGTTGGCCTGACGGCACCCGGCCAGCCCCATCCAGAAGCGGGGATCGTTGTGATCATAGAGGCACAGGCCGGAAAAAACGGTTTCCGCGTCTTTGTAATTGCCCGTGGCGTAAAGATTGTAGGCAAGGCCGTAAAGGGCTTCCAGCATGTCCTGCGAAACGTTGCACACATCGCCAATGGTCGCGCCCTTCATGACGGCTTCGACCATCGTATCGATTTCCTCCGGCGTGTATTCCATCTGAACCTTTTTTTGCTCAGCCATAAGAATCTCCTTGGGAAGAGCGGGCCGCCATCGGGCGACGG
Organism: Candidatus Bilophila faecipullorum; assembly: GCA_944326695.1. Taxonomy (GTDB): domain Bacteria; phylum Desulfobacterota; class Desulfovibrionia; order Desulfovibrionales; family Desulfovibrionaceae; genus Bilophila; species Bilophila faecipullorum. The sequence goes on along the minus strand of CALVEZ010000007.1, from coordinate 84,221 downwards.
CGGCGAAAGGATTACTGGCCCCGGGCCACGCTGGTAAGCGTCTGCATACCGGACTGGATCGCGGAGTTCGCGCCCTGCGTGTAGGAATTGTACTGGCCCATGAAGTCCTGCACGTAGACCATCAGCGTCTGGATGTCCGTTCCGATGGTTTCCTGATAGGCTTGCAGGGACTGAATCGCCACGTCCCATTCATCCTTGTTATGCTTGCTGTCCGCCGTTTCCCTCGTAGGGTCCTTGACTCCGCCGGTCGTAAAATCATAGGCAAGCTCGTTCTTGTCCATAAACTCCCGGATATCCGCAGGCATCTCGGTGCAGCCGCCGTTGGCCTTGGCCTGATTCTGAAGTTCGCGGCAACGCTGGAGCATGTCGGCCACTTCCTTCTGTTCGGCCTGAGCGTCCTCGACTTGCCCAATATAGTCGAGGGCCGCATCCTTGGCCGCCGCTGCCAGTTCCATCTGCAGCTTGGCGAAAATAAAGTTGACGCTCGTGCACGTGCCGAGGCTATCCACACCGCTGACGCTTCCCGAATTCCTGGTTCCACTAACACCCTGAGTCATCGCTTTGCTCCTTAGAAAAAAGATGAAAAATTACAACCTGACGACACCCCGGCGTCCGGCGCCTGGCGTGCGGCCCGAAGAAACCTTGTCCATCTGCGCCTGCGCCTTGCGGGCTTCGCCCGCGCGCTTGGCCTCTTCCTTGGCCTTGGCGATCAGCACCTCGACTTCGGGAGTGACGGGGGTGGGTTCCTTCAGATCGGCCTCGCTGAGCCCCATATCCTTTAACTGTGCGTCGAATTTCTGATTCAGGCGGGAAAATTCTTCCTTCAAGGCAGTGAATTGCGCTTCCTGAGCTTCAAAATCTTTCTGCGTCATTGTCATGGCGTCGCTCCTGTTGGCTTGCTGATTGAGTCTATGCACTTTACATGCCACAGCCCAGATACGCGGCAATAACACACGCTGAGGGCTTTTCCCTCGTCTGTTGGCCCGTGCTGCCGCCAACGCCGTTGGCAGAAAGAGGCAGGGCCACAGCACTGATGTTGGCATTTCCATTTTACCTTATTGGAGAAGTACTACAGGCGCTTGCCCAAAGCAATCGAAATGTCGCCCCTTGTAAGGAGACGCATAATATGATAAAAGTTCAATACATATTGGCATAATTTTAGCATAGTCTCTGGCGTATCGGCACGGCGTCGGCCCACGGTGGTATGGCCCCGGCAAGGGCCGGAAAAAGGGGTTGCCCGGCGCGCGGCCGGTGAGGAGGAGGCATGTCCATCGATTTTTCCGTCCATAACCAGATGGGGCAGATGGCGACCGGAGCGGCGACCTCGGCAGCCGCCGACGCCCTCAAGGGCTCGCTTATGGGCAAGGCCGCCGTCATGGTGGAATCCCCCCAGTCCCTTCTGGCGGACGCCGCCGAGGAGCTGACCTTCTCGGTGGACACCACGGATGAGTACGAGCTTGAGGACCGCAAGGAACGCGACAAGGCCGAAGAAGCTCTCAATGCGCGCGTGAAGCTCTATCAGGAGCTCATGCACGAGGCCGGGGCCGCCGAGGACATCGACCGGCTCAAGGACAGCCTGCGTTCCCGCGACGGGCGCGAGCGGGCCGCCCGCGAGGCGCAATACCGCTTCCCGGACCCGAGCGACGCCTACGCCGCCCTTTCGGAGGCGCTGGAAGAACTGGAACGCGACGGCTCCCTCGGACCTTCCGAACTGGAGGCGGTGCGGCGGGGGCTCGCGGAACTTGAGGCCGAACACGGCCCGCAGATACGCGCGGGCATACAGGGCAAGCTCGCGGCTGCGGGCTATGCGGAACTGGACAGCGCGGACAACCTGCGCGACCTCTACCGCCAGACGGTCTGCGATTTCGAATCCGTCAACGCCGTGTTCGCGCACATCCACGAAACCTACGGCGATGCGGGCTTCGACAAGGCCATGGACTTCCTTTTCGGCGCGCTCGGCAATGATCTGGCGACGGACGTCCCAAGCATGGAAACCACCCATCTGGAAAGCGTCTACGCCAACCTCGAACAAGTGCGGCTCCTGCAAAGCACCCATATCCAGTGCGAGCGCCTCATCGGACGCTGGGAAAGCGTGCACGGCGTCACGGCTCACGGCCTCACGCCCATGAGCCTCCTTGGGGATATTGTGGCCCTGCGCAACGAAAAGTTTCTCGGCTCCATGCACATCGACCGTATCGCGGCCAAGGCCAAGGCCCCGGACATTGAGCGGGAAGTCCTCTTCCTTCAGGAACTCCTCGGCGTGGCCCGCAATCTCCCCACCCTGCTTTTCGACGGCGAACAGGGCCGCATGAAGATGCTTGACGCGGTACAGGAAGCCGTGGACAACGCCATCCAGCGCGAAGACGAGTACCTCGCCGCACAGGGAGACGCCTGATGATCGAACGTGAAATCGCCGAATTCGGCCGCCGCATGGGAATGCCTTCCTTCGCGCTCTCGGCGGACGGCCTCGCCGCCCTCGATGTGGAGGGCCTCGGACGGCTCTATCTCGAACGCGGTCCCGACGACGCGCAGGAGCGGGAACTCCTCGTTTATGTCGCGTTGCCCGTGCCCGACTACGACACCGGGGCGCCCCGCCGGGTGCTTGAGGCCTGCCACTACCGCCACGCCCACCCCCTGCCCCTCGCGGGCGGGCTGCACAACGGAAACATCATCCTGATCACCCGCCTCCCGGAAGGCCGCGCGACCGCCGCCGACATTGAAAAGGCGGTCCTTTTCCTCGGCACCATCCGGGATCAGGTGGGTGCGGCGCAGGAAGGCAGGCCGTGAGGCGGGCCTTTTCCCACAAGACAGACGGCGCCCCTCGCTGGGGCCGCGAAAACGCCGCCGGACCTGCGGGCCATGCCCCTCCCCCGCCGGACGTCCTGCGGCGCGGCGGGACCATACCCGCTGCCGGGGCCGGTGCGCCGTCCGCACGTCCTTTTAGCGACTTCCGCCTCAGGGAGGGCCTATGACCAAAGTCAATCTCTTCGACGCCTCGGTAGGCATCCAGAACGTCATGGACAGCCCCGCCACCGCGCAGGGTATCCCCACGGCCCGGCCTCTGGCGGCCAACGTCCTGCGCGAGGCCGGACTTGAGGAACTCTATTTTCCCAGCAACGCCCGGCACCTGCTCGAACAGGCGCTCTGCCCCGACGCGGGCGACGGCGACCTCCTGCGGCCGGAAATCTTTTCCGCCAACCTCGCCGCCTGCCGGGATGCCCTCAAGGACAGCGCCGATCCCGCCGTGCGCGCGCTCGTCGAGGACGAACTCGGGCCGCTGCTTGAAAACCAATCGCTGCTCAAGGCCTATATGGGCCTGATGATCGGAGGCTGAAGCGTGCCGCTCGCTCAGGATCAACGCGCTACCCTTTCCATTCTGGGGTATCTCTTCTACCGCATGGGGCGGCTCGACAGCGCAGCCAAGGTTTTCGCCGCGCTCATCGCCCTTGCTCCCGCCGAGGCCGACGACGAGACGACCCGCCGGGCCTGCGCAACGCTGGCCGCCATCGAAGTGGAACGGGGCCGGGGACAGGAGGCGCTGCCCCTCTTGCGCCGCGTGACCGAAGGCCGCGTCCTGCCCTCCCGCGAGGCCGTCCTGCACCTTCTGCGGGCGCGGGCGCTGTGGCAGCAGGAACGCCGCGAGGAAGCCCGGGCCGCCGTGGACGACTACCTCTACCTCGCGGGCGGCCGCGCGCTGCTCGCCGCTTCCGGCAAAGGCAACCCCGCATGAGCCTCTTCGCAACCGCCCGTTCCACCGTCGGCGTGGTCACGCGCCACAACGACATCAACATCGTCTTCCTGCTGGTCGTCGTCATCGCGCTGATGATCATTCCGCTGCCCACGCCCCTCGTGGACACGCTCATCGGCGCGAACATGGCTCTTTCCTTCATCATGCTCATGATGACCATGTACGTACGGACGGTGCTCGACTTTTCGGTCTTCCCGACCATGCTCCTGTTCACCACCCTCTTCCGGGTCGGCCTCAACATCACCACCACACGCCTCATCCTCCTGCAGGCGGACGCGGGCGAGATCATCTATACCTTCGGTGAGTTCGCGCTCGGCGGCAACTTCGTGGTCGGCGCGGTGGTCTTCCTCATCCTGACCATCGTCCAGTTCCTCGTCATCGCCAAGGGCGCGGAACGCGTGGCCGAAGTGGGCGCGCGCTTCACCCTCGACGCCATGCCCGGCAAGCAGATGTCCATCGACGCGGACATGCGCGCCGGGGTCATCGACATGGAGGAGGCGCAGCGACGCCGCGAGCGCATCAATCAGGAAAGCCAGATGTACGGGGCCATGGACGGCGCGATGAAGTTCGTCAAGGGCGACTCCATCGCCGGGATGATCATCGCCGTGGTCAACATCGTGGGCGGGACCATCATCGGCGTGACCCAGAACGGCATGACCGCCGGGGAAGCCCTGCACACCTACGGCATCCTGACCATCGGCGACGGCCTCGTCTCACAGATTCCCTCCCTGCTGGTCTCCATTTCGGCGGGCATCCTGATCACCCGGGGCGGCGACTCGGACGACAACATCGGCGCGCAGATCGGCTTTCAGATTTTCAACCAGCCCAAGGCCCTGCTCATGGCGGGCGGGCTGGTCTTCCTCTTCGCGCTCATCCCTGGCTTCCCCAAGCCGCAGCTCTTCACGCTGGCCGCCCTGCTCGGCGGGCTCGGCTACATGCTCAAGCGCATCAAGGAAACGCCCGAGGCCCCGGACGCCAAGGAGGAGCTGGCCAAGTCGCTGACGCCCACGGCCCGGCCCAAGCCGCGGCCCGGCGCGGCGGGCGCGCGCGACGAGTTTGCGCCCACGGTGCCGATCATCCTCGACATCTCCGAGGACATGGGCGCGTCCCTCGACTACCATTCGCTCAACGACGAGCTGGCGAACCTGCGCCGCGCCCTCTATTTCGATCTCGGCGTGCCCTTCCCCGGCATCAACATCCGGCCCCATCCCGGCCTCCCCGAACTAAGCTACGTGCTCAACGTCAATGAAATCCCCATATCCCGGGGCAAGCTGGAAAAAGACATGGTGCTCGCCCGCGACAGCGGCGACAACCTCGCCCTGCTCGGCGTGGAGTTCAAAAAGGGCGAACGCTTCCTGCCCGACGTAGACCCCCTGTGGGTGCCCGGAACCAAAGCCGCCATGCTGGAGCGGGCGGGCATCAGCGTGATGAGCCACCCGCGCATCCTCGCCTATCACCTCTCGCTCGTGCTGGCCCGGCACGCCTCTTCCTTCCTCGGGATGCAGGAAACCAAGTACCTGCTCGACAAGATGGAGGAGCGCGCCCCCGACCTCGTGCGCGAGGCCACCCGGCTGCTGCCCACGCAGCGCATCGCGGAAATCTTCCAGCGGCTGGTGCAGGAACAGGTATCCATCCGCGATCTGCGCAGCATCCTCGAAGCGCTCATCGAGTGGAGCCCCAAGGAAAAGGACACAGTCATGCTCACGGAGTACGTGCGCAGCGCCCTCAAGCGCCAGATCAGCTACATGTACTCCAAGGGGCAGAACATGCTGCCCGCCATCCTCATGGACCCCTCGGTGGAGGAAACCATCCGCAAGGCCATCCGGCAGACCTCGGCGGGCGCGTTTCTGGCCCTCGATCCCGACACCACGCAACGTTTTCTGCGCGGCGTCACGCAGGCCGCCGGGGACTACCAGTCCAACACGCAGAGGCCCGTGCTCATGGCCTCCATGGACATCCGCCGCTACGTGCGCCGGCTCATCGAGGCCGAGCACTACGGCCTCCCCGTCGTGTCCTATCAGGAAGTCACGCCGGAAATCTCCATCCAGCCCGTCAGCCGGATCAGGCTCTAGGCGCGCCTCGCGGACGTTTCCGAAGCGGAAGGCGGACGCGAGACGGGGAGAAGGCACATGTTTCCGGGATGCTCTGATCCGCCCGCAACCTTTTTTCCCTGAAGGGACGTATGGAATCAGCCGCCGTCGATTATGCCATGAAAGCCCTGTATCTGGTGCTGATGCTGTCCATGCCGCCCATCGTGGTGGCCTCGCTCATCGGCATCCTGCTCAGCCTCATTCAGGCCATCACCCAGTTGCAGGAGCAGACGCTCACCTTCGGGGTCAAGCTCATCGCCGTGGTCCTGACCCTGTTTCTCATGGGCGGCTGGCTCAGCGGGGAAATCCTCCGCTATTCAAACGAAATCTTCAGCCGCTTTTACATGATCTAGGTTCCCGCCCGCACCCTCCGCCCAAAACGGCCCTCACCGCCGCAGGAGGATGCGAACCCCTTCCGCACCGCCAAGGAGCCGCCCCGTGGAATATCAGGCCCTCTTTCAGGAACTGCACGTCTACCAGCACCTGCTCGCGCTGCTCGTGGGGATGCCCCGGCTGTTCATGCTGGTGCAGGTCGCGCCGTTCATGGGCGGCAACATTCTCACGGGCCAGTTGCGGACCACCGTCGTCTTCGCCTGTTACCTCGTGCTCCATCCCGCCGTCGTCGCCACGCTGCCCGAGGTGCGGGAGGTCACGGCTTCCGGGGTGGCCCTCTACGGCCTCATCCTCGTCAAGGAAACCTTCATCGGCTTTGTGCTCGGCTATCTGGCGGGCCTGCTCTTCTGGACCATCCAGTGCGCGGGCTTCTTCATCGACAACCAGCGCGGCGCGTCCATGGCTACGGAAAACGATCCGCTCTCCGGCGAACAGACCTCGCCCCTCGGCTCCTTCTTTTTCCAAAGCGCGGTCTACCTCTTCTTCTCCACGGGCGCGTTCCTCTCCCTGCTTGGCGTGGTCTACGCCACCTATGAAATCTGGCCGATCACGAAGCTCCTCCCCCTCAACGTCTTCGCGGACATTGACCTCCCCCTTTTCTTCGCCGGGAAGGTGGGCTGGCTCATGCTCATGATGCTTCTGCTCTCCGGGCCCATCGTCGTGGCCTGCCTGCTGACCGACGTCTCGCTCGGGCTCATCAACAGGTTCGCCTCCCAACTCAACGTCTACGTGCTGGCCATGCCCATCAAGAGCGGTGTGGCCGCCTTCCTGATGCTCTTCTACTTCATGATGCTGCTGTCGAACGCCGCCGGGCTCTTCGACGGCTTCAAGGCCGATCTGCGCGAACTGGGGCGGCTGCTGCCATGAGTGACAAAACCGAACAACCGACACCCAAACGCCTGCGCGAGTCCCGCGAAAAAGGGGACGTCTGCAAAAGTCAGGACATCCCCTCGGCCCTGACCGTCTTCGCGCTTTCCGTCTACATCATGGTCATGGGACGGCAGCTTCTGGAAACGCTCCTCGCCATGATGGAAATCCCCATGCGCCTCATGGCCGTCCCTTACGCCGAGGCCGCCCCCCGCGCCGCCGCAGCCACCTTCGATATGGCCTTCTCCCTAGTCGCCCCGGCGGTGGGGCTGGTCATGGCCGTGGCGCTCGTCGCCAATCTGGGGCAGGTAGGCGTGCTCTTCGCCTTCAAGGGGGCCGTGCCCAAGCTGGAAAACGTCAGCCCGGCCAAATGGTTCCAGAAAGTCTTCTCCCTCAAGAACCTCGTCGAGTTTCTCAAGAACATCATCAAGGTAGTGGTCCTCGGGGCTACGGTGTGGGTGGTCATGCGCGATCATCTCCCCACCCTCTTCGCCATCCAGAACGGGACCATCTGGACCATGTGGGACGTGCTCGGGCTGGCGGTCAAGGATTTGCTGATCATGGCGGGGGGCGTTTTCTGCATCATTGCCGCGGTGGACTATCTGTTTCAGAAATGGCAGTACACCAAGAACCATATGATGTCGAAAGACGAAGTGAAACGCGAATACAAGGAGATGGAGGGCGACCCGCAGGTCAAGGGCAAGCGCAAGCAGCTCCATCAGGAAATGATCAACCAGAACTCTCTCGGCAACGTCCGCAAGGCGAAGGTGCTCGTGACCAACCCCACCCATTATGCCGTGGCGCTCGACTACGAAAAGGACCGTACCCCCCTGCCGATCATCCTCGCCAAAGGAGAAGGTTTTCTGGCGCAGCGCATGATCAAAACGGCGGAGGAGGAAGGCATCCCCATCATGCGCAACGTGCCGCTGGCGCGCAGCCTTTTTGAAAACGGGACGGAAAACGCCTACATCCCCAAGGACCTCATCGGCCCGGTGGCTGAAGTGCTGCGCTGGGTCCAGTCCCTGCAACGCCCCTGAACGAAAGACGGAAAACGAAGTGAAGCAAGAGCCTGTTTCCGAAGAAACGTTTCTGGATACGCTGATCGATTTGTGCGATGATCTGGCGTGGGGCCGCCCCGCCAACGAGGACGCCCTCTTCGCCCTCACCCGTGAGGGCTGCGGCCCGGAACGTTACGTCCGGCTGGCCGAAGCCTTCGGCATGATGCTCGTCAAGGTGGAAAGCCGCGAATACCACCGCACGCAGCTCATCGCGGACCTCAAGGCCCGCAACGCCGAACTGCAAGAGGCCCATCGCCTGCTCGCGGAGCGCAACAGCCACCTCATGCGCACGCTTCAGGAAAACTACCAGGCGAAAAAAATCGTCGGTCAGTGCGAGGCCATGCGCAAGATCATTCAACTGGCCCTGACTATCGCCCGCCGCCCCATCAATACGCTCATCCTCGGCCCTACGGGATCGGGCAAGGAAGTCATCGCCAAGCTCATCCATTTCAATTCCCCCCGCTGCCAAGGCCCTTTTATCGCCGTGAACTGCACGGCCATCCCCGACTCGCTTTTCGAGAGCGAGATGTTCGGCATCGAAAAAGGAGTGGCCACCGGCGTCAGCGCCCGCAAGGGGCTCATCGAAGAAGCCTCGGGCGGCACGCTCTTCCTCGACGAACTGGCCGATATGACCTTGCCCAATCAGGCCAAACTCCTGCGCGTCCTTGAAGAACGCGAGGTCATGCGGGTAGGAAGCTCCAAGCCCATCAGCGTGGACATCAAAATCATCGCGGCCACCAACGTGAATCTTGAGGAGGCAGTGCGCAAGGGGACCTTCCGGCAGGATTTGTATTACCGCATCAACGTCGCGGAAATACGCCTCCCGCCCCTGAAAGAGCGCGGCGACGACATCCTGCTCTTGGCGCAGCTCTTTCTGGAACGGCATTGCGCCTACATGGGACGCCCCCGGCTGACGCTCTCCCCGGGGGCCTGCCGCCATCTGCTCGACTACGAGTGGCCGGGTAACGTACGTGAACTGAACAACGAAATGGAACGCGCCGCCTCGTTGACGGCAGGAAATCTCGTCGAAGTAAACGATCTGTCCACACGACTCGTGCCCGAAGAAGCCCGCCGCCCAGAAAGTCCGGCCCCTCTGGACAGAAACACCCCGGCCGACGGCGAAACGCCGCCGTTCCCACCCAGCGGCGACGCCCGCTACAACCTGCAGGAAATGGAGCGGCGCCTTATCCTTCACGTCCTGAACATGACGGAAGGCAACAAGAGCCGAGCCGCGGACCTGCTCGGCATTACCCGGGAGGGACTGCGCAAGAAGCTCCTGCGCATGGAGACGGAAGAAAAAGAGCCCACCCGTCCCCTCTGAGCACCCGGGACTTGACATCTTCGGGCCGAACCCCCTAAAAGAACACGTCCACACGCGCTCGTAGCTCAGTCGGATAGAGCGACAGCCTCCTAAGCTGTAGGCCACAAGTTCGATTCTTGTCGGGCGCACCAGAAAATAAAAAGGGGCACATCATGAGATGTGGCCCTTTTTTTGGGTTCATACTACTGCTCTGTTACCCCCTCCCAAATCTCCCCGTTTGTACTGGACTACTATAGTCGCTTAAGCAACTTTCCCTTCCTGCTTTCTTTTTCTTCCTTCTTATTATAGAGCTGAACATCTTGTTCTCCTCTTTCTACCGTTAGTCCTTACAAAACAGTAACGCGCCCAAAAAGGTATTAGTTATTTACTGAACTATTTCAAAAACATATTGATGAATAATAAATATATAAATATGATGATTTTTAATCTTGTTATAACCACTAAGATTATCAAATTTCCATAATACGATCATTCGAAAACATCCTGAGGCACAGGCTTCCCCCTCCATGAAACCAGCCCCATCAGGCGCAGACAGTCAAATTTTTCCTCACACTCCACGCCTTCCAGACAAACATTGATGTTCACATGATGGCAGAGCGCCGCCATAAAATGGATGAATGCGACGTCCAAAGGGCTGATCAACATGTCCAGAACAAAAATTCTAAGCTCTTGTCGTATCATTCGTTGCCGTGCTTGAAGCCATCCAGAACGAGGGCGAACAGGTGGGATGCTTGAGGCGCTTCTCCAGCATAAATTCAATGTCATCTTATAGGTGAGAGCGCCGGTGTCGTCCGTATCACGGTCCGTAGGGTTGAGTATGTTCCTCACCCGAGAGTCCGCCTCAACAGGGCGTTGCCATCGTCGCCACGCTCTCGACGCCTGTTCCTTGACGATGCCGTTCCAGCCTTCCACTTTGTAGCGGGGAATATCCCGTGCCCGCTATGGTCACGTTGACGGGGTGCGTAGTTGATCTTGAACGTGCCGCCGTACTGAGCGCTCGGCAATCACCGTCTGGTGGCTGTCGGTACCCGCCCTGTTTTCGAACTTGGCGACTGAACGGTGCTCATTGAGCTGTTCGGCCAGTCTGTAGACAAGCCCATCCTCATCCTTGTTGTGGTTATCCCCATCCGCCGCACCCATCCGGCCAAACGCCGTGATGAGGCCATCGGCCTTGCCGTTCAGCTTGAAGGTTATAGGTGCCAGTGGGGGATCAATTCACTTCATCGACGAGAAACAAGCAAAGCCCCGCCCGCTTCCGGGTAAGCAAGGACATGTCTCTAAGAAGCCCGCAAGTCGGGACCGCTCGCCCGAAGCGCCCCGCCCGAGGCCGCCCCTTTTCGCACCCGCTGAAGATTCCTTGTGCCTGAGCAGGACCAGGCGGCCTTCCCTCTCCCCTGCACCTCGGGAAATCGTCGTCCCCTCACCAAAGCGAAAACCGGGCCGGATCGCACGATCCGGCCCGGTTTTGAGTGTCGCTTCAAACGCCCCTGCCTCCGGACCTGCCCGGAAAAGCGGACGGGTGGAAGAGGCGCGCCCTACCCTCACCCTTCCGTAAGAATGCGGGCCAGCCGTTCGGCCAACGCCCCGTCTTCCTCGGGCTTTCGCCCGCTGATGCCGAGGCCGCCGATGCAGCGGCCGCCGTGGTCAAAAAGCGGTACGCCTCCTTCCAGAGAGGTGAAGGTGGAATCGCAAAAGTCGGCGAGGCTCAGGCTCTCGCGCAGCAGCCGCTCGTGGAAGCTCCGGGTCGGGCACTCCATGCGCATGGCCGTGTACGCCTTGCGTTGGGCGAGGGAGACGGCCCGCTCGGGCGTGCCGTCCAGACTCACCAGCGCAGCGAGGACACCGCTGCGGCGGACCACGGCGAGGCAGACGGGAGGCCCGCCCGCGGCTTCGGCTTCCAGCCGGTTCAGGAGATGGAACAGATCGCGACAGGGGATGCTTTCAGTCATAGGGAACCCTCCGGCTTATAAAAGGAACAGAGAAAGCTGCGGCACAAAGGTCACGAAGGCAAGCACCGTCAGCATGGCTGCGAGGAAAGGCAGGGCCGCGCGGGAAACCTGCTCGATCTTGACGTTGGTGATGCCGCTGGCCACAAAGAGGTTTACGCCCACCGGCGGGGTCACAAAGCCGATGGCGAGGTTGACCACCATGATCACGCCGAAGTGGATGGGGTCCACCCCCACCTTCAGGACGAGCGGCAACAGGATCGGCGTCAGAATGACGATGGCGGCAAGGGCCTCCATAAAGGTGCCTACCCACAGCAGCAGGAGGTTGATGAGCAGCAGGATGGCGATCCTGTTTTCCGTAAAGCTGAGGATGGCCCCCGCGATCCTTTCCGGCACCTGCTCAAGCGTCATCACGTTGCCGAAGAGGGTCGCCATAGCCATCAGCATGATGATGATCGCCGAAGTGCGGGCGGATTCGACGCAGCAGGTCCAGAGGGAGCGCCACGTCAGTTCCCGGTAGACGAAAAGGCCCACCAGCAGGCCATAGAGCGCGGCAACGGCGGCCGCCTCCGTGGGGGTCATGATGCCGCCGTAGATGCCTCCCAGCACGATGACCGGGACCAGCAGCGCGCCCTTGGCCGTCCATACCGCCTTGCCGAAGGTTTTGAGGGTACGCTCACGCGGCGCGCCGCGCCAGCCCTTTTTCCTGGCGATGCCGTAGGCGACCAGCATGAGCGCCAGCCCGGTGATGATCCCGGGCGTGATGCCCGCCAGAAAGAGCTTGCCCACCGAAGCCTGACCAGCCACGCCGTAAACCACAAAAGGATTGCTCGGCGGGATCATCACCCCAATGGCCCCGGCGCTCGCCACCACAGCGGCGGCGAACAGGCGGTCATAGCCCCGCTCCGTCATGGCCGGGATGGTCAGCGTGCCGATGGCCGCCACCGTCGCCGGTCCCGATCCGCTTATCGCGGCAAAAAACATGCAGGTGGCGATGCTTGCCAGGGCGATGCCTCCCGAAAGGCCGCCCACGATTTCATCAGCCAGAGCGAGCAGGCGGTGGGAAAGCCCCCCCGCCCCCATGAAAATGCCCGCGGCGATGAAAAAGGGAATGGCCATGATCGGGAAACTGTCGATGGACGTAAAAGCCACCGTTGCGAGATAATCGACCGGCAGCGTGTTGGCACCGAGCACGGTCATGAGCGCCGCGATGCCCAGACTGAAGGCAATGGGAACCCCCACGAACAGCAGCACGACGAAATAGCCGAACAGGAGCCAGATGGCGTTGAGCTGTTCAAAGAGAAAGACCGGGGAAAACAGCAAGGCCGTAAACGCCAAGGCCAGCACGGTATCCAGCAAGGGGATGCGGGCCATCTGCGCCGCCACGTCCTCAAGCGCCCGCACGACCATCAGCCCGAAGCCCACCGGCAGGATCAGGTAGGGGATAAAGTAGGGAATCTGCAAGGCCGCCGTGGTCTGCGGCATTTCGATCTGCATCCCCACGTGCTCAAGACCCTTCAGCAGCATGAAACAGCTCAAAAGGAGCAGACAGGCGTCCACGACGACCCAACTGGCGGCCTGTACCCGCGCGGGGAGCCTGTCGTAAACGATATCCACCCGAATGTTGCTGCGTTCCCGGATAGCCAGCGGAATGGCCAGATACGATATCCAGATGAACACGTACCGGGCCGTTTCTTCGGACCAGACCGAAAGGCCGACATACCGCGAAATCATCTCCTTGAGCGCGGCGGGCTCGAAAAAAGGCGCGATCAGCCAGGCATGGGAAGGGTCCCCCACCCATTGGATCAGGGAAGTAATCGTATATCTATACAAGGTCTGGTAGCAGATGATCAGGATCATCGCCACCAACCCCACCACCAGAAAAGGTTTCTCAAAGTGCGCATCAAGAAATGCGGCCAATGCTTTCAGCTTGGGCATGGTCCCTCCGTTGTCCTCAGCGCGCCGGGCTCACCGGCCAAAAAGGGCGCGGCCCTTCCGGGACCACGCCCCTACTCTCATTCCCGGTTTCCGGAACGCCCCTATTTCTGGGTTTCCAGAACCATTTCCACAAGCTCCGGAGGGAACTGGCTGACGAACTTGTCCCACACGGGACGGGTCGCCACCCGGAATTCCTCAATTTGTTCAGGCGTCAGGTCGACAATACGGATGCCGGCCTTGAGGAAGCCCTCGCGCGCCCGGGCCTCGTTTTCGGGATAAAGGGTCGTACGCTGGTAGGCGAGCGCCTCCGCAGCGGCTTCGCGGATGACCTGCTGCGCCCGGGGGTCGAGCTTGTCCCACCACTTCTTGTTCGCCATCATCACCTGCATCCCGTAGTTGTGCACGGAGGTGATCGCGTACTTCAGCACTTCATGGTGCTTGGCGCCGTACAGATGAGGAAAGGTATTGCCCTCCCCGTCCACGGTCCCCTGCTGAAGGGCGGTATACGTTTCGCCCCACGCCACCGGGGTGGGATTCATGCCAAGTGCCTTGGCCACTTCCACTTCGACCGGGGAATCGGTCGTACGTATCTTGAGCCCCGCCAGATCGCCCACGCTGGAAACGGGCTTCTTGATGGTCACGAAGTTGCGGTAGCCGTATTCGGCGTACATGATGGGTTCAAGACCGATGCCGTGGGCCACGCCGGAGAAAAATCTTCCGAGTTCCCCGGAATCAATGGCCTTGTACAACTTTTCCTGATGTTCCGGGCTGGTGATGTAGGGCAAGTCGAAGACCTGATAGAGGGGGGAGAAATTGGCCATGTTGGGCGTGGAGCTCACCGCCATTTCCAGACTGCCCTTCTGCGCCCCTTCCATCAAAACCCGGTCGCTGCCGAGCATGGCGTTGGGAAAAACCTGTACGGTGATCTGGCGGCCGCTCTTTTGCTCCACCAGTTCCTTGAACTTTTCAAAAGCCAGCGTGATGTGGTTGCCCGGAGGCGTGGTGTGCGCCACCCGAAAGCTGAATTTCGGGCCGTCGTAGGCCGCTACGGAAGGGGAAGCCCAAACAAGCCCGGCAAGGCACATTCCCATGCACGCGGTCAGGCGGCGAATCATCCTTTTCATGGTCTCTCCTCGGTTGAAATGATGAAGCACCTGTGTTCTCTTGGCTCAAGACGGGTCTTAAGACGGCGGCCGGCCTCCGTTTTGAGAAAAAAGCAACAACGTCGCTGCTTGTATTTTTAAAGAAAAGTACGCTAAAAAAGCAATAGAGATTGCCTTTCACGGCCACCTTTCCTCTGAAAATCAGGGATTCCAGTACGCGTCCGCGCCCTACCGAAAAGAGGTATATTCATAAATAGAATGTAATTCCGCATAATTATAAAAATCCATGCACGCCTAAGCCTCATGCGAAAAACGTCGATGCCAGACACGAGCGCCACCCTCCGAATCTCCCCTCCCCGCTTTTCCGCCTTTACCCATTGGCGGGAATTGTGCGGGATTGGGCTTTTCATCGTCTGGCACTGGCAGATGCTGAACGTTTTTCGCTACGCCAAAGAGGAGGCTTTCCCCGGCGAGGTGGGGGACGCCGTCCATCTTTTTTTCTTCGCCAGCCTTCTGTTTACGGCCTTTTTCCTGTCCGGGAGGCGGGCGGGGGCGGCGACGACGCGCAACGGGCACGGCTGGCTGGCCTCGGCCGCGACTTTGTGTATTCTTTCACTTCTTTTCACCCTTTTCCCTTCCCCACCCCCCGGGACAGAGAAGGCAGGGCTCATTGCGCTGGCCGTTTCGGGAGCCGGTTCAGCGATCCTCTGCCTGCTGTGGCTGCGCAGCCTTGCGAAGGCCCCCTATCGCGACACCATCACCGTGATCGGAGGGGGCTTCGTGCTCGCGACGGCCCTCACGAGCCTTGCCTCCCCCTATCCCGACGCCGCCATCGCCATTTCGGTCTTCTCCATCATTTTAAGCCGCTTCCTGCTGCCCTACCCTCAGACCCCCGACGAGGGCGGTGAGGAGGAGAAAAAACGGGTGCGGCTTCCCGCCTCGGAACAGGTCGACCCGAGGGAGGAGCCGTCCGTCCTCCTGACGGCGGCGTGCGGGAGCAGCTTCGGCGCGGGGGCCTTCTACAGCCTCGTGATCTTCCTGCGGCCCATGGGAGAGCCGTCTCCCCTGACCCTCTCCCTGCTTTTCGGGGCCGGGGCCCTGCTCGCCGTGGTCTTTCTCAAGCTCTCCCTTGAAAAGGACATTTATCAGGCCCTGCTGCTCATGGTGCCCTTCCTGCTCTGCGGGTACGCGGCATGGCCCATCCTGCACGGCGAATCCCCGGGCCTGTCACTGGTGGGGATGCGCCTTGGCTACGGCCTGCTGGCGGTCTACCTTTTCGTATCCGTCTCCGCTCTGGCTGCGCAGACGGAAAGGAAGGGGCGGGATGTCCTGTGCGCCTGCCTCGGCGCGATGTGCTTCTCGTTCTGGCTGGGCACGCATCTCTCGTCCCTGCACCTCTTCAACGCCTACGACGCACAGGAACTCGATCTCGTCTTCATCGCCCTGCTCGTCGTCCTTCTGGGAAGCTGCGGCGCGTGCGTGTACTGGCTCCATCAGGTGCGCCATGCCACCCAGTCCCGAGAAAAGGCCGCGCAGGAAGATGCCCTCCTGCTGGACTACCTCATGGATCAAGGACTCACGCAGCAGCAGGCCGTGATCGCGGCCCTCATTTCCAAAAAAATCTCGGAGGAAAGGATATGCGCCCTGCTCGACATCACGCCGCTGACGCTGGAAACGCATATCCGCAACATCCATAAACGGATGGGCATCAACAGCCGACACGAACTGCTGTGGATATCGAGGATTTCGCGGCGACGGGGCGCAAAGGCGGGGGAAAGCCCATCCGGGCCATCCCTCACCCCCGAGGAGACGGCGAAGCCGGATCGCTGAGATCGGGAAAAGGCCGTCTCCCCTCCCGCGCCAGTGAGAAGGCGCACAGGCGGCACACCGTCCCTCGGGCATCCTGAACGGACCTGCCGCCAAGCCGAGGGGCCGCCTTCCCCCAAAACATCGGGAAGAAAACCATCCGGGGGCAGGCCCGCTCTCCGCATTCTGCCTTGAGGGGGAAGCGGCCTACCGTGTGCGGCGATGGGATGAAAAGGCCATTCTTTGCGTTCCGGCTCAATGGCCTTCTTTCGCTGCCCCATGCCTCACTGGGCCCTCATCCCGGGGCTCGTGTCCGGTGGAAGGAAACAAGGCGTCGGCATTGGTACAGTACCGCTCCAGTGCGGCATCGCTCAGCCCGGCGGCGGCTTGCAGCCGTTTGAGCGCGTCGGCGGGATCGAAGAGAGGATAGTCGCTGCCGAAAAGGATGCGATCGGGCGGGTGTTTCCGCAGCAGCGCCTTGAGCAGCGCGGGTTCGAGTAAGGGCAGGCAACTTGACGTGTCCAGCCACAGGTCCCGCCCCACCAGTGCCTCCAGCGCGTGGCTCCACTGACGGTAGCCGCCCAGATGCGCGGCCACGCAGCGCAGATGCGGGAAGCGGTCCAGCAAAGCCGCCAGCTTATACGGGCAGGAAGGGCTCTTCTCCGGCGGGAGGGCGTCCCCGATGTGGAAGAGAAAGCAAAAATCGTCCTGCGCGGCTTCCAGCAGCGGCAGCAAGCGCGGATCGTCCAGGCGGAAATGTTGAAAATCGGGATGGACCTTGAGCCCCCGGATGCCCCCGGCCTTGAGGCGTTCCAGTTCCCTTTCCCATGCCGGGAATGCCGGATGGATGGTCCCGAAGGCCGCCACCTGCGGAGAATGCCCTTGCAGGGACAGGGCGAAGTCGTTGACCGCCACCACCTGCCCGGGCGTAGCCGCGGCGCAGAGAATCACGCAGCGCTCCATCCCTGCGGCGCGCTCCCTTTCCAGCAGGTCTTCGAGCGTGCCCTTTCCGGCGCAGTCAACCCCGTAACGCGCCCCCAGAGAGGCGACGGCGTGCCGGGCCGTACGCGGCGGGAAAACATGGGCGTGGCAGTCCGTACGCATGGGAGAAATCCGGCTGCGGTTTCCGAAGCGGGGCAATCCCGTACCGGGCTCCACACTAGCTCGCGTGACCGCCGCCGTCCATCCCCCTGAACCCGGCCTTCCCCTGCCGTGCGGCACGCTACGTCCTGCCGTCCCTTTTGGCCATCCCGGAAAAAGCGGCGCGGCCTCTCTTCAGCCTTCTTGAAAGGAACGTATGGAGGTGCCCGACGAAGCTACGGCCAAGGCGCAGCGGCGCTCTCCGGAATACCTCTTCCCCGCAACGCGGCTACGGGAGAAAGGCGGCGATGCTCACCGGGGTTTTCCCGCCGGAAGGCGCCTTCTGCCCTGCACTATTTATAAGGAAGTCCCTAGAGGCCGAAAAGCCGCCGCACCTCCGCCGCCTGTGCGGGAGTGAGTTCTCCCCCGCAACTGCGCGAGACGGGCTCAAGGCCCCCGAACTTCGCGGCCACCGCCGTCTTGATGGCGGCCACGAAATCGTCCCCGATGGTATAGATGGCCGACAGCCTGCCTATTTCCCGTTGTGCGGCGCACAGTTGCGGCACATCACCCTGGAGAAGGGCCGCCTTCGCCCGGACAAAAAGTTCCGGCACCACATTATTGAGCCCGGAAAGCACGCCGTCTCCGCCATTCATCAGATGGGGGATGAAATATTCGTCGAAGCCG
Source organism: Candidatus Bilophila faecipullorum (assembly GCA_944326695.1). Classification (GTDB taxonomy): domain Bacteria; phylum Desulfobacterota; class Desulfovibrionia; order Desulfovibrionales; family Desulfovibrionaceae; genus Bilophila; species Bilophila faecipullorum. The sequence continues at coordinate 66,184 of CALVEZ010000007.1, read as the reverse complement.
CAGAGCACCGAGAAATCCTTCCTCACGGCCTCCACCGCGCGCACGACGGCGCGGGTATGCGAGGCGCAGTCCACGGTATCCTTGACGCCCATGAGCCTCGGGAAACGGGCGGCCAGCCGCGCGAGCAGGGCCCCGTCCACGTCGCAGCCCGTGCGGGCCGGGAAATTGTAGATGAGCCACTCGCCCCCAAAGCGGGCGTCAAGCGCCGTAAAATACGCCTCAAGCTGGCGGGGCGTCTGCCCGAAATAATAATGGGGCAGCGCCATGACCGCTTCGTAGCCCTCCGAATAGGCGGCATCCGCCAGCCGTGCCATATCCTCCATGCACGTGGCGGAAACGTTGGCGATCATGGGCAAGGCGCTCATGTCCCGGGCCGCATGAAGAAGGCTGAGGCGCTCATCGAGGCTCAAAGCCGTGAATTCCCCGATGCTGCCCATCAGCAAGACGCCGTCGGCTCCGGCCCCGGCCAGACGGGAGAAATGCCTTTCCAGCGCGCGCAGATCGACCTTGCCGTCCGTGCCGAAGGGCGTGATCGAAGGACACCAGACGCCCGCGTACTTTTTCCCTGTTTCAGCCATCGTTCCTTCCTTTTCCCTTATCCGGGTTCCGTTGTGCGCCGCAGGGTTCCTGTCCCGGGCTGCTCGACTGATGGGGAAGCGAATCCGCTTCGGAAGAGGGGGACGCCACGGCGCGCTTTCCCATGCTCAAGCGGCCGTCCCGTACCCTCACGCCCGAACGGGCGCGCCACCTCCCCATCAGGCGGGCAACCCGGGCCTAGTCCCGGGCCAGCCTTTCATACAGCGCCCCGTACAGGGCCACGCAGACGAAACAGATCAATGGCAGGACGTAGGCCGCCGCCGTATGCGAATGGTCCGCGATGAGCCCCATGAAATAGGGCATGATCGCCCCGCCCACGATAGCCATGATCATGTACGAACTGCCCAGCTTCTTGTGCGCACCGAGGTTCTTGGTCCCCATGGCGAAAATGGTGGGGAACATGATGGATATGAAGAAAAACAAGGCCATGAGCGCGATGACCGAAACATAGTCCAGCGCTGCGAAGACCACCCCGGAGAGGACGACGCAGATGACGCCGTAGATCGTGAGCAGTTTGGAGGGGGTGACTCGTGTCATGATGCCCGTGCTCACGAAACGGCCAATCATGAGGCACAGCATGGCCACGGACAGGAAATAGGCCCCCTGCTGCGCCGTGCCGCCGGGCCAGCACTCGATGCTCAGGTTGATGAAGAAGGCCCCCACCCCCACCTGCGCGGCGACGTAGGCGAACTGCGCCAGCACGCCGAAGATGAATTCCCGGTGTTCCAGCATGGCGTGGCGGGAGGCCCCCGCCTGCGCCTCCTCATGGCTGCGCAGATCGGGCAGGTCGACCACGGCAAAGAGGATCGCCAGCACGATGACCACGCAGGCGATGCCCACATAGGTCCAGCGCACCGCCTCCAGATCACCGTCCCCGCCGCCCCCGAAAAAGAGCAGGCCGCCAAGGAGCGGGCCCGTGAACTGCCCCAGCCCGTTGAAGGACTGGGAAAGGTTGAGGCGCGTCTCGGCGGTGTCGGAAGAACCGAGGGCGGACGAATAGGAATTGGCCGCCGTTTCGAGGCAGCCGAGCCCGAGGGCGATGACGAAAAGCGCAAAGAGGAAGAAATGGAAGCTGGCCGCGCTCGCCGCCGGAACAAAGAGCAAAGCCCCGAGCGCATAGAGGCTGAGGCCCGACAGGATGCCCGCCTTGTAGCCTTTCCATTCCATGAACAGCCCGGCGGGGATGGCGATGACGAAATAGGCTCCGAAATAGGCCGCCTGAATGAGCCCGGACTGCGCCTTGGAGACGCTGAGCGTTTCCTGAAAATGCTTGTTCAGGACATCGATGAGGCCGTAGGACAGGCCCCACATGAAAAAAAGCGTGGTGACGAGGATGAAGGCCTTGCGATACTGCGGACTGGTGATGCGACCCACGCGGCACCTCCTCACGCCGTCAGCGTGCGGTCGAGATGGACATAGCCGCCGTCCACCACGACCCACTGGCCCGTGGTGTGCGAAGACAGGGGGGAAAGCAGAAAGACCGCCGTGTCGCCCATTTCCTCCACCGTGGTCATACGGCGGCCCAGCGGGATGTTGCGGACGATGGTTTCCAGCTTCTCGTGAGGCTCGGGAAACGTGTTGATCCACCGTTCATAGAGCGGCGTCCAGACCTCGGCGGGCACCAGCGCGTTGACGCGCACCCCGTCCTCAAGGTAGGAGGCCGCCCACTCCCGGGTGAGCGACAGGATGGCTCCCTTGGCGGCGGTATAGCCGCTGGTGCCGCCCTGCCCCGTCAGCGCGGTCTTTGAGCTGACGTTCAGGATGACGCCCCCCCTGCGCTTAAGCTCACCGATGCAGGCGTGGGCCATCGTGTAGTAATGGACGAGATTGCGCTCCAGCGACTGCCGGAAGGCGTCCACGCCGCTTTCAAGGCCGACGTTGTCGTTGCCCCCGGCGCAGTTCACAAGGCCGTCGATGCGGTCGAACATGGCCATGACCTCAGCGACGGCGTCCGCGCAGGCCCTTTCGTCGGTCAGTTCCACCCGGATAAAGTAGGCGCGGGGCTGCAAGGCCCGCAGTTCGGCCCGGAACGTGTCGTCAAGCGGGCTCCTGCCGAAAATGACGGGAACGGCCCCTTCCCGTGCCAGCGCCAGCGAGATGCCGCCGCCGATGCCCGAGCCGCCGCCCGTGACGATGTAGACCTTATCCCTGATCCGCAAATCCATAGCGTACCCCCTTAACGGTCAAGGCCGTAGACGCGCCGCGCCGTTTCGCCCCATACGGCGTCTCGTTCCGGCCCGGAAAGCGACGCGGTGGCCGCCCGCGCCAGCGCGCAGACCTGCGCGTAATCGCCCGAGAGCCGGCATACCGGCCAGTCCGATCCAAAGAGCAGGCGTTCCGGGCCGAAGCAATCGAGAGCGGCGGCAAAATAGGGCGTCAACGCCTCGGCCCGCCACGCCCGCCACGGGGCCTCGGTGATCAGGCCGGACACCTTGCAGGCCACATGACTCATGTCCCGGAAGGGCCGCAGCCGCGCCGCCCACGCTTGAACGCTCTCCCCCCGCACGTCGGGCTTGCCGAAATGATCGAGCACTATCCATCCCGTATCGTGCCGGGCGCAGAAGCGGGCGGCGGTATCCAGATCGTGCGCGCGGACGAGCAGATCATAGACTTTGCCGCGCCGCAGCACGGCGTCCACGCCCCGGTTGAATGGCCCGTCCTCCAGAAAGGCGGCGGGCGAGGGCTCGTCCTCCACCTGATGGCGGTAGCCCTTGAGCGCCCTTTCGCCGTCCCGCCTCTCAAGAGCCGCCTCAAGATCGGCGGCGCGCAGATCGATCCAGCCAACGACCCCCAAAATCCACGGATGCGCGGCGGCCAGCTCAAGCAGGAAATCGGTATCCGCCTCGGACGCCCTCGACTGCACCGCCACAGTGCCGCCGATCTTCTCGCGGTCGAGGAGGAGCCGCAGCTCGGGCGGCAGAAAATCCCGCCGCAGCTCGGCCATATTCGCGCCCATCCAGTCGAATTCGCCGAGCACGTAGCGCCAGAAATGCTGGTGCGCGTCCACGCGGCGCAGGCTCTCGTTCATTGAACCGCCTCCAGCGGCTTACAAGCAAGTCCGTCAGGGAAAAAGGTTCCCCGCCCTTCATCCGCCATGCCGCCCGCTCCCGGGAAAGGACCGCGCTCGGCCTTTCTCTGCACACCTGCCATACCGCCGCTTCCAAAGGTTGGCGGCTTCCCCTTCCTTCCGGGAGCGCGCTCCCGCCATGTGCCCCCTTCCCTACTAAAAGACGCCGGGGGCTCCTGCGGCAAAAACTCTTTTAGAGCGAGACCTCGCGCTTCCAGAAAAGGAAATCGTGCTGATCCAGCCGATCCGCCTTGGGGATATAGTGCCCTCCGGCGGTTTCGATGACCTTCTCAAGGAGCCTGTCACCGACCGTGCCGATGGATTCCCCGTCGATGACCGGGCCGCAATCGAAATCCACGAGATCGTCAAGACGCCGGGCCACCGCCGTATTGGTGGCGATTTTGAGCACGGGCACGATGGGGTTTCCGGTAGGCGTGCCCATGCCCGTGGAAAAAAGGATGACGTTGGCACCCGAGGCCACCAGCCCGGTAACCGCCTCCACGTCGTTGCCGGGCGTGCAGACGAGGGAAAGGCCCGCATCGGGCATAGGATCGCCGTAATCGAGCACCGCGCTGATCGGGGCCTTGCCGCCCTTCTTGGCCGCGCCCGCCGATTTGATGGCGTCGGTGATGAGCCCGTCGTGGATGTTGCCGGGGCTGGGGTTGTCGGAAATGGACGCGCCGCAGGCGTTGGCCGCCGCCTCGTAACGGCGCATGAGTTCAAGAAAGCGCCCCTTGTCTTCCTTGCGCAGGCAGCGAGAAATGATGTTGCCTTCCATGCCGCACAGCTCCGGGAATTCCCCAAGCACGGACGCGCCGCCGAGCGTCACCACGCGATCCGAAACGTCCCCGATGACGGGGTTGGCCGAAATGCCGGAAAAACCGTCCGAAGCCCCGCACTTCACGCCGAGCCGCAAACGACAGAGGGGCACGGGCCGCCGCTCGATCCGGTCGGCGGCTTCGAGGTGAGCCAGCGTCTTGCGGACCGCCTCCTCCATCATTTTCGTCTCGCTCGACCAGTCCTGCTGCCGGAAAAGGAGGCAGGGCTTGTCGAAGCCCAGATTCCGCTCGCGCAACGCTTCCTGAAAAAGGCCGATCTGCGCCTTCTCGCACCCGAGGCTGAACACGGTCAGGCCGGCGACGTTGGGGTGATCCGCATAGGCCGCGAGTATCCGGCACAGGGACCACGCGTCCTGCGCCGTGCCGCCGCAGCCGCCGTTGTGGACGATGGCCCGCACGCCGTCGAGCCTTGCAAAAGGCCGTTTGGGGGACGGACAGGCCGCCGCGCCCACAAGGGAACGGGCAAAGGCCGTCAGGCCGTCCTCCGCGTAGCCGAGCGCCCGTTCGAGCGCGTCCCGCAGCTTGAGGACATTGCGGTTCTCGCAAAAGACGAGGGGGAGGATGAGCCAGTAATTGGCCGTGCCCACGCGCCCGTCTTCGCGGATCACGCCGTCGAAGGTGCGATCCGCCCAGCGCGATACGTCCGGCGCTTCCCACGCGTAGGGCGTGGCGTCCTCCACATCTACCTCGGCCGCGTAGTGGACCACGTTGTCCACGGTGATGCGCTCGCCCGCGCTCAAGGGGGCCAGCGCCTTGCCCACGGGCACGCCGTAGAGGGTGACGATGCCCCCGAGGGGAACGGGCTCGCTCGTGAACTTGTGCTTGGCGGGTACGTCTTCCACCAACTCAATGCGTCGCCCGCCAATGTCGACGGTATCGCCCTTCGCAAGATCGCGCAGGGCCACAATCAGGTTGTCGTTGGGATCGATACGGAGGATCGTCGGCATGGCGCGTATCCTTGAGGGCTGTTCGGTTCCCGCGCGGGGCGGGGAGAAGGGCGTCATCGCGGGCGGCGGGCAATCCCGCCGTGCGGCGCGGGCCGCAAAAAAAACGGAAAGCCGGGGCAACACACCCGACTTTCCGTTTATAATCTATTGGAATTAAAGGTAAATGATTATATGGACCGACTAAGGCGCAACGATCTGAGAAAAGAGGATACCCCCTTCCCGCCGCCCTGCGCGGACCCATACCGCAGGGAAGAAGCCGCCCTCCGAGACGCTGCAAGCCGACCCGTTCCCGTCGTCCACCACCTTGGAGAGGGCTACACCCGAGGGATGCAAGATTTCACCTCTGGAAGGGGAAAACGGAAACGTCGCGGGCCATCCACACGCCTGAACCTCACGCCGGGGCACCTTCGCACCGGGCGAAAAAAGCCTGTCCGGGGCACGTCCCGGCAGGAGGGACTTTCTCCGCACCCCGTCAAAGAAATGCACAGGTAAGGGATGCGCGGGCGAGCGTAGCGGCCTCAGGCCCGGCCTTCATAAAAGCGTCCGCTTCCCAGCCGCCTTTTTCCAATGAGCTGCGTTACAAGGGAAAAAGGACGGCTCGACGCAGCGAGGGCTTCGCCGTCCTTTTCCCCCTGCCCTTTGGAAAAAATCGGCTTTCGCGGACAACACAGGCATACGGAGACTAGAGGGAACAGGCCCCGCCGCTGAACAGCGTAGGGAGACGTTCCGTGTATATCCGGAAACTTCCGGTAGGATCGCTGTCGATGAACACGGAACCGATCTGATCAAGCAGCTTCTTTTCGATACAGAAATGGAATTCCCCCACATCCTCGGTCACGTCGCCTTCTTCCGGCTCGTCCAGAGCCAGTTCAAACGTCGTGCCGTGTCAGCCGCCGGAACTTGTTTCAATACGGATCGAACGTTCGGTCTTGCGTCCCCGAAACGTCCTCAAATCCTCGATAACGGAATCGGACAAGGTAATCATGCTCTTCGCCTCTCTGTTGAACAGGCCGAAAATCCGGCCATAACGCCCTTTGGCTCATCAGCATATACCAAAAGGCCCCACCTTGAAAAGACGGGCTCTAGCGGCCTTTGATTCCGCCTCCAAGTGGTGTAGTCCTGATGTACCCTTCCCCTCGGGAACCACTGTGATGAAACAGGAGCCAAAGCGATGAAGCAGCACGTCACCAAACTCGCGCTGGGCGACTGCGCCCCGACGGACGGCAAACGCACCGACGGCAGCGCGGAAGAGGAGCTTCTCTGGCTTGATCTGGAAGGGACCGACGAGGAACTGACCCATTACCTGCGCGAGCGGCGCATCCCCGGCTTCATGCGCCGCCGGGTGCTCTCCGCCCATTTTCCCGCCGTCTTCTCCGGTTCCGACTACCTGCTCGTCAGCCTTTCCGGACGCCAGACGTGGGAACAGAAACGGGCCGTCTCGATTTCGTTCCTCCTCTTCGCTCATGAGGTGATCACGCTTTCCCCCATCGACGGCTACAGCTTCGAGGAGGACCGCAGGCAAATCGCCAGCGGCGAGGTGGCGGGCATCGGCTGCGCGCCCGAACTCTTCGCCTATCTGCTCGACAGCCTTGTGGAAAGGAATATCTGCATCTACATCGACGCCCGCTCGCAGACGGAAACCCTCTCCCTCCAGGTGGACAACGCCGGACGCCAGATTTCCGAGCGCCTCATCCTCGACACGCGGCGGCAGGTCAACCACCTCGTCAACCAGTTCGAGGACTGCTTCTACGGGCTGGCCGATTTGCAGGCCCTCACGCCCCACCCCATGCTCACCGACGCCGTGCGCGAGCGCCTGCGCGACATCCGCGACGCCCAGAACCATCTGGCCAAGGGCACGCTGCGCCTCGTCACCCGCCTGACCGAACTGCTCCAGCACTGCCAGTTTCTCCTTCAGCAGCAGACGGACCAGCGCGTCCGCCAGCTCACCGTGCTGTCGGCCATATTCATGCCCCTCACGCTGATCACGGGCATCTACGGGATGAATTTCGCGGACATGCCCGTCATCAACTGGAAGTACGGCTACTACGCGACCCTCGCCAGCATGGGCTGGCTGGCCGTTTTCCTGTGGATACTGCTCAAACGCAAGGGCTGGTTCCAATAGGAAAAAGGAAGAAAAGAAAGGGAAAGGGCCGCACGGGAGGCGGTGCGGGCAGGAGGACGGCTACGGCCAGGCCGAAACCCTACCCGCAGACCGGGGCAACGCTGGCGTATCCTCCCGCACCCGACCAACCCAAAAGGATGCCCGCTCCCCTTGTGCGGGAACGGCAGGCCCCATCAGGAGGCGGGAGTGGCCGTGGCGGAGGAAAGGAAATCGCGCCCGAAGATGTCGGCGGCAACGGGACGCCCGAAGAAGAAACCCTGAATATAATCAAGCCGCATGGGGCGCACGCAGTCGAATTCTTCCTCGCACTCCACGCCTTCCAGACAGACCTTGATGTCCACGTCGTGGCAAAGCGCGACCACGAAACGGATAAAGGTCGCGTCAAAGCGGCTTTTCAGAATATCGCGCACAAAGGTGCGGTCGATCTTGACGATGTCGGCGGGGGACTTTTTGAGCATCCCCAGCGAGGAGTAGCCGGTCCCGAAATCGTCCATCGCAATACGGATGCCCAGACCGCGGATGCCGTCAAAAATCTCGTGGATACGGCGGTTTTCCTGAATCATGCAGCTTTCCGTAAACTCCACCACCAGATTGGACGGGGACAGCCCCGCCTTTTCCAGCGTATCCCGCATGAAGGGCACGATGTCGCCGGATGTGACCTGCAGATAGGACAGGTTGACGCTCACGGTGAAATCAGGGCGCAGGCGCACCCATTCGCGGCATTGCGCCACGGCCTGCCGGAACACCCACTTGCCGAAGGGCACGATGAGCCCGCTCTGCTCCAGAAGGGGGATGAACTCGCCCGGCGAAACGCCGCCGTACTTGGCGCAGGTCCACCGCGCCAGCGCTTCCGCGCCGATGACCCGTTGCGTGGCGGCGTCGATCTGAGGCTGATACACGACCTCGAAGCCCTCGTACTGCCGCTCTATGCTCTCGCGCAAAAGCTCCACAAGCTCCAGCGAGCGGAGCTGACAGTCGAGGATGTCCGAACTGAAGGCGACCATCCGGTTGCGGCCCTGCTGTTTGGCCTGCTTGAGGGAATAGCTCGCGTACTGCACCATCTCCGCGTAGGCCGAGGCGTCCGCCGGATAGCTGACGCTACCAGCCGACACAGTGCAGAAAAACTTTTTGCCGTCGTATTCCTGCTGGTAGCGGAAACTTTCAGCGATGGAACGGTAGATTTCCGCCGCCTCCTGCGGCAGGCCGCTGACCACAAGCGCGAACTCGTCCCCGTCCAGCCGGTAGACGGAGCCGTAGGCGGGCAGCAGCCCCTGAATGCGCTGGGCCATGACGCGCAGCACCTCATCGCCAAAGCTCTTGTTGTGCAGTTCGTTGATGTGCTTGAAACCGTCCAGCCCGAGGACCATGAACTGAAGCGGATGGCCGGGGCGACTCCGCAGCAGCGCCTCGACGTCCTCCGCGCATTTGATCTTGTTGAAAAGGCCGGTGACGTGATCGATCTTGTTCTTCTGGCCGAGGTTGGTGATGAATCCGGCAAAAAGCGCAGGCTCGCCCCGCTCGTCACGCTCCAGATACCCGCGGCAGCGCACCCATACCCACTCGCCCTTGCGGTTTTTCGCCCGGTATTCGACGCAGTGGGAATCGGAACGGCCATCCGCGATGATCTGGTTGGCCTCCAGAAAAGCCGCCTGATCGTCCGGGTGCACCTTGCTGCCCCAGACCGCCGCAGCGTTTTCCACAATTTCCCCGGGCAGGCCGAACTCCTCGACCATTGAGGGCGAATAACGGAAAATACCCGTCTTTACGTTGGAAACAAAAACATAGGCGTCCGTGCTTTTCGTCAGCGCCCTGTACAGGCGCAACGCGTCGTAGTCCAGAGCACCCGGCGGCACGGGAAGCCGTACCCCCTCCTTCAGGCGGCGGGCGGCCTCGCGGATATGATAACGCTTTTTCTGCTCGTACATGATCTCATCGGCCTTGGAAAGCACTTCCGAAATCGTAAACGCATGATCAGGAGCCACCTCAAAGCAGCCGAAGCAAAAGGACACGGGGCACGGCACGCCCACGGCGTCGGCGCGCCGGGCCACCGTCCGGGACAGCCGCTCCAAAAGCTCGTCGACGGCGTAACGGCCGCTGCTGTGGAAAACGGCGACGAACTCGTCCCCGCTGAGCCGGAAGATGAAATCGGGTTCCCGCACCTCTTCCCGCAAGGCCTGCGCGATGAGGCGCAGTACCCGGTCCCCTTCCAGATGGCCGAATCTGTCGTTGATGCCTTTAAGATGGTTGACGTCGAGAAGGGCCACCACAAGGGGCCTGCCCTCGGCGGTCAGCCTGTTCAGGGAGCGGCCCAAGGCCGCCTTGCCCGCCTGCCGGATCAGAAGGCCCGTCAGATCGTCACGGCTGGCCCCCTCGTCGAGATACAGGGCGTGGGTGACGTCCAACGAATGCTGCAAATGTGCCACCGAGCCGTCAACCCAGCGCATGAGGCTGTCGCTGTTCTCAAAAATCTTTCCGGTCAGCCGGTTATTCTCTTCCCAGCGGTAGACCTGCCCGAGTCCGCCCTTTTCAAACAGACGGTTGACCGGGCAAAAACCGCAGCGGCCATCCATGCCCTTTTGCAGCACTTTCCAGCAGATTTCCCCCTCGGGATGCTCAAGCCCGAAAAGGTCCTTCATGGCCTGATTCATATACAGGATGCGATCCGTCCGGGGATCGGTCACATAGAGGCATTCCCGCACCTGCGCCATAGCCGCGTTGATGACGCTGTTATGGAACTCCAGCAAAGCACAGCGGTCCTTCTCCTCCCAGTAAAGGGCGAGCATGGCGGCCATGCAATGGGCGAAAGCCTTTTCGTTGGCCGTCCACGCGGCCCCTTCCTCTTTCAGGACAAAGAGGAGCCCGGCGGCCCGTTGCCCCTGCCCAACGGGAAAGAGCGCCGCTTCCGCCGGGAGCGCCGCCTCTTCCCGGAAGGAGACGGCTTCGGCGGATGCGCCATCCGGCACGGCAGCGCCGGACAAGAAGGCGCGCAGACCTTCCGCCGGGAAGCGGTCGTCTTCACTCCAGACGCCCGTTTCCCGCACCTCGCCCTGTCCGCCGAAACGGGCAAGCCCGAGGGCGCTCACGCTCATCTCGGCGCGAAACGCGCTGATCAGCAGGGACATACGTTCATCAAGCGGCTTCTCGGGTTGTCCCAAAGTCCATGCGGCGAGAGGGTCCTCCGGTACGGCAACCTCTTTCATCTCGTCCATCGTTTTCCCCGCTTTCGCGCGGTCCATCTCTTTTCCTCTCAGGGAAGCTGGCGCCTGCGGCTTTTTTTAACATAATATTGGAATGTCCTTGTTTATTTTACGGCGTCAACTGCCAATAGTCCAGCCCCGCGCTCCTGTAATTCCTTCGGTGCAGAAAAAAAGGGCCTCCGCCGCCCTCCGAAGCCCTTTTTCTCTCCCACAAACCCCGTCCGCCGCCTTTGCCGCAGGACACGGCCCCGGACGTTTCCCGGGGAAATCGGTCCGCCCTTTTCCTTGCGCCGACCTTTTCCCGCCTTTTCCCCGTCTGTGATGCCGCAAGACGAAAAGAGGCGGCTCCACGGCCTGGCGCAGGCAGACGCGCTGTCGGGGGCGGAGCTTTTCCACTGGAACAGACCAGCCTTTTCACCCAACCACAGTCTCCTTGTACGCCCTCATCAACTCTTATGTGAGAGCTTTCGACCGTTAAAAACCTCTCCTGACATTACGGAAAAACGGACTTCAACAGAAAGGCCCCGCGCAACGGAATGTTACGCGGGGCCTCAAATGCGGGAAGAAACTGTTAGTCGTTATATTTCACGGTGCCATAAATCCCGGTACCGATGGAAGCGAGCAAGCAGAAACTGCAAATGACGATGATGGAAACAGCGGACATGGCGCACTCCTTGGTGGTTACAGGATTACGGGACTCGTTCCTTGACGTGTTTTTTGTCTACGCCTTTTCCGATGTGAGAAGCAAACGGGAAATGCTGAAGCGTTTGACAACCAAAAGCAATCGATGCCGTCTCCTTCTCCCACGAGGACGGGCCGCAACCGGGATCATGTCTCCGGGGCGGGAGAACGCCTGCGCGGGCTTGAGATAGAGGGAATTCGAGTTTAGAATACGGTGATGCTTGGGCGCGTTTCCTCCGCCGGCCTCAAGGCTACGGGTATCGACAGCACTCCGGCGGGAGCCCCGGTTACGCGGTTATCCCGGCAGAAGAAGAAGAAGAAGAAGAAGAAGAAGAAGAAAGGCTTTCCGCCTCCTTCCGCCAGAACAACGCTCTTTCAGGCCGTGTTCCGGGGAAACCTTTTCCGGCGCGTTTCCGCCTCGGGGAAGAGAGCGCGGGGAGCGGGGGATGCAGGGGGAACCGGGCGCATCCCGTTCCAAGCCCGGAACGGTTTCCCGTCCAGCCGGATCAGCGGTTTCCGGTACGGGCGCATCCGGGCAAAGGCGCGCCCCGGAAGGGAAACTCTGCCCGCCGTCATCGCAAGCGAGGGAAATATGGAAAAGACAGGTTCGGGCTACGGCCCGCTGCTGGTGCTGCTGGGCGCACTGTGCTTCAGCACCACTGGAACGGTGCAGGCGCTGGCTCCGGCGGGCGCGACGCCCTACGTCATCGGTGCGCTGCGGATGCTCGGGGGCGGCCTCGCCCTGCTCCTGTGGTGCGCGTGGAAAGGCACGCTGCCGCAAAAGGGATGGTGGCCGCTGCGCTACGTCCTTCCGGGCATGCTGGCCCTGCTCGGCTTCCAGTTCCTTTTCTTCAAGGGCGTCATGGCGGCGGGCGTGGCCGTGGGAACGGTGGTGGCCATCGGCTTCTCGCCCATCGTCGTGGCCGTGCTCGGTTTCGCCCTGCTGCGGGAAAGGCCGCCTCTGCTCTGGTATCCGGCTACCGCACTGGCCCTGACGGGGCTTGTGCTGCTCAATACCGGGAACGCCGGAAACACCGACCTTTCCAGTATCCTCCTGCCTCTTGGGGCAGGCTTTTCCTACGCCTGCTATTTCGTGTCCAGCAAGCCGCTGGTCCGGCACAATCCGCCCGAAACCGTCATGATGGTCCTCTGCCTCGGCAGCGGCATCTGCATGTTGCCCGTCTTCTGGCTCTACCCCACGGCGTGGCTCGCCTCGGGTACCGGCGTGCTGGTAGCTCTGCACCTTGGCGTCATCACCACGGCGATGGCCTTTTCGCTGACATTAGCCGGGCTGAAGGTGACGCCCGCGGCTACCGCGTCCACCCTGAGCCTCGGGGAGCCGCTTGGTGCGGCCTGCCTCGGCCTTTTTTTCCTCAACGAGACGCTGACCTTCTCCGCCGGGGTGGGCATCGCCCTCATTTTCCTCAGCGTGCTCCTGCTCGTCGCCTTCGACCGCCGCTGATCCGCGCGGATACCCAGACGTTTCCGCGCAAGACGTGAAACCGCCTTCCGGCTTCTTCGAGAGGATGGCTCGGGAAGGCGCACGCCGCGTGAAACCAAGGCCGCCCTCCCCAAACGAAAAGACGGGGGAGCAGACGGGGCAAAACGCCTTCCGCGATTGATCCGGGGCATTGATGGTTCCATCCGGGGACCATCACACCGCACGGAAGGGGGCCCCGGGGACAGGACAGAGGGAACGCAGGGGCCACATGCCGTCCATCCCCCTCGACGTGCTCAGGGAGAGCGAGGAAGCACCTTTGGAGCCGTACCGACCGGAACTCGCCTCGACGCGGCGACCTATGTCCGGACGGAGGCCGCCCCTCGTCGACTTGTGCGGGCCGTCATCTTGGTCGCGCCCGCCCCCCAAAGAGGCTACTCTTTCAGATTGGTCATGTAACGGTTCCACAGGCGCACGGCAGCCGTTCGGGAAACCGACCACTGCGTGGGAGCCTGTTCGCAGGGGCATTCCACGCGCCATAAATCCGTTATCCTCCCCTCCGGCCTGCACGAAACCAGATGGGGCTTCTCGTTCTTGCAATGGGAACAAGGAAGCATTTCCAGCAGTTCGTTGTGATCAGCCATCCAAAAACTCCTCACCTGTACGTTGGCGGGCCCCGTCAGGAATGCCCGAAAGCCACGCTCCGCAAAAGGATTCCGAGCGGGACAAGCCGCACAGAGCCGCTCAGCTCTTCCCATACTTCTCCAAAGCGCAGCGCGGGGCACGCCGCCCTTCCCCGCGTCTCCCTTAGGTCCGCAAGCCGGACCCAATGCCGGAAAGCGCCCGCCGTGCCGCAGCCAAAAAACATAGCGGCGAAAACAGCGTCTGTCCAGCACAGCCCGTGCGGACGGCGGGCCCGGGCGCCCGGCGGCGCGTTTTTTCCGGGCGGCGCCCCGGCGGGGACGGGACGAAAAAAAGCCCGGAAAACGCTCCAGACTTTGCCGGGGTCCGCCCCTTCGCAGCGCGCCCACGCCGCCGCACACGGCGCGGGCGCGCTTCCGTTAATAGAGCATTTTCTTGAGGGCCGCCGCCGACTGCGCCACGGCCGCCCGTGCGGGCGTGGTTTCGGCAAGGCCATTGAGCATCATGAAGTCGTGATGCGTCCCGTTATAGCGCACGCAGGCCACGCGCACCCCGGCGTCGCTGAGCTTACGGGCATAGGCTTCGCCCTCGTCGCGCAGGACATCGTTTTCCGCCGTGATGATCAGGGCGGGAGGCAGATCGCGCAACTGCTCCATCGTGGCCCGCAGGGGCGAGGCCGTGATCTCGCCGCGCCGCGTTTCGTCAGGCGCGTAGGCATCCCAGAACCATTGCATGGCCCGCCGCGTCAGCCACGGCCCGTCCGCGAAGGCATGGTAGGACTCGGTGTCGAAACCGGCGTCGGTGACGGGATAAAGCAAAAGCTGGAAGGCGATCCGCGGGCCTTTCCGCTCCTTGGCGAGAAGGGTCATGACCGTGGCCATGTTGCCCCCCACGCTGTCCCCGGCCACGGCCACGCGGGAGGCGTCGATCCCGTAGTCATCCGCCCTTTCGAGCACGTGGAGCATCACCGCATAGGCCTGCTCCAACGGGACGGGATACTGCGCTTCCGGCGACGGCGTGTAGTTGGGGTAGACTATGGCAGCGTGCGCGCCCTGTGCCAGCTCGCGGACCAGCCGGTCGTGGGTGTTCTTGTCGCCCAGTATCCACCCTCCGCCGTGAAAATAAAAGATGACCGGCAGCCTGCCTTCGGCCTTCATGGGGCGCACAAAACGGGTGGATACGGTTCCCGTGGGGCCCACAGGAAGGTCTTCGTCACGTATATCGGCATCCAGCTTCCTGACCGGCTTTGCCTGCGCGTCCACCAACACCTTGCGGGCGGCTTCCGGCGAAAGCGTGTACAGGGGCGGATTGTTCTCCGCCGCGAGCGCGTCCACAAAGGCTTTGGTGGACCGCGTCAGATGCGGAGCCTGAGAAGAGGGGGTGGCCATGAAACCTCCTTAATTGTTGCATGACCCGGCCTGGCCGGGAAGAATGTAAGTACTAAAGGTCATATCCTTCAATATATTACAGTCAACCTAGAATCCCCCGGGCTAGACGGCAATGAGAAAAACGGCAAGGGCGGCAGAGCTGGAAAAGCGCTTCCCTGATGCCCCGGCCTCTACGGCCTTTTTCTCATGGATGGCGGTTCTCCCCACCGCCTTGGCAGATGCCTTGTCTTTCGGATGGCCGGGCAAAGGGCAACAGACCGGAAGGCGATACCCCCTCGCCCAAAACAGCGACGAGCTTTGTCCTCCGCGCGTTCATCGACGTACGGAAAACAGAAGCCCTCTCCTTCGCTACGCGGCCATCGGCATAGGGGCAGGACATTCAAGGACGCGACTCTTTGTCGCCTACGCGATCATCGGTCAAATCCGGCTCTCCCCCACATGAAAAGGGCGGGTAAGAAGGAGTCGATCCTTTTCCATGCGGGGAAGAGGGCCAGTTCCTCTCCTATCGGCCTTCTTCTTTTTTCAGCTTCCCGGTCCATTCATGCTGTGCGGCAACCGTCTCTGGGCCCCTCCTCTCCCGAAACGGCCAAAAGCGGCCTTTCCCAGAGTCAGGGAAGGGCCGCTTTCCGCAGCATCAGACCGGGCCCTCTCTTTTCGGGAAAAGCAGGCCCCATTTTTCCGGCGGCATGGCAAAGCGCAAGCGGTCCCCATTCGTTACAGCGCCGTCCCCCCCTCGGACGCTTCCGACGGCGGCGCGGCCAAGTCCCCGAGAGAGAAGACACCCTTTCCGATGGCGGGCCCGGTATGTCGGGAAAAACGCCTCTCTCCGCTATTCGGGCTTGGCGTTCTGCTGGGGAAGATAGATGGAGAATGTGCCCTTGCCTTTGTGCTTGGAGTCGTACAAGGCGATGTCGGCATGTTGCAAGGCCTTGTCGAGGCTATCGCATTCCAAAGGATAGAACGCTACGCCTATGCTGGCCCCATAGAAAAACGACCTTTCCCCGTCGCTGACGCTTCCGCGCTGCAGGGCGAGCAGTTCGCGGGCCAAATCCGAGGCTTCCCCCAGCGTGTCCAGGGGAAGAATCAACACAAATTCGTCCCCACCGTAGCGGCAGCACAGCCCGGAATGGCGCCGGGCAAAGGTGGCGAGCAGGGAGGCGAAGGTTTTGATCGCCTCGTCCCCGTATTTGTGACCAAGCTGATCGTTGATGATCTTGAGGTTATCCATGTCGATGAAGAAAAAGCCGAACGTCTGGTCGGGGCTGGCCGCGATCAGCTCCTGCGCCTTCTGGCGGAAGAGCGTACGAGTAGGCAGGCCGGTGAGCGCGTCCGAAAGCCCTTCCCGGGACAAATGGAGAATGCCCAAAAAATCCTCGGTCGTGATGTGACCGGTAGTGCCAAGGCTGCGCCCTAATGCGTCCATCTGCTGCAAGAGCGCGTCCATCGGCTTGATTTCTTTGGAGACGATTTTTTGCGCATAGCGGTAAAGAGCCGTGAAGACCAAGACGTAAAAAGCCGTCTGAAGCAAAAGGCCCATGAGCACGTAACGAACGGCATGGACAATGCGGATGCGGTGGATCAGCATCCAGTCGGTGTCGTCGATGGGAGTAAAGGCGGTGAAGTACAACGTATCTTCAAAAAGGCTCAAATATTCGCCGGAGCGTTTGGCCTTGATATCCTGAAGGAATTTCTCTTGGGAGCTTCCGTAGAGGAACCTTTCCGAAGCAACCAGTCCTTCAATAGGCAGAAGGAGCTTGTTCTTGTCGGGGTGCGCCATGATGGACCGCGTGCTGTCGAGCAGCAGGGCATACCCCTCTCCCCTTCCGTGCCGCTTGTCCGTGTTGATGAGCCTGCTGAGATGCTCCAGCGGCGTGGAGACGAAACAGATGCTGACGGTCTTTCCGTCTTTCTTGACGGGCATGAACTGCGTGTAAATCATGTCGCCGGTAGCCCCGGCCGGGAAAGGATCGGATATTTCCCGTTCTCCCGTCGAAAGGATGCGGGGGATGTAGTCGCGGGCCACCTTGCCTATCTTCGGACGCAAGGTGCTGGAAATGGTCCCATCGGGATCAACCACGCCGATCATCCAGAAATCGAAAGCCGACGCATAGGCTTTCAACGACATGGCCCGCTCCATCACGGAAAGGGAAAGGTCTTGAAGTTCCGGCTGGGCGCTAAAACCTTCGAGCAGCCTGTAGGTCATGTTGATGCGGCTTGAAAGGTCCCGCTTATGATAATCCGTTGATTCCTTAGTATGATTTTCTACCAGTATATAGGCGGAAAACGCGATGCTGACCAGGCTGATCACAAGGAAAGCCGTGAAAACGACCCACAGATGCCGAAAAAAGAGGGTGGAAAACCTTTTCATACTGTTCATAACGATCCGCCTTGAGCCTAGCCAACAGCTATAGAAGGAGAGCATAGCGGAGAGGATGGAAAAATTCAATCGAAAAGGGATTTTCTCTCCACCCTGAGGAAAAAGTAAGACGGGATTGCGTGGTTTTTCCCTCCCAGCTGCAGGGCAGGCGCTGCGGCCTCCGCAGCTTCGATCCGCGCTCCCACGCCTGCTTTTCCCGCGCCGCAGCCGTAGCCGCCCCTTTTAGGAAGGATACGCTTTTTTCGCCCGCCCCCTTCTGGAATGCGTGTCCCCCTTTCTGTACGCCTCTTACCCTTTCCAATGGCCGCCCCGTGATCCGCTTTTGCGGCGAAAAAGCCGCTCCCGCGCAAGCCACGGGAAGGTTCCATCTCCACTTATGTAATACAAGGGGTCGGGATGGTACCGCAAGGCGCGGGAGTGCTGAAAGTGGTCCACAGGCTCACGGAAAGCACAAGTATACTCGGAAAAAGACGTCTGCCTTCAATCCTGTTCTACGCCACCCCCGGCGGTAGGTTACACTCCACAACTTTTGTACGGTCACAAAGAGCACACAAGAAGAGAGCTGATAAGAATTTATCGGCCCATCGTTCTCTTCTCATGATTATGAAAATACAGTGCCGAGCAGATAATGTGCTCCAGATAGGTAAGGACTTGATATCAGAAAGCGTCTCCAGTGGCTTGCTTTTATATAATGAAAGCCTGATAGCATGCTCCCACAGTGACGCCTTGAGTCCACGACACCACACCTTTCCCTTCAATAGTACGTTGAGCTGAAACAACTTCAACGTAGGGGAAGGTGTTCTGTATCTATCTCCTTGTCTGCACTCATGGAATGGATAATTTTTGTTGCAGCGGCTTTGCTTCCGCAACAGGATAAAGCCCACAAGAAAAGGCCCTACAGCTTTTACTGTAGGGCCTTGTACTTTCTGGCTCCCCGGGACGGACTTGAACCGCCAACCTAGTGATTAACAGTCGCTTCCAAAATGCGGCTCTTTTTTTATCACAGATCTGCACAGATCGTCATTTTTATATTTATCTTGCATAGATAAAGTATTTTTGTTTTTTACTGGTCAACTCATGAATCCACCCGGTTTCCCCCTTAATCCCCCACTCCATCACGGATGGAATGGGGACAAAATGGGGACAAGTTCGGGATCAACGTTTGGAGAATCACCATGTCGCAAAAATGGAAAACTCTTGAGGAAGGCATCAGGGTCCGCTACCATGCGACTCGCAAACACGGCATTAAGCCCGATACCTATTTTACCCTGCGCATCCAGATCAACGGCAAGCGTACGGAAGAAAGTCTTGGCTGGGCCAGCGAAGGCATGACGCTTGCCAAAGCACGTCTCGAACTTGCCCGCCTGAAAGAGGCTGCGCGTTCGGGCACAGGCCCCACCACACTGCGGGAACGAAAGGCCGTAACCGAGGCAGAAACCGTAGCACGTCAGGTCGGACTCATGACTATTGGCGAGTTCTGGGATCGCCATTACTACCCTGAGGCACTGCGCACAAAAAAATCCGCAAAAAGTGAAGAGAAGCTCTTCCGAAACTGGATTCGTCCCCAGATTGGAAATCTTCCGCTTAATGCACTGAAAAAAAGCCATATCGATGCCGTAGTGGGTTCGATTCTCCAGGCGGGACTTGCTCCACGGACAGCGCAGTATGCCGTGGCGGTCATCTCTCTCCTCTGGAATACGGCTTTTGCTCAAGAATTTGTTACAGGCGAAAACCCTGCACGAAGGGTGCGTAGGCCCAAGATTGACAACCGACGACTTCGTTTCCTCTCCAAAGACGAAGCCGATGCGTTGCTTGTCGAGATAAAAACCGTTTCTCTGAATCTCCATGACGAATGCCTGTTGGCCCTCTACTGCGGGCTTCGGGCTGGGGAGATTCACAACCTTATGTGGGGGGACATCGATTTTGGAAATGGCCAAATCCTGATTCGCGATCCCAAAAACGGTCAAAACCGCTTTGCCTTTCTGACAGAGCCAGTCAAAGCGATGCTTGAACGGCGTTTCACGAGGCAGGACAAGGAAAGCCTCCTCTTCCCGACTGCAACAGGGAAGAAACGCGCTCAGGTCTCCCGTGCCTTCGGGGACTGTGTGGAAAAACTCGGCCTCAACGCCGGGGTGAATGATCCGCGCCAAAAAGTGGTCTTTCATACGCTCCGGCACACTTTTGCGAGCTGGCTTGTCCAGAAGGGCGTTCCTCTCCATACGGTTGCAGAGCTGATGGGACACCGTTCCATCGCGATGACACAACGGTATGCGCACTTGTCGCCAGAATCCTTGAGAAATGCCGTCAACTTGCTTCAGGGCGCTTGACACCTTGGAAAAAGGACTTAACCTGAAAAAACCATAAACCTTTTAAATTTAGTACGCGTTATTATAGCAACCATCTTTCCGCGGACAGGGTTTGTGTCTTTGCCTCCGTCCGTTTTCTCTCCAAAGAGACACAGCGGATCAACATCCTCTGAACAGGTCAGCGGCATTTTGATTCGTAACTTTTAGACATTATAAGGTGTTACAGGGTATTTTTATGTCAGATACGATTACGATTATGAGGATACCATGGCATTCTTCAACTACCTCCGCGAAACACTTCCTCCCTTCTTCCCGGCAACCAAGCTCGACAAGCTGACCTGCGGCATTCTGCACTGGCGCACCGTCCAGAATAATCGCCGCAAGTTTCCCGAAGTCTGCTTTTCCCAAATCAGCCCCAGGAAAATAGTCATTTGTCGTGACTATTTCCTTGAGCATGTCGCCTCTCATCCTGAAATCTTCTCGAAAAAATAGAGGATAGTTCCTCCAACGTGATAACGCTGGGGGTCTTCTGTCGTGCTCAATTTTAGGGTGCTGTCCGCATAAACTGTGGGCAGCATCCTATCCTCATAGACTATTCACCAAGGAATGTACTATGTATTCACCATTACCTCATGACACTATTCTTTATAATATTTTTTATACCATGAATCATCGACATCTTTTTGAGGATGAAAATTGGATGAAGCAATTCAAGAACAGGAGTGTACAGGCATTAGTATGCCCAAATATGGAAGAATACTTTTCTTTCAAAAACAATCTGAAACTTTCACTCAACAGTTTTTCATCAAAATTCATGCAACATATTGGACTATCCAATATTAAAAATATATACGGAATTGAATTTCCTATCAACATAAAGCTGTTTACGGGACTGACTGAATGGGAAGCCCAGCGGCAGTTTATGGAAAAAAGAAATGAAAAATTGATTAAGTTTATTTACAACAATGATTTTTGTATACGGTGTAATTACACTCGAAATGGTATCGAGTGGACAGATAAATACGGGAATTATGGCAATTCATTGGTGCAATTGGCACAACTGATTCTTGTTAATCAGTCTCGACTCGACACCCTTGCCACTCTTGCCAATATTGTTCATCTCAATATTGGTAATTTCTACCACTTTACTTCGCAATCTTATCCTACAGACTCTGATGTATCTTCTTGGCATAACATTCCAGAAGTGATTCCTTTCCATGACGACAAAATTCCCGTAGCGACTTGTGCAGATCGGGTTCCGGTCAGGGGGTATTCGGGACAAGTTATTGGAGGCTTTGTCCAATACCGTGCTGGAGAGCATCTACTTTGCCTTCCTGCAACCCCTGTCGATGGCTTTTTGTCGATCGGCAAATGTAAGCCGACAGCTTTTTTCCTGAATCAGGATGAAATAGATCGAAATCAGAGTGCTACTGTCATTTTTTGTGCGGATATCCGTACTGCTATCGCGCTGGATAAGGCATTGAAAGAATGCCGGCGGAACACAGGAGATTTTGTCGTCACTGGACATCTGGGGACAGATCTGTCCATTTTGCCGTGGAATTATCTGTACGCTCATCCTGTTGTATTCGTACCTGCTCCCAGTACGGCAAGCTTCGCGTCTGTAAAAGCCTACAGGGAGTATATATCGGGGGCATCTAAAGAACGTTTCTCTGTTGCCAGCAATCTCCTCCTTCACACTGCTCCGTCCTGTGACCTCCAGAGTGTGGCAGATGAGTTGGATAATGTTTCAGAAGCCAAATTACTCCGTACGGCAGTCTATATCAACGACATTGAGCGGCCTTCTATTTTTTTGCGGAATTTAGCCAATAACGCCCGTGGATATGAGGAATTTGTCCAGTGGGGTAAGAACGCTGGCATTTTTGCCGTACCAAAGCAGGAACTCTCCTTACCTCCAAAAACAACCGCTGCCATCACGTTCTTCGATCCTGATACGGTCGAGGAGAACTCTCAGCCGACGAAACTTGCCGATGTTACCGCAGAACATATCTTTAGCGGAATCACGATGCTTCATGGTCCCAAAAATGTGGGAAAAAGTCATGTTGTGCTTAGTGCGATTAATAGTTTAATCACGGATAATCCCCTTTGGGGTATATTTCCTGTAAATAGTGTATCTACAAAAACTCTGCTCGTTGATAGCGAAACCACGCCAAAGAATTTCAAGGAGCGTCTTGAAAAATATGAATTGAAGAAAGAAGACTGCAATTTCTTTTCCATCTGCAAACTCGCATCAGATCAAGATGTGAATCTTATGGATGAAATGTTCCAAGATACTCTTTTGAAGACAGCAAAAGAAAAAGGCATCACAACGATCTTTTTTGACAACCTTACATCACTTATCCCGGATGGCCGTATTTATAACGTAAGTTCCGTAAGTGGTATTTTCCGATATCTGGAAGAAATGCAGAAATGTAACATCGTGCCTATACTCGTCCATCATAGTCATGATTGTCCAGACAACGTTCCCGAAAAGACAACCATGCGTGGAACCAGTGAGTTCTCCATTCGTGCCCATACTGAGATCGTCATTACCTCACCTGAAAATAAAGGTGAAAACTCCCTACCCAGTTCGATTTTTGATACTGTGAACCAAGGCGATTTCATAGTGGGAATTCATTTCAAGGTGTGCAAGGCTGCACGCATTTTGGAAGGGAAAACTTTTTGGCTACAGATGCCTCTCAGTGCGACAGGATTCGAACTCACTGGGATAATCGATCGGGACGGCAAAGAACTCCCTTTGAGCTTGCTTGCGGGTGGGGACCTTGCGGGGAGCGTTGTTCCTTCTATGGAAACAGCAGATAAACTTTCTGATGAGGAAAACCGAGTACTTCAAGAAGCGGGCAGCCAAGGTAAACTGCGAAATGCCGAGGTCCAAAACCTCTTGAAGTGCAGTGATTCAAAGGCTGGGAAAATTCTCGCTGGACTCGTGGATAAAGGGCTGTTGAAAAAACAAGGAGAAGGCCG
The DNA here is from genome assembly GCA_944326695.1 of Candidatus Bilophila faecipullorum. Lineage (GTDB taxonomy): Bacteria > Desulfobacterota > Desulfovibrionia > Desulfovibrionales > Desulfovibrionaceae > Bilophila > Bilophila faecipullorum. The sequence continues at coordinate 43,601 of CALVEZ010000007.1, read as the reverse complement.
AGGCTGTCATTACGTCAAGGCGTAGCTCCCTCTATGCTATTTTCAAAATGAAAGGCGTTTTTCCCTGTGGGAGAACGCCTTCTTTTGCGCCTTCTCAATCATTTTTTGCGCCTCTCAAATTCCTTCAAAACGCCTCAAAAAAGCCGTAAAACGGGATTTTGGCAAGGTGTACTATAATAATTTCAACTAGTTAAACTAGTCTGCTCAGGATGCCTTTTAAAATTTTGACGTAGTTCTATGTACGCTTTGAATATCCTTATCTGCAGCGTTGGATGCCTGAATATTGTGATGCCAGCATCAGAAGAAAAGCTTTCCAGATGATGAAGCTGCTTTTTAGCTTCATGTAGGCACCTTTCTAGAAATAGAAAACTAGTGGGGTGAGCAGATAGAATCTGGCAGTTGTGTCGCTTGGCTACGAATACCGCTACATAATACTCGAAAACTGTGAGACAGGTTACTCCCATCCAGCTTCAAATAGGGTGCTATAGCCCGCGATCCCGCCAGTTTGCGATACTTTCCGCCGGTTATTTTTTTGAGTTCTTCAGCTGCATTGGCTACATTGTCCGGTGTGCGGTATGGTTTTTTGTTTTGTTTTTTCATCACGGCTGGCATTTCCAGCGCATCAGCCACAGCCGCCAAATCTCCAAGAAAAAAGCTCTCAAGTTCATGACAGGCAATACGCACGAGGCAGGACTCGGCCTTGCCGCTCTGTTGCGTAAGCTCAAGCAGTCGCTGCTTTATGAGGGTACAGTCGCCGGAATCCTTGTCACGCAGGACAATAAAGCGAGAGTCCGGTTCGCGCCATAAACGGATTTTTCTGACCATTTGCTGTTCTAAATCCTGTTTTCCCTCAAAGGTAATATACTGCACGGGAGTATCGGGTAACATTCTTGGCAGAATACCTTGCAGCATATTTTTGGCAGATTCCTCTTCCAGCAGAAAGACCAGTTTGCTCATTGCGGATCCGCCTTACCAAAAAGCCCTTGCTTCCACAGATAGCCCATCTTGTCGCCATCACTCATGTAGTCCACTATCTGCTCGTCATTTTGTGCACGGCATACTCGACTGAAACCATTTTCTCCCTTTTCCAGCCAAAACACTTCTTCAACTTCCGTGGCATTGAGGAAATCCGGAGAATGGGTGGATACCATCACCTGCCCCCCTCTTGCGGCATAATCGCGAAATTCTTCAGCCAGCCCCGGCAACAGCCGAGGATAGAGCTGATTTTCCGGTTCCTCCACACAAAGGAATGGGTGTGGTTTCGGATCATGCAACAGGACCAGATAGGCAAACATCTTCAGAGTGCCATCCGAAACGAAGCGATCGATGAAGGGGTCTTTGAAAATACCGTTGCCAAATTGCAGGACAAGACGTCCATCCACCGTGTCTTGTGTGGTGATTTCACTCACACCGGGAACACTGTCTCGCATGGCATCCAGTATTTTTTGATAGGTAGCCGGATGGTTCTCAAAAAGATTGCGTGCCACCTGTTGCAGATTGTCTCCACTGGCGGACAGATGTTCATATTCCCCAATGGCTTCCTTTGCTCCCCGTGCCGCGCTGATATGAAAATCCGAAACATGCCAACTTTCTATCGTCTGGCGCAAGGCATTGGCAGCCTTGAATTTCTGGAACTGCCCCAATCCCTTGATGGCGAGAATATCAGCCGATCCCAAGTCCTGCTGTTCGCGATTCAGTTCTTCGTCAGTTTTATCGAAGTCTTCCTCGTTAGTAACCGCTGAGCCAACCCCCTTACTGAACTCCAAAAAATGAAAAGGTGAACCGTAGGCCCCTCGCTTATAGCGAAGAAATTCACGTTCGATCACGGGGTGTTTATCGCGTAGGGCTATTTCTACATGATAGGTGACAAGACGCTCCTTGTTCGTGATGGGAATGCGGTACTGAATTTCGATTTCTATGCTTTCCTGTGCATGTCCACGCGAAACGACTTCTTGGAATCCGCCACGGACTTGCAGTGCACGGGCCACGTTATAGGTCAGGCAGTCCTTCAAGAAGCCGAACACATCAAAAAGCGTAGATTTTCCGCTCCCGTTAGCTCCCACAACGACGCAGAACGACGGCAAATCCTCAATGGTGACATTCTGAAAAATCTTGAAGTTTTTCAGGTGGATTTTTTCTATTTTCATGTGAGGTTCCTTGTCTGGAGTACATCCTATATGCTACAGGGAGTGGGCTTCCGTACTGATGTATTCGCTCCCCAAAATTGGTGAAGTCCTGAATCCTGCGTTCGCACTCGATATTCCCTTAAAAAAGCAAAGGCTGATGCAACCTCTCTAGAAATATACGCGAAATGGGTTGTGCTGCCAATATGGTGTATTGGGCAAATAGTTGAGAAAAAGGGTATCCGATGGTATTCGGATACCCTTCTGTCGGACTAGCGTGTCTTTGTAAGGAGTTCTTTGATGAGGCTATCAGCCTCCCATCCCTTGAGGTCTTGTAGGCGTTTGCCAAAGCGGGAAGCAGCAAGCTCCTCTGGATTTTTCCCCCGTTCCTGAGCCTTGTTGCGAATCAGGGCCAGTTGGTTACGGCTGGCAGGCTTGTCCCCTCCTCCCTTGAATTTGCTCTTATCGTCCTGAGTGGCATTTTGAGAGATGTTTTGATGGTTTTGGATATAAGGTTTAGCTTTTTGCTTGACAGTATTTATAACCCTATTTTTGGCGATTTCAAGAGTATCTTCATTTTCAAAAGGAGAACGAGGCGATACGGAACAAACATCACTTATAATTCTTCCATCTGGCATGACCATACTTGCAGATACAATTGCAGTCCTTCCATTTTTATCATTGGGAAGCTGAAGTACATGAACGGAAATTATCTCCAAAGTATTCATAGGAAATTTATCCTGTAAAAGAGTTATAAAAATACATCTTCTAGTTCAAATCAAAACATTCTGAATGATGTTGAATCAGGCATATAATAAATATTATTTTCTTTTTTTACATGATGATCATTACGCTTCATTTTACCTTGTAGCCATTGAATAAAGGAGTCTCTTTCATATCCAATTTTCTTGCCGATCCTGACTTTCACAGAAGGACCAATACCAAGCGCATCCGCATTTGACATGCTCTTAGCAGAAAAGATTCTTCCAATCTTTTCAGAAGCAAATTCTCTTGTAAAAACAGGAGGCAGTTCCTTACGCAATTGATCAAAGAATATTTCATCTCCAAACATGAGTTTTCTCCTTTTTTAGCATCTAGGAAGTCTTGAATATCCGTATCTCCATGCATGTCTATCAAGACCATCTTTGCTGAATGTTTTGGCAAGATAGCTTCCAGAACGAAACGCTACATCTCTTTTTGTGGAGAAGTCTTCTTTATTTTTATCTATGACAATTCCATTGTCATATTCAGGTTCTCTTCTTTTATTCAAACAATAATGAACAAGTCCTTCTTCATTTGTTTTTAAAGTGTTTTTCCAGAGTTTATTTGCTATATCGAATACAGTAAATCTATTCTTTATGGCATTTGCATTGATCCAAAGAAGAAAATGGTAATGAGGAAAAGAAGAGTCATGAATCTCTCTGACCCAAAGATAGAGAGGAGCAACTCTATGAGTTGCTATGACCATTCGTTTTAACCTTCGTGAAAGGTTATAACTGAAATCAGATATGTGTTCAGGAGAAGAAAGAATAGAACCATCAGATGGGTAATGAAGATCAAAACGAACTTGCATGACTTTGCTATGATTTGCTAAAGCAAATTCCATGAGTTCTTTTTGCTTGTTTAAAATGTCAATGAACTTGACTTCTGTTTCATCTCTTGAAGGAAGGATTTGCAATCCATCAAAGATGTCTTCAAATGTAACCTCTTTTATCATGAAAACTCCTTTTTGATTGTTCATATTTTCATGATGATATGTTAAAAATAAAATTTGTTATCTAACTCAATTTATTGTTTCATATAAAAGTTTAAAGTTTTTGATTATAATTCATTATTCTTTTTGTCTTATTTATTTGAGTTGTTTTTTGTTATTTTATATTTTTAGTAATACAATCAGACCTAGACAATAGTTATAGCAATTATACCTATTAACTGTGCAGTCATATTATGACTCGTCATGTTGAATCGGGTATATTATGTGATTAAAAATATGGCGGATTTATTTAAAAGATATCTCTCTTTTCAGAGAGAAAAATATTTTTTAGTGAGTTACATGAAAAGGAATTTTTGAATATTGGAAACAAACTCATCGACATTGACAACTTGAATATTGACTTGATCGACAGCATCAACCCGTTTCAGGGCGCGTATGAAATCCTCTCCAAGTCGGTCAATGCAGCCATGCTCAAGACCATTCAAGATCAGGTAGCCACAATCAGAAGCACTGTGACAGATGAAGAAGCCGTTTTGTTGTGGGAAAATGTGAAGGCCTTCAAACGTGAATACAGCGTTACTCCGTCCCTGAACGCCAATGATGCCTATGAAAGGCGTTTGGCTGAGGTGCTGGCCTATGTCAGAAACAAGAAAGCCCAGCAGATGCAGTCGCAAGCCCAGTAAATGGTATCTGCATGAAATTACGATCCGAAAAAACAGATGGAGCAAGAGCGTTGATGACACCCTCCATGAAGAGGGCGAACTGGGACTTCTTGACGGCATAGCCAGTAAACCGAAAACGGCACAGAAAGAGGATTCGGCAATCACGGTCTTTCTGAATCTCGTTGATTTTTATAAGAGAAACCACCGCGAGCCAGACCAGAGCAACCCTGATGAAAAAACGCTCTACTGGCAGCTCATGGGATATAGGACACGGCCTGAACTCAGAGCCAGGGTCATCCACCTTGACTCTGTCGGGTTACTGAAGTCTTCCGTTGCAGCAAAAATCCCGGAACCTGAAAAAGAAGAAGCCTATACTGAAAGCAACGTCAAATCCCTGTCAGACATTTTTGACGATGACGATCTTGATCTGCTGGATGACATTGACACGTCCATCTATGCCGTAAAGCATGTATCCCAGAAGAAGGACAAGGAACTGCCTGACGAAATCGCCTCACGCAAGCCCTGTGAGGACTTTTTCCGCTACGAAAAATTCTTTCAGGATATCCACAAGGTATTGCCAACCAAAATGGTGATGAAGGAGGGGATTGTACAGGAATCTAATGTGAAAGTCGTGCATGTCTTTATCCTCAATGGCCTGCTTTGTCTCGTGGACAACATCATCAAGGAAGATATGAACACTGCTGTTGTAGTGTACCAGCACATCATAGATGGAACCATCACGCAGTACAGAATGGACAATACGAGTGAGAAGATCGTAAAAAAGTGACATCCTCCCCCGCCTGAAGTCGGGAGAGGATGTCAAATCTCTAATCTTTTTCAATGTGCTATTTTCTAGCTAGGATATTATTTTTATCTTATCTGATAATATTTTATATTCTTAGGCTAAATCATCTCCCAAATCTTTCCTAGCTCTCGTGAGATATACCAGTAGGCTTTGAAGATATTCAATACGATCTTCTTGAAGATTAGCACGGTTTTCAAGTTCTTTTAGTATACGATTATGTTTTTTTATTACCTCTTCATATAGATACTGTTTTGCCTGTATAAGCTGCTTATGCCTTCGGCTAGAAAATATTCCGTATCCAATGGTAGCTAAAATTGCTATTGGAGCGGCGAGTACACCAATTCCCGCTACCATCCCTCCTCCTACGAGAGCTCCAGCAGTTGCAAGACCTGAAGTAATTCCGGCCGCACTTAATCCTGCTGTACCCAATGCCCAAAGAGCTCCAAAACTTGCAGCAGCTCCAGCACTTGCTCCAAGTCCGGCACCAAGAATTTCAGGTATAGAGCTAGTCTCTATAGTTCTAGTTGGATCATTAATTGCAGCACCTGCTTCTGCAACTATGGTTGCAACAGGTTTAAGGGATTCAATATTTTCAAATTTTTTACTCATACAAAAATCTCCAATAATTTATCTTATTACTTAGAATGCGATAGGTAATTTAATTTTTAATTTTTAAAAAAGATATCAATATATAATATATTAATATAAAGTATTATTTAGGTCTATAAATAACTAAAACATTTCCTGATAAACGTTCCTTGCAAACTAAATAATCAGGATTCCAAGTGGCTAAATTATGTATTGCAATAGGAATGGCACCAATACCTGTAAATCCAAGTATAGACCTGAAACTTGTATAGTTTCTTACTTTTAATCCATATTCTTCGATCTTCTTTTCAATTTTTTCTGCCCAATATCCTGTTTCTTGAAGATCAGTAATTTTGAAACTTTTTCGATTGGAAATAAAATCATCTAATTGATTCTCTGTTGGTTCTCCATATATAGTTGGCAGATTTGCAGGGAGAAATTTAATCTCGCCATCTTCATTACTAAATATTTCTTTATCAAAAAAATGTATTTTCATATAACTACCTTATATTCATTATAGAATGGTTTTTCTTACTGTTTACTCCAAGGCTCACAGCATGATAGCAAGTTTGGTCAAAAATAATTTTTTCATATTTCACAGGGTGAAACGATATCTGGATTCCAAACTTCATGCTGTTTGTGACATGACAGACGGTCTGTTCTGCTTTCGTTTAGAATAAGTGAGGTATTATCTATATTTTTTGATTATGTATCTACCTCAAACAGGCAATCATAATTGTTGAAGGTATAGTCACCCTGTATGCAGGTCCAGCTATATCTAATATGGTCCATGCACCTGTAATACATAATCCTATTGGTCCTGCAAAAATAGATAAAAGTCTACTTGCAAATACATTTGTTACAGTCATTGATCCATATCCAATTATGGAATCAAAAGTTATAATAGCAAATTGTCTGTATAGAAATAGATTATTACGCAGTGAAAGTTGAAGTGCTATCACGAGAGCTTCGTGAGTATATTGACTAATACTTAATTCTAATAGGTTAGATATTTCTTTAATCTGTTCTATAGGCATTTTATTTATTGATTCTACCAATATCTTTTGTAGCAAGAATCTTTCAATGTCTTCAGTTTTCGATTTTTTATTATAGTTAACTTTCATTTTATCACACACATCGCAAAGAATCTCTTTATATGTGACCCCATTACCTTTTCTAAAAAGTGAAACAATAGAATTGGCACCAAATCTTTGATACTCTTCCGCTATCAAATCCCAATAGGCGGAATGATTCGGTGTATTTTTTATATAACGAACATCAGAGGTTATTTGTTCTGTAAATCTTTTCTTATTATCCTTATCGAACATCAATAAGTCCAGTAATGGCTCTAGCTCTTCATTGGAAAGCTCACTAAGAAAATTTAAATCTTCATCATTTCTATAGCTCATCTCCATTATCCTTTTTAAAAATAAGTTGATGTTCATAATCTACTGATATTTAAATAAAATTCAATTTACATTTTTTTGATTATGTATCTGTCTCAAGCAGGCAATCATAACAGTTGCAGGTATAACGACTCTATACGCAGGACCAGCTATATCTAATATTGTCCATACACTTGAGAGGCATAAACTTATTGGACCAGCGAATAGTAAAAGTCTGCTTGCAAATGTATTTGTCGCAACAATTACTCCGCCACGCGATAATATTTTTCCGATTATAGAGTCAAAAATTATGATTGCAAAACTTTGAAATATAAGTACACTGTTATTTATAGCACGATTAAGTGCTAGAATAGCTGTTTCACGAGTATATTGAACAAGATTCAATTCTAATGTATCAGATATTTCTTTAATCTGATCTGTAGACATTTTATTTATTGATTCTACCAATATTTTTTGTAGCAAAAATCTTTCAATGTCTTCAGTTTTCGATTTTTTATTATAGTTAACTTTTATCTTGTCACACACATCACAAAGAATCTCTTTATATGTGACCCCTTTACCTTTTCTAAAAAGTGAAACAATAGAATTGGCACCAAATTTTTGATACTCTTCCGCTATCAAATCCCAATAGGCGAAATGATTCGGTGTATTTTTTATATAACGAACATCAGAGGTTATTTGCTCTGTAAATCTTTTCTTATTATCCTTATCAAAGATTAATAAGTTCAGTAATGGTTCTAGCTCTTCATTGGAAAGCTCACTAAGAAAATTTAAATCTTCATCATTTCTATAGCTCATCTCCATTATCCTTTTTAAAAATAAGAGCATTCTTATATCTTATTGATTTTAATTAATATTTTAATTTTATATAATCCTACATTAGATTTTGTCCACTTTCAAGTGTTTCTCCCCGTGCCGTACCTTCTTTGCATCAAAAAAGGAGTGCACTGTGGCGGAACGGGAAGTACAGCGACTGGCTAAAATACTTGGAAAATCCATCGTTGAGAGACGGAAAGTTTTGGGGATGACACAAATCGAACTCGCCAATCGTCTGGACATGGCCCCAGATGCTCTGTCACGCATCGAAAACGGGTATGTCGCCCCCCGGTTCAATCGGATTGAAGAAATGGCGAAGATTTTGGAGTGTAGCGTTGCGGAACTTTTTCGGGAAAAAAGTGATTCGTTGAGAGCACGAGCTGACAGCATTGCCGACCTCATCAGCCCGCTTCCGGCAGAAAAGCAGGAAGAAGTTATCAGCCTGATTTCCCATTTCGTCAGTATCCTCAGAAAATAATTAAAACAGGTAATCCCCCAGCTTTGCTGAGGGATTACCTGTTTTAATTAGATGTAATAGCATTAATGTCCCTTGACCTCCTCAGCCGATACAATAGCGACGAGCGACCCCTTGACATCCTCCCCCGCCTGAAGTCGGAGAAGGATGTCAGTGCCATCTTCAAAAAAGAATCTTCTGTTTGTGATGCAGCTTTAGATATATATTACCACATTGAATTGACAGCTTTTTCTTGAAAAAGACCTGTTCGGGAACTCTTGGACAGGTCTTTTCATGTTCAGGAGGAACACATGGAATCGTTTTGTTCGGATCAGATACGTGAACTGGCTCAAGCACTTCTCAAGGTTCAACGACAACTTCAGCCCGCATTGAAGGATGCCAATAACCCTTTCACCAGAAGCAAGTACGCCACCCTCAACAGTGTTATGGACTCATGCCGTGATGCGCTACTCTCGAATGGCATATGGCTTTGTCAGTATCCGGTCCCTGCCGAATCGGGATATCTCGGGTTGGTCACCAAACTCACCCACGCGGAGTCAGGACAATGGCAGTCGAGCCTTGCGGTAGTTCCCCTGCCCAAGCCTGATCCTCAGGGAGTGGGTATCAGTATGACCTACATGCGCCGTTATGCGCTTTCAGCCATGCTCGGCATTGTTACGGAGGAAGATACGGATGGAGAGTTCAACCCAGACAAGCTGAATAGACCTCAGAAACAGAAAAACGCCATAAGCGCCCCACAGAAAGGCGAAACGGTTCAGGATGATTCAGGACAAGCAAAAAAGATTTCACCCGCCTCAAATCGAGCGTCAGGCGGACTTTCAACCTTGCCTCATCTGGATGGAATTTCATACCAAATCGTACCGGCACAAGACGGTCGGGAGTGCATTCTCGCCACGGGAAATACGGCAGAGAAAAAGGAACAGCTTTCGGCGGCAGGTTTTCACTGGAACTCGCAACGAAAAATCTGGTGGAAATATGCCGCATAGCGGAAGGGGCCATCCTTGACAGGAGGTCCTTTCTGTTTTGGCTCTCATCACAGGGAGAAATGGATGGACGGAACAATCAGAAATACAGGAGCGGAAGGGTTGCTGGAAATCCTTCGCTACGGACTGGAACGGTATGCGGAACAGAGAACGGCCCTCCTGCTTGGGGACCGTTCCCGATATGTCGGGCTATCGGACATCGCCAAAATGCTGGACTGCCCACGGGCGGCACTGGCTGCCAAGCTCTATACTCCTGCCCCTCAAAATACTGCTGAAGCTCTCAAGCGCCAGATAACCCTTCAAAGAGGGCACTGGTTTGAGAAGGGTGTCCATCAGGCGCTCATGGGATACGACCTCTCCCCCTTGTCTCAACTGGAAATCGAGCTCATGCACGGAGACGTCCCCATCAAGGCCCATCTGGACTTCACGCTCATCGCTACCCAACCCCAACCGACAGTACGAATTCTGGAAGTCAAATCCACCGCAAGGCTGCCGACAACGCTTTCTGAGAGCTACGCCATGCAAATCGGCGGGCAGACGGCCTTGCTCAAAGCCTGCTGGAACCATCCGGTTTTCAACTTGGTAATGGACACCGGAGAAGTCCTCCACCACAGGACATTCCCTGAAATCTGTAATGAATGCCTTGGGGTATCCCTTCCTGATACTTCAGCTTGTGACATTCAAGGATGGATTCTCTGCCTGTCCATGTGCGATACCAAAGCCTTTGGCCCGTTTCTTCCTGAAGATACGGATGTTGCCCTGTGTCTGGATATGGCTTCCGAATTTTGGGAAACCATGAATGATCTCAGGGAAAACAAAGTGAATCTGAATACGGTTCAAACGGCGCAGGGACTTTCCCCCCTGTGCCCATCGTGTCTTTGGAAGAAGGAGTGTCCGCACTTCAAAGGTTCTTCACATCCTGAGTGGGAGGATACCCTCGCAAAGTTTATCAAGCTGAAAATACAGAAAAAATCCATTGAAGCAGAGATCGGAGAATTGGAATCCCGTTTGAAAGTCGCCTACCAGCTTTCCCATACGGTCAAAGGAGAATGGATTAACACAGGAAACCACACGTTCCGGGTGCTCCCGCAGAACGGGAGAGTAACACTGGATCGAAAACGGCTGAATGAGGAACTTGAAACATTGTTGGGAGAACAGGAAGCCCAGATGCTCATGGCGAGGTGCGAAAAACAGGGCGCTCCCTTTGAAAGGCTCTATGCGGTTCGGGATTGACCTATACGGTTTTAAACCGTATTTTTTTAAACAGGAGGTGTCCCATGACACAATTCTCTTCCCGGACATCACGATTCGACATTCGTATCCCTTCTCACGTCAGAGAAACGGTTGAAATGGCTGCTTCCCTTGAAGGGCGGAGCTTTACGGATTTTCTGATCGCCGCCATGCTGGAAAAAGCGGAAAAGGTCATCTCCACGCATACGCGAATCGAATTGACGCTGAAGGATCAGGCTGTGCTGGCTGAGGTTCTTCGTACGCAATCATGTGAGGAGCCTACTGAATTCATGAAGCGGATAGCTTCTGAATATCGGGACAGGGTCAAGAGCGTATGAACCTGCTGTTTTCGTTGCTTTCCAAGTCTCATGACAGGAAAGGGTTTTCATGCGGAAATACCGCATTGGACACTTACCTCCAAAAGCAGGCCCGTCAGGATGCCCAACGTGGTTTCTCAACGGTCATTGTTGCTACGGAGGAAGAACATCCTGAAAGAATAATTGGATACTATACTCTTGCTGCGGCATCCGTAGTTTTGGATCGACTTCCCGAGGAAATACGAAAGGCACTTCCCCGGTATCAGGACATTCCCTCCATCCTGCTGGGGAGGCTTGCCGTTTCCAACGCATTTCAGCGACAACATATCGGGTCTCTGCTTGTTTTTGATGCTCTTCGGCGCTCGCTCCACAATGAGCTTGCGTGGGCGTTCTTTCTTGTTCAGGCGAAAAATGAGCAAGTGAAGCGGTTCTATAGCAGATGCATGTTCCAACCGTTTCAGGATACGCCGATGTACCTGTGGATGCACAGAGCACAGGCATTGAAGGTTGTCGGCTCCTAGTTGTTGTAAAACTGCCTATGAACATCCCGGTTTCTCTTCGGAGAGGCCGGGATTTTTTGTTTTCAAAGGAGAAAACCATGAATCGAAATCTGTTCAAGGAATTGGCCTCCCTCGTTCCGGTGCAGCTTGATGCCGGACAGGTCTTTACGGGGACGCCGACAGGGAAAGCTGTCAAAGGGTATGAGAAAGCGTGCTCGTACACCCCATCCGTTGATCCGACCTACATTTTCCATGAATCGGCACGGGATGTGGTCGTCTGGTTCATGCACGACCTTGATCCTCTGTACCTGTACGGCCCTACGGGATGTGGGAAGACGACGCTCATCAAGCAGCTTGCCGCCCGGCTGAACTACCCCGTGTTTGAAGTGACGGGGCACGGACGGCTGGAGTTTGCCGACCTGTGCGGTCACATTTCCCTGCAAAAAGGCAACATGGTCTATGAATACGGACCATTGCCGCTTGCCATGCGATACGGGGGAATTCTTTTGATCAACGAGGCGGATTTGCTCTCCCCTGAAGTTGCCGTTGGCCTCAACGGTGTTCTGGACGGCGCGCCCCTGTGTCTGCCGGAGAATGGAGGAGAGGTCATTTCCCCGCATGAAATGTTCCGCATCGCTTGTACCGCGAATACCAACGGGGGCGGTGATGACACCGGACTTTATCAGGGAGCCGCTCGGCAGAATATCGCATGGCTCGATCGATTTCTGCTGTGCGAAGTTGGCTATCCCGCGCCTGAAACGGAAAAGGAACTCCTCTCCCGGCAGTTCCCGAACCTTCCCGAATACATCGCCTCGAACATGGTCAGTTTCGCCAATGAAGTCCGGAAGCTCTTCATGGGCGATGCCGATTCCTATGAAAATACCATCGAAGTGACGCTCTCCACCCGAACCCTCATCCGGTGGGCCGATCTTACCCTCAAGTTCCAGCCGTTGGCCCATCAGGGCATCGAGCCGCTTTCCTATGCACTGGATCGTGCCCTCGCATTCAAGGCCACACGGTCAACGAGAGCGATGCTTCATGAACTCGTGCAGCGTATCTTTGCCGTAACCTTCTAACCATAGAGAGGAAACCATGAACACAGCCATTCGTTCCGATATCAGAATTCTGGACAGCCTTGTGGCTCTGAACCTCAACATCAGCGTGTGGTCCGCCCGAAAGAAGATGTGCCTTGAAGACTTCGGCGGTGCGGAACTCCCTCCTGAAGACCTTGCCTCTTTGGGGAGCAAGCGCATTGCCGATCCCGACAGCCTCAAGATATTCACCACACTGAAGGCCCGCGCCTTCAACTACCTCGACCGTCATGGCATCCGGTTCATGTCCGGCTGGGCCATTCCGGAAGACAAGGCTGGGGACATCATCGACGAACTGATCCGGATCAGGGAGACATTCCTTCACGAAAAGGAATCGTTCCTTGCCGACTACGATCAGTCCATCGAGAACTGGATCGCCAAGCACTGCAAGTGGGGAAATATCATCCGGGAATCCACGGTAGGGTCGGACTACGTTCGTTCAAGACTGTCCTTCTCGTGGCAGCTTTACAAGGTCGCGCCGCTCACCGAACACGATAATCCCAACGCCGTATGTGAATCCGGGCTGAATGAGGAAGTGGAAGGTCTTGCCGGAACGCTGTTCAACGAAATAGCCAACTCCGCCAACGAGATATGGCAAAAGGTCTACGCCGGAAAGAATACGGTGACACACAAGGCCCTTTCCCCGCTCAGGACACTGCACCAAAAGCTCTGTGGGCTGACTTTCATCGAGCCTCACGTCGCCCCTGTCGCCAGCCTTATCCAAACCGCCATCAACAGCATCCCCGCCAAGGGCAACATCACCGGAAAGGACATCCTCCTTTTGCAGGGTGTTGTCTCCATGCTCCGCGATCCGTCCTCAATGCTGCACCACAGCCAGAGGCTCATCGAAGGGCATACCCCTCAGAACGTCATGAACGCGCTTCTCGCCAATGACGTGTTCACCGTATGCCAACAATCCGCCATCCCCGACGAAGTCCCCTTTGTGCCCGTCCCGCAAAACCATTCCGCAAATATCCCCAACATGGGACTGTGGTGAGCCATGCTCCGGACCAAAGACATCATGTCCTGTCTGCCTCTGCTGGCCTGTATTCTGGGAAAGCAATACAACATCACCGTGGAAATAGGAGGAACTACAGCCTATACGAATGGAAAAACGATCCATATTCCTGCTCTCAAAATGGATATGGATAAAATCTATATCAATATGACAAGGGGATACGTTGACCACGAAGCGGCACATATTAGATACACAGATTTTCAAGTGCTTCAGAAGTCCAATCTCACCAGATTGCAATTTCACCTTTTTAACATCATCGAAGACTGGAGGGTTGAAACGCTGCTTGGAAAACACTTTCCCGGATGCAGAAAAAACTTCGATTTCATCATTGCGTATCTTTTTGGGAAAGAAAGACAAAAGGCCGGAAGCAACGCTCCGGTCTTTTTTATTCTGGACTATATCCTTTTGACTGTAAGGAGTTGGGATAGTTCCGAAGTGGAAAAGAATAGAACCTATTCAAGAAAAGAGATGGTTACGGCCTGTCCGGGAATTGATAAAGAACTGGATGCCTGTCTCAAAAATATTCATGCAAACACACGGACGACACAGGATGCGATTGCCCACGCGCTGTTACTGGAGTCCATCATCAAAAAATGGATACCTGAGCAGCCGCAAGAGAGTACATCTCCAACAGAAAATCAGGATAGTCCAGAGGCTACACAAAGCATCATTTCAGGAGGAAAAAACGGACCACAGGACACTCACGAAGATTCGTTTCCCAAAACGATGGGAACGGTTTTGAGGGAAAAGCTCTCGGCACAGGCGGAAGGCATGGACTCGGAACACTGGACGGTCGCCAGGATTCGCCCCGTTACGCCTGACGCCATTCCCCCGGATACGCTGAGAACGATAGAACTGATGACGAGAGGATTGTCCATCAGGATTCAGGGACTCATGCAGTCGCTCTCTCTATCCGTTCCCTATCCTTCAACAAGAGGGCGGCTCAACACGGCAAAGCTGTTCAGAACCAAAACAGGAAACCCCAAGGTCTTCATCCAAAAGACGGAAGCCATGACCGTCAATACGAGTCTCCACATCCTGCTGGATGCTTCCGCCAGCATGTACGGCAAACCTATGGAGCTCGCGACGGCATCCTGCCATGCCATTGCGTCAGCCTGTTCCGGCATCAAAGGACTCAACACGGCCATAACTGCCTTCAATGGAAACTATAGAGGAGATGCGTGTTCGGTCTATCCGCTGGTGAAACCCGGGCAACCCGTTCATGCCCGCATCAACCTCATGCCCAGCGGAGGAACACCTCTCGCTCCCGCACTCTGGTGGGTCATGCAGCAACTTCTATTCACTAAAGAACGGAGAAAAATGCTGTTCATCCTGACGGATGGGCAACCCAACGATGTGCCTGCCACAAGAAAGGCACTTACAATGGCGCACAAAATCGGTCTGGAAGTCTACGGTCTGGGAATATTGGATGACAGCATCAGGAAAATGCTTCCCGTTTTCAGCAGAAGCATTTCCGATTTGATGGAATTACCTGTAGTATTTTTTGATATGCTGAGGAAAAGTATCATTGGCACTTCAACACATTAGTTTAATAATTCAAAGTAAATACAGCTATGGATATCTATCCAAAAGGACATTGTCCAATATGCAAAAAAGAAATTCAGCCAACTTCAAATGACGTTTTTGAAAAAAACAGATTCAGAAGAGATGTTATCAGATGTCCATCATGTAAATCAAAAATCCTTAGATGCATGGCTCCCGGATGTAACAATTATGCTGAAGGTGGAGACACATGGGATGATAACATATGTCCATCATGTAAAAGCCCGTCAACGTTTCTCGTTTATATGGAAAGTATGGTCAAAATAGGATCAGTTATTGTAACTTCAGTGCTGGCCGTACTCCGGTATCGGAACAACAGGCAATAAGGAATACACTATGAAAAAAGAGGACTTGATGGAAATGGAATGTGATGAATGCGGAGGAACAGGTATGATTGAATGTCCTCTCGAATATGGAGAAAAACATCCGGAAAATTGTCCCTCCTACGGAGGAGAACAACTCGTGATTTGTCCTCTATGCAGAGGAACAGGAAGGCTGAATATGGAACTTAACTTCAGATAATAACGTTACGATCATCCTTGTCTGTAATCATGCTGAACTGTTTGAAGAAACGATCTTCGACGGGAAACCAGACAGGCCAAGTCCTCGATACGTACCTGCTCCATGTATGCAGATGCCATCATTGTCACAAAATCACTATATCTAACAACCTGACAAGGCAGGTAAAAACACCTGCCTTGTCCAAAGGAATTCCCTATGGAGAAACTTCTCTATTTCATTGGTGGGATCATCGTCGGAAGTATCAACACGCTGGCGGCGTTCGGATTCACGGAGGAGGAATTGGATGGAGTGGGAAACGAATAGTATCGGCAGGGAAACGAGGAGAAACCGGGCTTTTCCAACGAAGCAAATTTCTAAAGGAGCCTTTGCTGGAGGAAGATATCCCTCCAGCGTTACTCACGGAATTGCCAACCGCAACCTTTTGCCTTACTCTCCCTCAATGAACACAAAAAAGGTAGACAACCCGCACGATTTGGTCGCCAGAAAATACTTCTCGAATCCCGGAGCCATGGGAAACTTCCTCAGGGAGTTTCTCCCAAGGGAAATGTACGAAGCTCTGGACATCTCCAGTCTGGAACCAACAAGGGAAAGCTTCATAGCGCCGGGGCTAAAGGAATCCATCGCGGACATCGTCTTTCGGTGCTTCACAAAGGACGGCAAACAAGGAAGCATCTACATCGTCTTTGAGCATAAGCACAACCCGGCCCCTACCTGTGCCCTCCAGTTGCTCAGGTACATGGCCCTCATGTGGGAGGACGAGGTCAGTTCGGGGCGATATCAGGCCAGAGGCAAGCATCTCCCTTTCATTATTCCCATCGTGTTCTACCACGGCAAGGAAAAATGGAACGGGAGACAAATACGGGAACTCTTCGTGGAAGGCACACCCTTCAACATATGTATTCCCAATTTCAGCATGCTGATCTGCAACCTCGCAGAACTCCCCGAAGAAAAGCTGAGAGCAAACCTCACGGACAATGCCATGCTTCTTTTGCTTCAGGCATTATTGCTGAAGCACCCCGTAGAACAAATTGCAAGGATATTTCTGCTTCTGGATTCTGCTATGAATCAGGAAATTATGGATACTATCAAGATATTCCTGAATTACGTTCAGCAGACCAATCCGGATATTACCGAATCACGCATCAAGCAAAGCATAGAGGAAATCGCCATGCAGGAAGGTATCACTGCTCCCATGAAGTCCTTTGAGGAATACTGGTTTCCGGAATTCTACAATAAGGGAAAGGCAGAAGGGAGAGTTGAAGGGAGAGTTGAAGGAAAAGCCGAAGGGTTACGTTCCGCAGTAACAAATCTGCTGCTTTCTCGCTTCGAAAAAATTGAGCCTTCTTTACTCACGAAAGTTGATCAAATTAATGACGTCGCCATGTTATCGTCCTTGGTAGTGGCAGTGGCGAAGGCAAGTTCATTAGATGATATCCAAAGTCTCATTGAGCATTCTTTCTTGAAAATGCAATGAAATGAGCTCTCCGTTCCTTCTGAAAGAACGGAGAGCTTTTCGTTGTGGCTATCCAGTAAGAAGCATCCTGCGTGGGTACAATTTTGATTTGGAGAAGAATCAGCACCTATATTCACGAAGAAACACTTTTCATCCCAGAAGGAATGGGGACAAAATGGGGACAACAACGCTCCATAACCAGAAAAGGCCCTACAGCTTTTACTGTAGGGCCTTGTACTTTCTGGCTCCCCGGGACGGACTTGAACCGCCAACCTAGTGATTAACAGCCAGATATATTTACAAATAAAAACAGTATATTATCCTTTTTTTGCACCAAATGGATGGTGCATTTCAAGCAATTTTCTATCAAACCGATGGTATTAACCATCCTGCAAAATCCCCGAACCGGAACACCTCCACGGCGTCGGGCCCCAACTCTCCACGGTAAAGGGGTCGCTGCACGCCGGACAATGAAAGCTCTTTCCGCGTCACCGCCCCCGGTTCCGCGCCCTGCCTGAGCTTGCAGTCCCACGTCAGCCGGGACAGCACCGTAGCCGGATAGCCGCCGGGGGACTCTTCCTTGTCCACGACGATGATCGCGCCGCCCGGGTTTCAGCTTTCCCCGCAGCGTGGACAACAGCCGACGCCGCGCCGGGACAGGCAGAAACATGAGAACGAGGAAACATACTGCAACATCAAACGGCTTGTACTGGTAGCGGGCCACGTCCGCCATGACCGCCCTCCTCAGCCCCTTATACGCCGCTACCATACTAACGCGGCGCGCGATTTGGGACAGTTTGGCGCGCGATTTGGGACACCCTGACCTTACATGTGTACGTATCTGGTATATTATATGCAAAAGGCTCGGAAATTTTCCGGGCTTTTTACTTTTAAACCTGTCCTTCCTCTTCTTTCACAGCATCCCACAGCATCAACGCCTTGTCGATAGCCCCATGTGGGGAAAGGTTTCTGTCGGCACCGATGAACCAACAGGCCGCCATAAGCACGCTCTCTTCCTTTCGGGCATCCTTCATCCCATACCGAGCCACCATCTCCGCAAGCTGACGCGCATCCCCCGCCACGTCTTCAAGTGAAAGCTCGGGATAGCGACACGCCAGTTCACACGCACCTACCATGATGGCTCTCGATACCTCCCTCATAGCAACTCCTTCGTTTTTACATACCCAGCTATTATAACACGATCCCTATGAGGGCTGTCACGGTATCTTTTTGTCTATAAAAGATACCGTGACAGAAAAATATATTTGCACCAATTAAAGTGAGGCTTCTCTATGAAAAATCCACACGATTCATTTTCTATATATCAATCTTCCTATCATTAGGGGAGTGAAGAGTATAGGCATGGAAGCGTCATGCCTTTCTATGGCTTTTCCTCCCTAGAGTGAAAAGTGGAGCAGCTTTTCAAGAGACTGCCTCTTTACATCACGCTATAGGAGAAAACAGAGTGAAAGATTACAGTCTATTGACGTGCAAGGAAGTTTTACGCCTTGCCAAGGAGGAAAGTGGGCTCACCGAAGAGCAGATAGCACAGAAGCTTGGCGTTTCACTGGCTATCGTGAAACGGTATTTCAATGCGCATGACGCCTATTTGCCCAGCCTTGAAATGAGCCGCCGTCTCGGTAAGGTGCTGGGCAACGATATTCTTGTCCGCTGGTTGACCGCCGATATTCCTCCCGCCTACGGAAAGGAGCTGCACCGGAAGGAAATACTTTCAGGGCTGGCCCGGGCCGCCACCGCTTTTGATGAATTGCGCCGCCTTGTGGGGGAAGAGTCCGTATCGCCTTCCGTGCGGGAAATTCAGGAGGGAGTGGACAGGCTCATAGAGGAGCTTGGACGCATTGAGGAAACTCTTTATGGCGGTACCTTCCTTCCCGTGGAAAAACGGAAAATACCTCCATGCCCGTGGTGGAAATTTTGGAGAAGAAGACGATGAAAAAGGCGGACGCGGGCTCTTCGTCTTAGTTTTTTACCATCATTTTTTTACCCGTATCTCGCAAAACAAGGCCGAAGGCTGTAGGGTTTCCGGCTTTTGCTTTTTTCATACAATATTCCTATGATTATGCTGTGCACAAAAATGCGTAAATTTTTTCCTGATTTTTTTAAGATGAAAGCCTAACCCGTCTCCGTTAAAGGCCAAAGAATTGTTTAATTCTTAACCTTATAGGAGACTGGTGACATGATGAATCTTAAGGAAATGACAGTAACGGAAGCGGTGCGCACGGCCAAAGAATTCAGCGGGAAGACCAAAAAGGAAATCGCTGACCATCTGGGTATTTCCCGAGGTGTCATTACACGGTACCTCCAAGAGGATGACGATTATTCACCGCGCATGGGCATAATCCCCGATCTGTGCCATGCCTTGGAAAATGACATCCTTCTGCAATGGCTGGAGGTACGTATCAGAAAGGATCGGGAAAGGCAGAAAGAAAAGATGCTCTTGCATGTGGAGAAAATGGAAAAAGCATTGATGGGTGTGAAAGCCCTTCTCGCCTCGAAAGAGGAGATAAGCGCCGAGGATGAAGAAGAGCTGCATGACTTGCTTGATAAAATGGAGCGGGAATGCCAGCGTTTGAATCTCCTTTTGCCCGGTGCCCGGTATTACGGAGTCTCCGGAGAGAAGAGCGGGGACCGGGCAGAAGGGACGAAGCGGCAAATCCGCCATGAACGAAAAGGATAACCTCTGAAGCGAAGAAGGGCGGAGACCACCTCCGCCCTTTCCCGTCGTTTCCTGCCTGTAGAAGCGGCTATCCCTTCCGCAACTCCGGCGGGCATTGCAGCCTTTTCCGCTCTCCATCGTATGCGCGCAGGCAGTGCCCAGCTTTCCAGAAAGGCAGCCCGTCCACGATACGCCGGGGCCAGTCCCGCACTCCATCCCGGCTCCACCGCCAACAGCGGGAGGAAAGCGTCTCGTCGGGCCAGCCGCCGAGTATGGCATTGATGAACTGGTCGAGGGCGATGAGCACACCTTCGAGGTAGGTCATGCTTCCGCCTCCTCGCCCGGCATGGTAATGGCGACGGTGAGGGCCTCTACATCCTCCAGCGTCTCGCAGGCATCAAGCCTGTCTTCGAGAGCCTGACGCTGCCCGATGATGGAACCGCAGACCACGGCGAAGGCGTCGGCCTTGGCGATGACGCGCCGCACAAGTTCGGGAAGCTCCATGCCCCGAGCTTGCGAGAGGGCCGAGAGGAGCGGCGTGGCTGCTGTGGGATCGGCGGCATAGGCTCTGGCTTCGGCTTCCTGTTTGTCAAAGGTGGCGATCTCGCGGTCGGGATAGGTCGCCGTGAGTGTGGCTATGGCCTTATCGGCGACGGCGTTGATTTCTGCGAGCTTGGCGGCCTTTGCCTCTTCCAAAGTAGGCGGCCTTTGAGCTTCGGCCTCCAGCCGGGCCTTTTCCGCTTCCCACAGTTCGACGAAGGGAGCGACGTCTTGTGCATAATCCACGGAGGTCAACGGATGGTTGAGGTCGTCTGTCCATTCCATATGCCCGGAACCGCCATGCCATTGCAGGGCGCGCAGAGAGCCGGGGGCGGCGAAGTCAAAGCGCAGGGGTATCCCGTCTACTCTAATAAGGCGGTCGGTCGGCACAACAGTAACATGCTCACGCATGGGAACCTCCAATGCTCGGATAGTCCGGCTCTATCAATTCGATGTGACCTATGGCCAAGCCTACAAGCTGACGTCTTGCGGCTTCCGCGTCTCGTGTCGCTTCCGCGCGTGCCGCCGAGACTTCCGCAGCCACGCCGTTGACTTGACCCGCGACCTTGCCGAGAGCGTTCGCCTGCTCCAAAAGCAGCATCGGCGTCAGGACTACGGCGCATCCTTCCATTGCCGCCTCCGTCACGCCGCTTGTGCTGCTGTATGACATCCAGAATTCGCATCCGCCTTTTTTGTTGTGCTGCGGGCATTCGTCAAAATTTCTGTAGGGGCATCCTGACATCTCGCTCTCCTAGTTTTTGGAGCACACCATGCACGTGGCGCGTTTCACGTTCAGGTTGAGGCTGTGGTTATGCGATGTTCCGGTAAAGCTATGGGCGTGCGCACCGGAGCCGCCCGTGTTGGCGGTCCAGTTGGTCTGCGTGCGCTGCGTGTCGCCCGGTCCCATCGGATAGCTATTGCTGGTGCCGTTGTCCGCGCAGGTCGTGATCGAATGCCTGTGCGAGGGCATTTGACTTTCCGTCAACGTTGTGTTTCCCACCGTGCCGCCGGCTGCGGCGTTCGTACTGGCAAGCCCGTCCTTGAAGACGTCCTGAAAGGCGCGGCTGCCTTCGGTCACGCCAGCGCCGCCCGTGACAAGCCGGATGGTCGCGTCCGTAAGCTCCGTGTCCTTCAGCTGTGTCCAGCCGGAAGGTGCGGATGCCTGATAAAAAAGCATCCGGGTTCCTTTAGGTATGGCCGTACTGTCCGTATTGATGTCGCCGACGAGCTGATAGTAGGTGCCGTCGTAGACGAAATCGTAGGTACGGTTGGCGGCCAGATAGCCCGCTGCAATAGCGGCGTTGCGGTAGCGGAGGGCTTTGGCCCCGGTGCCGTTTACGTTGAGGGTTGGGCTTGCGGCCGTATTCGTGACTGTGAAGCGCACGGTGATACGCGAACCCGTGGCGAGTGCGAAGCCCGTGCAGGCGACGACTTTGGCCGCAGTCGCGGCTTCGGTGGCGCAGCTGCCGTAATGGGTGATGTTGGCCGAGCCGTTGAAGCTGACCCCATCAATGGTACGGGCGGTGGCAAGTTTGGTGGCGGTATCCGCTTTTCCCTTAAAACCGCCTGTTGCGGTGACAGCACCCGATACGGTGCCTCCATTCGTAGACAAAAACGACTTCCACGTTCCGTCCCCGGTGAGTGCATGGTCTGCCTGAGCGCTGGTCGCTGCCGGCACAAGACCGCTCACTCCGTCTGCTGAAGACGTAGCACCATCATATTCGGGAACAGAAAACTTGCCGGAGGTAAAACGAAGCCCATCACCGAGAGATATATCCGTCAGCATCCATCGCCACGGGGACCACGTACCGCCCGACATCATCTCACGAGTGAAAATATTCCAGTCATTACTACCCGGCGTACCTAACCGGTATACAATCTGACGACATTCCATGATTTCACCGACGGCATTCTTCCATGAAGCAACATAGACCATACCATTGACGGTGCCTGGAGGTGTATTCAAGCCGGGATTATCACCACCCCACGTTGCCCGGTAAACGCCAGATTCCAAAAAAGTATTGAAATCCGCGATGCGTGTCGTAGGAATATTGCCAATCTGCCCACGGTCAGAAGCCAAGTCTGTTTTATCGCCGCCAATGGCGACATCCTTCGCGGTGATCATGCCGCCTGCATCGGCCTGCATTGTCTTTCCGTCGACTTTTGCAAGCCCGGCCTTAGCATCCGAAGCATAGCCGACGTTGGCGAGGTCCTGCGCTTCGTCGCGGGCCGCTTCCGCTCCTCTTTGGGCGGCTTGCGCATCTGTGGCGGACTTGGCCGCAGCGGTTTTCGAGGCTGCCGCGTTCGTCTCGCTCGTCTTCGCCGCCGCTGCTGACTTTGACGCTTCTCCGGCCTTCGTGCCCGCCGTGGTTGCGGAGGAGGCGGCTTCGTTCGCCTTGTTCCCCGCAGTGGTTGCCGCCGCAGCCGCATTGCGTTCGCTCTGCGCGGCGGCATCCACGCTGGCATTGACGTCCACAGCAAACTCATTGAGTTTTGGGATGAACGTCTTGTTCAGGTCATCGTTGACCATCTTCTTTTGCGCTTTCAGACTGTTGAACGTCAGTACGTCAAAGCGTTCTTGATCGCCCACCAGCCTGTCCGGGGGCTCGGGGAGCTCAGAGAGTTTGGGAAGCTGCTTCACTGCCATTACTTCAACCCCTGTACGTCGATGTTCATAGAAATCTCATTCGGCCCGGCAAAGGTTGCCCGCCAGTCTTCCAACCAGCCCCAGACGGTGAGGGCCTGATATGAGCCCACGCCTTCGTTATCATCGCCAAGCCAGAGCGCAGGCAGGCCATGCAGCCGGGCGAGAAGCTCACGCACGGTGTCGAGCCGGGATGGGTGCAGGTAGAGGGGAATGCTCGTGCGCTTGGCGTTGGCCCGCTTCACCAGCCGCGTGTTGCCGAATTCGTCAGTATCTTTACGTG
The DNA here is from genome assembly GCA_944326695.1 of Candidatus Bilophila faecipullorum. Taxonomy (GTDB): domain Bacteria; phylum Desulfobacterota; class Desulfovibrionia; order Desulfovibrionales; family Desulfovibrionaceae; genus Bilophila; species Bilophila faecipullorum. The sequence goes on along the minus strand of CALVEZ010000007.1, from coordinate 20,191 downwards.
AATAATCGCGGATAGAGCATTGCGTATTGTAGAGCGTCAGGCCGAGAGGCCACGCCTGCCCCACAACGACGTGACCGAGCGCGGGACCGCCCTTCTGCGTGAGCGTGACCTCGAGCGTGGCGACGGGTGAGACGGGGATTTCGGTCACGGCCTGATCTACAACTCGCTCCAACGGCCTGAAATAGTAGTCCCAATACCCGTCAACGTCTTTCAGTGTGTTCACCGTGCGGTCATACATGACGAGGCCGTCGCCGTCTTTCACCACAGCCCGAATGCCCGTTGCTTTGAAGTTCAGCAATGCGAACGCTGTGCAGCGGTTGAAAGACACTGTGAAGGTCAACGTCTCGACGTCCGTGGGAGCGACGGTCTGGGTAGAGACGTACTGGTCAAGCATTGCGTATTGGTTCGTGGGCCCAATGAGCCGCCACGCGGCGTCCGTACCCTCGCAGTTCTGGTCCGGCTGCCTGCCCGTGCTGGCTCCCACGGCCTTGTAGACCTTGTGGTCATGCACAACGGAATCCCCGATCTGGTACGCCGTGCCCGCGCTCCACGCCGGGGCGTCGTTTTCCGGCACGGAACTGGACAACAGTCTGATCGCCTGCGGTTCTATGACCTTCATGCGCCCACCTTCGTCGGTACTCCTTCGACGTCCCAGAGTTCAACCAAATCCGACACGCGACGCCCGTACTTCGCTACCTCGCTAAGGAGGATGTTCATGTCCCGGCGAAGCTGATAAACCTCTTCCCGCAGGGCCCGGACTTCCTCGCTGCTTCCGGCGTCAGCCGCCCGAGGCGTCGCGCTGCGAAAGAGCGCCGCCGTGTCCGCGGCCGTGTAGACTCGCCCGGGCTGAGAGAAGTTCACCAGTTCCGGCCCTTTCTCGCCCACAAGTGCCCATCCCGGCAGGGCAAGGCCGCCACTCGCAAACGCTTTGATCCCGGCCTTCTGCCCGGCCGCTTCAAGGAGGGGCCTTAATTCCGCAATCTGCTTCTCGATCTCTTCCAGCGTCGCACTCTGGCCCTGAAGCTGTGCAAGGGCGGCGTTCTGCACATCAAGCTGGCCCTGCAACACCTCAAGCTGCTTGTCGGCGGATGATACCTGCGCGCCCGCCGCATCCTGTGCATTCTTCAACTGCGCGTTCACGGCCCAGAAAGCGTCAAGGTATTCATCTTCCGTCCCCGCCGTCTGCTTCACGAGGTCGAGCAGGCTGGACCCAACGCCCGCAAGCTGGCCCGCCGCCTCGGAGTCCCCGCCAAACGCCAGCCCGGACAGCCGTCTGAATTCGGCCTGCACTGTCCCTAGACGGCTCATAGCGTCTATATTGGCGGCCCCGGCAAACAGGTTGTAGCGGGCTTGCCCGAGGCTCTTGTCGAGCCCTTCCCATGTACTCTTGAGCGTCTTTGCGGCGGAAAGCTGTTCGTTGAGGGCGCTGATCTTTTCTTGGATCGCCTGCTGCTGAAGCTGCACCCGCTGCTGTTCCAGCGCGTCCATCTGAGACTTGAGGGCCTCATACTCCGACTTGGCGGCTTCCAGCGCCGCCTTTGCCGCTTCCTCGGCGGCCTTGGCCGTTTCCGCTGCGTGGAGCTTCAAAAGCTCCGCAACCTGTGTCGAGCCTTCCCCGAATTTCTGGATCGCCTCCCGCAGTTCGTTTTCCTGCGAAATGGCCCGGCCCACTTCGTCACTGGTTCCGTCGATGGCCGCCCACCTCTGGGCGACGTTCTGCTCAAACGACCGCAGCAATTCCTCCGTGGCCTGCTTCACAGCCTCGGCGCGCAGGGCTTCCACGCGGGCAATCTCGCCTTCCGAAGCTCCAAGCTGTTGCAACGCGGCGATGTGCTGGTCGATGACCGCGTTGGCGTTCTGCTGGGCCTGTTCGATCTCGGCCATGGGGGAAAGAGAGGACTCCAACGAAGAAATGATGTTGTCGATGGCCGTCTGTGTGTAGCCACGGACCTTGGCAAGCTGCGCCTCCGACGCCTGCATCGTCTCAAGGGCCTTGACGTAGCCGTCGATGGCCTCCCGATAACCTTTAGCTTCTTGCTCGACCTGCGACAGGGGATGAAGCATCTCGTCCAGCGACTTGACGTAAGTGTCAACATACGCCGCCCGGTACTCTTCAACCAGCTTGTCGGCATAGCCCTTATCCACGCCGTATGACGCCACGGCTGACGAAAGCGCCTCAAGCTGTTCGACAAACGCCTGCGCCTGCTGCTCGGCCTGCGTCATCTGCGCGCCGTCGATGCCCTTGATGGCCTCTTGAATGCCCTGAATCGCCGTGAGCCCCGCCACAGCGTTGGTCCATTCGTCGGACTCGGACAGATCGGCGTTGCTGGCACGCAGGTTCAGATGCGGGAAGATGTCCCGGATGCTTGTCCCGGCGGCCTCCATCGACTTCGCCAGCCCTTGCAGCATAACGCGGGCGATGTCCTGCTGCGTGGTGCGGTAGGTCCGCTCCGCGTGCTCGTCGTCATAAAACTGCAAGTCCCACGCGGAAGGCCCGCGATTGCCCACCCAGCCGCGTCCCGCTGTGGTGCCCCGACCCATGCCCACGGTCTGTTTTTTGAGGTTTTCCGTCACCCCGGCGGCATAGGCTTCCGGCAACGACTGCGCGAAGGAGAGGAGCGTCTGCGCCGTGTTGTTGGCGTAGCCGCCGATCTCGTCAAAGAAGGAGTCGATCTCTCCGGCGCTCATGCGGTGGCCCCATGCCCCTTGCTTGAACGCCTCGGCCCAGTCCGTCCCGACAAGCGACGCCTCGGGCACATTCGTGTAGACTGTGGGATGTGTCTTCGTCTTGCCGAACATGCTCCCAATGAGCCCGCCCGCCACAGCGCCGAGCGCCGTCCCGATGACGGGCACGACTGAGCCGAGCGTTGAACCCGCAGCGATGCCGGCTGCGCTGCCGAGGGCGGAACCGCCCCATGCGCCGAGTGCGCCCCCCACGCCAGCGGTAAGGCCGGAATACTTGCCTTGCGGCAAGCCGAGTGCCCCACCGAGCAGCGAATAGCCGAGAGAACCAAAGCCGCCGTACGTGAGTGCGGAACCGAGGGACAGGCCGCTGGACACGAGCGCCGCCTGCCCGCCCACGGTCCCAGCCGTTGCACCGCCGCCCTGCATGAGCAGGATTTCCCCCGCCGTGTACGCCCCCGGTGTCGTCAGTACTGCTGTCGTGCCCGGTAGAGTGGCCCCCAAAAGGCCGGACACGCCGCCCGTTATCGAATCAGGAAGCAAAGAAGAAAAGGGGATGTTCCCGAGCAGCCCGCCCGCGCCGCCCGACCCTCCGGCCCCGCCCGCAGCATACGCCACGCCGCCCGTGCCGAGCATACCGGACACCACGCCCGCAATCTGCACCGTGATGGGCCGGGTGATCGCAATGTGCAGGAGATCGGCAAGGAACGACGCAAACAGCGAGCGGAACGACGAAAGTGACACCTTGCCCGTCTCGATCATCTGCTGCCATGCCGACTTCCAGCCCGAGTCCATGCCGTCGAAGAGGCCCTTGAACGATTCCTCTACGCCTTTGGCCGTATCGGAGGCAGAGGCCCGATACTCAAGCAGCCCGCGTTTTGCGCCGTCCACCCAATCGCGGGACATTTGCAGTTCCCGCAATTCCCGCATCTTGTTGATGTACTCCTCGGGAATATCCGCATCGCGCCAAAGCTCGACCTGTTCGTTGAGCAAGTCGTTTTGGTACTTGAGCGAAAGCCCGTACTGGCCCGTCAGTTCTTCCAGTTCCTTGTAGAACGCGAGCTTTTCCTGCGTGTGATCATTCTGTTCCTTGCTGGTCCGGTTGGCCTTGCGGATGGCTTTCTCGTGTTCCGCCTCGGCCTTCGCCATGAGCCGAGCGTACTTTTCCGGGTCTTCCTTTTTCAGAGACTGCACATCCCGAAGGAAGCCCTGATACTCCCTATCCACCTTGGCGATGGCGGCGGCCGCAGGATCGGCATACGACAAGATGCCCTGCATCCACTTGAAGTCGGTTTCCTGCTCCATCGCGTGGCGCAGTTCTTCCAAAGCCTCGGCGGGAAGCTTGGCATCCTTGGCGATCTTCCTCAGCTTCTCCTCGATCTTGACCTGCTCAACATCACGGCTGGACTTCATGAGTTTGGCGAGTTCCGCATCGTAGGCCGCTAGAGCGGTCGCCGCACGGTTGGCCGCAGCTTCGGCGGAAGAAGCACCCTTTTTGTTCAACGCCTCAAGCTGTCGACGATACTCCGCAGTAACTTTCACTCGCTCTTTTTCAAGCCCGGAAACGTCCTGCCCCTGTTTTTTGTAGACGGCAACCTGCTTGTCGAGAGCTTCCAGTGTGTTGTGATAATCTTCTTTCAGAGCAGCCCTTTTGCTTTCAAGAGTATTCTTAAGATACTCCTTTACCGCAGCAGAGCCATCCGAGATGATCTTGGTTTCTTCCTCCTGAAGCTGTAGGGAAATCTTGTTATGTGCTTCCCATGCCTTTTCTAGCCCTATACGAGCCTGAATCTGTTCTTCCGTATAAAACTTAACCTTTTGTACAGTCACTGCACCCGAGGCCATATCCACATCAGTGACTTGTTTCTCTCCTCGCTTAATGACACCATCAGTCGCAAGGCTCTTAATGGCAGCCTCCCGGCGTGCCGCATCTATTAAAGCCTGATCTCTTTTCAAGGCTTCAGTTATGGCATTGATGGCCGCAATAATGCCCTTATTGTCCATCACAGTGGCCTTAAACAGATTCCATTCCGTACTCAGGCGATTGACCGCACCCTGCGCTCCTTGTGCGGCCTGTTCCGCTGCCGGGCCAAACTCCTCTTTGAGAACAGCCGCCAGCTTAGGAAGCATGTCTTCCGCTGTGACCTGTCCCTTTTTGAGCATGTCGTCGAGCTGCGCGGTGGTGACGCCCATTGCCTTGGCCGCAAGGTTGAACGATCCCGGCAACCGTTCGCCCAACTGCCCGCGCAATTCTTCGGCCTGCACCTTGCCCTTGCTGATCATCTGGCCGAGCGCGAGGAACACGCCGTCCATCTGATCCGTGGTCAAGGAAAGCGCGGTCCCTGCCTGCGCCACACCTTCAAAGATATTGTTCAAGTCTTTCTGTAGCGTTGTGCCTTTGCCCGCGGCAAAAAATCCCTTGGCGCTCTCCGCCGTGCTCTGAAATTCGAGGCCGAGCTTTGCGCTTACCTCATAGATGTAATCAAGCTTGGAAATGGCCCCGGCTGTAGAGCCCTCGATGCTGGTATAGGACTTCACCAGCCTATCCATTTGCAATGAAGCGTCAAAACATGCTTTCCCGGCGTAAATCGCCGCCGCGCCTACGGCTATGACCGGAACGGCAGCGGCCTTCGCCCCGCTCCAAAGCGTAGAGAGCGCGCCAGACGTGTCCCCCAGTTGCGCCCGCAGCTTGGCAAGCTGGATGGTGGAAAGCCCGGCGTTCTTTTGCAGGTACTCGAAAGCCCGGTTTGCTGTCGCGGCGGCCTGCGACTTGAGCATGGAGTTTGTCAGACCCTCAAGCTGCTTTGAGGACACCCCGGCAGCCTTGGCAATGTCTTCCAGCCCGGACACCTGCGTCTTAAACGCGCCCGCAGACAAGGCGGCCTGCGCCGTCTTCAATTCGCGGGTGAGCTTGGTTATTCCGCCCGTGAGGTCCGCCTTGGAAACCGCGTTGCCGATGCTTTTGGCTATGGCCTCGCCCTGTGCCTTCGCTATTTGCCGGGCGTGGTTCAGATCAGTTTCAAAGGCGGACACATCACCGCGAATAGCTATATAAATACCGGGGGTTTTCTTTGCCATGTCTCATTTCCTATGTTGCACGGCACGGCGATTTTTGCGGATGGAAGTTGACTTTCCCGGAATGCTATGATGTGGGGTGGGTAGGAGGATTAGATTATGAGAAAACTGATTGTAGCGTTGGCTGTGGTGGTGATGTGTGGGGGAAACGCCTTTGCTGGTCCTTTTGGAACGAACATGGGAGACACTGTAGATAAATACCAAAACATTACCGTAAGTGGCAAAAATAAAGATAATTTTATTTCTCAATCTGTCCCAAAGCCGCATTCAGACTTTGAAAACTACCTTTTTACTTTTTCGCCACAACATGGTCTTGTAAAAATTTCAGGAATAACAAAATCAATACATAATGATGCATACGGAATTAATGTAAAATCATTATTCAAAAAATTATATGATCAAATTAACTCGAAATATGGAATAGGTAAAAAAAATGATTTCATTATGAATGGAAGTGTATGGAAAGAGGATAAATATTGGACAATGGGATTATATAAAGAAGAAAGAATCCTTACCGCTTTTTGGAATCCAAAAGACAATAAAGACAACATAGAAAGCATTATGCTTAAAACAATTGCTTTATCATCTGACTCATCATTGATATTATTATCATATGAATATACTAATTTTGATAAGTACATAGAAGAACAAAAGAAAAATGAACAGGATTCACTATAAAAACAGTCACCCTTGACACCGCCCCACGTTTCGTGTTTTCTGGACTTCCCTACTCTCGAGGCGTTGTCTGCCGCCTGTCTCTGCCCCAAGCACTGACTTTGCAGATTGAACATCAAGAAGCCTACTGCTATACACAGGCAGATATTGGCGATCACAACGTCCGGGTGTCCGTGAGGCCCCGGCAGCTCGAGAGCTGGGGAGCGTTGTGGTCGCCTTTTTTATTTCCACAAATCCCAACTCTCGGAGGTCATTATGACCGCTTCTCTGTGCTTCAACGACTTCACCTTCTCCCCCGTCATCCGAAACAATCAGCCTTGGTTTCGCTCCTCAGAACTTGCCCGCGCTTTAGGGTATCGAGACGAAAATTCCGTACGTCGTCTCTATGAGCGAAACGCCGATGAATTCACCGAAAACATGACGCAAGTGGTTGAAAACTTCGACACGGTCAATTTGACCGTCCGGGTCCGCATCTTCTCCCTGCGCGGCTGCCACCTGCTCGCGATGTTCGCCCGCACGCCCGTGGCTAAGGCATTCCGCAGGTGGGTACTTGACGTGATCGAGAAGTACGGGGACCGGGTGCCTGTTGAGCAGCCCGTCACCCTCTCCACCCCAGCCGCCCGCAAGCGCAATCGCCCCGCCCTGCCAGCTGCTTCGCGTTTTGATGAAGCCGCCATACTGGAACTCGCCGCCGAAATCCGGGAGGCCCAACAGAACTACTCCCGCACCTTCGGTCGCCTGTGCAGCAGGCTGATTACCATAAGCATCCCCGTCTTCACCGTGCTGGAACGCCGCGTCTACAAGCAAGCTCCCGACCGCCCCTTTTCCGACACCCGCGTCGGAGCGCAATGGGAACGGTACTTCACCGAGCGCATGATCGCTGCCTTGCACTCCCTTGACGACAGGTTGCCGGACGAAAAGAATCCGGCAATGCTCCTGCTGGAATACGCCCGCGCACTGAACGCATGGTAGGAGGCGGATATGCTCACCACCCTCGACGCCGCCCATGGCCTGCAACGCAAGCACTCCAAGCTCATGCGGGACATTGACCGCGTGCGTTCCATCCTTCCGCCCGGCTTTGCGGCGGCGGCCTTTATCCCCGCCGCCCGCATTGACGCGGAGGGCAGGAAACACCGTTTCTTTCACCTCACCCGTAACGCCCTGCCCTTCCTCTTCATGGGACAGGCCACGAAACATGAAATCCATTGGATGGCCGAAGCCGTCCGCGGACTCCACCGGGCTTGCTTTTCGGACGATGAATAGCTATTGAAAAAAGGAGGGCGGCAAGGTGCGTCAACACCCGCCGCCCTGTGGGACACGTCCCCCGTGAATACAGGATTCACAAGTTTGCGCCCCGTAGGAATGCCACTTCCTACGGGGCACTTGCGTTTACAGGTTCATCATGTGGAGAACCAGAGCCGCAAGAACGCTTGCCAGAAATCCGGCAAGAACGTCCCGGAGGAAGTGTTTCATGGGGTAACCTCCTTTACGGGAGGCGTGCCCCACGGCAGATGTCTAACCAATCTTTACCCAAAAGACAAACAGGGCCTGGAACCGGAAGGCTTCCGGCCCCTTCCATCCGCAAAAATCGCTATGCCGTTGTCAAAGAACGTCTATTCTGAACATGAGCGGTTTCGGTTCATTCTGCCAGAGCAACCAGACCCAAGACGGCCACCACAAGGATGCAGACGAGGGCGATGACGGCTACGTGAGCCTGTGTGCCCGGCTCCTTGCGGAGACTGTCCGCCATGACCTTTGCGTGCTCCTGCGCCACTCCCTTGATACGGCTCAAATCAGCTTCAAGAGCCGAAAGATCGGCACGAATGGGAATGTAGAGTCCCTCAGGTTTCCTTGCCATGCTCTGTCTCCTGCCCGTCATGGGCTCTTCTGCGCCGACTGCGCGTGCTTTTCCGCATTGGCGCGGATGACCGTCTCAACGGCCCGTACCTTCTTCCACAGGCCCGGCGTCAGGTCCACGCCGAGGGAGTCGGCCACCAGCGCCAGCGCGTTGTAGTCGAACCCCACCGGGCCGCCCATGCCTGACATGCGGAGTTGGGTAGCGCCCGCTTGGAGCAGTTCCCATGCGGCGGCGTTCCCCGGCATGAGATCGGGACAACGCCCTTCGCAGTCCTCACAGATCAAAGAACCCGTATTCTGGCCAGCGGCCTTCCGGCAGGCGTCGCAGTAGGCCGCGCCGTCACCGGAAAGCCACTCCCAGACCGAGGCTAGTTTTTTTCCTCTTCCGCCACGCCGAAGGTTTCGCCCACGATGGCCTTGTGCAGGGCCAGAATGTCGGGGAAGGGCAATTCGTCCGTCTGGGCCGTATCGAGCCCGGCGGCGGTGAATACCGCGTCCATGCCGTCAGAGATGGAGTAGCCGCCGCCCATGAGGTCGAAGCCCTGCGCCTTGAGCGCCTTGAGGTCTTTACCCTTGAGCGGGGTCACGATGAAGTCCTGACCGGAGAGAGTAACGGTACGCATGGTGTTTTTCCTTTTGATGATTGGTGGTTAATAGGATTCCACATCATTGACGAGGGTGACGACTACGGCGGCGTTGTCCGCGCTGTCGTTAAAGTAGGCCGTGAAGCTGTGGTCCATCTTGACCCCGGTCGGCCCGTCCACCGTGGGGCCGTCATAGGAAAGCTGCACTTCGGGCAACGTGAAGGTGAGCTTGTTGGCCTCGTCGATGGAGAAGGACATTTCGAGGCTGATTTCCTCGCTGTTCTTGGCCTTCATGAGCAGTTCCCGGTCCGTGATGAACACGGTCAGGCTGCCCGTGATGGACATGAGGCCCTGAATAAGATCATAGACGCGGCCCTGATCCCCGAGTGCCCGGATGGTTGAGTCGAGCCCGAAATCAATGTTCAGGCTGCAATCCGTAACCACGCCCAGAGGCTGACCGCCGCTGAGAAGGGCCGCCTGAAAGTTGCTGAACCGTTTCATGACCACGGAGGCGGCGGAGGCATTGTAGTCCGCATCGGCATAGTCCGCCTCGCGTCCGGCCATGTTGACCGTAGCGGTAAGCTCGCCGTCGCCGCCAGCCTGCATGGAGAAGGAAGACACCCGGCAGCCGGAATACTGGCCGTAGATGTTCCCGTAGTTGGCCTGCATGACGAGCGAGGGCATGTCCTGTCCCGACTTCCAGACATGGGTGAAGGGCGCGGCTTCCCCACTGGTGACGGGCGCGCCGAACATGGCCTTGAGCCAATGCCCGAAGGCCCGTGCGTCTACGGGCACAGTGACGGCACCGGAAACGTCAAGGTTCCCGTCAAAGGGTTGCGAAGGATCATAGCGGCCCGTCAGTGTGGCCGCGCTGTTCTTGGCGCGGGAGGGTTTCAGGCCGAAAGCGTTGATGGGCAGCCTCACGCCGCCGCGCACGTCCGGCGGGACGCCAAAGGACTTTTCCACGTCCATGAGCACGGTCGTTTTCGCGCCGACCGCAATCTGCTTGTTGGGCATTTCCAATCTCCTGATTATTCGGTTTCCAGAAACCAGACCGTGTATTCCATGCTCACGCGGAAGTAGTTGGTCCCGTCCTCGTACAAATCCTGATCCTCGATCAGATGCGCGCTGAACTGCGGGCCGCTTGGCGGCATGGCGGCGCGCACGGCCTTGGCGACGGCTTTTGCCTCGTCGTAACGCCTTCCCCACGCGTCGATCTGGAGGTCGATCTCTTCCAGCCCGGAGTGTCCAGCCAAGGTATTGGCGGGCATTCCGCCGATGCGCTGAAATGTGACGCAGGGAAGCTGTATCCCGGCGGGAATAAACAGGGCGAAGACCTTATCCCCAACCAACGCGGACAACCCGGCATCGTCGAGCAACGTGCGTAGGAGGACCTGCTCAAAATCAACGGCGCTCGGCATCACGCCCCCTTTCCGTACTTGCTCTTGAATTCGGCTACCACTTCCACCAACACCTTGTTTTTGGCCTTCCGCAGGAAGGGATGAGCCGGGACATGTCCTGCCGTTGTCCCGTCATGGTTCACCATCGCATGGCCGTATTCGACAAGGTGGGCGTGCGGTACACGGACCAGCACAATCCAGCCACCGTTCTCGAACTTGGAGACACGGGGCCGGATGCCCTTCACGAGCTTTCCGGTTTTGGAGGTAGGGAAGTCCTCTCCCTTCGCCTCGTCCGCGATCCTGTTGGCGATGCTTTCCAGTTCGCCGTCGATGAATCCCGCGGCCTCCCGGGTTATCGCGTTCACATCGAAGCCCACGAGCCACGCATCAGGCTTCCTGCTCACAGCTTGCCTCCCTGCACATCAACATCAGTTCCCGTCCCCTGTTGTCGGGCAATGGGGCAACGATGTTGAACACCGTTCCTTGATGGATGACGCGCATGTCCGCCGTCACGTCCGGCCTGTACCGGATACGGATACGCTGCGTGACTTCGGACTGGGCCTGCTGGCTGGCGAAGAACTCCCGCCCGCTCATGGCTTCCAGCGAAGCCCAGACGGTCGCTACGTCTTCCCACTGCGCTACAGGCCCGCCATAGGCATCCTGCCCCTGCTGAAAACGCTGGAGCGTCACCCGGTGGCGCAGGGTCCCGGCGCGCATCACACTCTCCACGCTTTCAGGGCTTCTTTCCGTTTGGCTTCAATCCAGCCAGCAACGACGAGTGCGAACAGTGGAACGCCCAGAAAAAGGAAAGCCCCAAACATCCCCCGCAGGGACCAGTGCCAGAGGGCAAAATTCAGAGTCCACGCGGCAAGGGAGCAGAAGAGATAGGCCGGGCCGCACACCAGAAACAGGCTCATAAGGACAAGCCTCACCACCCTCAGGGGGGTCCACTTGAATTCGCGGAATTTTTTCACTTCACTATTGGTCATCAGAAACCTCCCGCGACGACATAGGGATCAAGCAGGCAGTCCACGAATGACCGCCCAAATTCGTTGAAGTTCGACCCCACGGCGAAGCTCTCCCGCTGCTCGTAGAGCGTGCCGATCCGTACCAGCATCCATTGGCGGATGGGCTCGGGGAAGCGGTCCACCGGGTAGCCCGCCCGCACCGTGAGCAGGGTTTCCCCCTGCGGGAAGTCCAGGCCGGGCGTGAAGACGGCGCGCAGCGGCGATTCCTGCGGAGAGAGGCCGGAGGGCGCAAAGGCGTAGAGGCCGGGCGCCACGGCCATACCCTCCGCCTCCACCGCTGTCAGCGCCGTGCAGGGGACAAGCGGCACCTCGAAGGGGCCGGACAGCGGGGGCACGGCCACGGCCCATGCCGAATCGCCGAGCACGCGCCCGGTGACGGCCTCGGCCTCCTGCCGGGCCGCCGTGATCAGCCCGCGCAGGAGAGCGTCGTCATCGTCGCTGTCAACGCGGACGAAGTTCCGGGCCTGTTCGAGCGTCACGGGCTCGGACACGGGCGGGGTCAGGAGGCGGATGGCGTCCATGTCAGGCGTCCTTGCGTTCTTTCTTTTTGGGGTCGGGCCGCGCCGTCACGCCGCATTGCCCGGCTGACTTCGCGGACTCCGCGTCCATCTCCACTTCCCCGGCTGGATAATCCTCCGGGGCGTAGCCGTGCCGCCAGTAGCGGAAGGGCCGCGTCAGCATGACCTTCATGGCGATGCCCCTTACGCCGCCGCGCACTTGAGGATTTTCACGGCCTCGGAGTCGGCCAGCATCCCTCCCACGCGCTTCGTGGTGTAGAAGTGGACATATGGCTTGTTGGTGAAGGGGTCGCGCAGGCTGCGGATGCCGATGCGGTCGAAAATCCAGTAGGCGCGGGCGTAGTTGCCGAACAGCACGGGCGCGGCGTTGGCTCCCACGTCCGGCATGTCCTCGTTCTCCACGATGCCGTAGCCGAGGATTTGCGAAGGCTGCCCGGCGGTCAGGGCGGGCTGCCACAGATAATTCCCGTCGCTGTCCTTCCATTTGCGGATGACGGAGAGGGTCTTGCTGTTCAGCATCCATTGCGCTCCGGTGCGATGGCCTTTCTTCAGGGCATAGATGAGATCGATAAGATCGTCGGCGGGGCCGGACGCCTTGAAGCCGTCCGCCACCCCGGTCTTGAGGCATTGCAGCGTGCCGAAGGGACGGCTTTTGTCATCCTCTTCCCCCTGCGGATACGCCAAAAGTCCTTTGGGCTTATCGGTCCCGTCACCCGTGAGGAACGCCCTGCTTTCCTGCTCCGCGAATTCAAGGGCAATATCCATCGCAAGCTCGGATTCGACGTTGAAAAAGAGGTCGTCCAGCGCCTTCTGGGTCACGGCGGGGTTGGCGTAGATTTCCCCGAACACGGGCTTGAGTTCCGCGAACTTCGCCGTGGCCGTTTCGGAACGGGACACCTTTTCGCCTACCCAGCCGGAAGCCGTGCCGCCGAGATTGACCAGCTTGCGGAAGTCTTCCGTGCCGATGGTCACCACACGGCAGACCTGACGCATGGGCGACTGTTCGCGCAGCAGGCGCAGGATTTCCCGGTCCTGTTCGACGGGCACGGCGTAACCGCCATCCGAAGGCGTGCCTACGCTGATCGCTTTGGCTTCCAGATCGGCAAGCCCGGCGTCGCTGCCCTTGCGGACCCAGCCGAGCCATGCTTCCTTGTGCTCGGCCTCGATGCGGGCCTTTTCCCCGTCGCCCGCCGCGCCGGGACGGTTGGCCTTCTTCGCCACTTCGTCCAGCGCCTTCGACAGCCGGGCGATCTCCGCGTCGGCGGCTTCCACTCGGGCCTCAAGCTCGGAAACGGCCTTGCCTTCGGCCTTGGCCTGCAAAAGCTCGTCGTTGGACTTTTTGAAGTCCTCGAACGCCCTGCCCTGCTCCTCAAGAAGCTCCTTCAATTCCTTGTCCATGCAAAACTCCTACCCTCTGAGGGCCGTGATGTTGCGCCGCACCAGCGCGGCAAGTTCGTCTGCGCCTTCCTCGGCGTCCCGCAGAGGCATGGCCTTGAAGCCGTCGGCAAGGATGGCTTTTGCCTGTACCCGCGAAAACCCGGCGTCCCGCAGGGCTTTCTCGGCGTCGCGCACGGACGGGCCGCCCGCTTCGCCCTTCACCCCCGTCACCCGCGCCTTGCCGTTGGCCGGAAAGGTGACGAGGGAAAGCTCCACCAGATCAACCCGCTTCAACGTGCGCCGCGGCTCATCCGGCTTGCTCCGCTTCGTCCACTCCACGGCCCGGAAGCCGATGGACAGGCCGTTGATGGCCGGGCGCGGCGTCATCTTCATGAGCGCGTACATCTCGCGGCCGCGCGGCGTGTCCGCAAGCCTGCCCTCGACGTAGAGCCCGTGCCCGTCCTCGCGCATCTCCGTCCACACGCCGATGGGCGTCAGGGATTCCGCGCTCATGTCCCAGCCGCCATGCTGCGAAAGCATGGCCGGCCACGCGCCGGACGCCTTGAAGTCCGCGATGCTCCGGTCGAAGGCACCCTTGGCGATCACGTCACCGTAGGCGTCCACGTTCCCAAAGACGGCCCCGTAACCGCTGAAAGTCATGGCCTCCGGCCCCGCGTCGGGGGCGGCCCTTAGCTCGACAAGGCCGCAATCAAGCCTTTCCATCCTCGTCTCCTTCGCCCTTTTCGGCGTGGTCGCCGTCCGTCCCCGGCTCGGCCATGTTCAGGGGCACGCGGTACTCGTCGCCGCCCTCGTAAGGGTTCATGTCCTCAAGCTCTCGGATGTCGTTGGGCGAAAGCGCGCCCACGCCGTAGAGCCGGGTGTAGAACTCGGCCCGGTCCTTGGCCGCGCCCCGCATGAGGCCGTTGACGTTGAACTTGAAGTAGTAGCCATCCCGCCGCTCCTCATCGCTCAAAAGCCAGCGGGAAGCGCTCTTTTCGAGGCAGGCGTACCAAGGCCCCAACGTGTGGACGGCGTGCTGCAAAAACATCTGCTCCGCGCTGGCGTAAGTGCTGGCCTTGTCCGAACGCCCCACCATGATCGGCAGGACGCCGAAGGCACGGCAGACCTCCTCAACCTGATACTGGCGCGATTCCACGTACTGCGCGGCGTCGTTGGGGATGGACAGGGGTGTCCACTTCATGCCGAAGCCGAGCACCGCGGCCTTGCCCGTGTTCTCCGCGCCTCCATAGGCGGCGTACCATGCCTTTTTGAGGTCCGCCCGTTGGCCGTCCGTCAGCCGCTGGTCCGTGGACAGCACGCCCGAAAGCCGCACCCCGCTCTTGAAGGCCGAAGCCCCATGCGCTTCCAGCGCGAGGGACAGCCCGACGGCTTCCCGCGCCAGCCGTACCCCATCAAGCCCGGATACCCCGTCCCACGACAGCCAGCGGATATGCCACATGTCCCCGGCGGGCACCGTGATGAAACGCTTGTCCTGCGTCGTGATCCGGTAGGTCAGCGTCCAGCCGTCCCGCTCGATGGATACCGAACCCGGCGGATAGGGCAGCATTTCGATGATGCGGCCCCCTACCCTGTTCAGCCAGACGTAGGCGTTTCCGGTGAGGCACAGGTGCAAGGCCAGCATGTGCCGGAACTCGAAGGCCGTCTGGAAGTCGTTGGGGGCCATGTCCACGAGGTCGTAGAGCCCATGCCCCACGGCGGGATGGCGGTTCCGCCCCTCGGCCCGGTAGAGCTTGAAGGGCACCTGCGCCAGCCCGTTGGCGATCACCCGCACGCAGGCCAGCACCGCGGAACATTCCAGAGCCGTGCGCGCATTCACGGTCACGCCGCTGCGCGCCGCCCCACCCCCGAAGAGGTCCACAAGCTGGCCGTAGTCGCCCGCCGATTCCGGCCCGGATTTGCGCAACCAACTGAAAAGGCCCATCACCACGCCTCCGCGAAGAACGTATCCTCTTCCTCAGGGACGCCGCACACGGCCCCATTCAAGGCCATCGCCAGCGCGACGATGCCGTCGATACGGCCCGTACTCTTGATCTTGTCGAACTTGCGGTTCCCGCTCGGGTCCCGCTGTACCCGCACGTTCGAGGCGCACATTGTCAGAACGGGGTGCATCCCGTGGCGCATGGCTCCTTCGGCAAGCACGTCCTCCAAGGTTTCCACCGCCGGGTTCATGTCCCGGAAGCCCTGCCCGTGCGGGATGAGGCGCAGGCCCCCGGCAACAGGAGCGTCCCGGCCCTCGATCCATGCCTCCACGCCTTCCTCGCGCAGGGCCCGGACCATATCGTCGATGCGCCAGCGGTCGAACTTCAATCCGGCGATGTCCATAACGGCGTGCAGTTTCACTATCTCGTGGGCCACGAAACGATAGTCGATGGTCCGGCCCGGCGTGGTCAGCAAAAAGCCCTCCCGCGCCCAGGCGTCGTAGGGCACCCGGTCGCGGTCCGCACGGTCGCGGATGCCTTCCTCCGGGGTCCAGAACAGCGGCAGGACATGCCGACGCCCCTCCCCGTCCTGCGTCGTCAGCACCAGCGCCGTCAGGTCGTTCTTGCCGGACAGATCGAGGCCGCCGTAAACGGGCCGTTCCTCGAAAAGCGACGCATCCGGCTCTCCGCCGCTGCGGGCCCACACGTCCGGCGTGATGAAGTGCGCCGCGCCGTCCACACGCTGATTCAGATAGAGGTTACGGAAGGCCGCTTCCGCCGCGGGCATCCGTTTCGCCTTCTCCGCCGTGTCGCGCATCTCCTCCAGAGAACGGAAATCGCCGAGGGCGGGGTTCGCCATAGGCCAGTTGGACTCTTCCCACGGGTCCGCGTCCATCGGCACCGAAAACAGGAAGACCTTGAACTTCGGATCGTCGATTTCACCCCGGTTCACCTTCAAACCGTAATCCACGAGTTCGGAAAGGACGGCCGCGTCGTTGACAGCCTGCGTAGAGATGCACCACACAAGAGGCTCGGCGTGCGCGCCCCGCGAGGTCATCATCACGTCGTACAGTTCACGGTCCGCACCGAACTGCGCGAGTTCGTCAAAGACGATGAAGGATGACGATTTGCCGTGCTTGCCCTTCGTCTCGCTCGAAAGAGCCGTAAACTCCGAACCGCTCACCGGGTCGATGAGCTTCTTGCGCGACTCAATGACGTTGAGGCGCTCGCACAACTCCTCGTCCATGTAAATCATCGCCGTCATGAGCTTGAAGAGCACGGACGCCTGCTCCCGGTCGTAGGCCACGGAATAAAGCTGGCCGTTCCTGACGGCTTCCGGCCCGCACAGGTGCGCAAGGCACAGCCCCGCCACCAGCGCCGTCTTGCCGTTCTTGCGGGCCATTGACAGCACGGCTTGTCGCGCCACGCGGCGGCCCTCGGCATCCTCGGCGTCGTAGACCTCCCGGATGATCGCCTTCTGCCATCCGCGCAGCACGAACGGTCGCCCCACACCCTCGCCGTCCGGCGTCCGCAGGGTTTCGATGAAGGCAATCATTTTCTCCGCTCTGGTCATCTAGGCTCCAAACATCAGCCCGGCCCGTTTGGGCTTCGGTTGTTCTCCGGTTTTCCCCGCGTCCCTGGCGCTGATGCGGCTGTTTACGCACAGCCGCAGCTTCGTCGCCAACTGGCTCAGGGAACTGTTGCTGTTCACCAGAACTTCATGCCACGGGTTGCGCTTCACTGCGCCCGAGGCCGTTTCAATGACCTCCCCCTGCTCCGCAAGCATCCGCTCCGCCCGGTTGCGCCGCGCGTACTCTTCGCAGTAGGCCCGCAGCAGGGGCACGTCCCCGGCCTGAAAATAGCCTCGCGGGTGCGCGTCCACGATGTACCGCCACAGTTCGGCCGCCTCGTCGGACATGCCCTCCGGGTGCGGAAAAAAACTCCCGGCGGGCGTCATCATCCGCAGCCGCCTTGACTGTTCCGGTTCCGGGCCTCGCGCGCCCATCACATCCCCACATTCCAAGGATGCGCCCTGTCCAGAGGCATCCCGTTCTCGTCATGCCCGCCGACAAGTCCCCCGTGTTCCACCCGCTGCTTGCGCGAGTCGTGGCAGAACTTGCACAGCGCCTGCCAGTTGCCCTCGTCCCAGAACAACGCGGCGTCCCCACGGTGGGGAACGATATGGTCAACCACGGCGTCCCGGCCGCGCAGGGCTTTCCCGCACATCGCGCAAAAGGGATGTTCCCGAAGAAAGGCTACCCGCGCCCCGCGCCATTGCGCCCCGTACATGCCGCCATGCCTGCCCACAAATTACCCCCCAAAATTTTTCAGAAACCGCACGCGAAGGGGCACACGCGGTCACAGAACTCGGCGTTCCAGACATTTGATCCCCCCCTCCTCCGAATTCTTCCGGTCTAGGCGGCATCGTCATCCTCCAGCGCACGGGAAACGCCCCGCTCCACCCGATGCCTGCCCCGCAGTACGATGCGCCGCAGCAACGCCGGAATCGGGATGCCGAGCCGCTGCATATGCCCGATGACCGACACCGCGTCCGTCATGATCAGGTAGGCCACAAAGAGGTTGAGGAAAGGCATCTCAAGACCCACAGACCGGGACAGGCTCACGTTGACCACGCCGACAAGCAGCAGATACAGGCAGTAGGCCGGGAACTTGAGCGCACCGTGCGCCAGCATCCGGCAGCGGAAATGCCTGCGCCGCACGGCATCCGCGAGGCCAAAGGCGAAATCCGCGATCAGCATGGACACGAGCAGCCACAGCAGAAGCGCATCCCCGCCGAACAGCGAAACGGCACCCGCGACGCACGAACCGATGACGGCCTTTTCCGGCCACAAGGCCAGCAGGCTTTGCGTGTAGTAGGCAAGCCCCTCCAAAGGGGCGGGCGGCTGCATCATCGTTCCTTCCCGGTTGCGGCCCGTATCGCCGCCTTATCCGCATTGCACGCCCCGAGCGAGCGCCGCAGGTCCAGCGCGTACTCGACCAGATCGGCATTCGTCACGCCGTCCCACAAGGGGATGGGCGTTTCAGCAATCAGGTGGGCAGGTACTTCCTGCCGGATGATGACAGGTGCGGTAGCCACGGGCTTACCTGAGCATCCCGTCAACGAAAGAAGGCAGAACAACGCCGCCCCAATCGCGGGTCTTGCTGTCATTCCGCATGGCCTCCCGCAGCTTCACGCGCTGCCGCTCCCGGTCCTGTTCCAGCGTCGAGAGCGCTTCCTCACGTTCCTCAAGCGCCGTCTGGAGCTTCGCGTGCGTCGCCGTCATGTCTTCGAGCGCCGCCCGGTTTTTCTCCGCGCTCTCTTGCCATGCCGCCGCACCCTGCCGGGCAACGTCCCGCTGCCCCGTAAGGATGGACGCCCACACGCCAAGGGCAACACAGACGGCGGCGAGGAGCACGCAGACGATACGCCCGGCGTTCATCACCACTCCCGTTCCGGTCCCATGTCGAGGTGCACGAAGGTGTCGTATTCGCGGTGGCCGATGCCCCGGAACCCGCACTGCTTCGCCAGCTTGACGAAGGCTTCGTGCCGTTCCTTGGGCATACGGATGTCAAAGGCGAGGGTGAGGTGTTGCGAGAAGGGCGCGCCCCCCACTTCCTTGTTGTGCTTGAAGCAGCGGTGCCCGCTGTTGATGACGAGCGGTTCTCCCCACCTGTCCCGCAGCCGCTGGAGCGCGTCCATGCTCTCCTCATCCACGGCGATCTCCCCGCAGCATTTGCAGGCGATCTCCTTCGGGGTGAAGTTCGGCCATTTCCCGGACCACCGGGCTTCGCTGTAGTGCATAAAAAATCCTCCTGCGCCCACCATGCCACGGCAGGGGGAGGAGGCGGCACCCTGAAATTGTTCCGGGGAAATCCATTCCTGCCTCTATTATCTATTTTTTATGTAATTTTTATTGACAAAAACATAATTTTTGCATACATATATTTCTACGGAGGGGACGAAATGACCAGCAGGGAAATCATCAAACGGCTTGAGGAAGATGGTTGGTACCACGTGAAAACGACAGGCGACCATTACCAGATGAAGCACCCTACCAAACCGGGAAAGGTCACCATCGTCCACCCGGCCAAAGACCTCAGCATCGGAACCCTGAGAAGTATCGAAAAGCAAAGCGGGGTACGGCTGAGGTAACACAGGAGGGGGCAAGCTCCCCCTCCCTCAGCCTGCACCTGCAAGGAGAAGCTATGTACTATCCGGCGACGTTTACACCGCATAATGATGGAAGTGGACGCTATGACGTAACCTTTGCGGACTTGCCCGGCTGCGTATCGCAGGGCGCATCCCTTGAGGATGCCCTCCGCATGGGGCAGGAAGCGTTGAGCCTCCATATCGGCAGTATGATTGAGGATGGCGATCCGCTCCCCGATCCTTCGAGCCTTGAGCAGGCCCGCCAAAAGGACGAAGCGGATGCAAGGGAAGAAGGGTATCCCCTCCCCGAGGGAAGGCTGTATCAATTCGTGGTCGCCGACGTGAAAAAGAAAGAAGCGGCCCCGGTCCGGCTGTCCATTTCGCTCAAACCCGTCATCGTCGAACGCATCGACAGCGTGGCGGCGGAACTCGGCCTTACCCGTTCCGGCTTGATCGCCGTCGCCACCCGGGAATATTGCAATCGTATGCAAGCCTGACCTCTCTCCCCCCCGAAAGGCCCCTTCACCACAGCCTGAGTTGCTCTTGCGGCTTGGGCTGTTTCTTTGCCTGCTGCGCGACGAAGCGCACGTAGCGTTCCGTCACGCCAAGCTCAAGGGCGATGGTACCCGGCGACTTCCCCGCGTCCAGCATACGGATGATCCGGTCCTTGTAAGGTTCCCGGCGGCGGTTTGGTACGACGATGCGCAGGCCGCCGAATGCGGCGCAGAGACGGTCCATGCGCTCCATGCCGAGCAGCGCGGTAAGGTAACTCCCCGGCACGGGCGCGCGGGGAACGAACATGGAGGCCCCGCCCACGGCCGCGCACAGGAGGCTTGCGCCCGTATCCCCGAGAGTCTCCGCAAGCTCGGGATAACTCACCCACACCTCGCTCACAGCGCCACCCT
>CALVEZ010000006.1 GCA_944326695.1 Candidatus Bilophila faecipullorum | reverse complement strand
AGCGCGAAAGGAGTTCGTTCCTGCGGTAGGAGGAGTAAAAAAGGGTGAAAGGGGACGTTTTGGCGTGTTTCTGAGGCAAAGGTGGAAAACGGGGAAAGACTTCGGGGAAAAAAACTTCCCCTGACTCCGAAGCGCGGGCGGGGTAAAGCGCCCGGTTCCCTCTTATAAAGAAGAAGGCTGCGCGCCTCTCCAGCCTCCGAGGATGTCGGCCTCGTTTTCGGCTTCAGGAATCTTGAGCTTGTCGTGCGCCCAGCGCGCGGAAATCTTCATGACCTGCGCCAGCGCGGGAAGCGCCTGCGCGTAGGCGGCGATGTCCTCGGATTCGCGGGTATCGAAGCGGAACCACGGCAAAAGACGCGGATCACTGACGCCGCAGTTGAGGAGGGCCAAAGGCGCGAGCACTTGCCGCGTAAGCGTCGACGCGATCTGCATGGCGTCGGAAATCATGAGGTCGCGGCGCACCCGGTCGTGGACGCGTCCAAGGGCGTTGGTGCTGCTGGCCCCATCGGACTGCGTGGTCAGCGTCCCGCCGAGAATCGCCTTGCTCATGCCGAGCTCGCAACGCGCGATGAGCGCACCCGCCACGTCCTGCGACGCGGCTACGGGCGTCTCGAAGAGAATATCCATACCCTGCGGGATGATGCCCGCCGCATCCTGCCCCAGCGTACGCAGGGCGTTGTACAGGGCGCGGCGATCCTCCTCCCGGCTTCCGGGCGGGTACTTTCCGAGACGGAAAGGCAGCCCGTGCACCTGCACGTAGCGGATATTCGCCTCCAGCGCGAAGCTGCGGACGAGATAGGCCCACGCCACCGTGCGGAAGAGGCCGCAGCGGGGCAACCAGCCCGAGCGCGAACGGTGCGTATGCACAATCCAGCCGAAAGGCCACAACGCCTCGCCCTCCGGCGTACCGTTGCGCAGCCGCAAACGGTTGCGGTCCTCGGGCCGCACCTGAAACCAGCTTTGAGGCCGGAAATGGAAGGCCGCCGGAAGATGCAGCCCGTCCCGGTACTCCCACTCGATTTCGCAGGCGGAAAAACCGTGTCCGATACCGTCCGCCATGTCCATCAAGAGGTCCTCGAAATGGCTTATGGCGTCGAACTGCTCCCGCACCGCCGCCGCCACATCCGCAGCTCGGGCGTCATTGGCCCGGCCCGGCAGAATCTCCCAGTCCAGCGTGAGCAGCGCGCGCTTGCGCTTGCCCATCTCCGCCGCCAGATGTTCGCAACGATCCTCCATGTCCGCGAACAACAGATGCTGTTCCAGAATGTCGCCCTGATCCGCCCGGTCCAGAATGTCGCGCAAACGCCGCGGCGTCAGGCCGTGCGTCAGATTGATGCGCGGTTCCAGCGCCACCATTCGCGGCCCCTCGCCCTGCGTCTGCAAGCCTCTTTTCTTCTTCATACAAACACCTCCCGCAGCGAAAGCCCGCCGCGTTGCTTCAACAATGAAAAAACACCGAAACACCGTTCCACCGCACTCCCTACCCACAAACTCAACCACGGCTTTGACCTGAGCAAGATCACCGTTCCACGTCCGCCGCACTCCCTTCGAAAAGGGATTCGATAAAGTCGAAAGTCTTCGGGGGGTAGGGGGTGGGTTTGGGAGGGGGGAGGGGCCCCTTCTCCAGAAGGGGCCCCTCCCCCCTCCCAATCTTCACGCTTTCCCTCCCTCACTCGATTACTCTTCCCACCTTCCCTCCAACGGAGCGCGGATGAAACCCTCCCCGAGGCTCACAAAGCCCGAGGTCGCCAGACGCCAGAGCATTTCCAGCGCGTCGGGCCCGTCGTCGTGATCGGCGCGGGGAAAATGGCGCAACTGGTCGATGAGCGCCCGCTGCGAAGGGTGCAGCCGTATACGCCCCTGCGCCATGTGCGGCTGAAGCGACTCGATCCGCAAAACCTTGTCCGTGCCGTTGACGAGCGGACGCACGGGCAGGGAAATCCCCCTCTCGGCGGCCCGCTGCGCCAGCACGTGCGCGAAAAAGGCCTGAAACTGCACCGCCTCCACCCCCCAGAGCAAAGGCTGATACTCCCGGTGCAGGGCGATGACGTCCTCAATGATGCGGTCGGGGTGGCGCTTGCGGATGCCCGCCTCCACCACGTCCAGCGTCATGGAATCCCGAAGGAAGCCGCCCACCAGAATGGCGGAAGGATCGCGCCCCGCCCCCTGCTTGCCGAGCGAAGGGTCCACCGCCCCGAAAAGCAGCCAGTCCCGGCGGCGATCCACCCAGAACGTCAGACAGGCGTTGAAGGGGGCCTCGTTGGTGGACAGGGGATCATTCTGCTGCTCGGAATCAAAGGCTTCCCGATCTTCGGCGCGCAGGCACATGAGCCTGTAAAGGGGCCGGGCGGCGGGCCAGCTCACTTCGGCTCCCTTTTCCATCAAAACGGCGTGCTCGCGGTAAAAACGCCGCGCCGCCGCCTTCCCTTCCGAGGCCAGCAGGCTTTCCCAGCGATCCCAGAGGTCCATGCGGTCGGGCCAGCGCAGGACGGAACGGAAAACCCCCGCCTTCCAGAGCGGCTTGCGCAGGGTCCGGGCCAGCACGGAATCGTAATGCAGCAGCGTTCCCACATAGACCACGTCCATGCCGCCGTCCGCCGCGCCCAGATTCAGCACCGTCTTTTGCAACCATGCCTGCAACTTGTCCCGCTGTTCCGGCTTGTCCACGTTTTCGTCGTTTTCCAGATCGTCAAGGATGACAAGGTCCGGACGGTAGGGGCCGTGTCGCAGCCCGCGCATCCGCTTGCCCGCGCCGAGCGCCTGCACCTTGACCCCGCCCGCCGTGACCACCGTCCCCGTATTCCATACCGGCCCCTTGCCCACGCCTTCCGGGAAGTCGTCACGCAGAAGCTCGTTGTATTCCAGCTCGTCCTTGACCGCGTCGAGAAGTGAAGCGGCCTGCTCCAGCGCGTCGGCAATGAGGAGCACGTAACGCTTGCGCCCCGTCAGCACCGCCCAGAGCACGAAAAACAGAGAAACAAACGTGCTTTTGGCTTCGCCGCGCGGCGCGGCCACAGCCAGCCGCCCCCCTTCCGGGCTGTCGGCCATGCGGGGAAGTTCCTCATCGAGCCAGCGATGCAGCCGCGAATCTTCTTTCACGAGGCAGTAGTGCGGAAAATAGGTCCGCCGGAAAAACGTGAAATCGTGCCGGGACCGTTCCCGCCGCGCCTCCGCATCCGCCGCAGGAACCCTTTCGCCGTCGTCTTCGCCCTTCTCCGACCGCGCATCCGCCGCAAGCACGGAAGGCTCGGGGACGGGAAGCCTCTTCCGGCCCGCCGCCATATCAGCGGCCCCCCGTGCGGATGGCGTCCGCGATGCGGTCGAGCTTTTCATCGGCCCGTTCCAGACCGCCGAGGATTTGCCCCGTCCGCTCCCGGCAGTCTTCGCGTGGCACGTAGCTCTTGTGCATCTCCTCGGCCAAAAGGCATTGACGGGCCTTCAGCTCATCCACTCGCTGCTCAAGCCGCGTTCCCCAATAGACCAGCAATCCACAGACCATCCCCAGCAACCCCAACAAGAGGGCCTGCGCGTCTACTTGCAGCGGGGTCATGGCCTCGCCCCGCCTTCGTGCGCGTCAACGAGGGCTTCGGCCTGCGCGCGCAGGCTCCGGCAATAGACCCCGTAATCGCGCACATGCGCCAACACATCCTCAAAACTTACGGATGGTCCCGGCTGTAGCCCGGCGTCAGCGGAGGCGGCGCTTCGGGCAGCCGCAGCAGTTCCGGCGGCAGGGGCACCCGACTCTCCCGCACCACCACCGGAGGGAACGAGTCCAAGGGCTTCGTTGTAGAAGCGCACCCACTGAGCAGGCACAACAAGGCCAGTAACGGCGGGATCATCCGACACACGAGACATCCTCCTCGTGAACGCCCGCCGTTCGGCGGCAAGGCGGTTGCGGGCTTCGCCCAGTTCCCCGGCCAGAGAGGCCACGCGGGCGCTCTCCGTTTCCAGACGCCGCCGGGCCGCGCCCTCCGCTTCGGCGGCGGCCAAAGCCGCAGCTTCGCGCTGCCGGGCAAAGGACGCCGCCTGTTCCGCCACTTCCGCACGGCCCAGCGCGGCGGCGCTTTCAAAGCCCCGCCAATAACCAATAAGCCCCGCACAGAGACACAGCACCGCCGCAAGGAAAAAGCGTCCGCTCATCGCGCCGCCTCCCCGCAGGGCAACGTAGGGCCCCAGCCCGCCCGTTCATACCAATATTGCCGCTCAAGCAGGATCAGCCGCACATAGCGGCGGTTCTCACGGAAGGCCGACGCCCGCCTCCCGGCATTGACCTCCTCAACGTGCCCGAACCAGCGCCCGGGGCGATAGCCTCGACGGGCGGCCTCCTTCCTGTCCCGGCCCACCCACGCGATGCCGCCGTTGTAGGCGGAGAGGGCAAAGGCCATGCGCTGGCAGCCCCCTTCGCCCTCCACCCGATCCCACAGCCATTTGTCATAGGAGACGAGCGCCCGGAGCGCCCATGCCGGGTTGAAAGGCGCGGCGGGCCCGGCTTCCCGCTCCAAATCCGGAACGGCGCGGGGCAGCCATGTGGCCGTGGACGGCAGAAACTGCGCCAGCCCCTGCGCCCCGGCCGGGGACACCGTATCGTTGCGCCACCAGCTTTCGGTATGGACCTGCGCCGCGAACACCGATACCGGCGCGTCCAACCCCCACACGCTGCGAGATACCCGGACAAGCTCCGCCCGATGCCTGAGCGCGGCGCGGGGAACGTCCGCCGCCCACGCGCCCGCCGCAACCTGCGCCACGAGGAAAACCGCCATCATCACACGTACAAACATACGACTCCTTGCAAGGCTTGAGGAAAAGGCGGCAAGGGACCGGAAGCCCCTTCCGGCCCCGCCTTGTCTACAGGCCAAGGGAGACGGCCACGACGAAGGCCGCGACCACGGCGGCGCGCCGCAGGCAAGCGGCTGCAAAAAGCCGCCCGCATTCCTCGGCCACGGGGAAATCGGCGCGATGAGGCCGGGCGTCGCCGGGCAGGCGCGTCCAGTCGTCGTCAAGATAGGAATGGGGTGCGGCGAAGGGGAAGACGGCCACGTCAAAGAAGACGCCCAGAATGGCGGCAAGGGTGACGAGGGCGAGCTTGTAAAGCACCACGGGGACCTGCGCCGGGCTCACCACCAGCAGCACGACCTGAAGACCCAACGCCGCCAGCCCGAAAAAGAGCAACCGCCGACGAGGATGGAGAAGCAGCCTGAAAAAACGCATGAGACCTCCTGCTGTTTCCGCGCAAGCCGTGATTGGCTCCGCATGAAGCACCATGCCGGAAAGGAGGCCCGAAGAAAGGTTGAAGGATGTCAGCACTCCGTCGAGGAGGAAGGCCAGCGGCACGCGGCGGCGCAGGCGGCCATGTCCGCGCTGACGGGGCCGGACTTCTTGAGGATGCGCCAGATTTGCCGATCCGACAGTCCGTGCCGCAGGGCCAGCACCGAGACGAGCGCCCGTTCCGTCAGCCCCTTGCGGGCCAGCTCATCGCGCTCCCTATTGATCTTCTCGTCCCGCGTATCTACGAAGGCCTGACGGCAGGAAGGGACATAGAGCGTCGTTCCCCCGTAGCGTCCGATGAGCCGGGTCGCCTGCTCGCGTCCGACGATCTGCACCAGATTTTCACGCAGCTCCTGCCCCCGCAGGGTCATGCCCAAAGGAACGCGCAAGGCTGTACCGCCCTTGGCCCGGATAAGCTCCAGCGTGGCGGGCAGGCCGATGAGTTCCACAAGCTCGTTGACGCTGCGCCTGCGCGCCTGTTCCCGGCCCGCGGGGGCCCCAGTTGAAGATGGACGCCAATGCCGATTGATGACCGAGTGTTCCATACGAATCCTCATGGGTAAGAAGTGAATGCCCGCTACCGGGACCGCCGGAGGGAGCGGGACCGCCCGGGGCGAATGCGCGGCAGAGCCGCCCTGTTGACCGGATACCGGGCTGACGGTAAAGAAAAAAAGCGGGGTGTCATATCCCGTAAGCACGGTCATTACGTCAAAATAAATATGTTTACAACCATATTTCGACGTAAAAACTTATTTATTGACTTTAACGTCAAAACATATATATTTTGTACGCCTTTTTTATCATTGCGTAACCGACGCCTCCGGAGGCGCGCTCCTTATGAACAGCATCGCGGAACGACTGGTCTTTTTACGTGGAAATGCGACGCAGGCGGAATTTGCCGAGCGCATAGGCATCAACGTCAATACGTTGCGCGGCTATGAAAAGGGAAGGGCTCTGCCCGGCTTTGAAGTGCTGGAATCGCTGTGCACAAAATTAAACGTTTCTTCGGAGTGGATTTTGACGGGCAAAGGCCAGCCGCTTCAAGAAACGGGCTTTTCCGCCGTGGCCGAAATGCCCCGTCCTTCCCCCCTTGGCCCCCACGGTGTCCTCCGGGAGCCCATCTGCGACGTGGACCTGATCATGATCCCCATGGTGGAAGCCCGGCTTTCGGCGGGGCACGGAAGTCTTGAAGTGGGCGGCGCTTCGGAGCGTACCTACCCCTTCCGCAGCGATTTTCTTTACGCCAAGGGCAACCCGCGCACGATGGTGCTCATGCGGGTTTCCGGGGACAGCATGGAGCCGGAAATTCAGGATAACGACATCGTGCTCATCGATCAGGACAAGCGCAACGTCACCCCGGGCCGCCTGTACGCCGTGGGCTTTGACGAGGCCATCTATCTCAAACGAATCGACATCCTCCCCGGCAAGGTCATCCTCAAAAGCACCAATCCCGCCTATCCGCCGGTCGAGCTCGACACGCGCGGCGACTGCGAGGACGCCTTCCGCATCATCGGTCGCGTCCTGTGGTGCGGCAGGGAGTATAAGTAGGGGAAAAGATTGGGGAGGGGGAGGGGAACCCTTCTGGAGAAGGGTTCCCCTCCCCCTCCCCAAACCCCACCCCCTTCCCTCCCAAGACTTTCGACTTTATCGAATCCCTCATGGCGGCTGGGGCCGCAAAAAAGCCTTCCCATGTGCGGGAAGGTTTTTTTTGCGGAAAATTCTGTCATAGCAGTCAATGGATATATTTCTTCTGTAATCTCAGAGTAATGCGAACGAGAGTTTCCGCATCGTGGAGCCTGTTGCTTCAACAGGATTGAAAATCTCTGAAATTCCGGGGAGCTAAAAAAACTGTCAATCATTTCTTATGACAGAATCTTGCGGAAAATTTTTTGTGGAGAGCGTTAGCCGTAGACGAAGAGAGAGAGAGAGAGAGAGAGAGAGAGAGAGAGAGAGAGTGTGTGTGTGTGTGTACGCGGTGGAGGGAAGTGAGAGCACGTCTGGGTAGTCAGTCCGGAGACAACTTCCACGGCTGACCGGCTGGCTTTGAAGCTATAACACGAGAGACTCGTCGCTTCCCTGCAGCCCCCAAAAAAACGACTCAAAAAAACGCCCCTCTCCTCATCCACAGGCACGGACGCGAAAAGGGATTCGATAAAGTCGAAAGTCTTTGCGGGAGGGGGTCCGGGGGAGGACGCTTTCTTCAGAAAGCGCCCTCCCCCGGGACTCCGCTACCCCCCAAGCTTCGACTCATGAAAGTTCATTTTCGGTGCCTCGGCGGGCGGCGGCGTGCCGGGAGGCAGGACGACATCCTTCTGGCCGATCTTGACTTCGATGATCGGCTCCTCAGGGGCATAGGGCGGCTTCTTCTCGTTCACGTCCATAAAAAGCTTGCACGAGCGGGTGAGGCAATCGTAGACGGCGATGACCTTGGGCACGAGAATGGCCGCGCCCGGCTGATCCACCAGCAGATAATAGTCGCGCATGTTGTCCTTGCCGAGCAGGGGCTTGATCCGGCACAGCACAAGCCACTCGTTCGCGCCGTCGTCGTTCCAGTCCGCCTGCGCGAGCAGTTCCACCGTGACAATGTCCGCCCCTTGCCCGAGCACGAAGCCGTAAGGCCGCATCTCCACCGTATCCCCCGCCGTCCGGGACTGGGCGAAAGTCGGCGGCAGCAGGGAGGGATCGACACGGAAACGGAAGGCCGGGGAGAGCCGCCGGAAAAGATATTCTCCTACGGCGGGAGGCAGTTCCGGAACCGAAAACACGGGCGCGTAGTAGGCCCCGTGCTCGTCGATGAGGCCCCGGTCGCGCAGGATGGACGGAAGGCGCCGGGCCATGAGGTTGAATTCGTTCTCCGTAGTGACATGGACCTGCTTGCCGGAACAGCCCGCAGCCAAAAGAACGGACAGGCACAGGCAGGCGGCGGACAGGATGCGGAAAAAGGGAAGAGGACGGACAGGCATGGCGGCTCCCGACACGGTGCTGAGGGGTAAAGGTCTGCCCGCGTGATAGCCCCCCCTGCCGGGATTGTAAAGAGCGCGAGAACATGAGAGAATAATCCTTCGGTACGCTTTGGGCTGCAGGGCTGTTTGTGCGATTAAACACGCTAACATCCCGACCTGATTGAGAAAAACAGCACAAAAGGTTTTCCGGGTCGCCCTCGGCTGAAAGAGGTGCGGAGGGGAGGCCCTACGGCGGCGCAAAACGTGCGCGGCCTTTTTCAAGAATTCGCCGCCGCGTTTGTGCGGCCGGATACGATCCGTTTTGGACAAGCAGAGGTCCGAGTCAAGGAGGAGAGCATGGACAGTAGCGTAACGCCGACTTCGCCATCCGAGATGATTATTCTCGTCGCGGGCCTGCTGATAATGCTGTGCGGCGTTTACAAAGTCTATCGGGAACGGGGCAGGCCGGGATTGCTGATCCTTTGGGGCGGCCTCGTCGATCTGGGCCTCGCGCTCATGGGGCTCGGCCTCGGGCCGTCCGGCGACGTGGGAAGCGTGATGATCATCATCTACCACGCCATAGCGCGCCTCGCCGCATGGATGGGGCTTTCCGGCCTCGTGGCCAATCCCTATTCATGCGTGGCCAACGACATACGCGGCGCGCTGCACCGAAACCCCGTGGGCGCGGTGCTGCTGGCCTTCGCGCTTGAGGCCTCGCTGGGCATTTCCCCGGCCATGACGCCGGAAGGTCAGCATCTGGTCCTGCACGCCATGGCCATGCACAGCGTCGACGTGCCCCTCGGCGGCCCGGTCCTCGCCCTGATCATGGCCGCCGGATACACGGTGCTCCTGTGGCTCTCCGCCGAAGTGGTGCTGCAAGTCTGCTTCACGCGGCCTGACGAGCCCATCTGTACCGACGTCCCGCTCGGTGGCGGCGGCTTCGCCCGCGCCCTTTTCGACCGGGAAACCGAACTGATGGGCGTGCCCCACGGCAGTTGGTGCCCCTACGTCGCCAACCGCTGGAGCACCACCCCGGCCTCCATCGGCGTCTACGTCCTGCTCTCCCTGCTCGTCTTCCTCGGCCTCGGCCGTTTTCTGGTGCAGGATTTCGGCGCGTGGATCGTCGGCATCGATCCGCACTCGCTGGTGGAACTGGAAGGCCCGTGGCACGTCACGCCGCTGCTCCTCTATGTGGGCTCCTTCCTCGTCCTCTGCCCGCGCATCATCAAGCCCGCGTACCGGGCACGCTACACCCTCGGCCTCTTTGCCGTCGCCTTCGCGCTCATCTGCGTCGGTGATCTGACGCCGCTCGCCCGCCTCTTCGCCCTGATCATCTCCGGCATCGGCACGCTCGTGGCCTGTTACTCTACCAACTACATCGAAGAGGACGGCCGCAAGCACTGGTACTGGTTCTTCCTGCTCCTGACCTTCGGCGCGTTGCTCAACATCGTGACCACGGACAACATCGGCACCCTTGCCTCGCAGTGGGAAGTCATGACGTGGGCGTCCTTCGCACTGGTGGCGTGGGAACGTACCTCCAAGGCCCGTGAAGCGGCCATCAAGTACGTGGTGCTCTGCTGCGGCGCGGCCTACCTCATGATCGTCGGCTTCTTCATGATCGGCGGCAATTTCACCGAATACGGCGAAATCGTCGCCCATCTGCCGGGCCGCGCGGACGAGGTGCTGCGCTTCGCACTCGCCTTCACCCTGCTTGGCTTCGCGGCCAAGGCGGGCCTTGTGCCGCTGCATAGCTGGCTTCCCGACGCCCACCCCGCCGCGCCTTCCTCGGTGTCCGCGCCCCTGTCCGGCGTGCTCACCAAGATGGGCATCTTCGGCGTGGTGGTCGTCTATTTCGGGCTGCTCGGCTACAAGGGGCTGGCTGCGACCGGGACCTACGGCGGCTTTACCGCCCCGGGCCTGCTGGTCACGCTGATGGGCCTGTGCACGATGGCCTACGGCGAATGGATGGCCCTCAGGCAGGAGGACATCAAGCGGATGCTCGCCTACTCCACGATGGGGCAGGTGGGCGAAATCGTTACCGTCCTCGGGCTCGGCACCGCGCTGGCCGCGGCGGGCGCGCTGGCGCACGTGCTCAATCACGCGATCATGAAGGACCTGCTCTTCCTGTGCGCGGGCGGCCTCATCTTCCGCGTGGGCAGCCGGAACCTCTCCGACATGGCCGGGCTGGTGCGCCAGATGCCGTGGACCGTGGGCTGCATGAGCATCGGCATCGTCTCCATCATGGGCCTGCCGCCCTTCAACGGTTTCGTCAGCAAATACCTGATGATCGTGGCCTGCATGGACGCGGGCCAGCCCCTCGTGGCGGCCGCGCTCATCGCGGCGAGCCTTGTGGGGGCGGTCTACTACATGCGCATCCTGCGGACCATCCTCTTTGATCCCGCCCCGGCGCGCCGGGCTCCGGTGGAAAAGATTTCCCTGTCCATGCGCCTGCCCATGCTGGTGCTGGCGGGCCTGTGCGTGCTGCTCGGCGTCGCGCCCCAGACGGGGCTCTCGCTTGTCACCCCCGTGGTGGAGCAGCTCTCCTTCGGCTCCGGCGAGGGCCTTCTCACCGCCCTGCCGCAGCTTGACGTGAGCTGGCCGGTCTACGTGCTCCTGCCCATGCTCGGCGCTGTGGTCCCGCTGTGGTTCCGCCATGACCGCGTGAAGGCGGGCTGGGGCGCGGCGGCCATCCTCTTCCTGACCACGCTGCACGTCATCGCCTTCGGTCAGGACCTCGACATGCTCTCCTTCATCATGGCCCTGATCGTCCCGGCCATCGGCACGGTCAACCTCGTCTACGCCGTGGGCTACATGGAGCACAGCCACACGCAATGGCGCTTCTACGCCTTCTTCCTGCTCATGACGGGCGGGCTGCTCGGCGTGGCCGCAAGCTCCGATCTGTTCAGCTTCTTCACCTTCTGGGAAATCATGAGCTCGTGGGCCCTCTACTTCGCCATCGCGCACGAGGGCACGCCCGAAGCGCTGCGGGAAGGCTTCAAGTACTTCCTCTTCAACGTGGCGGGCGCGGGCTTCCTCTTCCTCGGCATCGGGCTTATCGTGGCCTACACCGGGACGGGCGATTTCGCGGGCGTCAGCATGGGCATGGCCAATCTGCCCCCGGCCGTGGGCACGGCGATCATGATCCTGCTCGCCGTGGGCTTCTGCATGAAGGCCGCACAGGTCTCGCTGCGCATCGACTGGCAGATGCACCCGGCGCTGGCCCCCACGCCCGTGTCCGGCTACATCTCCTCGGTGCTCCTGAAGATCGCGGTCTTCGGGCTGGTGAAGCTCTTCCTCGTCTTCGGCAGCGTCTACGCGCAGGGCGCGGACAGCGCCGGGCTCTTCTCGCAGGAAGCCATCATGTACGCAGTGGCGTGGGTGGGTGCGTTCACCCTGCTCTACAGCGCGATACAGGCCATGCTCCAGAACAGCCTCAAGCTGGTCTTCATCTGGTCCACGGTGAGCCAGATCGGCTACATGGTCCTCGGCGTGGCCGTGGGCACGAGCCTCGGCATGGCGGGCGGCCTTTTGCACATGGCCAATCACGTCTTCTTCAAGGACCTTCTCTTCCTCATGGTCGGCGCGGTGATGCTGCGCACGCACGCGGACACCATTGAGGAGCTGGGCGGCGTGGGCCGCAAGATGCCCGTGACCATGTTCTGCTTCTTCGTGGGCGCGCTGGCCGCCGTGGGTGTGCCGCCCACCAACGGCTTCACCTCCAAGTGGATCATCTATCAGGCGCTCATGGCCGAAGGGCAACCCCTGCTGGCCCTGATCTCCCTCATCGGCAGCGTGATCACGCTGGCCTACCTCGCCCGCTTCATGCACGCCGTCTTCCTGGGGCAGCCGGGCCGCAACCTCGACCACATCGAGGAAGCCCCGCTGGTCATGCGCGCGCCCATGCTGCTCATGGCGGGCATGGTCATCGTGACCGGCGTCTTCCCGGGCCTTCTCCTCGCGCCGCTCAACGACGCGCTGGCCGAATACGGGATGCCCTCCCTCGACGTGGCCTTCTACGGCCTCGCCACGGGACCGGGCGCGTGGAACGCCACGGCCGTGGCCGTGCTCATGCTGGTCGCCTTCGGCGGGGCCGGATTGGGCCTGCGCTTCCTGCTGACGCGCGTGAAGGTGCGCACGGCGCCTCCGCACGCCTGCGGCCACGACGCCGCCGAAGCCGCGAGCCGCATCCCGCCCGAGGGTATCTACCCCGCGCTGACGGCTCTCTTCGCGGGCCCGGGGCGCACGTCCTGCCGCCTTCCCGAACGCGCCGCGGCCTGCTGCCGCGCCCTGCGCAGCCTTCGCCACAGCATCACCAAGGAGCGTCCGTCATGCTAGACCTGCTCGTGGGCCTTCTCCATCTCCTCGTCTTCCCGGGCGGCCTCTTCGCGCTCGTGCTGGGGCTTTTCCTCAAAGGGCTCGACCGCCGCGTCGAGGCCCGGCTCCAGCGCCGCGTGGGGCCGCCGCTCGTCCAGCCCTTCCTCGATCTCGCCAAGCTGTGCACCAAGGAAGTGATCATCCCCTCATCCGCCATGCGCGGGGCCTTCCTCGCCGCCCCGGTAGTGGCGGTGGCCGGGATCGCCGTGTGCGCGGCGCTCCTGCCCGTGCCCGGCGTGACCGACGGCCTGCCGCGCATGGGCGACCTGCTGGTCATCTTCTACCTCTTCCCCATCCCGGCGATGGCGATCATGCTGGCGGGCTCCGCCTCGGGATCGCCCTACGGCGGCATCGGCTTCTCGCGCGAGATGATCATGATGCTTGCCTATGAGATTCCGCTGCTTATGATCATGCTGACGGTCGCCATGAAGGTGGGGGCCGCCACGGGCGGCGGGGCCGAGTTCTCGCTGACCGCGATCATGAACTATCAGGCGGCGCACGGCTCCTTCGGGCTGACCCCGGTCATGTGGCCCGCCTTCCTCGCGTGGCTCGCGTTCCTGCCCGCCACGCTCGGCGTGCCGCCCTTCGACCAGCCCGAGGCGGAAACGGAAATCCTCGAAGGGCCGCTGCTCGAATATTCCGGCGTGCTCCTCGCCTTCTTCCACATGGCCTCGGCCCTCAAGATGGTCGTGGCGCTGGCCCTCGGGGTGGTGCTCTTCTTCCCCGGCACCATTTCGGACCTGCCCGCCGTCAATCTGATCTGGTTCGTCGTCAAGTGCGGCCTGTTCATGCTTTTCGCGCTCACCGTGGTGAAGTCGGCCACGGGGCGTTTCCGCATCGAGCAGGCGCTGTCCTTTTTCCTCAAGTATCCCGCCGGGCTTGCGCTGTTGAGCCTTGTTCTGGTGTGGATGGGTTGCTGACGGGAGGCCGCCATGAATCTGCTTAAGAAACTCTCCGCCCGCTCGCCGTGGCTCTTCCGCATCAACGCGGGCTCCTGCAACGGCTGCGATGTGGAACTGGCGACCACGGCCTGCATCGCCCGCTACGACGTGGAACGCCTCGGCTGCAAATACTGCGGCAGCCCCCGCCACGCGGACATCGTGCTCATTACCGGACCCCTCACCGCGCGCGTCAAGGACAAGGTCCTGCGCGTGTGGAACGAAATCCCCGAGCCCAAAGTGACCGTGGCCGTGGGCATCTGCCCCATCAGCGGCGGCGTCTTCCGGGAAGGCTATTCCATCGAGGGCCCGCTCGACCGCTACCTGCCCATCGACGTCAACGTGCCCGGCTGCCCGCCCCGTCCGCAGGCGATCATGGAGGGCGTGCTCGAAGCCGTGGCCATCTGGCGGGAAAGGATGGAGGGCTGATATGGAATTCCTCAAGATTCTCTGGGACAACCTCAAAAAGGGCCCCGTCACCGATCCCTTCCCCTTCGGAGAAACCTACACCCCGGAACGGCTGCGTGGCCGCGTGGAGATCGACCCCGAGCTTTGCCTCGGCTGTGGCACCTGCGTGCACGTCTGCGCGGCCGGGGCCATCAACATCTCGAAATTCGCGGACGGGAGCGGCTTCGAGATCACGGTCTGGCGCAACTCCTGCTGCCTCTGCGCGCAGTGCCGCCACTACTGCCCCACCAAGGCCATCACCCTTTCCAACGACTGGCACAGCGCCCACCGCGCCACGGAAAAATACACCCAGATCACCCGCGCCAAGGTCAAATATGACTACTGCGCCGTGTGCGGGGCCAAGATGCGCGTCCTGCCGCAGGCCGTGCTGAACCGCATCTATGCCAAACATTCCGAGATCGACGTGGACGTGGTGTCCCACCTCTGCCCCAACTGCCGCCGCATCGACGTGGCCGTGATCGAAGACCGCGCCTGCCACATCGACCAGCTTGAAAAGATGGCGGCCAATCAGGAAGTCTGCCTCGTGCCGGCGGCGGAAAAAAAGGCGGTGAAGGCCCCTTCCGCTCCCAAGGGCGAGGCCCCGTCTGCGCAGGCCAAAGCCCCCGCGACGCCCGACGCGCCCGCTGCGCCCCATGCAAGGGCCGCGCAGGATACCGCGCCGCGTGACCCTGCCCCGTCCGCCAAGCTTGCGGAC
This sequence comes from Candidatus Bilophila faecipullorum, assembly GCA_944326695.1. Taxonomy (GTDB): domain Bacteria; phylum Desulfobacterota; class Desulfovibrionia; order Desulfovibrionales; family Desulfovibrionaceae; genus Bilophila; species Bilophila faecipullorum. The sequence continues at coordinate 104,982 of CALVEZ010000006.1, read as the reverse complement.
GCCCCGGCCCGGGAAACGGCCAGGGCCGACGACGCGGCACAGGCCCCCGGAGCCAAACCTCAGCCCGATGCGGCGGGGAAAGCCCCGGGCGGGACGGCCAACCCCGAGGTGGAAAAGACGGAAGACGCCGGACGCAGACCGGAGAGCGACGTTATGACCATGACGCAGCAAGATACAGACGTCCCGGCGCAGGCGGAGGACGGAGTCCTTGAGGCCCGCGACGCGCAAAAAACCGCCGAATGAAATGATCCGACGCACCGATTTGACGCAAGGAGAAACTTGCATGAATACCGCATGGTCAAGCCGTTCCCTTGATGCCGCCCTCCTGCGGGCGCTGCGGGAACTGGCCACCGAAGAACGCCACAACAAGGACAGCTGGGGCAACGGCTTCGAGTGGGTGACGCTGAAAAGCAACGCCGAGCTGCCCGCGGCGGCGGCCCTGCTCGCGGAGCACAGGGCGCGCCTGTGCACGGTCACGGCCCTGAACAAGCAGCTTGCCGAGCCCATCACCACGCTGGCCTATCATTTCGACGTGCGCGGCTACACCGTCACCATCACGGTGCCGCTGGACCCCGCCGAGAACAGCGTGCCCACCATCACCCCGTGGTTCCGCAACGCCGACTGGAACGAGCGCGAGTTCGCCGAGCTTTTCGACGTGCACGTGGAGGGCAACACCAATCCCAAGCGCCTTTTCCTCGATCCCGAAATCGACGAGGGCATCCTGAACGAGGTCATCCCCCTGACCATCATGATGAACGGCGCGTGCACCAAGGACATGTGGGAACGGATCATGGAAGTGAACGATGAGCCCGGCCAGGAGGCCGAAGACGGAGGGCGGGCATGAGCCAGACCAGCAGTTTTTCCCTGCCCATCGGCCCCGTGCACGTGGCGCTTGAGGAACCGGTCTATTTCCACCTCGACGTGGACGGCGAAACCGTGCGCAAGGTCGAGATCACGTCCGGCCATGTCCACCGGGGCATGGAAGGCATGGCCACCCAGCGCAATTTCTTCAAGAACACGACCCTGACGGAGCGCGTCTGCTCGCTCTGCTCCAACAGCCATTCGCTGACCTACTGCATGGCCGTGGAAAACGCCCTCGGCATGACTCCGCCGCCCCGAGCCCAGTATCTGCGTGTGCTCGCGGAGGAAACCAAGCGCGTGGCCTCGCACCTCTTCAACATCGCCATCTTCGCGCACAACATGGGCTTCAAGTCGCTCTTCCTGCACATCATGGAAGTGCGCGAAAACATGCAGGACGTGAAGGAAACCATCTACGGCAACCGCATGAACCTCTCCGCCAACTGCATCGGCGGGGTCAAGGCGGACGTGGATGACAAGCTGGCCCACTACATGCTCGACAAGCTGGCCGTGGTCGAGGAAGCAGTGCGGCGCGTGGAAAAGGTCTTCCGCACCGATCCCATGATCGCCAAACGCTCCCGGGGCGTAGGCGTACTCCCCCGCGAGGACGCCTGGGCGCTCGGCGTGGTCGGCCCGGTGGCGCGCGGTTCCGGCCTCGACATCGACGTCCGCAAGAACACTCCCTATCTGGTCTATCCCGATCTGCACTTCGATCTCGTCATGGAAGAAGGCTGCGACGTCTGGTCGCGGGCGATGGTCCGGGTACGCGAGGTTTTCGAGTCCATCGGCCTGCTGCGCCAGTGCCTCGACAGCCTCCCCGGGGGGCCGCTCACCGTACCCATGGAGCGTATCCCGGAAACCGAGGCCGTGGCCCGTTCCGAGGCCCCGCGCGGCGAGCTGATCTACTTTCTCCAGACCAACGGGACGGACACCCCCGCCCGCCTCAAGTGGCGCGTGCCCTCCTACATGAACTGGGAAGCCCTCACCGTCATGATGAAGGACTGCCAGATCGCTGACATCCCCATCATCGTCAACAGCATCGATCCCTGCGTGAGCTGCACGGAGAGGTAAAGGATATTGGGGAGTGGAGAGGGAAACTTTCTGAAGCAAGTTTCCCTCTCCACTCCCCAAACCTGCCAGCGCGGCTCGCGCCCACCCCTCTCCTTTCAAAGACCTTCATACAGGTCGGCAAAAGGGCGGGGGTGGCTTGAAAGGCTTTTTCTATAGCACACATCCCCCTGCTGGACGGGAATGCCTTCGGGGTAGAGAAGAAGGGCGTCCCACCGGAAAGAGACACGTGTGGAACATATGGACAGGATAAACAGGGTTAAAGCCGCCCCCGGGAAGAGCAAGGCAAGGCAATTCCCTGCGGGCCGCCTCCCGGTTGAGCGTACTTTTTTGAGGGGGTTCGGGGTGAGGGAGCGAGCATTCCCCGCTTAAAGAAGTTCTTTCCCCCGCCTTCCCCACACGGGACTCCGCCATGCATGAAGCGTCGATGGTCGCAGCCATGATGAACATCCTCGAAGAGGAGGCCCGCCGCCATAAGGTGACGAAGATCACGCGGGTGCGCCTCGCCGTGGGACTGTTTACGGCGGTGGAGCCCCGCACGCTGGAAGCCTGCTTCGAGCTGTACGCGGAGGGCACGGCGGCAGAAGGGGCCGAGCTTGCCGTGGAAACCGTCCCCGCCGAAGGGCGTTGCCTCGACTGCGGCGCGTCGTTCGCCATGACCTCCCTGCGCGCGCCCTGCCCGCTGTGCGGAAGCCTGCGTCTCGAAGGCTCGGGAGGCCGGGATTTCCGCATCACGGGCATCGACGCCCGGCAGGACGAAAAGACGTCCGAATAAGAAAAGGATAGTACCATGAGCCGTTACATGATCGAATCCGTCCCGGAAAAGTGCAAGGCGTGCCGCCGCTGCGAGATCGCCTGCATCGCCGCCCATCACGGCCTCACCTTCAAGGAGGCCCTGAAAAAGCGCGACGAACTGGTCGCCCGCGTCCACGTAGTCAAGAGCGGCTCGGTGAAATCGCCCATTTCCTGCCGCCAGTGCGACAACGCCCCCTGCGCGCGCATCTGTCCCACCGGCGCGCTGCGCCAGACCGACGGCGTCGTGGTCATGAACGCCCAAATCTGCTCGGGCTGCCAGTTGTGCATCATGGCCTGCCCGTATGGGGCCATCTCGCTGGAATCCATCGGCCTGCCCTCCGCCGGATCGGAAACGATGGCGCAAAAGTCCATGCGTTCCGTGGCCGTGCGCTGCGACCTGTGCAAGGACTGGATGAAAAAGGAAGGCAAGTCCGTGCCCGCCTGCGTGGAAGCCTGCCCCGTACACGCCCGCAGCGTCGTGCAGATAGGCTGACACCCGCCCCTCGCGTCGGCACCCATTCCGTGACCAGTGCGTGGGAGGCGGAGAAGGATTCCTTGCTCGGCTTGGAACGGCACCGTGGCCCGTACGCGGGAGACGGTGAGCACAGAAAGAAGCGCGGTCCTTTCCTCTACCGTAGCCATGCGCGGGACACGGGAACACCAACGTGCGGGCCACGTCGCCCCCTCCGCCCGGGCGCGGGAGGGCTCTTTCCATCGACAAGGACGCCGTGTTTTCGGCGGTCGACTACCGCCCGGCGTGGGAAGCTCTTTCCTTTCCACTGTGCCGCGCCGCCCTCCCGGCCTTGCCCGAGGGAGAGGCGTCTTCCCCGAACGTCGAAAAAAGATTCTCATGCGCGCGCCGGGGCAGCTTCCCGGCGCGCTTTTATTCGCCGGACATTTATGATAGAGGGCACGGATTATGAGCGAATCCATCGGCATTATTGCGGGAAGCGGACAATTTCCCCGCCTTGTGGCCCAGGACGCGAAGGCCGCCGGCTACAGGGTCGTCGTCTGCGCCTTCCACGGCTTCACCGATCCGGGGCTGGAAAGCGTAGCGGACGCCTATGAAACCGTCTACCTCGGACAGTTCAACAAGGTCATCGCCTACTTCCGGGGGCAGGGCGTGCGCAGGCTGTGCATGGCCGGGGCCATCGACAAGCCTCGCGCGCTGGAGCTGCGCCCGGACCTGCGGGCCGCCAAAATTTTCTTCTCGCTGCGCGGCAAGGGCGACGACGCGCTCCTGCGGGCGATCATGGCCGATCTGGAGGCCGAAGGCTTCACCCTCATGCAGGCCGCCGAACTGTCCGGCTCCCTGCGCTGCCCGGAGGGTTTTCTGACCCGCCGCAAACCCACGCCCGAAGAGACGGCGGACATCGAATTCGGCTGGCCCATCGCGGAAACGCTCGGCCATTTCGACATCGGCCAGTGCCTCGTGGTCAAGCAGGGCATCGTGGCCGCCGTGGAGTGCATGGAGGGGACGGACGCCACCCTGCGGCGCGGCGGCGAGCTCGGGGGAGAGGGCTGCGTGGCCATCAAACGCTGCAAGCCCAAACAGGACGAGCGCGTGGACCTGCCCTCCATCGGGCTCAACACCATCCGCCTGCTCATCGACCGCAAATTCCGCTGTCTGGCCGTGGACGCGGAGAAGACGCTCTTTTTCGACCGGGCCGAAGCTCTGGCTTTGGCCGACAAGCATGATTTCTGCATCGTCGCGCTGACGGACGCGCTTTTCGAACGTCTGCGCGGCGACTCAGCCGACTGAACCACTTACTACGATTCCATACCGGAGAGGGAGAATCCTATGGGCAAGGCCGACCGTTATCAAAAACTGTATCCCGTGACGTGGGATCAGCTTCACCGCGACGGCAAGGCGCTGGCATGGCGCCTGCTGGAACAGGGACCTTTCAAGGGCATCATCGGCGTGGCCCGGGGCGGGCTGGTGCCCGCGGCCATCGTCGCCCGCGAGCTGAACATCCGCATGGTCGACACCCTGTGCATCTGCACCTATCAGGGCCGCGAGCAGACCGGAGGGGAGGAAGTCCTCAAGGCCGTCGAGGGCGACGGCGACGGCTGGCTGGTCGTCGACGATCTGGTCGATACGGGCAACACCGCGCGCATCATCCGCGACATGCTCCCGAAGGCCCATTTCGCCACCCTCTACTCCAAACCCGCAGGCAAGCCCCTCGTCGACACCTTCATCACCGAAGTAAGTCAGGACACGTGGATTCTCTTCCCGTGGGACTCCGAAGTGCAGTATACCGCCCCGCTGGTGGAACAGAACTAGACGCATCTCCCCACGTCCCTCACGGCTAGGCCGCCGGGGGAAAAGGGCGTGCGGCCTGACGGCATTATGCCTTCATCCTGTTCCTTGTTTGGTGGAAAAAACGGTTTTTCGTGGGACGAGATGACAGCTTCACGGGGGCATGACGAAACCCGTGGGAAATGTCTGCCGTCATTGCCGGGCTTGCCCGTCCGGGGCGCTCCGCCCGAAGCATAGGGGACCGCGACCGCATTCCGCCCCATGCCGAGAGCACTTTCCGAAACAAGAAAACCGGGTCAGCCCGAAAGCTGGCCCGGTTTTCCCGTAAGGAAAGGAAGGAATGGAAAAGAAGCATTGTCCTCCCGCTTCCCCGGACTGGGTGAGGAAGCGGGAGGACGTTTCTTAGAAGGCGTACCGCATGTTGACGGAAGCCTTATAAGCATTGCGTTCGGTGCCGTCGAGGATATCCTTCCACACGCCGTCGTTGAGGCTGAGGTGGATATAGCCGAGTTCCACGGCAAGGGTCAGGTCCTTGTAGAGCTGGTACTGGGTGTCAAACGTGCCTTCCCACGCGCCGTCCTTGGTGGTCAGGTAGGTGGAACCCACAAGGCCGGTGGTGTCAGCGTAGCTGGTGTGGAAGGTGGTCATGCCGGCGTTTTGGGGCATTTCCTTGTCGTTGGTACCGCGATAGTAGCCCACCTGAATGGCGTGGGTCAGGTTTTCGATGAAGGAAATGTCCTTCACGCGCAGGGCCGCGCCCCACGTACCCACGGGGCTGGTGCCGATGATGGTGTCGGAGGAAATGCCGAAGCCGCCGTCAAAGCCGAAGCTCGAACCCTGCCAGCTGGCGTCGACGGTAGGCATACGCTCGGAACCGTCATACGGGTTATCGTTATCACCCGAGCCGTACCACAGGAGCAGGCCGGGGACGCCGTATTCAAACTTGAATTCGGCCAGCAAAGAAGCCAGCCAGCCGGCGCGCTTGAGGTCGATGCCCTTCTCGCGGTGGCCTTCGGTAAAGGTGCCGAGATGGACGTTGCCCATGTCGACGTTACCGTAGTTGAAGTCGCCGGCGATGCGGAAGGGGCCGAAATTCATGATTTCGCCGGTAGCGCCAACCCACCACGCCGAACCTTCGCTGCGGTTGCCTTCCACCCCCGCAAGATCGGTGCCGTAGGGCAGGATCGGCAACATGCCGTGGCGCATATCCCCGATGTCACCGCGCGCGTCGCCAGCGAGACCGCGGCTGCCCACGAGCCCGTACATGCCCCAGGGAATGATCTTGGCGCCATCAAAGGTGATGGGCAGGGTCAGACCGAAGAAGTCGATGGTATTGTTCTGATCGTCGTTCCAGATGTGGCCGTCATAACGCCGATAGCCCCGCGTGTTGTCGTTTTCGGCGCGCAGCCAGAAGAGATTGCCGCCGATGTTTTCCGTGAAGTGGCCGCCGATGGTGATACCCGCGCCATCGCCGTCAAGCACGGCGGAACCGGCTACGAGGCCCGGCAGGACGAAGGGCTGAAGGCCCATGCGAACCAGCAATTCGGTCTCGGGGATGGACCAGTCGATGTAGGAATAGCGCACTTCCACGGTCCGGCCATCCGTGCCGAGGGACGCGCCGTCGTAGCCGTTGCCCCAGTGCGTGTCGCCGATTTCAAAAAAGATGACACCCTTCAGACTTTCGGAAGCGATCACGTCGATCTGGGTGCGCAGACGCTGGAGGGCGTCAAAACGGTCGGAATCATCAGACTTCGAGAAGGTGGCGTCCGTATACTCCAAACTGAAGTCCCACATGCCCTTGGCCTTGATTTCCGCGGCGTTCGCGGCGGAAAAGGCCGAGCAGACCAGCCCGGCGGCGAGCAGCAGCGTAGTCAATCTCTTCATGGCGAAAATCTCCTTTCTTCATAATGAAGGTTGCGTATCCCGGCCTCTTCCTCAGTGGCGGGGACACCTTCCGCTCCGTATCCGAAGCGTTCAAGGGCATTCTCGCTCAAGTCAATAAATATTCAATTATTTGTACGCCATTAATCGCATGATTATCATGCGTCTCTTATCCCATGATTCAAGTTACCATATTTCTATGAAAAAGGAACACCATAAAACGATGTTCCCTTCCATTGTAACACGACTCTAAGAGCTCTAATGCGTCATGTCCTTTTCATTCAAGGTACAAAATGCTGTCCCTTTCATTTCTCGTTATTCTTCTTAGAGGCATTAGAAGTACCATCTGCATTCTTTATAAAGAAAGCACCGCCCCCGCCGCTCCGTCGACGGAACAAGGCGAGGAGAAGAAAAAAATTCGCCAAAAGGCTGACCCCGAGCAGAGCCGGGAACAGTTTCGAGGAGGCCGTAAGCCCCTCCGCCGGAACTTGCGACACACGCTCACCCGAAAGAGTGACGGCGACGGGATGGGAAACCTTGTGCCCCATGCCGTCAGCCATGACCACGGTCCACGTCCCGGCCTTGTCGGGAAGGAAGGCGAAACGCCCCAGCGCGTCCGTGCGCCCGTTCTGGAATTCCACATCCGCATTGTCCGGGGCGTAGACCTTGACCTCGGCGTAGTTGGCCGTGCCGCCCGTGGAATAGGCGAACTCCACGGCGCAGGCGTTCCCGCTGTCCACTTCCTTCGCCAGCAGCGCGTGGGCCGAAGCCCGCGGCGCGGTGTACCACCCCAGCAGCACGACGGCCAGGGCCGCCGCCATCCATCGTTTCATATCCGCCCTTCGCTTTTTTCGCATGACGCTCCCTTTGCCTTGCCCTCGCGGGCTTCCTTTCCGTTTCTGCGGCACAGCCGCCCTCGTCCCGCAACAACGGCGGGAGGGCCGGGGAAGGCGACGGTTCCACGTGTAGCCGCTCGGCGGGCCCGCCGCCGGACCACGTAGCCCTCACGCGCCGCCCTCCCCGGAAAAGGGCCCCTACTTCACCGGGAACACGTAGGTTGCGCGCATGTTGCGCTTGTCCGCGTCGCCGCCGGAAAGCGCCTCGGTGTACTCCGTGCGCAGCATCCACAGGCCGGGTTTGGTGACTTTAAGCGTCGCCATGCCGTCCGCGCCGGTTTCGACCTTGGTCATGTAGGTGTCCATTTCCGTGCTGTAGCCGTCGTAGGTCAGGCCCAGAGGCGCCTTGACCGGTTTGCCGTTGAGCAGCACTTCCGCCTTGATCTCGTCGCCGGGCTTCACGTCGGCGGGATTGGTCAGGAGCACGATTTCAAGGTCCTGCCCCAGCACCTTTTTATAGAGGGTATCGTCGGCGGAAGGATTGATCAGGGTCTTGGCGAATTTCTCGTACTTGCCGACCTTGAGGACCTTCTTGCCCTTCGCTTCCAGAGTCTGGCGGCCGCCTTCCAGCACGCCTTCGGTGGTGTCACTCCAAATCTGCGGCAGACGGTGCCCGACCAGGAGGGCGGGGCCGTCGGCGGTGAGGGTCGCCGTGCCCGCCAGCGCCTTGGCCTTGCTGTCCTCGGTCAGTGTGACGGGGGTCCGGGCGTCGCCCTGCATGAGCTCCAGCACCACGGTATCCGCGGGCTCGGCCTCTTCGCTGATCATGAAAACATGAGCGGCCTGCGCCTCGACGCGCAGGGCGTCGCCCTTGGCGGCCTGTACCTTGTCCGGCTTGGCGATGAATTCATGGGCAGAGGCGAGGCCCGCCGTTCCCATCAGACACAGCGAGCAGATTCCGGCACACAAGACTTTGAAAGACATGAAAAACTCCTTGTCGTTGGCGACACCGCACCATGCCGTGTCATCTTTATAAAAAAAGTAATACACAGGACAGTCCTCGCGCGTCAATCTCTTTTTCATTGATTTTCCATATGTTAGAGAATGTTCTCCAATCTTTTCGCCAAACTACATACTTTTATAAAAAAAGTGGCACGAATGCCGCGGGCTCCGCCCGCAAGCCCACGGGAACGGCGGCGGCCCGCCTCGCCTCCCTGCCTCGCCGCACGGGAAAGTCCGCCAAGGGCAACTGCTTGCCTTTGTTCAGCTATCCGGGTAGATTGCTTTTTTTCGCGCCAAGCGTTTTTTCGGCGGCGCGCCCCGCGGCTTCAACGCGCTCCACACGGAAGGAAAGGACATGAACCTCACCCAGAAAATCATCGCCAAGCATCTGGTTTCCGGCACCATGACCCCCGGAAGCGAAATCGGCCTGCACATCGATCAGACTCTGACCCAGGACGCCACGGGCACGATGGCATGGCTCCAGTTTGAAGCCCTCGGGATTCCGAAGGTCAAAACGGACATTTCCGTAAGCTACGTTGATCACAATACGTTGCAGATGAATTTCCGCAATCCCGACGATCACCGTTTCCTCCGCACGGTGGCGGCCAAGTTCGGCGGCGTCTTTTCCGGTCCGGGAACGGGCATCTGTCACCAGCTCCATCTGGAAAACTTCGCCAAGCCGGGCGCGACGCTGGTGGGCTCGGACAGCCACACCCCCACGGCAGGCGGCATCGGCGCGCTGGCCATGGGCGCGGGCGGGCTTTCCGTGGCGCTCGCGATGGCCGGGGAACCCTATTCCATCCCCATGCCCAAGGTGGTGCGCGTCTTTCTGACCGGCGCGCTCACGGGCTGGGCTTCGGCCAAAGACGTCATCCTTGAGCTGCTGCGCCGCCGCACCGTCAAGGGCGGCGTGGGCCGGGTCTTTGAATACGCCGGGCCGGGCGTGGCCACCCTTTCCGTGCCCGAGCGCGCCACCATCGCCAACATGGGCGCGGAACTCGGCGCGACGGGCACCCTTTTCCCCTCCGACGGCGTTACCCGCGCCTTCCTGAAGGCGATGGGCCGCGAGGCCGACTGGGTGGAACTCGGCCCCGATGCCGACGCCGTCTACGATGAGGAAGAAACCATCGATCTTTCCGCGCTGGTCCCGCTGGCCGCGCAGCCGCACATGCCCGACCGGGTCGTCCCGGTGGCCGATCTCGACGGCCTCGCCGTGGAGCAGGTCTGCATCGGCTCGTGCACCAACTCCTCCTACGCCGATCTCAAGCTGGTGGCCGAAATCCTCAAGGGCCGCCGCGTCAACCCGGCCACGGACGCCATGATTTCCCCCGGTTCCAAGCAGGTGCTGACGCTGCTGGCGCAGGAAGGGCTCCTCGAATCCATCATCGCCTCGGGCGCGCGGCTCCTCGAATGCGCCTGCGGGCCCTGCATCGGCTCCGGCGGCGCGCCCGTCACCGCCGGGGTGAGCGCACGCACGTTCAACCGCAACTTTGAAGGACGCAGCGGGACCAAGGACGCCAAGGTCTATCTGGTCAGCCCCCTGACCGCCGCCCAAGCCGCCCTGAACGGCAGATTCACCCATCCCGACACGTGGGGCACGCCGCCCGCCAAGCCGGAACTGCCCGCCGATCCGCCGTCCATCCGGCATCTTTTCGTCTTCCCGCCCGAAAACGGCGCAGACGTGGAAGTCCTGCGCGGACCCAACATTGTGGCGCTGGAGAAATTCCCCCGCCTCGACGCCGCCGGAGACACGCTTGACGCCTCGGTGGTTATCCGCCTCGGGGACAACATCACCACGGATCACATCATGCCCGCCGGAGCGGAAATCCTCGCCCTGCGCTCGAACATCCCGGCCATCGCCGAACACGTCTTCGTGCGCGTCGATCCCGATTTCGTAAAGCGCGCCCGCGCCGTGAATGCGGCGGGCGGCAACGGCGTCATCGTGGCGGGCGAGAACTACGGACAGGGCTCCAGCCGCGAACACGCCGCCCTTGCGCCCCGTCATCTCGGCATCCGCGCCGTGCTCGCGCTCTCGCTGGCCCGCATCCATCGCGCCAATCTCGTGAATTTCGGCATCCTGCCTCTGGTCTTCGCCGACCCTGCGGATTATGCTAAGGTCACGGAGGGCGCGGCCATCCGCATTCCGCTGGCCGCACTGACGCCCGGCGGCGTCTGCGACGTGGAGATTGCCGGAGTGGGCCCCGTTCCTGTAAAGAATGATCTCTCAGCCGCCGAGCTCGACATTATCCGGGCGGGCGGCCTGCTGAACGCCGTCAAAGAAAGAATGTAAACGGCCCGCGCCGTGCGCCGTCTCCGGACGGCGGGCGGCGCGTCCGGCCCCCCAACCTCTCACATGGAGCTGTCATGCTGGAAGTCATCCGATCCAACGCCCAATCGTGGGGCGTGAAAATTGCCTTTGGCATCATCATCCTCGTATTCGTGTTCTGGGGTGTGGGCGGCCTGACGGGTGGCCCGTCCACCGTCATTCTCACGGTGAACGGGGAGCCCATCACCATTCAGGACTTCCAGCGGCGCTACGAGCAGCTTGAGCAGAACGTCCGCGCCCAGAATCCCGGCCTTGATGCGGATCAGCTCAAGAGCATGCAGCTCAAGCAGCGGCTCATCCAGACCCTCGTGCTCGAAAACCTGCTGTCGCAGGAAGCCAAGCGCGTGGGCGTTACCGTGACCCCGGTGGAACTGCGCAAGATCGTGGAGAGCTTCCCCGCCTTCCACAACGCCGAAGGCAAATTCGATCCCGACGCCTATCTGAGGGTGTTGCAGGCGCAGCGCAATACGCCCGGCAACTTCGAGTCGGAACTGCGCAACGGCCTGCTCGTGGAAAAGCTGCGTGCCGACGTGAGCGCCGGGGCGTGGGTTTCCGAAGCCGCCGCGCGCGATCTCTTCCGTTATCAGGGCGAGCGCCGCATCATCGAATACGTCCTCTATCCGCTGGAGGACTACACCTCGAAGGTGTCCGTCGAGGACGCCCAGATCAAGGATTACTACGAAGCGAATCAGGCATCCTTCACCGTGCCGCCGCAGGCCGACATCGAATACCTGCTGATTGGACCCGAAACGCTGGCCGCCGCCCAGACCATCGACGATGCCGCCGTAGCCTCCTTCTATGAAAAGAACGCCTCCCAGTTCGCCACGCCGGAAATGGTGCGCGCCCGTCATATCCTGATTCTGAGCGACGCCAAGGCGTCTCCCGAGGATCAGGCCAAGGCCAAAGCCCGTATCGAGGAAATCGCCCAGCGCATCAAGGGTGGCGAGGATTTCGGCACGGTAGCGAAGGAAACGTCGGAAGACCCGGGCAGCGCGCCCCAAGGCGGCGAACTCGGCTGGTTCGAGAAGGGCCGCATGGTACCCGAGTTTGAAAAGGCAGCCTTCGCCCTTCAGCCCGGCGACGTGTCCGAGCCCATCAAGACGCAGTTCGGCTATCACCTCATCCAGCTTGAGGAACACAAGGACGCGGGCCAGCAGCCGCTTGACGAAGTGAAGGATCAAATCCGCCAGCGCCTTGCGCAGGATGAAGCGGCGGGCAAGGTGCAGGAAGCCCTTGAACAGGTGCAGCTTGCGGTCATCGGCGGCAAGTCCCTTGCCGAAGCCGGGGAACCGCTCAAGCTCGCTCCCCAGTCAACCGGCCTCGTCGACACCACGCAGCTCAGCCAGCGCCTCGGCATCAAGGCCGAAAACCTGCCCGCCCTGCTCGCGGCGCAGCCCGGGACCGTGCTCGATACGCCTTTCGTGACCAAGTCGGGCTACATCATCGCCAAGGTGAAGGAATCCAAGCCCCAGACCGTCAAGCCCCTCGACGAGGTCAAGGACGGCATCAAGGATTTCCTCGTGCGCGACAAGGCCCGCGGACTTTCCTATGAAGCCGCCACCGCCGCGCGCAAGGGCTTTGAGAAGGACATGCCCGCCGATCTTCAGGCCAAGGCCCAGAAGACCGGCCCGGTAGGTCGCGAAGGCTACATTCCCGAACTGGGCCTGAACACCGAGCTTGCCAAGGCCGCCTTCAACGCCAAGCCCGCCGAATGGCTGCCCGTGGCCTACGCCCTCGACGGCGGCGCGATCATCGCGCGCGTGGCCGAAGTGGTCGTGCCGAGCGACGAGGACTGGAAGACCGCCGCGCCCCAGATCACCCAGGCAGTACTGAATGCCAAGCGTGAACGCATGTTCAACGGCTTCCTCGGCCTGCTCCAGACCAACGCCAAGATCGAAATGAAGAACGAAGCTATCCTTGCCGATTAGGGCGAGAAAGGCATTGGGGAGGGGGAGGGGAAACTTTCTAAAGAAAGTTTCCCCTCCCCCTCCCCAAACCCCACCCCCTCCTCTTCAAAGACTTTCAAATGGTGGGGAGGCCGCGCACAAGGAGTTCGTTCCTTTGGAGAAAAGCAGGAAAGCCCGGACGTTACCCGTCCGGGCTTTTGTATGTGCGTGCGTTCAAGAGAGAGAGAGAGAGAGAGAGAGAGAGAGAGAGAGAGAGAGAGAGAGAGAGAGAGAGAGAGTGTGTGTGTCCCTCCCATATCAGACTAATACACCCAATGCGGATGGTTTCTCTTTAATTTCTTATAATTATAGGAAGATACCGGAGCCTGCCCCTGACAGGTTTTATCGGCTTTTTTTCTCAGTTGCTTATCCGTTTTCTTATCCTTTTTTTGCCAATCGTCTTTCGTTTTTCCAAGAATATACCATAGTTATTGAGAACAAAATTTTTTCCGAAAAAACTTTGTTTTTTTGGGCCTGCTCCTTTTTGTTTTCCGTACAGAACTCCTTCTGACCATGCGCCCCACATGGTCAGCGGGAGTTTTTTTCATATACGGCCCGTCCTCCTTCCCTCGGCTCCAAACGAATTACCCCGCATCCGTGTCCCTCCACTCCCCGCGCCCAAAATGGAGACGTTTGTACCAAAAGGAAATATTTGCGGCCTATTTTACCACAGTTTGTTTTGCAAAAGTCCATTCCGTTTGAAGCTAAAACCATGTACGCGCTTTTATGTGACTACGCTGCGGATAACGATCATTGCTGACCTTCTCAGTCTACGCTTGCCAAAAGACTTTCTTGCAGCATCAGCAGCATTAAAAGCTATCTTGCGGAACTTGTCAGGAAAAAATTTATTTCCGTCAGTCGGGAACAATACCCTTCGTCCGTCTATTACATTTTACGTTCTGAAGACTTCAGCGCGAAGCAGGAGACAAATCTTGCCCATAAACAGTCAAAATCTGACTGCCATGCGGCAAAATCTGCCTACTTAACCAATCTTAACAACCAAAGAAAAGAAAAAACTCCTCCCCCCCGTTGCGCCTGTTCAGACACGGCCTCGGCCTGTTCGCCACTTTTCAACCATGCCTACGACGGGGGGTGTGTCTTCTTCCCTTCTGGACTTTGAAAGCATCTGGAATCTCTACCCCCAAAAGGACGCCAAGGGCTTTGCCAGCATGGCCTGGTTCAAGCTCCTGCGAAGCGACCAGCTTCCTCCACCGGATGAAATCCGAGCAGCAATCCGGCGATTTGCGGACTCGGAAGGCTGGCAACACCAACAGGGCCGCTTTGTGCCGTAAATGGGCAACTGACTGCGTGGGCAACGCTGGCTCGATCCGCTTCCTCCCGCCGAGCAGGCGGAACAGCGGCACAGCCGGGAGCTGCATCAGGCAATCCAGGCACGGGGAAAACAGGAACGGCGAAAACAAGAACAGCAAAGAGCGGAAAAAGGGAGCTTGCGGCCCCTGTTGACACTTTTGCGACGAAATTTCCGCCCTCTTCCAACAATGCGATGTCCTTTGGGCTGGGGCTGCACCTGCATTCCCAAAACTTCGCTCCTTCCGCGTCCGACGTTCCTCCGGCAAACGCCTTGGCAATTGTCGAGTTCATGAACGACTTCAAGCGGAAAATCCAGACCACCGCTGACCCGGAAAACCACGGCTCATCGCTGGCGATCCGGCGCGCCCCCGGAACTTCCGACCGCCGCCCTCTGGGCGAAATTCTGAAGACGTTGCCTTCCGTCGCGCGTTTTTTCCATGCTGGAAGCGGGACAGGCTGGCCGCTTGAATCCCCTGTAACCGCCTGCGCGTAGCAAAGGAGCTATTGTGAACCATTTGAGCACACTTTGTCTTGTGGCGATGGCCGCTTTGTCGGGCACACCTATGGCTTGGGCGGACGACGCGCAAAACGCGCAGCCCGCTCCGATGGAAAAGCAATCCTCTCTTGGGACAACCCGATTCCAGGCTTGCCGACCACATTGGCCAGGGCACACCTTCCCCGGTCGGTGCGGAAGAGAAAAAAACAGGGACGCGCAAGCGCTGTTCTGAGGAAAGTCTGCGGCAGATGATGCCGCTGGGTCAGGGGCAGATACAGGAATACCGCTCCCGTTCGGACGAGCGCGACCGCGCCTTGCTGCCCGTGTCGCCCAATGAAAAAGGGACGCATGGCGTCTCTTCTGGCAACACCGTTCTGGAGGAGAACGATTCCGCCGATCTGCTGCGGAGAGATTCCGATGGCCGCGGCGGCAAATCCTATCGCTTCACGATCCGCCCGACATAATGCCGCAGGCGTTTTTCCGAGGCATCCCCAACCAGTTCCCGCTCCACCGTGCCGTCGCGACGATACAGTATGGTCGTGGGCACGGGCATTCCCCAACGGGCTTCCAGCAGGGCGGGATCACCCAGCAAGGCCGGATACGGAAGAGGATGGCGCTCCAGATAGGCCGCGACCCGCTCCGGGTCCCGGTCCAGAGAAACCCCGAGCATCCGCAGTTCCCCTTCAGGATATTCGGACTGTATCTTTTCCAGCTTTTCCCGAAAATGGCGACATGGGACGCACCATGAAGCCCAGTAGACCAGCACCAGAGGCCCTTCGCCTTCCCGGATGATCCGCTCAAGGGCGGCCTCGGAAACCGTCTCCAGCAGCGCAGCGGCCCGCGCGGAACGAATCGTCGGGCAGCAACACGCCGAGACAAGCAAAAAAATGAATACAGCGCGCAAATACGGCATGCTCAACCCCGCCAAAGGGACTATTCGCCGGAATCAGCTACGACGGAAAACGCCGATCCCGCCATGTATGCACGCCTCTCCGGAGAAATCCCGAACGACGCGTCAGCCATCAGCCGTTTTTGGTGCTCCCGTTCTCCATCAGCTTGCGGAACCACAGCGGATTGTGATGTCGTACATGTTCCAGAGGCACAAAACCGGTGAACATGGACCGCAGGGCCGGAGCCTCGCCGGGTGCGAACGCGGCCATGTAGATGTGCACGGGCAGAAAGAGGGCCATCAGACCGGCACAGCAGAAATGCACGAGCAGGCAGATACGCAGCAGTTCCTCCGTTCCCGGTCGGCCGGAGACGAATACGAGAAGCAATCCGGTCAGGGCAAGACCGAGACTGCACAGAACGGCAATGACCGCCACCAGCTTCTGGCCAGCGTTGTAGAACCCCTGCGGAGGCAGTTCTGGATCAAGACCCAGACGGCGCATGAGCTTTTCTCCGAGAACCAGCCACATGCCCTTGCGCATGCACCAGATCATGTCGGAAACGGGGTGCAGATCGGTGATTTCCCGGAGAAAGGGCAAGGCCTCCGAACGTATCCTGAAGACCAGATAAACGGCGTACATGACGACCCACGCCATGCCGATGACCACATGCAGCCGGAGCAGACCGAGAGGACCGAACAGGCCTGTCCACAACGAACTCCACCATTCACCCACGGGCTGCATGAGAGGGTTGGCCAGAAGGGCGAATCCCGAAAACAGCAGGAGCAGCCAGCAGACCGCATTGTACCAGTGCATGAAGATGGCGGAGGCCGAATGGCGTCTTACATTCATGACCTGTCTCCTTTTTCGGCGGGTTTGCCGTCTTCCGAGGGCAGAAAAAGCTGTTTGACGAATACCCCGATCACGCCGAACAACGTCAGCCCGCCGAGAACCTTGACCACGGAGGAAAGCGGCCCGATGGCGGCCAGCGCCGGGGGCACGTCCTTTTTCTGCGGCCAGTCCGTGGGCGTCGTCCTGTTCAGATAGGCCAGGGTGGGCCGCGTATCATAATCGGGTGGCACGACATACACGTGCTTACCGTCCGCAAGCACGCGGGAAACGGGATCGTCTGGATTCTGCGCGTCACCGAAGATGCGGCAATGCACGGGACAGACCTGCACACAGGCCGGGATCTGTCCCGGAGTGGAGCTGCGGCAATAATCGCACTTGTCCGCCGTCCCGGTCAGGGGATTCTTGTAGCGGGCGTCATACGGACAGGCCTCGATGCAGCCGCCGCATCCGATGCAGCGGTCCGGATCAATAACCACGCTTCCATCTTCAGCCTTGTAGGTGGCATGGGTGGGACAGGCCTTCACGCACAGCGGATTGTCGCAGTGCATGCATGCCCCTGGCTGGTAAGCCATGCCCAGCGGGGCCAGCCGATCCGGAGTCTCCCGAACCCAGTTGCGGGAGTATTCGTAAGGAACGCCGTTCCGCTGCTGACAGGCGAGAATACAAGCCTTGCAGTCGATGCATCTGGTGGCGTCTATCACCATAATATAACGGGACATGCGGATTCTCCACGGTAGCTCGGCACATTCACGCCGGATTCATGTCCATTCCCTGCAACGCTTTTCAGGCCAGCTTGCGCAGCCGGCACCCGACTCCGTTATGCTGACAGGAAATACGGTCCCAGTAATTGGGAAGAATGCTGCTGATATGCTCGCTGCGGTTTTCGGCCAGCGGCGTGGTCGCGTTCAGGTTCGACGGCGTGAAAATGGTTCCGGGCAGCACGTTCTCCGTAATGTCCACCCATCCCTCGATTCCGCCGGCGATCGTTTCAAGCATCACTCTGTCTCCCTGCTCCAGCCGTAACGCCTTCGCCGTTTCGGGATGCACCCAGATGAAGCGACCATTGGAAAACTGAGCCACGGCTCTGGAAAAATTGGTCAGCGTCTGCTGCCAGTGCCACAACTGCTTGCCCTGCGTGAGCACCAGCGGGAATTCGTCGGCATGATCCCCGCCCAGCGGGCTGCCCTTGGGGAACGTCCACTTGGAAGGCTGTCCGAAGAGGGGATGCACGACCTTCATTCTGCCCGAAGGCGTCAGCAGCTTTCCTTCCGTAAAGACGCTTCCGGAGCGTTCCTTTTCCTCCAGCGAATAGAGCGGCCAGACCAGTCCGTCCGGCGACTCGCGCAGCCGTTCGGGCGTCATGCCCTTCCAGGATGGAATCAGAGCCGAAAAACGCCGGTACAGGTCCTCCGGATCCCGGAAATCAGGATAGCGTTCCGGGTCGAGCCTGCGCCCCACATCTCTGTAGAACTGCCATGAGGGTACACAGGAGCCGGGCGCATCCACCATCTTTTCCCGCCAGACCACCTGCTGTTCATTGCCGTATCCCGACCCCTGACTTTCCGGACCGAAGGTGGCGGGCACGAACAGGTCGGCAGCCTCAGTCTCTTCGGTAAGAAAAAATCCGCAATGCACGACGAAAGGTACCTTGTCGATGGCCTTGCGCACGCCCTTGCTGTCGGGATACCGGCGGTAGCTTGAATTCAGGAACAGGATGTCCAGCCGGCCCTTTTCCATCGTGTTGCGCAGACGACGGAAATTCATCTTGGGTGTTTTGGTTTCCCCGAAGTAGTGATCAACGAACTCCTCATCCCCGGCAGGCTTGCCGCTCTGGAAGGTCAGCATGCCCTTTCCTTCCCCGATGAGGTTGTCGCGCAGCGCCTGCATGAGGATGATGGACCGCACGCAGTTGATCCCGTTTGTATAGCGGCACAGCGAACCGCCAAGCCAGACGATGGTACGCGGGCTTCCCGCCAGCAGTGCATAAAATTTCGTAATCTCTTCCGACGACAGTCCCGTCGCCTCCGCGACCCGTTCCACGGTGAAGCTTTCCACATCGGGGGCCAGCGCGTCGAAGTCCTCGATCTGAAACCGTGCCCGTTCCTCGTCGTACCCTCCATTCTCCAGAATATACCGCAGGGCCCCGGCGGCCAGAGCGCCGTCCGTTCCCGGCAGGGGACGAAGCTGCATGTCTGCGAGCAGGCTGGTCCGGGTCCTGCGCGGATCAAGATACACGATCTTCACGCCCTTCTCGCGGGCCTTCTCCAGCCAGCGGCTGTACGGGGGATACAGCTCGCAGACATTCGCACCCCACAAAACCAGCGTCCGTGTTTTGGGCAGCTCGTCCACCTTGGTGGAACCGCAGTTCACGCCGATCATGTCTCCCAGCATGTTGGACGCGCTGGACACGCACGACTCGCCCGGAGGCATGGCATGCACGCTTCCCGCAATCCGCAACATCATAAGGGCGGCAATCTCGCTTTCGCGGCAGTCCCAGAGGGGCATGGTCATGCCCACACGGTTGGCGGCGTCCTTGCCGTGCTTCTTGATGACTGCGGCCATTCGTTCCACCACCATGTCCACGGCCTGAGCGTAGGAGATGCGCTCCCACCCGCCGTCGGACGTGCGTCGCATGGGTTCGGTGATGCGATACGGACTTCCCATCAGTTCCACGATGGACATGCCCTTGGGGCACATGGCACCGCCGGTCCAGTAGTTGTCCTTTTCGCCTGTCACGCTGAGAACCTTACCCCCGCGCACCCGCGCCCGGTAGGTACAACGGACCTGACAAAACGGACAGTATCCCTTGACCTCGTTCACGGGACCCGCGTCCCCGGTTCCAGAAAATCCCATCCCCTGAGCAAGAGGAGCCCCTGCGCTGATCGCGGCGCCTCCGGCCAGCAGGGCCGCGCTCAATTTCAGAAAATTGCGTCTGGAATAACTGTCAGGCATGAGCTGCCCCTCTCGGATAGAAATGGATGGTCCGCATCAGTCCGCAAAACGCCACGAGCCATTGGTTCCGTAGCAGGGCTTTCCCGTCAGAAACCAGATTTCCTGCCGGGGTCTTGCGGCATGCAGCAGGTTCCAGGCCCTTTCCGCCCTCTTGCCCGAACGGCAGAGAACAAGAATGCGCCCACCCGGCACATCTCCCATTCTGCGCTCCAGATCGGCCATCGGGATATGCAGCGCGCCGGGCACATGGCCGCGGCGAACTCGCCGTACATACATCCAGCACGGTGGGGCGCACGGACCGTATCAATTCCGAAGCCGTGGCGGCATCCACGGCCCCTACGGCGGGCACGTCGAACGCCGCAGCCGGAACGGCAAGAACAAAAACGGCGCACAAGGCGAGCATCACGGACCGAAAAGCATACGGCGCGAACATGAAAGGCTCCTTTGCCGGCAAGACGAAGGAAACGACCGCGCCTCTGCCCCTTTCCAAAAGGAGGCGTGCTCCGGAAGGCTCCCCCTCCGCAGCACACCCGCCAAAAAAATCCCGGTCATGGTCGCAGGGCGAAACGCGCCCCGCACGGGGATGCTAGCAGTTGCAATCGCTGGCAATGCCCTGAATGGTCGTATTCCAGCGCAGCTTTTCCATCTGGTCGGCGGGAATTTCCAGTTCTTCAAGGTCTTCATACCCCTGGAAGGAACCAAGCTGATCGCGCAGCTCCACAATTTTCTTGGCGGTCTCAAGCGGGATGGCTCCGGTGCCGGCCAGTTCTTCGGCGGTGGCGCTGTTCAGTTCAAAGCGCTGGGTCACTTCCTGCCGGTTCGGATCGGCGCTGAACGCGCTCGTGGCGCAGAAGGAAACGGCAAACAGGGCTACGAAGACAAGAGAAAGAATCTTTTTCATGGTGGTGCTCCGAAAAAATTAATGGATTCTGCAACTCATTCGTTATGATCGACAATAACCGATGACTGTAAAGTGCGTATGCAATTTTTGTAAAAAATTGTGAAGAATCCTTTGGCCTGCCCCTTGAGCGGGACGCGCAGACAGGTTCATTTTCTATTTCCAGTTCACAGGCAGCCGTATTTCCTGACTGACGATGCTCCCGGAAGCCCAACAGGGCAGAATCATGCTCTTCTCTCCGGTTCCCCCCGCCACGATGATGGGCATGGAGTCCCAGAACGGCTTGTTCACCAGCACATTGGGGGCTGTAATGGCGAAAACCTCCTCGGGCACGCCCTTTCTGGCCTCTCTGGCTCCGTGGTATTGCCGGTTCCACTCGCCGAAGGGAATGCGTGCGTGTTCCCGGAGATACTGACGGATGCCGTCCCGTGTCCAGCCCTCGCGCGCCAGCATCTGCGCCGTATCCTGCGCGACGAGCACGATGATGTTCCGGCGATAGGGCCTGTCGTGTCCACGCAGCCACGCGGCGATGAGGTCCAGAAATTCCGGTCGAGTGTAGCCGATTCCCATGATGCCGGAATACCCCTCCACCGCCGCGACGGTCACTACGTTGCGCTCAGGCAGAAAACCATATTCCGTATGAAAGGAAGGCCACGGGCTGGCCGCGGCGTTCTCGGCCAGAAACATGACGAATTCGCCCGGCTGGCCGAGCGTGGACATGTCCGTGATTCCGGGACGGCTTCCGCCCACATTGTTGATGATGAGATGCAGCGCCCGGCTGATGCTGGCATTGGCCCGGTTGCCGCGTCCGAAGGTGTTGGTCCCGGCGTTGATGCCGAGTCGGTCCACAATGGGACCGCTTACAATGACGAGTACGGAGTCCGGATTTGTAGTGGTGGACATGCCGCGCAGATCGAATTCCGGCTGGCTCACAGCCTCCACGGCCGCCACCAGCAGAGGCATATGCCGTGGTTCACACCCGGCCATGACAGCATTGACAGCGATCTTTTCCACCGTGGCTACGCCATCCATGGGCGCGAGCGTGGCGATGGGGAAATCGCCGGGCAGATCATAGCCCGCGAGCATGGCTTCCACTCTCTCGGGCGTCGGCGGTACGAGCGGAAGTCCGTCGCCCCAGCCGCGGTAAAGGAACAGGGCGTTGAACGCCTCCAGCCCGTCGCCCTCGACTTCGAGCGTTTCGGTAAACTCGCGCGGGAAACCGGTCTCGACGCCGGTCGTAGTCTCAAGAACCGTATCCACATAGACGCCGTCTTCGCTCTGTCCGGCGGGATTGCAGACCGTAAGAGTCGCCGCCCGCGCCGGGGCCAGAAACAAAAATCCCGCCAGTAATACGGGAAGGACGATTCGCATGAAAGTCTCCTTTTTTACCGTTGGGCGCTCGTAACGGATGCACAATGGAATCGCTCCACCCGCCCTTGCGCTTTTTCCCAGAAACCCTGCCGCACACTCCATCCAAATGTTTCGAACGGATGAGAACAACATGGCGGGCTTCCGACAGCATAGGAAACAATACGGGAAACCGGCAAGCCCCGGCGGGTTTCCTCCCGAGAGAACTGCCGGGGCAGCGACCCGACGGCGCCTCCCGGCGGTGCGGTCGCACATGCGAAAAGGGGACTCCCTAGACAGAGAGTCCCCCACGGTTACAGGATTACTCCGCGATCTTCGCGGAAACGGGCTTCCATACCTGCGGGAACGGAACCCATATCTGGGACTGCTTGCCCGGCCCCCCGGAGACGACCAGCTTGATGGATTCCGGCTGCGTGAAGCGGGGAATCAGCGTATTGGCGTCGTAGGGACCGAAGGCCTTGCCTGGTTCGCAGGTAGCCTTGGTGTACCACTTGTACGGCAGAACCGTGTTCTTCACCAGATAGTCTTGGATGGCTTCCTTGGACTTCATGTCGCGGAACATGGTGTCCGCGTGCTCGGGCGACAGAATAAGCACTGCGTAGGTCGCGGAGTTGTTCCACTGGCTGAGAGGTCTGTTATAAGGATTTGTTGCATCGGGAACATGAACGGTCAGGCAACTGGCGATACCGGATGCCGTCCCCGCGATGCCGGCGCTGAAGGTGTTCAGCAGGTCTTCACTGGCCACGCTGTCGTGGTCAATGTTGGCATTGGGCGGATAGGACGTGGAGATGGTGACGATGCTGTCGTTACGGGAAAATCCCTGTTCTTCGGCGAAAGTCTTCTTCCACGGAGTGCCCTTGACGTTTTCGCAGACCACGTTGGCGATCAGGTCGAAAGAAGTGCCGTGCGTACTCTTGTCCATGTTCGGAGGTACGGACCCGCCTACCACATCGCCGACAAGATTGACGAAATAACCAAGAGCATTGGTCGCTGGATTTTCACCGCCGGCGGTGCCGGTGCCGTCATTGAGCTTCAGCTTTTCAATGATGGGTCCGCTGATGATCACCAGCGGGCATGTGGCGGCCGTGGTGGTGGAAGTGCCGCGCCACGCCGCTTCAGGGGCCTTCATGGCCTCGACCATGGCAAGCAGCAGGGGCATGTGTTCGGGCTGGGCTCCGGCCATGACGCCGAGCGTGGCCACCAGTTCGACGGTCAGCATGCCCTGACGGGGCGGAACGACCCACACCACTTCGGCGGGATCACGCTTGGTGCCCTTGAGCATGGCCTGCACCTTGTCCACGGTAGGCGGAACAATGGGCAGAGAGAGCGACCACTTGCGCTTGGCGAACAGCTTGTTCACATCGGCATAGGTGCCGGTGAACTTGAAGGTCTTGGCGGGGTAAGGCTTTTCCTGGGCTGTTTCCTTTTCCTTGGCCGGCTTCCACTGGGTCGCGGCCTTGACGATATCCTCAAAGGCGGCGTCCACCTTGGCTTCCACTTCAGCTTTGGGAAGCATGCCGATGGGATGGGGAACGACGACGAAACACATGTCCGTCAGCCCCTGACTTTTCTGGGTGCCGCGGGCAAGGGTCAAAAACTGGTCGGTTGCGATGGTTACCGTGGGAACGCCCATTTTCTCAAGATTACACTGGTCAACTACCAGCCATGAGGTACAGCTGCCTCAGTCGCACTGGGAGGCGATGACCAAATCCGGCTTCACCGAGGCCACAGCCTTGGCGACGCGTTCGGATTCGGAGGCCGAACCGGAGATGCCGTTCAGGCTCTTGTCCGTTTCATAGGTCTTGATGATCTTGGCAGTGGGGTATTTCTTGGCCAGCAGTTCGGCGAGATGGTCAAGCACTATATCGCCGTTATGCTTGCTGTTCCAGCGCAGGGCAATCGTCTTGCCCTCAAGCGAAGTGATCCGCTTGGCCGGATCAATGGCCGCCTTTTCGATAATGCCAGCCGGATTGACCAGCTCCCACTCCTGCGGTTTCTCCGCGGCCTGCGCCGTGATTGCCGTCGCTGCCGGCGCCACGAGGCACGCGGCCACGGCGGACAGGACGATTCCTCTGAATGTCCTTTGCATAGACCTACTCCTTTTCTGATATTCTCCGCCCGACGGGGTTGCCGGGCCGGATTCCTTGCACCAGTTATAGTGAAACGCCGTTATTTTCGTTTGCAGTTTTTGTAACGTTTGCTTACAGACATTGTAAAAAATTTGTAAATTCCATGTCGTCCCAAGGACGCCGCAGCAAAATTCAATGCGCATTCAGCCCCTCTTCCGCTTTGACAGCCCCTGCCCCCAGTTTCCGGCAGCATGAATTTTCAGACATGAATTTCTGAAGGAACCCTTCCCGTTCTCTCCCGCCCTCCAGAAAATCTGGAAAGGGCGGCAAAGGAAACATCCGACCTGAATGCAGAATATCATGGATTTGTTAATCGGACATGTTGCCGATGTACATTTTTCATTTGAAAAATGTACGTTTTTGGTAAAGAAGGCCGGACTACAGCAAACAGAGCCAAAAGAGGTCATCAGGTGCATCGTCAAGCGGTTGCCGACGCCGGGCATGACAAGAGCCGCCAAAAAGTCTATGCTTTCACCAGTCTTCCACCGCGCCAGCCTTCCAAAGGAGAGTCCCGTCATGATCGGCGATGCGCCCATCTCAGGCGTCAGAATTCTGCTTATCGACGATGACCCGGAATTCTGCTCGCTTTTGAACGATTATCTGGAACTGAACTCCATAAATCTCACCTGCGCCCATGATGCCCGGCACGGTCTGGAAATTCTGGAAACGCAGTCCTTCGACCTGATTCTGCTGGACATGTTTCTGCCCGACATCAACGGTCTGGACGTCCTGCGCCGTATCCGCAAAAGACAATCCCCGCCGGTGGTCATGCTTTCCGCGCACAACGAGGAAACCGACCGCATCATTGCTCTGGAGATTGGGGCGGACGACTATGTGCCCAAGGTATTCTCCTCGCGCGAGCTGCTGGCGCGCATTCGGGCCGTGCTGCGGCGCTGCGCTCCAGAACAGAAAAAGCAGAACAGGTCCGACAGCGGGGAGATCATCCGCGTCCGCGAACTCACCGTGAACAATCACACCAAGGAAGCCTTTTTCTACGGTCAGCCGCTTAATCTGACCGTTTCCGAATTTCAGATTCTCTTCACGCTCATTTCCGACCCGGGAAGTGTCTTTTCCCGCGAAGACCTGCTCCGGGTAACGGCCGAACGCGACTTCAACAAGTACGATCGCTCCATTGACGTACACATCTCCTCGCTGCGGCGCAAGCTGCACGAAGATTCCGGCTCGCCGCAGTACATCAGAACGCTGCGGGGCATCGGTTATTCCCTGATCCGCTGACCCGGGAACGGCATGCTGAAATCCCTGTATTCCAAAATCCTGGCATGGCTCCTGCTCAACATGCTGCTCATCGCGCTGGCAGGCGGCGGTTTTGTGTTCTACGTGCTGTTCAGCAGCAGTCACGGGCTTGTCCCGGCGTCGCTCTTCAGCTCCAACGTGGAAAACGTGTTCCGCGTGCTTAGCACAGAGCTTCAGTATCGTCCCACCCGGCAATGGAGTTCCATCGTCAGAGCCTACGACAAACCGGGCCTGCAATTCCATCTGGTCAGTCTGGACGATCCATGGCTGTACTTCGCCGGCGATTTCGTGCCGCTGAGCATTCTCGAAACTGCGCAGCAGATTCCCCGTACGCCATTCACCCTTTGTCCTGACCCTTCAAAGGTCTTCAAGGACAACGAAACATATCAGACGGAAACAGGACTCGCCCCCACTCCTCCGGCCATTTTCGCACGTCTGGGCAGTCCCACCAGCTACTGGTACGGACGCACGCTTTTCGTCCCCGACGCCAGCCATGAGGCGCATTATCTGCTGCTGGCCGTGGAGTCCGACGACTTCACGGGACAGGGACTTTTCTTCAATTTCCAGCTGATTCTGACCGTGGCGGCTGGCATTTTCGGCCTGTCCTGCATCTGGTGGGTTCCTTTCCTGTGGCATCTGGCGAGGCCTCTCCTGTCCATGGCCAATTATGCCGAGCGCATCGCCGCAGAAGGTAACCCCGGAGACGCTCCCGCCCTGCCTGTCGATCCCTCCCGGCAGGATGAAATAGGCCGCCTGAGCAGGGCGCTGAGCACCATGACCCGCCGTCTGAACCAGCAGATGGCAGGACAGCGGCAGTTTATCCGCCATATAGCCCACGAGCTCAACACCTCTCTCGGTCACTGCGATCTCGGCCTCGCCGTGCTGGAAAAAAAGTCGGAAGGAGAATACCGGGAGCGCGTACGCCGGATCATGCGCGAGCTGGACAACCTGACGCAGCTTACCGACGATGTTCTGGAATTTCTGCGTGCCCAGTCCTCGCCTCAGCCCGCCTCCTGCGAAGAAGTGCTGCTGCCTCCCCTGCTTGCCGACCTGCGGCGCAGTTTCCCGGCCGAAGCGGACATCCGCATGAGCATCCCTGATGATCTTGTGGTCTGGGGAGACAAGAGTTGCATTCGCCGTGCCGTGAGCAACGCTCTGCGCAATGCCGTCACCTACGCGGGTTCCAGAGGCCCCATCCGGGTGGAAACCGAATTCAGACCAGCGGACGGCGCAGTCCTGCTCAGGGTGGTGGATTCCGGAGACGGCGTTCCAGAAGCCGAACTGCCCTCGCTCGTCGAACCCTTCTTCCGAGGCGCGGAAGCCCAGCTCAAACATCCCGGCGGATCTGGACTGGGACTCGCCATCATCAAGAACAGTCTCGAACAGTGCGGCGGGTCCGTCGTCTGCGCCAACGAACACCCCGGTTTTTCCGTATCCATGATCTTCCCCTGCAACCAGCGGGGCACATGAGAGAAATGGTCGACGGAAACGGCCGTTCCACACAAATGAACTTCCCATGCGCATCGAATAGGGGGACGCCCCTCCTGTTTTCTTCATGTCGCAGGTGGACAGGAGAGCATCCAGATGCAGCGGTAATGCCCGGTCACCTACGTCGCCATCTCCGCATCTTTCTCCTGCCGGACATCATTGCCGATGACCTTGCCTTGCTCGTCCGTCTTCTTTTCCCTCCCCGGCACGCATAGCTGAATGACGAGCAATCACGATGCAAGGCCAACTGCGCCTGCAAGGCAAAAAAGGACAACACGCCCCATCAGGAAGGACGTCACCCGCCCCTGAAGCCCGCGTACCCTCTTTTCGTTTCAGAGAGCTGTCGAACTCCACATTTCTGTTTTCAGGCCCGGTTCAAAAGGCGAGGTCGGTCATGATTCGGCACAACCGACCAAAAGTCCGCCGAGCCTTTCGCGAAAGGCCCGGCGGAGCTGGAGTTGGGAGGGGTTGCTTTAGTCGGCTATCTTCTTGGAAACAGGCTTGAAGTTCTGCGGGAAGGGAACCCATATCTGGGACTGCTTGCCCGGTCCGCCGGAGACGAAGAACTTGATGGATTCCGTCTTCTTGAAACGGGGAATGAACGTGTCTTCGTTATAGGGACCAAAGTCCTTGGGCGGCACGCAGGTTTCCTGCGAGTAGAACTTGTAGGGCATGGCCGCGGTTTCTCGCATGAACTCGCGGGCATCCTGCTGAACCGGGAAATCCTTGGCTATGGTCGCCGCATGTTCGGGGCAAAGCACCACGAACGCGAAGGAAACCTTGTTGTTGATAGCGTAGCTGGCATCGTAGTCGGCCATGCAGGAGGCGAGGCCGGAAGCCGAGCCGAGCAGGCCGGTGGACAGTGTGGTCAGCAGGCGCTGGCCGGTCTTGCTGTCATGGTCGATGTTGGCGTTGCCGAGATAGGCGCTGAAATGCGTCACGATGCTGTCCGTGGGCTTGAAGCCCGCTTCCTCGGCGTAGCTCGTCTTCCAGGGATTTTCCTTGGTGTTTTCCGTGAACACCATGGCCACGAGGTCATAGGAGGAACCGTGCGTGCTCTTGTCGAAGTTCGGAGGTACGGAACCGCCCACCACGTCGCCCACGAGGTTGACGAAGTAACCGAGCGCATTGGTGACCGGGTTTTCGCCGCCCGCAGTACCGGTACCGGGATTGAGCTTCAGCTTTTCAATGATGGGACCGCTGATGAAGAACACGGGAACCGTGGCGGCCGTGGTGGTGGTCGGTCCGCGCCATGCGGCTATGGGATCGGCCATGGCTTCCACCGTGGCGATGAGCAACGGCATATGTTCGGGCTTGGCTCCGGCCATAACGCCGAGCGTAGCCACCAGTTCGACGGTCAGCATGCCCTGACGGGGCGGAACAACCCAGAGCACTTCGGCGGGATCGCGCTTGGTGCCCTTGAGCATGGCCTGCACCTTGTCCACGGTGGGCGGAACGATGGGCAGGGAAAGCGACCACTTGCGCTTCTGGAACATCTCGTTCACGTCCGCATAGGTGCCGGAGAACTTGAAGGTCTTGGCAGGATAGGGTTTGACCTGAGCACTGTCCTTCTCCTTGGTCGGCTTCCACTGGGTTGCGGCCTTAACGATATCGTCGAAGGCTGCGTCCACCTTGGCGTTGACTTCGGCCTTGGAGATCATGCCCAGAGGATGCGGAACAGTCACGAAGCACATGTCGGTCAGCCCCTGACTCTTCTGGGTGCCGCGCGAGAGGGTAAGGAAGGGGTCGGTAACGATGGTGACGGTGGGAATGCCCATCTTCTCGAGGTTGGACTGGTCAACTACCAGCCATGAAGTGCAGCTCCCTCAGTCGGCCTGTGAGGCGATCACGATATCGGGCCTCACGCTGGCTACGGCTTTGGAGATACGCATGGACTCGGCCTGCGTGGCGGAAATCTTGCTCACGTTCTGGTCGGCCATATCACGATAAACTTTCACGACCTTGGCGCTGGGGTACTTCTTGGACAGCAGTTCGGCCAGCCGGTCAAGTACCACGTCCCCGTTGTTCTTGCCGTTCCAGCGCAGAGCGATGGTCTTGCCCTCCAGCGCCGTGATCCGCTTGGCCGGCTCCACGGCCACTTTCTCGATCACGCCTGCAGGGTTGACCAGCTCCCATTCCTGCGGCTGCTCGGCGGCCTGAGCCAGTGGAGCTGCACAGAGGGCGGCCGTTGCGGCGAGCGCTGCATGCTTCAGATACTTCAGCATACGTTCCTCCTGAGTTAAACGTCCATTCCTGTATTTTCCGATGGATATCCGTCGGATTCCTTCTTACGGACGAGCGTCCTTCAAGCTGCGCTCCGCGCGCAACCGCCGTTCGAACCGCAAGATATCCTCTGCATTTCAACCCGTGAGGCTGTTAGTCCAGCCCCAGCAGACGAGCCGGTACCGTTTTGGACACGAGCGTCAGCACGTCCTCCTTCACTCCGACCTTGCGCAATCCGGTGATGAACGTACGCATCCCGTCAATAGGATTGGGATTCAGGGCCTGCCCGAGGTCCGTGCTGATATACTGGCGATCTGGAGCGAGGGCGATGTAGGCGGCGAACTCCTCCATGGAAACCTGCTTTTGATTGCGATAGCCGGGAACCACCGCATGGGGCCCCTTGAAATATGGCAAAACGCAGTGTTCCAGATAGGCCCCGTTGTCGATGCATATCCTGGCCTGCTCCATCGTGAGCTTCCAGGGAGCCTGACTCGCATGGGTGACGACGGTCTTTTTTACGCCCACCTCCTTCGCCTTGGCCGTAAGCACGACGCACTCGTCAGGGGAAGAATGGCCGGTCGCAAAGATGATGTCCGCATCAGCGCACAGTTCCATGACCTTCACCACCTCAGGAAGCACTTTTCCCTGCTCGTCAAGCACGGGAACGCCGACTCCGCCCTTGCTCTTCTGATCAAACGCGGACTGGTAGGTGGGCA
The DNA here is from genome assembly GCA_944326695.1 of Candidatus Bilophila faecipullorum. Lineage (GTDB taxonomy): Bacteria > Desulfobacterota > Desulfovibrionia > Desulfovibrionales > Desulfovibrionaceae > Bilophila > Bilophila faecipullorum. The sequence goes on along the minus strand of CALVEZ010000006.1, from coordinate 75,436 downwards.
TCCAGATGCAACGACAGTAATGTCCGGTCACCTGCGTGGCCATCTTCGCGGCCTGCACGTTGACCGTGTCGCCGTAGTTGCGGTTGAGCGCGATGCCACCGAACACCTCGATGCCCGGCACCATCGCCCGCAAGAGATAGGCAATGTCGTTGGTTATGAAGTCATGGCACTTGTACATGACGCCCCGATAACCATTCTGCCTGCACTGCCGGGTCAGCGTGAGCTGATCAATGCAACGGGCACGGACATCGGGATCGGCATGCACATGCATCTCGATCACGCCGTCGAGATCCCTGTCGATGGGCGGGGTGGCCGCTTCTGCTTCGCCCTTCAGCAAATGTCTGGACATGGCGAGAGCACCGGTAACGGCCGCGGCCTTCATGAACTCCCTGCGAGAACTGGGCATCCTCTGCTCCTTCTGCTGCGGGTTATGGAAATGCCCTGCCTGTGTCCGACAGGACTGCATCCGCTCGTTCATATGAAGACAGCTTAGAGGAGGATTGTTAACCTAATGTGAATTTCGTGACGTTTGATGTAAAAAATTGTTAAGCGAGCCTTTACAATTAAAAAATATGCCATATCCCCATGAAAGAAATTCCTAAAATATTCTCCTCTGAAAACGATTCACATGGTTTTTCTTACCTGTTCCAAACGGTTTGAAGCCATGTCATGGCGACGCTTTCTCAACAACGGGCAGATGCAGCACATGCCTTCCCGACATCGCACAGCAGGGTATAGGAAATTTTTTTTAATTATTCCTCGCTGTTCTGTCGAACACGGCGACAGACAATTCCCTCCCCACATGAGGAAAATCGCCGTTTTTCGGTCAGACCAAACCGTCCGACTTTCCCTTCGGGAAAAATAGCACAACCCAAAAGCCGTTCGGCTCCGCGTTACCGTATTCAAGTCGCCCGCCGCACGCCTCGACGCAATACTTGACGATGGACAACCCGAGTCCCGAGCCTCCTGGATGCGTCAGTGAAGCCTTGCCGCGGTAGAAAGGCTCCAGCAACAAAGGCAAATCCTGTTCGGACACGCCCGGCCCCCTGTCGCGGACGGCGATGCAGACCTCGCCAGCTTCCTCGCTCACGCTCAGCACCACGGGGCCGGCGTCCCCCGCATAGGTGACGGCATTGCGCAGGAGGTTGCTGACGGCTCGCCGCAAATAGTCCTTATCCGTCCACAACCACGCATCCTTGTCCGCAAAGACATGAATGTCGTCTTCTGGAACCTCGCTGCGCACCAGAGAAGACAAAAACGGACACAGATAGATACGTTCCTTCTTCGGTATCCCCAACGAAGCCTTGGCCTGAAGATAGGATAGAACTTCATCGGTAAGCACGGAAAGCCGCTCGATATCCTTCATGATCCGCCGGACTCGTTCTCTCGTCGGTTGACCGTCGAGCCGTTCCTCCAGCACGGCAAGACCTATCTGCGTACGAGCAAGCGGCGAATTCAGCTCGTGCGCGATATGCCGGATAAACTGACTCTGGCCGGAAATAAGCAGTCCCACCCGTCGGGTCATGGTCATGAAGGCATGTCCGAGCCGCCCGATTTCATCCCGACGCTCGCCGGAAAAAGTCTTGGTATCGCTCAGTGCCTTGCCGAGACAGACAAAATTGTCCATTTCCACCTGTTCGGCATAATTGACCATCTTCAGCAAGGGACGGGACAGATGCCGGACAAACGGCCACCACCACAGACATGATACGCCGAGCACGGCCAGAATGACCACCAGGACGCCCCAAAATTCGAAAAGCAGACCGTACCCGTAAAAGGAATCCGTTTCCAGAGCCAGCAGAACATAGTGAAGCTGCATGTTCTTGTCCGGGATGTACAGAACCCGTCCATACCAATAGCGTGTGGGCGACCCCGTGCGAACGAAGATGGCCGGAGGAACGGGCGGCAGGCCCGCCTCCACGTTTTTCTGCTGTGTATCGAAAAAGCCGCCGCGCAGAGAATCCCACAAAGGCGCATCTGGATCAGGACACAACGTGAAGGAGCTTTTGGGAATGTTCCGTGCGGCCTGCACTACCTTTTCGGGTATGCAGTCGTCGGGCAGCACCGCCGTTTCAAGACTCAGCAGGTGAAACCGGAGCGCATCTCCGCGATCATTCTGCTTCAGAAGCCTCTGCCAGGAAAAGACGGACCGATACTGAAGATTGACGCTGACCAGTCTGAAGGTGTTTTCAATGTTCGAGCTGAACAGATGCGCGGGCACAAGCCCATCGCCTCTGCCGAGGAGCACATACCAGCCAGTCCCGACTCCAAGCACAGCCAGCAGCACCAGATTGAGCACCAGCCACAAAAAAATCTTGGAATACAGGCTGAAGGGCATGCTTTTCAGAGTCATGCGTCACTCTGCTTGATGAACAGGTATCCGAGACCGCGAACCGTCTTCAGATAGGTCGGACAGCGCGAATTGTCCCCTAGCTTCTTGCGCAGGGACGATACATGGACATCCACGCAACGGTCGAACTTGTTCCATTCCTTTTCCGTGAACAGAATGAGCAGGTCCTCACGCGAAAAGATGCGTCCAGCCCCGCGCGCCAGATGATAAAGCAACTGGAACTCCATGTTCGTCAGCTCAAGGGACTCGTTGTTCAGCGTCACCTTCATGGTCTGAGGGTTCATGCACAGCCCGTTGACGCACAGCATGCCGTCCGGCCTGTCCGAATTTTCGGGAAGTTCCGCATTCTCCATCCGACGCAGGACCGCACGAATCCGGGCAAGCAATTCCCGGGCGGAAAAGGACTTGGGCACATAATCGTCCGCGCCAAGCTCCAGAGTGACGATACGGTCCGTTTCTTCGTTGTGAGCGGACAGAATGACGACCGGGGTTCGCGTCTCCATCCGCAGATGACGCAACACCTCGATTCCCGAAATATCCGGCAGGAGCATGTCCAGAAGAATGACGTCGTACTCCTTCTCCCGCGCGGCCTCTATCCCCGCAGCGCCCGTATGCACGGAAGTAACGGAAAACGAATGCACATCAAGATAGTCGGCCATGAGTTCGCAGAACTCACAGTCGTCATCAACCAGCAAAACCTGATGTCCCTTTCCCGCATATCCTTCCATAGGCGCTCCTTCGGCTTTCTCGTCTCCCGGAGCTTTCCGGGGACGGAGCAATGTCCATCTAAACGATATTCCTGCCTAATATCAAACTGGAAGAATTAAGAGAGAGCCTGACTCAGACGGAAGCGTCCGAACAATGCGGCCCTCTTCCCGGCCTGTCCTGCCCGCCGGAACGAACTCCCGCCGCGTCACCTCCCCACCAGTCGAACGTCTTTGAGGAGGATGGGGGGAGGTTTGGAGGGGGGAAGGAGGGACTTTCTCCAGAAAGTCCCTCCTTCCCCCCTCCAATCTTTCCCTTCCCCGGCCCGCGCCTACCCCAGCTTTCTCAGCTTTTTCTCGAAGCGTTCGTACTCGCTGAAAACGCAGGCGCAATAGTTCTGACGGTAGAGCCCCCATTCCTTGGAGAGGTCGATCCCCTTCTGCCAGTAGGGACGGAAATCGCGGTAAAGGAAGGCCGAACCGAACCCGTTCTCGCTGGCGTAATCGCCACTTCCGGCCACCTTTTCGCCAATCCGCTTGATCGCGTCATGCTGCTGATGGCGGGAATAGAGAAGGCTGGTGGTGAAAAGGTCGAAACCGCTTTCGGAAGCCACGGCGCAGGTCAGGGCCAAACGGCTCTCGTAGCAGTAACCGCAGCGGGCGTAACCTTCGTTGTCGGCAATGCCGAAATCGTGCACCACCTTGAGCCAGCCCGGAAGATCGTAGACGTCATCCTGCCAGATCATGGGCAGATCGAGCTTTTCGGCGACCTGCTGCATGGCCTCGCGACGCCGGAAGTACTCCGTCACGGGATGGATGTTCGGATTGGCGAAATAGCCCGTGACCTCGTACCCCTCTTCGCGCAGGGCTTGTACGCAGGTGATGGCGCACGGCCCGCAACAGGCGTGCAGGAGGACTTTCTTGCCGTTACTTTCCATGATGCTGCCCGGAATGAGGAGGGTTCTGCGGCGCGGCCACGGCGGGAAGCGCGGGCGAAACGCCCTCGATACGAATGTCCAGACGGAGATGGTACTCCTTTTCGAGGAGACAGAGACGTTCGCGCTTGTGGTTGAGAAGATAGATGCCCAGCTCGGCGTTGACGGGGTAATGGTATTCGGTCTGCCCCGCGGCGGACGCTGCGCTCATGCCGCGCTGCATATCACGCAGGGCTTGCACGGCTTGCCATTCCATATTGCGGCGCTGGCCCGTCCCCTTGCAGTGCGGGCAGGGCTCCATGCTGATGGATATGGCCGAGGAGCCGGTGCGCTGCCGGACGATCTGGAGCAGCCCGAAGGAACTCATCTTGCCGATGTCATGCCGCGCCCGATCGCCCTTCATGGCGTTGCGCAGTTCCTTTTCCACCTCGCGACAATGCTCGGGATCGCGCATCTCGATGAAGTCGATGACGATCTGGCCGCCGATGTCGCGCAGGCGAAGCTGGCGGGCGATGGCCGTAGCCGCCTCCATGTTGGTGCGGTAGGCCATCGACTCGAAATTGGTCTTGCCCCCGATGCGGCCCGAATTGATGTCGATGGCCATGAGCGCCTCGGTCTGATCGAAAACCAGACGCCCGCCCGAGGGCATGGTCACTTCGCGGGAATGCACCTGCTCGATCTGGTTCAGGATGCCGAAGCGTTCCCACAGCGTCTTGTCCTTGGCCTCGTGAAGATGCACGAGGTCGGCCTTGCGGGGGAAGAGGAGGGAGGCCATTTCACGGATGGAGGCGGCGGTGTCGGCGTCGTCGACCCAGACCTCGCTCACGTCGTCGGAAAGGTAGTCGCGCACGCTCCGGCTGGCGAGGCCGGGTTCCTGATAGATGAGTGAAGGCACGGCTTCGGTAGTGGCGCGTTTGCGGATGTCTTTCCACACGCGCTTGAGGAAGGAAAGGTCCTTCTGAAGCGTCGTCTTGCTCGTGCCCGCGCTCACCGTGCGCACGATGGCCCCGAGCCCTTCGCCGGGCTCAAGGCCCCGGATGAGATCGCGCAGGCGGTTGCGCTCCTCGCCGTCCTCGACCTTGCGCGAAATGCCGATCTGCTCCTGTCCCGGCGTGAGCACAAGGAAGCGCCCGGCCAGAGACAGCCATGTGGTCAGGAACGCGCCCTTGGAACCGTTGGGCTCCTTCACCACCTGCACGAGGACTTCCTGCCCGGGCTTGAGCACCTTCTGGATGGGCGGGTATTTACGGCCCTTGGTCGGCTCGTGGGGCTGGAGATAGTATTCCGGGTGCACTTCGTCGATCTGGAGGAAGCCGTTCTTCACGTTGCCGTAATTGACGAAGGCCGCCTGAAGGTTGGCGTCGATGTTGTTGATGACGCCTTTGTAGATATTGCCGCGGATTTTGACCTGATGGGTCATCTCCACATAATATTCGCGCACCACGCCGTCCTCGGTGAGCACCACCTCGACCATATCGCCGGGCAGCACGCTGACGAGCATCTTGCGGTCCACGGTGGGCCCGGCCTTTGCAGCCTTCTTGCCCTTCTTGGCGGGAACCGGCTCTTCGGCTTCGACATCGTCCTCCATTTCCTCGGCCTCATCCAGCGCGGCGGAAACGGCGGCCTTCTTGTTGCGACCACGGCGGCGCGGCTTGCGCGGCGTGCGGGGAACCGGAGTGGCGTCTTCCGAGGCTTCGGCGGCGGGTTCGTCATCGTCCTCGTCGAACACGAAAACCTCGTCCGCAAGGGGATCAGACGAGGTTTCGGGCGTCTCTTCCGCAGGTGCGGCGGCGCGGGCGGCAGGCTTGCGGCGTCTGGAACGCGAACGGGACGACTTGCGCGGGCTTTCCTCTTCGGATGCGGCCTCCGTTTCGGGCGCGGCCTGAGCTTCGGCGGGGGCTTCCGTGGCGGACGTTTCCTCAACGGGCGTTTCGGCGGGCGCGGCGTTGCCTTCGCCCGAACCGGCCTCTTCCTGCGCCGGGCTTTCCGCGCCCTCGGCGGGACGGCGGCGGCCCCGACCGCTGCGACGCGAGCGGCGGCGTTTGGCGGGCGTGGCCTCGCCTTCGGCCAGAGCTTCCGCGTCGGCTTCCGGGGCCTCGGAGGTTCCGGCCTCCGACCCGGCCACGGCGGGTACCGAGGAGGGAACGGCGTGCGCGGGCAGAACGGAGGCGGCCACGGCGGGGGCCTGCACAGGATGCTCGGTCAGGCCGAGTGTTTCCGGCTTTTCCGGCTTGGCCACAGGCGCGGGGGGTGTTTCGGGCGCGGTTTCAGGCTGCGCGTCGGGAGCGATTTCAGCGGCGCTTTTGGCGCTGCGGCGGGGACGCCGGGCGCGGGGTTTCTTGACGGGGCTGCTTTCGGCGGGGGTTTCTACGGCGTCCGTTTCGGCGGACGAAAGGGTTTCGGGCGCAGCCGACGTTTCCGCCGGGCCTGCCGCGTAATCGGTATCGGTCATTGTTTCCTCAAAGAACGAAAAAAGAAAAAAGGAAGCCGCAAGGCTGGCGCTTGGGGCCGCAAAAGTCGCATATCCGCCTCGAGGGGCGGGCCGGGAAAGGCCGTCAGGCGCGCTGCGCGCCGACCGCCGGGCTGTTTTACGGGCCAATCCGGAAAATACGGAAGGCGGGCGGAAAAAAGCGGCGTTTCCCTGAAAAAATGTTCCGGCGGTGACGGCATCCCGGCGCGCGGACCCGCCAGCGGGCCCGGACTGGGAGAAAAGGCTACAGCCTGTGGAGCGTCACCGACAGATCGTCCCCCGCAAGCCGCAGGACGGCGTAGCCGCCCGCCGCAAACGCGCCGGGGTTGACCAGCACGGTGCGTCCGAGGCGATCCACGGCGCGGGATTCATGGATGTGTCCGCACAGGCACACATCCGGTTGCGCTTCAAGAATGAAGTCGCGCACGGCGGAGGAGCCGACATGGGTTCCGCCGCTGATGACGTCGCATAGCGTGCCGAGCGGCGGGGTGTGCGCGGAAAGCACGACATGACGCCATGTTGCCGCTTCCTTCCCCATGTGCTTGAGCCACGCCGCATACTGGGCTTCGGAAAATTCGCTCGGCGTGCCGAAGGGCGTCGCCGTGGAACCGCCGAGGCCCATGAGGGCCACGCCCGGCGCAAGCTCCCTGACACGCAGATGCGTATTCCAATCCCGTTCGTCAAGCCACCCCGTGATTTCGCCGCGATCCATATTCCCGATCTGCGCGTACACGACGGGGTTGCGACGGACGAGCGCGTCCATCACCGGGCGGGCCTGCGCCACACCTCCGGCGACGGTGAGATCGCCGGTGACGATGACGCCGTCCGCCTCCGCAAGCCCGGGCACGTCTTGCAAACGCGCGGTCTCGCCGTGCAGATCGCCCATGACGATCCACATGCGGGCGGGAACCTTCGTCCCGCAGGACGAGGCCGGAGCGGAAAGGCCCGAAGGGGCGGGGGCGCTTGGCATGGGGGCAACTTCCTTGTACTGTCGGAGTGACAGAGTATGACGGCACGCGCGGAAACGCAAGCCGCCATCACCGACCGGATGTACCCTAACCTATTGTTTCAGGTTTGACAAAGGCCCGCCATGCCGCCATCACCGACCGCCTCCCCCGACTTTCAGGCCGTCCGCAACGCCGTGCGCGTCGAGCTGCTGCGCCGCCGCAAAGCGCTCGCTCCCGCCGACTGGGAACGCCGTTCCGAAGCCGTGCAGCGCCGCGTGCTTGACCTCCCGCAATGGCAGGCGGCATCCGTGGTGGCCCTCTACATGGCGGCGCGCAACGAGGTTTCCACCCGCCTCCTTCTTGAGGACGCATGGGCGCGGGGCAAGGCGGTGCTCCTGCCGCGCTGCCTGCCGCCCTCGGCGGGCGAAGGAATCATGGAATTCGCCCTGTGCCGGGGCTATGACGAACTCAGGGCCGGCGCGTTCGGGCTTCTGGAGCCTTGCGCCGCGTGCCCGGCCCTGCCTCGGGCGGGCGGAGACGGACGCACGCGCGCCGAAGGCCCCGGCCCCTCCTCCTGGCAGGACGCGCCCCGGCCCCCTCTGCAACTGCCGGAACTCATCGCGGTCCCGGCCGTAGGCATCAGCCCGGCCGGGGCGCGTCTCGGCTACGGCAAAGGCTATTACGACCGCCTCCTCGCGCTGCCCGGCTGGAACAGGGCCCTGCGCCTCGCCCTCGTGCACGGCTTCCAGATCGCCGACTTCCCCTCCGGCCCCCACGACATCCCCATGCACGGCTACGCCACCGAAAAGGAACTCGTATGGCTTTAAGCTTCATCCCCTTCGCCTTTCCGGGCGTGGGCGGGGTCCGCTGCGCCTTCCAGACCCGCAGCTGGGGGGTCTCGGAAGGCCCCTACGCGGGCGGGAACATCGCCTTCACCGTGGGCGACGATCCCCTGCGCGTCTCCGCCAACCGGCTTGATCTGGCGGCCAGCCTCGGCCTCTCCGCTTTTGCCGAGGCGCATCAGGTGCACGGCGACACGCTGATCTGCGATCCGCCCGCCGCGCCGCTCGGACGCTTCGTGGAGCCGCCCGCCTTGCCCGAAGCCGACGGCCTCGCCACGGACCGGACCGGCTTCGGCCTCGTCATCAAGACGGCGGACTGCCAGCCCGTGCTTGTGGCCGACCGCGAAGGCCGCCGCATCGCCGCCTTTCATATCGGCTGGCGCGGCAACCGGACGCGCTTCCTCCAGTCGGGCCTTGCGGCCTTCTGTGCCCGCTACGGGCTGGCCGCCCGCGATCTTTTCGCCGTGCGCGGCCCGAGCCTCGGCCCGGCGCGCTCGGAATTCGTCAACTATGCCTCGGAATGGGGGCCGGACTTCGCGGGCTGGTACGACGCCTCCGCCAGAACCATGAACCTGTGGCGTCTGACCCGCGATCAGCTCATGGAGGCGGGGCTTCCGGAGGATCAGATTTTCGGGCTCGACCTGTGCACGGCCTCCCTCCCGGACGCCTTTTTCTCCTACCGGCGGGACGGCGTCTGCGGCCGTCAGGCCGCGGTCATCTGGATCGAGGCCGATGCCCGCCTTGCGTGACATTCAGGAGACGGCCCGCGACTACGCGCGGCTCATCGCCGGGGTGACGGGCGTGGACGTGGAAATCGTCGACGCCGGGCTCGTCCGGCTGGCGGGGACCGGGCTCTACGCCGCCGAAACGGGCAAATGCCTGCGCGAGGAAGGCGAAATCTGCCGCCACGTCATGCGCATCCGGCGGACCTTCCTTTTGGAGACGCCACGCGAGCACTTCGTCTGCACCCGCTGCCCGGGCCGCGATCTCTGCCGCGAAACCCTGTCCCTGAGCACGCCCATCCTCGACGGCGAAAACGTCCTCGGCGTGATCGCGCTCATCTGCTTCACGGAGGAGGACCGCGCCCGCGTCCTTCAGGCCCGCGACGTCTACGTCCCCTTCATCGAGCAGTGCGCCGACTTCATCCTGCACAAGCTGCGCGATCACGAAAGCCTGCGCCGCGCCCGCGCCTTCATGGACATCATGCTCCGCGTGCTCGACGTCAACAGCCGGGGCATCATCCTCTTCAACGCCAAGGGCGGCATCTCCTACCTCAACGACGTGGCCCGCCGTGATCTCGGCCTTGCTCAGGAGGGGCTGCCCGCGGACGTGCGCGTCCGCCGGACCGGGGAACGCTTTTCGGATCAGGAGGAGTTCGTCGTCTCCGTACAGGGCCGCAAACAGACCCTCATGGGGCAGATGGTGCCGCTCTCGCCCCCGGACTCCCATTTCGCCACGGCCTTTACCTTCGAGTCCCTGCCGCGCATGGTCGGACGGGTGTCCTCCTTCGGGGAGGACGCGCTTTCGGGCATCGGCAGCCTTGTGGGGCGCTCCCCGGCCATGCTGAAGCTCAAGGAGGACATACGGCGCCTCGCCGGGTCCGGCTCCACTGTGCTCATCTCCGGCGAGTCCGGCACGGGCAAGGAACTGGTGGCCCGCGCCATCCACGCGGCAAGCGAGCGCCGGGATCGCCCCTTCATCGGCATCAACTGCGGGGCTATCCCCGACGCCCTGCTCGAAAGCGAGCTTTTCGGCTACGCCGGAGGCGCGTTCACCGGGGCCAGCGCCCGGGGGCGCATCGGCAAATTCGAGCTGGCGCACCGGGGCGTGCTCTTTCTGGACGAAATCGGCACCATGCCCCTGTCCCTGCAAGTCAAGCTCCTGCGCGTCCTTCAGGAACGGGCCTTCACCCGTCTGGGCTCCAACCGGCTCATCGAGGTGGACATCCGCATCATCGCCGCCGCCAACGAGGATTTGGCCGAAGCCGTGCGGCAGGGGCGCTTCCGCGAGGACCTCTTCTACCGCCTGAACGTCATCCCCCTGCACGTCCCGCCCCTGCGCGAACGCCGGGACGACATCGGCCCGCTGGCCGAGCACTTCCTCGCCCGTTACAGCGCGCGCTTCGGCAAACCCCGGCCCACGCTGAGCCCGGGCATGGAGGCGGCGCTCGGGGCCCACGTGTGGCCCGGCAACGTGCGCGAGTTCGAGAACGTCATGGAGTACCTTGTCAACATGGCCCCCGCCGACGGCGTCCTGCGCCCGGACATGCTGCCGCCCTCCGTGCGCGGCGCGTCCGCAGCCTTCGCCGAAAAAATCGTCCCGCCCCATGCCCTTGACCATGCTCTTGAAGGCGGCCCCCTTCTCCCGCTGCGGGAACTTGAGCGCCGGGCCATTCTGGAAGCCGTGCGGCGCTGCGGCGACGACACGCCGGGCAAAAAGGCGGCCGCCGCCGCGCTCGGCATCGGCGTGGCCACGCTCTACCGCAAGCTGAAGGAATACGGGGAAAAAGGGTAAGGGGGGCTTTTCAGCCTTCAGAGGCGTCCCCCGCCGAGTCCGCACCATGCCGCCCTTTCCGGCGCGGAGACGGAAGCATCGGCGGCCTCCGGCAGGCCGTGGTCGCTCCAGCCCCGCCCACAGGGAGGCGCGCCGTGGGCATCGACGACAGCGGCGGCATCTCCAGTTCCCGCCCCCGCCCGTGGGGAGACGCTCGGCGTGACCATCAGCGCCGAGGTGTCCCAGCAACCCGCCCCCACCCGTGGAGAGACATCCGGGGGGCTGGAGGACAAGCGCATTACGGATGTAACCCGCCCCCACCGATGGGGAGGCGCTCCCGGGGTGGCTGGGAGTCCGGGGAAATGGCTGGTTCCCGCCCATGTGCGGACGCCATCAGGCGGGAGCCTCCTCCGCTGCGGCGTTCGCTCCCGCGCCCGTATCGGCGGAATCCGCCATCCGGCCCGGCACGCTGGAGCGCAGAGGGGGGAAGGCCCCGGAATCCGGCGCTCCCGGCCCGAGAACGATCCCGCCGCTTTTCCGGCCCGCGCCACGTTCGTGTTTCCGGCGCTCCCGGCCCGGAGGCCCCCCTTCCCCTCCCCGCAAGCCCTTCTGCCTGAGGCGCTTCCCTCCCCTTCGCCTTGCGATTTTTCCCGATACGGGTTATGCTTCTCCCCTTGTGTGCTATCCGGGCGAGAGTGGCGGAATTGGTAGACGCACTGGACTTAGAATCCAGCGGTTTTCCGTGGGGGTTCAACTCCCCCCTCTCGCACCAGACGGCCTGACGGAGCATTCACGAACCTCGTGTTTTGATTGATACAAAGCTCGCCAAGTCCGCATCTCATCAAGCAGGCCCCAAGGAGGGTTCCCCAATGGAATTTGTCGTTGAAAACGTTTCCCCCACCCGGAAAAAGATTGCCTTTACCCTGTCTGCGGACGATGTGAACGCAGCCATCAATACCGCCGTCGCGGGCTATCAGAAGGACCTTGTCCTGCCCGGCTTCCGCAAGGGGAAAGTCCCGGCCTCCGTCGTGGAAAAGCGTTTTGCCGAAGACATCTACGTCCGCGCCACGCAGGACCGCATCAACGCCCTTCTCCAGAAGACCCTCAAGGACGCCAACCTCACGCCCGTTTCCAGCATGGAAATGGACAACCACGAAGCCTTCGCCCGCAATCAGGAATTCAAGTGCGCCATCACCTTCGACGTGCTGCCCGACATCGAATTCCCCAACTATGACGGCCTCGAAGTCGAACAGGCCAAGGCCGACGTCTCCGACGAGGACGTGAACGAAATCATCGAGCGTCTGCGCGGCAACGTGGCCGAGCTCATCGACGTCACCGAAGACCGCCTCCCGCAGGACGGCGACACCGTGGATGTGGACTATTCCGGCGTGGACGAAGAAGGCAACAAGGTCGACGACGTGCAGGGCGAACACTTCGCCGTGGCCCTCGGGCAGGGTCAGGCCCTCCCCGACTTTGAAGCCCTCGTGAAGACCGCCAAGGTCGGCGAGGAAAAGACCGGCCCCGTCAAGTTCCCCGACGACTATCCCCACAAGCCGCTGGCCGGGAAGACCATCACCTTCACCATCAAGGTGAACAAGATGCAGACCAGCCAGAAGCCCGAGGTGAACGACGACTTCGCCAAGAAGATGGGACAGGAAAGCGTCGAGAAGATGAAGGAATCCATCGTCGAGCACATTGCCTCCACCAAGGCGCAGGCCGCCCGTTCCGAAGCCATGAAGAAGCTCATCGACGGCCTCCTCGCCCAGGTGACCTTCGACATCCCCGAAGCCATGCTCAACGCCCGCGTTGAACGCGTCATGCACGAGCATTCCATGCAGCTCCAGCGCATGGGCATCGACGATCTGCGCAAGGACAAGGCCGAAGAGGAAAAGCGCGAGGAAGCCAAGAAGGAAGCGCTCGAAACCCTGCGCCCGCAGGTCTTCCTCATGGCCCTCGCCCAGAAGGAAAACATCACCGTCACCGAGCAGGAAGTGGAAATGGCCATCTACGGCATGGCCATGCGCGCCCAGCAGGATTACCAGAAGGTCAGCGAAGCCTACCACAAGAGCGGGCTCATCCACGACCTGCGCGACCGCGTCCTTGCCGACAAGGCTATGGAACTCGTCTACAGCAAGGCCAAGATCACGGAAACCGAAGCCAAAAGCCTGCATGACGCCGCCGCTCCCGAAGGCGCCATGTAATCACGGGCCCTCGGCCATACCGATTTCCAAAGGGGAGTGTGCGCACTCCCCTTTTTATTGTAGAACCAAGCAGCACTTTTTTTCCCCGCACGGCGCGAGACAAGCGCGCAATCGTGCTTATCTGTCAGGGGAAACGTTGCCACCCCTCATTGAAATGGAGTTATCATGCAAGATATTCTCGATATGACCATCCCCTACGTCGTGGAAACGTCCGGGCGCATTGAGCGGACCTACGACATCTTCTCACGCCTGCTGAAAGACCGCATCGTGCTCCTTGGCACCGAGGTCAACGATCAGGTGGCCGCCGTCGTCTGCGCACAGCTCCTCTTCCTCGAATCGCAGGACCCGGAAAAGGAAATCTACCTCTACATCAACAGCCCCGGCGGTTCCGTCACGGCGGGCATGGCCATCTACGACACCATGAACTACATCACTCCGCCCGTGGCTACCGTGTGCATGGGCCGCGCCGCCAGCATGGGGGCGTTCCTGCTCAGCGCGGGCAACAAGGGGATGCGCTATGCCCTGCCCAACAGCCAGGTGATGATCCACCAGCCCCTCGGCGGCTTTCAGGGACAGGCAACCGACATCGACATCCACGCCCGCGAAATCCTGCGGATGCGCGAAACCCTGAACGGCCTCCTGGCCAGGCACACCGGCCAGCCCGTGGAAAAAATCGCTCAGGACACCGAGCGCGACAACTTCATGACCGCCGAAATGGCCCGCGACTACGGTCTGGTGGACAAAGTGCTCACCTCCCGCCGCGACCTGCTCGCCGAACGGTCCGAATAGGAAGAACGATGCCCAACACCATACCCCCCACCGAACCGCGCTGCTCCTTCTGCGGCAAACGGCAATCGCAGGTCGCCCATCTCGTCACCGGGCCGGACGGCGTCAACATCTGCGATGAGTGCGTCGCCTCCTGCAACGAGCTTATGGCCCGCGAAGCCCTCGAAGAGGTCCGCGAAGAAGAACGCCTGCTCACCCCGCAGGAGATCAAGGCCCGCCTCGACGAATACGTCATCGGGCAGGACGAGGCCAAGAAGATTCTGGCCGTGGCCGTGCACAACCACTACAAGCGCGTCTTCTACGCCGAAGCCCTCCAGAATGCCGACGATGTGGAGCTTGAAAAGAGCAACATCCTGCTGGTCGGCCCCTCGGGAAGCGGCAAGACGCTTCTTGCCAAGACGCTGGCCCGCATCCTGCGCGTGCCCTTCGCCATCGCGGACGCCACCACCCTGACCGAGGCGGGTTATGTGGGCGAAGACGTGGAAAACATCCTCGTCCAGCTTCTTCAAAACGCCGACTACGATCTGGAATCGGCCCGCAAGGGGATCATCTACATCGACGAGATCGACAAGATTTCCCGCAAGGCCGACGGCCCCTCCATCACCCGCGACGTCTCCGGCGAGGGCGTGCAGCAGGCGCTGCTCAAGATCATCGAAGGCACGGAAGCCAACATCCCCCCCAAGGGCGGCCGCAAGCACCCGCAGCAGGAGTTCATCCGCATGGATACCTCGAACATCCTGTTCATCGTGGGTGGGGCCTTCATCGGGCTGGACAAGATCGTCGAGCAGCGGATGCGCGGCGGCGGCATGGGCTTCGGGGCCAAGGTGGAAACCAAGAAGGAACGCTCCCTCGGGGAACTTCTTGAACAGGTCCACCCCGCCGACCTCGTGCAGTTCGGGCTCATCCCCGAATTCGTAGGTCGCATCCCGGTCCTGACGCACGTGGACGATCTGGGCGAGGACGATCTCGTCCGCATCCTCACCGAACCCAAGAACGCCCTGACGCGCCAGTACCAGAAGCTCTTCGAGCTCGACAACGTGACCCTGCGCTTCACTTCCGACGCCCTGCGCGCCATCGCTCACAAGGCCATCGAGCGCAAGACCGGCGCGCGCGGCCTGCGCAACGTCATGGAAAGCGTCATGCTCGATATCATGTATCAGCTTCCCTCCATGCAGGGCGTAAAGGAATGCGTGATCAACGACGCCGTCATCGACAAGAAGGCCCCGCCGTTGTACATTTACGATACGGAAGCGCACATCGCCTCCTAGAGCAGATGAACGTTGACTTTTTAGAAAGTCAACGTTGGCATTCTGCCCCAAAACGTCGGTTTTGGCAGAATCAACGCCACCTTGTGGCAAGCCATATCTGCCTGTGGCCAGAGTCGTTTCAACATGAAACGGCTCGGGAGCCCGGGAAGTAGACAGGTCGCATTCCAGCGTTGACAGCAAGAGAAAAACACGGGGTTCCGCCTGAATCCGCGCCGTTTCGTCCCCGAAGGGCCCTTTCGATGTGAAAGGGCTCCAGGGGCTCGGCGCGTCGCAAGCCGCCCTCCCCGGGCACCCCGCAACAAGAGCGGCCTCCCTCCCGTTTCCCGCCTCCCCGCCGCGAAAAAGCGGGGAAGGCAGCCGGTCCCTGCCGACCGCAGGCGGGAGCCGGCGGGAAGGCCGCCCCCGCTTGCCGAAAACGCGGCACGTCCGCGCGACAGGCAGGCCGGGGAGGGCATCCGCCTTCCCCGTCACGCTTTTTTCCGATTCCGCACCCTCTAAAGGAGCCAGCATGAACGATACGAACGACGCCATCACCAGCAACGCCAGATTCGAGGGATTCGAGCTGCCGCTCATGCCCTTGCGGGAGGTGGTCATGTCGCCGCACTCGATCATGCCCCTCCTCGTGGGCCGCGCGGCCTCGGTCAAGGCCATCGAAGCCGCCGTGGCCGATTACGGCAAGCGCATCTGCTTCATCACGCAGCGCGAGTCGGCGCTGGAAACGCCAAGCCCGGCCGATCTCTACGAGGTCGGGGTGGTCGGGCGCGTGCTCCAGTACACCCGCCTCCCCGAAGGGCCGATCAAGGCCACCTTCGAGGGCCTCTACCGCATCCGCTGGAGACCGCTGGAACCCGGTGACGCCGAAAACCCCTTCGGCCCGGCGGCCTTCCCCCGCGTCGTGGTGGCGCCCCTGCCCGTGCTGCGCCACGAAAGCCCCGAAACCGAGGCCCTCATGCGCGCCACCCGCGAAATCCTTGCGGAATACGCCCATATCAACAAAAAAATCACCCCGGATTTCCTCTCTGCCGCAGCGGGCCTGCGCGACGCCGGGCAGTTCGCGGACACCATCCTCCCCCTGCTCAAAATCGAATACGCCAAAAAGCAGGAGGCGCTGGAACTGCTCGATCCGGCGAAGCGGCTGGAAAAAATCTATGAGTTCCTGAATACCGAAATGGAGCTGGTTTCCATGGAGCGGCGCATCAAGAGCCGCATCAAGGACCAGATGGACAAGAACCAGCGTGAATACTACCTCTCCGAGCAGATCAAGGCCATCAACAAGGAAATGGGCCGCGACGACGACCCGCAGGCCGAGATAGCCGAGCTTGAGCAACAGCTCAAGGCCAGGAACATGCCGGAGGAAGCCCGCGAAAAGGGCCTGTCCGAACTCAAGAAGCTGCGCATGATGGCCCCGGCCTCGTCGGAATACGCCATTGTCCGCAACTATCTCGACTGGATTCTGGAACTGCCGTGGAACGAGATGCGCGAAACCGCTCTCGACATCCCCGAAGCGCGGGCCATCCTCGACGATGAGCATTTCGGCCTTGAAAAGCCCAAGCAGCGCATCCTCGAATTCCTCGCCGTGCAGAAGCTGACCAACGCGCTCAAGGGCCCCATCCTCTGCCTCGTCGGGCCTCCCGGCGTGGGCAAGACCTCCCTCGCCAAGTCCGTGGCCCGCGCCACCGGACGCGAATACGTGCGCCTCTCCCTCGGCGGCGTGCGCGACGAGGCGGAAATCCGCGGGCATCGCCGCACCTACGTGGGGGCCATGCCGGGCAAAATCATCATGGCCCTGAAGCGCGCCAAATCCAGCAATCCGCTTTTCTGCCTCGACGAAATCGACAAGATGAGTTCGGACTATCGCGGCGATCCCGCCTCCGCCCTCCTTGAAGTCCTCGATCCCGAGCAGAACAAGGCGTTCAACGATCATTATCTGGATATTGATTACGATCTGTCCAAGGTCTTTTTCATCACCACGGCGAACTCCCTGCACAGCATCCCGGCCCCGCTTCAGGACCGCATGGAAATCATCGAGCTTTCCAGCTATCTGGAGATAGAGAAAAAGCACATTGCCCGTGACTTCCTGCTCCCGCGCCAGATCGCGGAGCACGGCCTCAAGCCCGGCAACGTGGAGCTGCCCGAGGAAACCCTCAACGAGGTCATCCGCTCCTATACCCGCGAGGCGGGCGTGCGCGGCCTTGAGCGGGAAATCGGCGCGCTCTGCCGCAAGACGGCCATCAAGCTGGTGGAGGAAAACGATCTCGATCAGCAGGTGATCATCGCCCCGGACGATCTGGAACGCTATCTCGGGGTGAAGAAATACCGCCTCGACGAAAACGAGAAGGCGTCCAAGGTCGGCGTGGTCAACGGGCTGGCCTATACCGGCGTCGGCGGCGTGCTCCTCACCGTGGAGACGGTAATCATGCCCGGCAAGGGCAACGTGGTCACGACCGGCAAAATCGGCGAGGTCATGAGCGAGTCGGCCAAGGCCGCGCTTTCCTACGTCCGCTCACGAGGGACGGCCCTTGGCCTGAAACCCAATTTCCACAGCGAAATCGACATCCATACGCACTTCCCCGAAGGCGCGACGCCCAAGGACGGCCCCTCGGCGGGCATCGCCATCACCACAAGCCTCGTCTCGGCCCTGCTCGGCATCCCGGTCCGCTACGACGTGGCCATGACCGGGGAAGTCACCCTGCGCGGGCGGGTGCTGCCCATCGGTGGTCTGCGTGAAAAGCTCCTCTCCGCCAGCCGCGCGGGTATGGCGACCGTGATCGTACCCCGGGACAACGCCAAGGACCTCAAGGAAGTGCCCGACGAAATTCTGGAGACGCTGCACATCGAGCTGGTGGACCATATAGACGAAGTCTTGCCCATCGCCCTCGACGCGCCCACTGACGCCATCTGGGACGACAGCGACAGCCCCTCCCTCATCGAATCCCTGCGCCGCCACCATGAGCCTGCGGTGGCGACCGCGCAGTAGGGGGAAAGATTGGGAGGGGAGAGGGAACCTTTCTCCAGAAAGGTTCCCTCTCCCCTCCCAAACCCTCCCCTCTCCCTCCCAAGACTTTCGACTGATGGGGAGGCCGCGCGACGGGAGTCCGTTCCGGCTGAGCGTCGGGGTTTTGCGGAAAAATCGGGGTATTGGGGAAAAAAAGAATGTGCGCTGGAAGAGGTGCATGACGGAAACCCCTTGGAAAGGCTGGGAAGGAGCAGAGGCCCGAGTGCGGGGGAAGGACGCGAAAACGTTTTGCCAGCAGAAAAATACTGTCGCTTTCACGCGGATTGGCTGACGTTTTTACCGGGCTTGGCGGCGTTTTCCGTGCCGTGTGAAACGGGATGCGGGGAAACATCGTTTTCATGCCTTGGGGGAGGCGGCTTGTTCCTCATTCCTTACGGAAGGCCAGCGATGGTTTCCTTGGAGACAAAACGGAGCGCCTTGCATAGCGGGAACGCCTTCTTTGGTGGGAACGGCTCCCGCCGCGCCGCTGGAGCTTGCGTCTGAAAAACGCTATCTTCTGCCCGGGGACGGCTGACTCCCCTCCCGCCGGGACGACCCGACGGCGATACACGAACCGGGGACGGCCTCGACAACCGCACGACGAGGTGACGTATGCACTGGTTCTTGTTGGCGCTTGCCGGACTTTTCGAGGTAGGCTGGGCCGTGGGCCTGAAAAGTTCTCACGGATTCACGAGGTTTTGGCCATCGGTCATCACCGTGGCCCTGATGGGGCTGAGCTTTTTCCTTTTGGCGGCGGCCTTGAAGCACCTCCCCATCGGCACTGCCTACGCGGTATGGACGGGCATCGGGGCCGTGGGGACCGCCCTGCTCGGCATACTGCTCTTCGGAGAATCGGCTTCTCCGGCGCGCCTTGCGTGCATCGCCCTGATTGTGGCGGGCATCGCGGGTCTGAAACTGCTTTCCGACGCCTGAGGACGCGCGGCGGAACGAGGAGCGTTATGGCACGCATTCTGATCATCGACGACGAGGAGCCCATCCGCTTTTCCCTGCGCGGCATCCTTGAGGATGAGGGCTACGAAGTGCTCGAAGCGGCGACGGCGGAAGAAGGGCTGACCGTGGCGGATACGCAAAGCCCGGACCTCGTTTTCCTCGACATCTGGCTTCCGGGCATGGACGGCCTGACCGCGCAAACGCAGCTCAAGGCCAATCATCCCGGCCTGCCCGTAGTTATGATCTCCGGCCACGGCACCATCGAAACCGCCGTCGCCGCCATCCAGCAGGGGGCCTACGACTTTATCGAAAAGCCCCTCTCTCTCGAAAAGGTGGTCATCGTGGCGGCCCGTGCGCTTGAGGCCGGGTCCCTGCGCCGGGAAAATCAGGCGCTGCGCACGTCGCTCCCGGAACAGGACGAGCTTATCGGCCAGTCCCCGGTCATGCTCAAATTCCGGGAACTGCTGTCCCGCGTCGCCCCCACCGACGTCTGGGTCCTGCTCACCGGCGAGAACGGGACCGGCAAGGAACTGGCCGCCCGCGCCCTCCATGCCGGAAGCAAACGTTCCGACGCCCCCATGATCGCCGTCAACTGCGCCGCCATCCCGGAAGAACTCATCGAGAGCGAACTTTTCGGCCACGAAAAGGGGGCCTTCACCAGTGCGGATCAGGCCCGGCCCGGCCGCTTTGAAATGGCCAACAACGGCACCCTCTTTCTGGATGAAATCGGAGACATGAGCCTGAAAACGCAGGCGAAAATCCTGCGCATCCTTCAGGAGCAGTCCTTCGAGCGCGTCGGCGGCACGCGGACCATCAAGGTGAACGTGCGGGTCATCGCCGCGACGAACAAAAACCTAGAGGAGGCCATCGCCGAAGGCACCTTCCGCGAAGACCTCTACTACCGTTTGCGGGTCGTGCCCCTCCACCTGCCTCCCCTGCGCGAGCGCGGGAACGACGTTGAACTGCTCCTCTCCGCCTTCACGGAAGGGCTCTGCCGCGTGCACGGCTGCAAGCCGCCCCACTACGCCCCGGAAACGCTCGAACGCCTGCTGCGCTACCAATGGCCGGGCAACGTCCGGGAACTGCGCAACTTTGCCGAACGCATGGTCATCCTCTACGGAGGCCGTAGCGTCCTGCCCGTCGATCTCCCCCCGGAAATGGCCCTTGCCGCTCCCGTCAGCCAGCCGGAGGAAGCCCCCGCCGCCTGCGAGCCCGCCTTCCTCCCCGAATCCGAAGTGCTCGATCCCGATCTCGACTTCAAGAAGGCCCGCGCCGTTTTCGAGGCCCGCTATCTCGAAGCCAAGCTCCACGAGTGCGGCGGCAACATCACCCGTCTCGCGGAAACCATCGGCCTTGAGCGCAGCTACCTGCATCGGAAGCTCAAAGGCTACGGGATTTCTTCGGAATAGCGAAAAGGGGCTGCGAAAAAGCCGAAGGGATCAATGGAGAAAGGCGGCCTCACCGCCGCCCACGGCACATCAGAGTGCGGCACGAAGGAAACAAGCAAAACGGATGGGCAGCGTCGCCGTTCTCCCCAGTGGGAGACGTCACGGCCCTCGACCGGAATAAACATCAACATCTGAGGAAAGAGACGGAACAAGGGAAAGGAAAGCCCGCAGCTTTGCGAGCTTCATGTTTTCGCTTCCCCCGTTCCACGTCCTCGTCCCTTAAAAGGAGCCGTTTCAATGGAATTGCGTTTTCAGGCCGGAGGGCCGGAACAGTGGTCGGCAGGCGCGGTGATCGTGTTCCTGTCGGAAGGCGAAAAACTGGAAAAGGCGTATCCCGAGCTGCTGGAAGCCGCGCCGTGGCTGTCCATCGCGCCGGGCCTGCGCGACTTCCGGGGCAAGAAGGGTGAAATGGGCGTCATCTACGGCCCGCCCGCGCACCCCCTCTCCCGCGCCGTGGCCGTGGGCCTCGGCAAGCTCGACAAGCTGACCTTCCCCGAAACGCTTGAGGAACTCCGCAAGGGAGCCGGGGCCGCCGCGGTGCGTTGCCGCGAGCTTGGCGTGGACACGCTGGGCCTGCCCGTTACCGGCCTTGCCCGCTTCAACGCTGACGTGGAGCGTACCATTGAGGAAATCGTCTGCGCCGCCATGCTCGGCCTGTGGCGCAACAAGGCGTTCAAGTCCAAGGAGCCCGAAGAGGCCGATCCCCGCTGGCTGGGCCTGCTCTTCTGCGACGCGAGCGTCCCGGACGTCCCGCGCCTTGCGGCCCGGCGCGGCGAAAGCCATGCCGAAGCCGTCATACTGGCCCGTAATCTGGCCAACGCGCCCGCCAACCGCCTTACGCCCGAAGACATGGCCGAAGAAGCCCGCAAGCTGGCCCGCCGCCATGACATGAACTGCGAAGTGCTGGAACGCGACGACATCGAATCCCTCGGCATGGGCGCCCTAGCCGCCGTGGGTGCGGGATCGGTCAACGAGCCGCGCCTGATCGTTCTGGAACACGCCCCGGCCGGGCACGCCGACGAAGCGCCCCTCGTGGTGGTGGGCAAGGGCATCACCTTTGACAGCGGCGGCATCTGCATCAAGCCCGCCGCCGGCATGTGGGAGATGAAGGGCGACATGGGCGGTGCCGCCGCCGTCATGGGCCTTTTTGAGGCTCTCGGCCAGCTTGAGACGCCCCGTCGCGTCATCGGCCTCATGGCCTGCGCCGAGAACATGCCCGACGCCCGCGCCACCCGTCCGGGCGACGTGGTGAAGACCCTGAGCGGCAAGACCGTGGAAATCGTCAACACCGACGCCGAGGGCCGCCTCGTGCTCTGCGACGCCCTGACCTACGCCCAGCAGCGCTGGAATCCCTCCATGATCGTGGATGTGGCCACCCTCACCGGTGCCTGCGTCGTGGCCCTCGGGGACGACGTGGCGGGCCTTTTCTGTCAGGACGCCACCCTTGCCCAACGCATCAAGGACCTCGGCGATCTGGTGGGCGAACCCTACTGGCCGCTGCCCCTCTGGGACCGCTATTTCGAGCTGCTCAAGAGCGAAACCGCCGACTTCGCCAACGCCGGGACCCGCGCGGGCGGCGCGTGCAGCGCGGCGGTCTTCCTCAAGCAGTTCATCACCTTTGACGGAAGCTGGGCCCATCTCGACATCGCCGGGCCGGGCTTCGTCACCCGCAAGATTCCCAACTGCCCGGCGGGTGGGACGGGCTTTGCCGTCCGCACGCTGATTGAGCTGGCGAATACGAAGTAAGGGAAGAGAAGATTGGGGAAGGGGAGGAGAAACTTTTCTGAAGAAAAGCTTTCTCCTCCCCTTCCCCAAACCCCATCCCCTCCTCTTCCAAAGACTTTTATAAGAGGGCGGGGGAGGCGCAGCGGCGTTCCCTGTCGGGAGGAAGGCTCGGAACCTCATGCGCGGACAAGAAGGAACGTTCCGTCATGGCAGTTGACTGTTCTTTCCTCTGTGATTTCAGAGTAATACGGACGAGTGTTTTCGTATTGCGGAGCCTCTTGCCTCAATACGAGTGAAAGCGTCTGAAGTTCCGGGGGGGCTAAAAAACCGTCTAGCGTTTCCTGTGACGGAACCAAAAAGAAAGGCTCTATCATAGCATTTGGTTGATGCAAGTTCACAGTAATTGATTTTATTGAGTTTTTGAGAGACATCTTGTGGTGAACTCTGTGACGAAAAAAGTTCTCCTCAGTATCTCACTTAAATTACATGAAATAAAATAACAACCTTTTGCTATGACAGAGCCAAAAGAAAAGACGCGTCATCGGCGCGGCGGACCCTCTACGCAAAAGCCGTGAAAACAGTTTCACTTCAAATAGCAGGAAGATGCAGCCAATATGGGAAGAAAGGACAGATTCCGCGAAGACTGGGG
Organism: Candidatus Bilophila faecipullorum; assembly: GCA_944326695.1. Lineage (GTDB taxonomy): Bacteria > Desulfobacterota > Desulfovibrionia > Desulfovibrionales > Desulfovibrionaceae > Bilophila > Bilophila faecipullorum. Next base: position 52,672 of record CALVEZ010000006.1, on the reverse strand, counting down.
CTTTCTTGAAGGCGTGCTGAACGACGCCGAGGACATGGTACTGGCCCTGAACGACGGAGACGGCGCGCCCTATGTCTTTCCGGTCAATCACGTTCTCGTGGGCAAGGCGCTCTATGTCCATACAGCCCTCGCCGGAAAGAAAATGGACCTGATCCGCCGCAATCCGCGCGTGGGTTTCACGGCCTATACGGACGTGCGCATCCTCCGCGAGAAGGCGACCACCGCCTTTCGCAGCGTCTGCGGCACGGGGACCGCGCACATCGTGGAGGATAGGGACGAAAAACGCCTCGCCCTCGATGCCATTACGGTGCGTTATCGCTCGCTCTGCCCCCGGCCCGCCCCCGATGCCATGATCCAGCGCGTGGCCATCATCCGCATCGACATCGAGACGCTCGTGGGCAAGCACGCGGCCGGCGAAGAAGAGGCGTTGAAGGCATGACGGAAACGGCTTTTCCCCTCGTGACGGAACGGCTTTTGCTCCGCCCGTGGGCGGACGCGGACAAGCCCGCCTTCCGCCGCATGAACGCCGATCCCCGCGTCATGGCCTTTTTTCCAGCCCCGCTCTCGGACGGGCAAAGCGACGTCCTTCTCGACCGCATCCGGGCGCATCAGGCCGAACACGGCTTCACATTCTGGGCGGTGGAAGACAGAGCCGACGGCCAGCTTGCCGGGATGACCGGGCTGGCGCGCGTCACCTTCACCGCGCCCTTCACGCCCTGCGTCGAGATCGGCTGGCGCTTCCTCCCCGCTTACTGGGGCAAGGGCTACGCCATCGAAGCCGCCCGCCGTGCGCTCGCGTGCGCCTTCACCACGCTGCATCTCAAAGAAGTCGTCGCCTTCACCACCACGGGAAACCTCCCCTCGCAAGGGCTTATGCGCCGCCTCGGCATGACCCGCGACCCCGCCGACGACTTCGATCATCCCCTCCTCCCGGCGGGGCATCCGCTCCTGCGGCACGTCCTCTACCGCCTGAACCGCGCGGCATGGGAGGCATCGGAAGATTGAGCGGAAGAAAAGCCCTCCAAAAGCTCTTTCCCTCCTTCTTCCTCTGCCCCTCTTTCCCCTTTCTTTATCCCCTATCTTTCCCTCCTTCTTCGTCCCTTCTTTCCCTACAAAAAGACGCCCGAACCAAAAACGGTCCGGACGTCTTTTCCGTCTTCCGGGAAAACCGACAAGAGGGATTCGATAAAAACAAACGTCTTTGGAGGGTGAGGGGTGGGGTTTGGGGAGGGGAGAGGGAAGCTTTTCTTCAGAAAAGTTCCCTCTCCCCTCCCCAATGCCTTACTTCTTCTCCGCAAGCTGCTCGCGAACGTAGTTCACGAGGCCGCCCTTGTCGATGAGGTTCTGCATGACCGGGGACAGCGGCGGCACCTTGATGACCGCGCCGGTGGTCAGGTTCTTGATCAGGCCCTCTTCGGGGCTGACTTCCAGCTTGTCGCTGTCGTTGATCTTGTCCACGTCGTCGCCGATCTCGAGCAGCAGCAGGCCCATGTTGAAGGCGTTGCGGTAGAAGATGCGGGCGAAGCTGTGCCCGATGACGGCCTTCATGCCCGCGCCGAGAATGGCGATGGGGGCGTGCTCACGCGAGGAACCGCAACCGAAGTTGCGCTCGGCGACCATGATGTCGCCTTCATGCACACGGTTGACCCATCCGTGCTCCAGCCCTTCCATACAGTTTTCACCGAGCTTTTTGGGATCGGTGGTCACAAGGAAACGGGCCGGGATGATGGCGTCGGTGTCGATGTGCGCGCCGACCTTATGCGATACACCAGTGAAAGACATAGGTTTCTCCTGTAAAAATCTCGAAAGTCCAGATCGTTTCTTTCCGCCTCCCGCGCCCCTCAGCGGGGGCCGCGCGGGAGATCGCTGCCGGGCGTCGCGGACGGACAAGCGCCCGCGGGAGCCTTACAGCTTGTCGGGGCTGGTGATCACGCCGGTGACGGCGGAAGCGGCCGCCGTGCAGGGGCTGGCCAGATAGACTTCGGCTTCAAGGCTTCCCATGCGGCCGCGGAAGTTGCGGTTGGTGGTGGCGATGCAGCGCTCGCCGTCGCCGAGGATGCCCATGTGGCCGCCGAGACAGGGGCCGCAGGTGGGCGGGCCGACGATGCAGCCCGCGTCGGAAAAGACCTCAAAAAGCCCTTCGTTCATGGCCTGACGCCAGATGGCGGGGGTGGCGGGAAGCACGATGCAGCGCACGCCCTTGGCGACCTTGCGGCCCTTGAGCACCTTGGCCGCGTCGCGCATGTCGGAAAGGCGGCCGTTGGTGCAGGAGCCGATGACCACCTGATTGACGGTCACGTCCTTGACTTCGGAAACGGGCTTCGTGTTCTCGGGCAGATGCGGACAGGCGACCTGCGGCTCCATGCCGCTCACGTCGATGCGCACGACCCGCTCGTACGTGGCGCCCGCGTCGGGGGCGATGCGCTGGGCGTCCAGGTTATGGTGCTCGCGGCAGTAGGCGAGGGTCAGGTCGTCCGAGGGGAAGAGGCCGCACTTGCCGCCCGCTTCGATGGCCATGTTGGAAATGCACAGGCGGGCTTCCACATCGAGATCGGCGAGGGTGGAGCCGCCGAATTCCAACGCCTTGTAAAGCGCGCCGTCCACGCCGATTTCCCCGATGAGACGAAGGATCAGGTCCTTGCCACGCACCCATTCGGGGAGCTTGCCTTCAAATTCCACGCGGATGGTCGGCGGCACCTTGAACCACAGGGTACCGAGGGCCATACCCGCGGCCACATCCGTGGAGCCGAGGCCCGTGGCGAACGCGCCGAGGCCGCCGTAGGTGCAGGTGTGGCTGTCCGCGCCGATGACCACGTCGCCGGGCTTCACGAGGCCCAGCTCGGGCAGGAGGGCGTGCTCAACGCCGCAGTCGCCGCCTTCGTAGTAATGCGTGATGCCCATTTCCTGCGCGAATTTGCGGCTCACCAGGACCTGATTGGCGGAGTCGATGTCCTTCTGCGGGGTGAAGTGGTCCATCACCAGAAAAACGCGATCCTTGTCAAAGACCTTCGTAGCGCCCATGGCACGGAAGGACTTGATGGCGAGCGGCCCGGTGATGTCGTTGGCGAGCACGCCGGAAAGACGGCAGTTGACGATTTGTCCGGCTTCGCGGATTTCTTCATCCGTATGAGCCTGAAGGATTTTCTGGGCAAGAGTATGGGGCATGGGACGGCTCCAGAAGGTAAAATGTTTCCCGACCGGCGGGGAAGGCGCGGCCGCGCTTCCCCTCCCTATCAACCGGAATCCTTAGAACATTTTTTCGGCGGAAAAACCAGAGGCTGGCGTCGTGCGCCTCTGGCCCCGGCTCGCATTGCAGAAAGCGCAGTGCGGCGGAGGCTCCTTTTTTCAGTTCCATCAGCCTGTTGCTTCCTGATGGCGGCCCTGCCGGGAACCCGGAAGGCTCTTTTCCCGGCGGGGCCGCGCCGCTGCGGGAAAGGAGGCGACGCCCCGCCGTTCAAGGCCGAAAAAAGCACGGTGAAGGGCCGGGGAAAGTGTCCTTTGCAGGACGTCCCCCGGCCTTCCCCTTAATTGCAGGTATTGATGGCCGCTTCGCCGGTCGCTTCCTGCGTGCGGCGAGCGTCGCGCTCCTTGTGATCGAGGCGGTTCAGCGCGTCGATGTAGGCCTTGGCGCTGGCGACGATGATGTCCGGGTCGGACCCGCGGCCCGTGGCGTTGAGATCGCCCTCACGCAGGCGGACGGTCACCTCGCCCTGCGCGTCCGTACCGCCGGTGATGGCGTTGATGCTGAACTGCTCCAGATCAGGGGCGCGGTTCACGACCTGCGAAATGACGTTGAAGGTTGCGTCGATGGGGCCCGCGCCGAATCCGGCCCGGCGCATTTCCTCTTCGCCCGCCTGAATGACCACGGCGGCGGTGGCGGGCATGGACGAGCCCATCGTCGTCTGCACGGAGACGTTGCCCAGACGGTAGCGATCCGGCAGGCGGTAGACTTCGGAAAAGACCAGAGCTTCGAGGTCCTCGTCGTGCACGTTGGCCTTCTTGTCCGCCAGTTCCTTCACAGCGGCGAAGACCACGTTGACCTGCTCGTCGTCGAGGCGGTAGCCCAGCTCCTCAAGGCGGCTGCGCACGGCGTTGCGGCCCGAATGCTTGCCGATGACGAGATCGGTGGACTTGCGGCCGATGGACTGGGGCGTCATGATCTCGTAGGTTTCGCGGTTCTTGAGCATCCCGTCCTGATGGATGCCGGACTCGTGCGCGAAGGCGTTGCTGCCCACGATGGCCTTGTTGGCGGCGATGGGACGGCCGATGATGAGCGAGAGCAGGCGGCAGGCCGGATACAACTGTTCGCTCTTCACGCCGCAGTCCACGCCGTAGACGTCGGAACGCACCTTCATGGCCATGACGATTTCTTCCAGCGAGGCGTTGCCCGCACGCTCCCCGATGCCGCAGAGGGTCACTTCGGCCTGACGCGCGCCGTTCTGGATGGCGCTCAGGCTGTTGGCGACGCCAAGGCCGAGGTCGTCATGACAATGCACGCTGAAAATGGCCTTGTGCGAGTTCGGGGTGTTCTCGATGATGTATTTGATCAGTTTCCCGTACTCGGCCGGCTGCGCGTAGCCCACGGTGTCGGGCACGTTGATGGTGGTAGCCCCGGCGTTGATGACCTCGGTGAAGACGCGGACGAGGAAGTCGGGATCGGAACGGGAGGCGTCCTCGGCGGAGAATTCAACGTTGGTGGTGTACTTGGCGGCCTGCCGCACAGCGGCGACGGCCATTTCCACGACCTGATCCGGGGTTTTGCGGAGTTTGTACTCCATGTGGATGGGCGAAGTGGCGAGGAAGACGTGGATGCGCGGGTTGCGCGCGCCCTGCAGGGCCTGCCATGCGCGGTCGATGTCGTTTTTGTTGCAGCGGGCGAGGGCCGCAACCTGCACGTCGGTTACGGCGTTGGCGATGGCGTGCACGGCCTCGAAATCACCCACGCTGGACGCCGGGAAGCCCGCTTCGATGACGTCGACGCCGAGGCTTTCGAGCTGACGCGCCATGCGCAGCTTTTCCTGCAGGTTCATGGTGGCGCCGGGGGACTGTTCGCCGTCGCGGAGGGTCGTGTCGAAAATAATGACGCGGTTGGACATGGTTTTCTCCTTCAAGCCCTCCATCGTGAAACGGATCATCGCAGACCTGTGCCGCGCCCTCGGAGGCATCGACATAACTGTGCTATTTTATTTCCGTTTTACAAGACGAGGTGCTCAATATGCGAAGGGAGGGATAGAGAACCGCTCTAATCAGGTTCCCTTCCCTCCCCGGATCAAAGCGCCATCGACCGTCAGTTCTGCGTAAGGCTCCCTAGGAGCTGCCGGTTGCGGCGGGGCAGAATGACAAAGGTGTAGATGGGGCCGGATAGAATGTAGAGCGCGCCCAACGTGAACCCGAAAACCACGGGCTGCGAGAGGATGAGCACGAACACGAGCAGAGCGGTGATCATGGAGCTGAAGGCGTGGGTCTTCAAGAAGCCGTATTCCTTGAACGAGAAGTAGCGCACGCGGCTCACCATGAGCAGAGCCATGATGAACGTGACCACAAGCCCGAGGAAGGGAATGCGCGCCTCCAGCCATCCCGGAAGATAGGAGGAAAAGAGGATGAACATGGCGACCGAACATCCGGCGGCCGGACAGGGGAGCCCCACGAAAAACTTTTTGCTTACCGTGGTGACGCAGACGTTGAAGCGGGCCAACCGCAAGGCCGTGCACGCGACGTAGAGAAAGGCCACGCCGATGCCGAGCTTGCCGTAACGTTCGAGCACCCACATCCACGCCGTGAACGCGGGAGCCACGCCGAAAGCCACGAGATCGGCCAACGAGTCGTACTGGATGCCAAATTCGCTGGCGGTGTTGGTGAGGCGGGCGACTTTCCCGTCCAGCCCGTCCATGAGGGCGCTGAACAGGATGGCCAAAGCACTGCCTTCGATATTGCCCTGCACCGCAAGGAGCATGGCAAGAAAGCCGGTGAAGAGGCTGGCGGTGGTGAAAAGGTTCGGGAGGATGTATACGCCCCGCCGAACGGGTTTTTCTTCTTGCATAATGAAGTACCTGTGGGAATCCTGCACCGGAAACCGGCGGTCCTGAAAAGGCTCTAGGCCCGGAACTTTCTGGCCAGGATGCTTTCGCCTGCCGTAACCACGTCGCCGTTGGTTACGACAGCACTATAGTCGGGAGGGAGATACAGGTCAACCCGAGACCCGAAACGGATCATGCCGTAGCGCTCGCCGCGGGCAAGGGAGTCCCCTTCCTCCACGCGGCAGACGATGCGCCGTGCGACGAGCCCGGCCACCTGCACCATGACCCACGGACGATCTTCCTCATCGCGCACCAGATAGGCGCAACGCTCGTTGTCCGTGGACGCCTTGTCCAGAGCGGCGTTGAAAAAGGCGCCGGGGAAATAGCGGATGGCCTCGATCTTCCCGGCGACGGGCATACGGTTGACGTGTACGTTGACCACATTCATGAATATGCTGATACAGGGCCGGACTTCGCCGGTGATGGGGTCCGCCTTCGGCTCTACGCGCACGATCCGCCCGTCGGCCGGGCTGACCGCCGCGTCCGCTTCCGTGGGCACCACGCGCTCGGGATCGCGGAAAAAATGTCCGGCAAACCACGTGAAAACCAAAAAGAGCAAGGCCAGCGGCCAGCAGCGCAACGCCGCGAACGTCAGCGTCGTCAGCGCGAGCAGAAAGAGGAACGGCAACCCTTCCGGCGCCACACCGATATTGGCTTTTCGCATCTGTCGTCCTTCATGGCCGGAACAAGCGTACCCTTCCGGCGAAATAAGGTTGAAACGTGATTTTTTGATCATGACCGAAAACCGTCCCGGATGCAAGCCGCTTCCGATGTTTTCAAAAAGGACACGCACCCCGCCTTGCCGGAAGAGGCCGCCGCAACCTCCCCCCTGCCCGCGCGGGAGATTCTCGTGGGAATCGTTGCGACGGTCGCCCGGCTGGACGTCCCCTGTGCCCGCGCGGGAGATTCCGCATCGAGAAACGGCAAGGCAACGAAACCGCGATGCCCCCTCTGCCCACGCGGACGATTCACTTCCTCATCACCCTCCTGCTCTATTTCGTGGATGCCCCTGTGCCAGCACGGGAGATTCCGCCAACGGCGCTCCCCGGGATCGGCCTGTTCCACCCCCGCTCCCGCGCGGGCCATCTTGCCGGGGCTTTCCGGCCGGAGGCGGCCCTCCGCGTCGGCCACGCGACGCATCTCAATCATATTCCTGTGGATTCTCTCATAAAAAAGAGTGAGGATTCACGGTATGCGGAAGACGCGGAAGCCCTTCCCCCTGCCGTCATCAATCGCGCCAGTATTCGGGAACAAACAACACGATGATGGCGTAGATTTCCAGTCTTCCCAGCAACATGCACAAGGTGAGCGTCCATTTGGAGAAGGCCGGCAGGTGGCTGAAATTGTCCACCGGCCCCACGGAGCCGAGGCCGGGGCCGACGTTGGAGATGCAGGTCAGCGTCGCCGTAAAAGCGGTGACTAGGTCGAGGTTCTGAGCCGCGAGGATGAGGGTGCCCACCGTGGTGATCATGAGGTAGAGCAAAAAAAAGCCCACCACGCCCGAAATGACCTCGGTGGGGACGGACTTGCCCGCGACCTTGAGATGGCGCACGGAATGGGGGTGCAGAAGGCGGAAAATCTCCATATAGGCCAGACGGAAGAGCATGACGAGCCGCATGACCTTGAGCCCGCCGCCCGTCGAGCCCGCGGAGGCCCCCATGAGGGTGAACATGAGGATGATCACGAGGGTAAGCGCGGGCCAGAGGTTGTAATTCTCGGTCACGAAACCGGTGGTGGTGCAGATGGAAACGAGCTGGAACACCGCAGCCCGGACGACGTATTCCACTTCCGCCAGCGTATCCGCCTGAAAAAGGCGGTTCTCCACAAGGTTGAACACCATGATGGCCGAGCCCAGAAGCAGCAGCCCGGTATAAAAACGGCATTCCCGGTCACGGAAGTAGACCGTCACCATCCCCCGCAGGGCCCGCGAGTGCAGCGAAAAGCTGATCCCGGCGATGAACATGAACACGATGAGAATCCACTGGATCGACGCCTGCGGGTAGGCCGCGATGGAGGCGTTTTTCGTGGAAAAGCCGCCCGTAGCGACGGTGGAAAAGCTGTGGTTGAGCGCGTCGAACCAGTCCATGCCCGCGAGGTAGAGGAGTACGGTGAGCACCAGCGTCATCAGGCCGTAGAGCTTCCACAGGGCGATGGCTGTATCCTGCATCCGGGGCGTGAGCTTGTCGGGCGTCGGGCCCGTCACCTCGGCCCGGTAAAGCTGCATCCCCCCCACGCCGAGCAGGGGCAGAACAATCAGGGAAAGCACGATGATCCCCAGACCGCCCAGCCAGTGGGTCAGGCTGCGCCACATGAGCAGCCCGTGGGGGAGCGCCTCCACGTTGGGAAAAATCGTCGCTCCCGTGGTCGTGAAGCCGGAAGCCGACTCGAAGACCGCGTCCGTCAGCGAAGCCTCGGACGTGAGCACGAAGGGCAGCCCTCCCGCAAAACTGGCCACAATCCAGCAGATGCCCACCACGGCGAAACCGTCGCGCAGGGTCAGGTGCAATTCCTCTTCCGGCTTGTTGGAATAGGCAAGGGCAAGGCCGCCCCCGATCATGATGACGAGCGAGGACAGCAAGCCCAGAAACGCGCCGTCGCCGTACCACAGGGAAACCCCGAGCGGCAGCAGCACCGACGCGCCGACGCAGGCCAGCAGCACCCCGACAATAAACAGAACCGAACGTATTTGCATGACTGTGGCGAGGGAAAGGCAGACGGCACGAGCGCGTCAAGAGGCTCCTCCGCCTCCCTTCCCCCTTCTCCTTAGGCTTTGGGCGTGCAGCAAATGCCTACGCCGTTTCCGGGCCATCCATCCCGGTGCAGCCCCGCCCGGGCGTCCTCGACGGCCTTCCCCACAAGACGCTTCTGCCCCGAAAAAGGCACGCGGCGGCATCCTACGATTTGGCCCTGCTTTCAACCGAAAGCGCTCGAATCGGTGTACGGGAGGCAGCCATAGTGCACGAAGAGAACGCCCCTGCGCAGACTCCCCCGGCTTCGGCCAGACATCGCGCTCAATGGCGCGAACCGAAGCCCTCGAGCAGGCCCGCGCCTGCCCGATCTTGCGGACATTCAAGAGGGAATGCGGCGCGTCATCCCCTCTTCCTGGAAACGATTTCCTCAAGCTTGCTCATCTTCTCGCGCAGAGCGAGGAGGACGATGCGGTCCTGCGGCTGGATGCTGCTCTGCCCGGAAGGGATGAACGCCTCGCCGCCACGGATGACCCCGAGCAGCAAAATCCCTTTGGGAAGGCCAAGCTCCTGCACGCGCTTGCCCGCGAGGGCGGAGTCATCGGGAACGAGGGCTTCGAGCATCTCCGCCGCGTCGCCGCCCACGGCCACGCTGGAGAGCACCTTCCCCTGCCGGATGTATTGCAAAATGCTGTTGACGGCGGAGAGCCGGGGGCTGACGCTGTGCGAAATGCCGATGGCCTCCACCAGCGGAAGGTAGGCGGCCTTGTTCACACGGGCCACGGTATCGCGCACGCCGAGGGACTTGGCGAGCAGGCAGGAAAGGATATTCGACTCCTCATCACCCGTCACGGCGATGAAGGCGTCCATCTGGCTGACGTGCTCCTCCTCCAGGAGGGACTTGTCCGTCCCGTCGCCGTGCAGGACAAGCGTGCCCTGCAAGAGGTCCGCCAGCTCCTCGCAGCGCTTTTCGTTGATGTCGATGAGCTTGGTGTCCACGCCCTTGTTTTCAAAAAGCCGGGCCAGCCGCAGGCCGATGTTGCCGCCCCCCACGATGCAGGCCGTGCCGAGATTGCCGCGCGTGCGGTTCAGGGCCCGCAAAAGGGCCCGCTGGCTGGTGGGCTTGTAGGCGAAATAGACGGTATCCCCCGCCTTGATGGTGTCCGCGCCCGAGGGGACGATGAGCTTTTGCGCCCGGGCGATGGCCCCGACCATGATCCCGTCGTCCTTCACGATATGCCGGAAACGGGTAAGGGGCTCGTCCACGAGCGGCCCTCCCTCGACGCGCATCCCCACCATGCGGATGAAGCCGTCCGCAAGCTGCCCGTACTCCACCGCGCCGGGGAGGGTGAGCAGACGTTCGATGGAGCGGACGATTTCCTGCTCCGGGTTGATGAGCATACTGATGCGCAGCGAGTCGCTGCCGAGGAGTTTGGGATAGGCGGTGTATTCTTCCGTGCGGATGCGGGCGAGCTTCGTGGCCTCGGGCGCGATGGCGTTGGCGAAGAGGCAGGCCACGATGTTGGTCTCGTCGCTGTCCGTCACCGCGAGGAAAATGGAGGCGTCCTCAGCCCCGGCGGTCTTGAGTACGGAAGGCCACGATCCCGATCCGAGGATGGTCTGCACATCCATGTTGTCTTCTATGCGGCGGAGCTTGTCGGGGTTCTGGTCAATGACCACGACCTGCTTCTGTTCCTCGGACAGGCGTTGCGCGATGTGAAAGCCCACTTCGCCCGCTCCCACAATGATGATCTTCAGTTCTTCGCTTTTCTGGGGAGCGCGTCGAAACAGCATAATCCCTCCATTGGCCCGCAAAAAGGCAAGGCGCGGTGCTCAAATCCGGCCCGCGCGCTTTCGGATTTCGGCAGCATAGACCAAAACGTACCGGGGGAAAACTAGAAAAAGCCGCCCCGCCAGCATACGGCCTGCCGCCAAGCCGCCTTTGGCAAAGGCCGCATTGCCAAAAATAAAGGATATCACGGAGCCACGCCGCACGCCTTCACCGTACCCGGCCCCCCGTACCGTGCCCTCCGGAAATCATCGGTTTCTCCTCGACGGCCCTTTCGTACCCGAGCCTAAGGCCCCGGTACGCCTCGCCTTTGGCCTTGCCTTCTCAACGGCCTGCCTTTACAAGGGCATGTTGTCCCCTGCCATTACGTATGGAGCCTCTCATCTATGGATATACCCCTTCTTCCGGACATCGTATCTCTTTTTTGCCTTTCCATCGCCGTGCTCCTCGTCTGCCACCAGATCAAGATTCCGCCCATCGTAGGCTTTCTCCTGACGGGCGTCCTGTGCGGCCCCACGGCCCTCGGCCTTGTGCACAATCCCCATGCCGTGGAACTGCTTGCGGAAATCGGCGTGGTCCTTCTCCTCTTCTCCATCGGCCTTGAAATGTCCGCCGCGGAACTCATCCGCCTGAAACGCCCCGTCTTTATCGGCGGCACGGCGCAAGTGCTCCTGACCGTGGCGGCTTTCGCGGGCATCGGCGTGCTCATCGGGCGTACCGTGCAGGAAGGGATCATGTTCGGCTGTCTGGCTGCCCTGTCCTCAACGGCCATCGTGCTCAGCCGCCTGCAACAGAAGGCGCAGTCCGAATCCCCTCAGGGCAGGCTGGCCTTTTCGGTGCTCATCTTTCAGGACATCGCCGTGGTGCCCATGATGCTCGCGATCCCGGTCCTCGCCGGACACGGGGAAACGGACATGACGGACATGCTCTTTTCCGCAGGGAGCACGCTGGCCATCCTCGGCGGCGGCTGGGTGCTCGCCCGGCACGTCGTGCCCCGCGTCATGAAGCTCGTCCTGCGCACGCGCAGCAAGGAACTGATGCTCATGACCGTGCTCGGCCTGTGTTTCGCCATCGCGCTCGGCACGGCTTCGCTCGGCCTGTCCCTCGCCTTGGGGGCCTTTCTCGCCGGGCTCCTGCTTTCCGGCTCGGAATACAGCCTCAACGTCCTTGAGAACATCCTGCCCTTCAAGGACGTATTCACGAGCCTCTTTTTCATTTCGGTGGGGATGCTGCTCGACGTGTCCGTCCTTATCGAGCACGCGGACAAGGTTTTCCTCTTCGCGGCGATGCTCATCGTGCTGAAGTCGCTTCTCGCCGTGCCGTCCATGCTGCTGGTGGGCTACCCCCTGCGCGTCGCCATCCTCGCGTCCATGAGCCTTGCACAGATCGGGGAGTTCTCCTTTGTGCTGGCCCGTTCCGCCGTCTCGGAAAACCTGCTCGATCAAAACGGCTATCAGATGTTCCTCGCCGCGAGCATCGTGACTATGATGCTCACCCCGGCCATCATGGAACTCTCTCCCAGGGTCGCGGCCTTCTTCAGCCGTCAGAGGAAGTTGCCGACCGAAGAGGAGCAGGAAAGCGCTTCCGCCCTGCCGTTCAAGGATCACCTGATCATCGTGGGCTTCGGCATCGGCGGCAAGCATCTGGCGCGCACGGCGCGGCAGGCCGGGATTCCCTACGTCATCCTTGAAATGAACCCGGAAACCGTCAGCCGTTTCGGAGGCAAGGAGCCCATCCACGGCGGCGACGCCTCGAAACCGCTCGTCCTTGAGCATTTCGGCATCGCCGCCGCCCGGGTCATCTCCGTGGTCATCTCCGATCCCACAGCGGTGCGGGCCATTACCGCCGTGGCACGCAAGCTCAATCCCAAAGTGCACATCGTCGTGCGTACCCGTTTTCTCGGTGAAGTGGAGGAACTGCGCCGGCTCGGGGCCAACGATGTCATCCCCGAGGATTTCGAGACGTCCATCGAAATCTTCTCGCGGGTGCTGGCCTACTATCTCGTACCCCGCCAGACCATCGAGCGTTTCGTCAACAGCATCCGGCACGAATACTCCAATATGTCCCGCCATTTGAACATGACCGGCATGGGCCTTCCCTCCCTTGCGGGCGAGGTGCTCACCGGGCTTGAGGTGGTGGCCTGCAAGGTCGAGCCCGGCTGCGCGCTCGACGGCAAGACGCTGGCGGAAAGCTCCCTGCGCCGGAAGTACGGCGTAACGGCGGTGGGCCTGCGCCATGCCGGGCAGAGCATCCCCTCGCCCGACGGCGACGCCGCCCTGCACGGCGGAGATACCGTCTTCCTCTTCGCCTCGCCCACCGCCCTGACCCGCGTCATGCCCCTTTTCCGCGCTGATCCCGAAAACGCGGCCCAAAGTTAGGGGGAAGCCTCCGGCGGCAAGGGGCTGCCGCCCCTTGACCCTGCTTGGGGGGAATGATTCCCCCCAAACCCCCTCGGTTATGGCGTCATCAAGGGCGGGGCGGCACAGAAGCTTAGCCTTTCTCCTCAGTCAACAGGGCGGAAGCACGCTTCCGCCCTGCCCTTTTTCCGCTTTCCGCCGGAACGAACTCCCGTCGCGCAACCTCCCCACCAGTCGAAAATCTTTGAAGAGGATGGGGTGGGGTTTGGGGAGGGGAAGGGGAAACTTTCTGAAGAAAGTTTCCCCTTCCCCTCCCCAATCTTCTCCCCGCCCCACCCCCCTCTCTTCGCTTGCGCGTGGGAACGGCGCGGATTATAGTCGCAAGCTGGCGGCGGCACGCGAAAGCGGTACGGCTTCCGTCCAGAGATTTCACGGCCTGAGCCGATTGTCGGACCTCCCGGCCCCAGAAGGGGGAAGTCCAAACCAGAAAGGAACATGCAATGAAAACGGCACGGGAAATACGGGCGATGATGCGCGAGGGCAAGGCCACGGTCGGTACGTGGCTGCAATTCCCCTCAGCGGACGTTGCGGAAGTGATGGGCGCATCCGGCTACGACTGGGTCGCCGTGGACATGGAGCACGGAGCCTTCACCCGGGCCGTCCTGCCGGACGTATTCCGCGCCATCGAACGGGGCGGCTCCACGCCCTTCGCCCGCATCGCGCAGGCCGAATTGCGGCCCATCAAGGACGCCCTCGACTCCGGCGCGCAGGGCCTCATCTTCCCCATGATCGAGTCCCGCGAACAGCTTGACCGGGCCATCAGCCTGTCCCTCTACCCCGACGCGGGCGGCAGCCGGGGAGTGGGCTACTCGCGCGCCAACATGTACGGGCGCAACTTCGACGCCTACCGTGAAAATGCGGCGAAAGACGTTTTGCTCGTCGCCCAGATCGAGCATATCCGCGCCGTGGCGCAGCTTGACGGCATCCTGTCCCACCCCCGCCTCGACGCCATCATGGTCGGCCCCTACGACCTGTCCGGCTCGATGGGCCTGACCGGGCAGTTCGATCACCCGGATTTCGTGGCCGTCATGGACCGCATCAACGAATCCTGCCAGCGCCACGGCATGGCGATGGGCAACCACGTGGTCCAGCCCGAACCCGAACGCCTCGCCAAGTGCATCGCGGACGGCTACAAGTTCATCGCCTACGGCATCGACGCCGTTTTTCTGCTGCACGGCTGCGCCTGCCCCGAACGCTAGGACCCGGGAAAGGCCCGGCACCCCCGCACGGCCTGCGGCCTTGGAGCGGGGCAAAACGTAGGATAGTTCCACTATGAAAATCGTCTTTTTCGGCGGTTCCGGCTTTTTGGGATCGCACGTTTGCGACAAGCTTTCCGACGCGGGCCACGACGTGACCATCGTCGATCTGCGTCCTTCTCCCTATCTGCGCCCCGATCAGAAAATGATCACCGGGAGCGTGCTCGACGAGGACATGGTCAACGCCGTGGTCAGCGGCGCGGACGCCGTCTTCGATTTCGCGGGCCTTGCGGACATCGGGGAATCCAACCAGAAGCCCGTTGAAACCGCCCGCATCAACGTCCTCGGCAACGTCATCCTGCTCGAAGCCTGCCGCAAGGCCGGGGTCAAGCGCTACGTCTTCGCCAGCTCCCTCTACGTCTACGGCAAATCGGGCGGCTTCTACCGTTGCAGCAAGCAGGCGTGCGAGCTGTACATCGAAAATTATCACGCCATGTTCGGCCTCGAATACACGATCCTGCGCTACGGCTCCCTCTACGGGCCCCGCGCCGACCGCCGCAACGCCATCAACCGCTTCGTGGCCGAAGCGCTCGAAAAGGGCGAGATCACCTATTACGGCGCGCCCACGGCCCTGCGCGAATACATCCACGTCGAGGACGCCGCCCTGAGCACCGTGGAAATCCTCAGGCCGGAATACGCCAACGAGAACATCGTGCTCACGGGCGATCAGCCCATGCAGGTGGGCGATCTCTTCCGCATGATCGGGGAAATGCTCGGCAAGGACATCAACATCAAGTACCAGCACGACCCCAACAGCGGCCACTATCAGATCACCCCCTACGCCTTCATGCCCAAAGTCGGCCGCAAGATGACCCCGCACCTGTCCATCGAGCTCGGGCAGGGCGTGCTCAAGGTCATGGAGGAAATCCATCAGGAACTGCACCCCGACCTCAAGGAGCTTGGCGGCTACCTGATGGTCGACAAGGAAGACTAAACCCCGCTCAGGAGACAGATCATGAATATCATCGCCGTCATCCCCGCCCGCATGGGCTCCAGCCGCTTCCCCGGCAAGCCCCTTGCCGACATCCACGGCATCCCGATGGTCGGGCACGTGACCATCCGCACCGCCATGTGCAAAAACCTCTCCTCCACGTGGATCGCCACCTGCGATCAGGTGGTCATGGACTATGCCGCCTCCGCGGGCCTCAAGGCCGTCATGACCGCGGACACCCACGTCCGTTGCACCACCCGGACCGCCGAGGCCATGCTCAAGATCGAGGAAATGACCGGGCAGCGCGCCGACATCGTGGTCATGGTGCAGGGCGACGAGCCCATGATCACCCCCGACATGATCGACGCCGCCGTCGAGCCCATGATCAAGGACCCGTCCATCAACGTGGTCAACCTCATGGCCGATCTCGCCACCGAAGAAGAATTTGAGGACCCCAACGAGGTCAAGGTCGTCACCGACCTTAACGGCGACGCCCTCTACTTCTCCCGCGAGCCCATCCCCTCCCGCCGCAAGGGGACCCCGCACGTGCCCATGCACAAGCAGGTCTGCATCATCCCCTTCCGCCGCGACTACCTGCTCAAGTTCAACGCCATGTCCGAATCGCCCCTCGAAATCATCGAGTCCGTGGACATGATGCGCATCCTTGAGCACGGGGAAAAGGTCCGCATGGTCCCCACCGACAAGCGCACCCTCAGCGTCGACACGCAGGCCGATCTCGAGCGCGTCCGTGAAATGATGGAGCACGACGCCCTGCGCATCAGCTATACGAAATAGGGAAGGAAGCACCTGGGGAGGGGGAGGGAACCCTTCTGAAGAAGGGCTTCCCTCCCCCTCCCCAGCCCCCCTCCCTCCCAAGACTTTCGTGTGGCGGGGAGGCGGGACGGAGGCTTTCCCTTGTTACGTAACGCCGGGAGACGGGCGGCAAGGTCAGGGCCCGCATGTCTCCCCCACCCGTCATGAACCTGATGCCGGGTCAAGGGGCGGCTCGCCCCTTGCGGGTGCAGGGCGGAGCCCTGCCCGCCGGAGGCACCAACAAATGCGACATTTTTTCGAGGAACTCTACACGGCGGCCTTCGCGTGGCCGCCTACGGTCGCGGGCATGGCCCTGCGCCTGCTGTTCTGGCGGCCGCTCTTCGCGCGCTGCGGCAAGGTCCGTTTCGGGACCGGGCTGACCTTGCAGGGCTGCGCCAACATGCGCCTTGCCGACGGCGTGCGCCTCGGCAAGGGCTGCCACCTCTACGCCGAGGGCGGCACGCTGGAGCTGGGCGAGGACACGGCCCTGAGTCCCGGCGTGACCGTGGACGCCTCGGGCGGCCTCATCCGGCTGGGAAAACAGGTCGCCGTGGGGCCGGGTACGGTTTTGCGCGCTTCTAATCACCGTTTTGATAGCCTTGACCGTCCTATCATGCTACAGGGACATTCGTACGGAGAAATCCTCATCGAGGACGACGTATGGATTGCGGCGAACTGCACCATCACCCCCGGAACGCGCATCGGACGCGGGGCCGTGATCGGGGCCGGAGCCGTAGTCACCCGCGACGTGGAACCTTTCGCCATTGTCGGAGGCGTGCCCGCCCGGGTCATCGGCAGCCGCAAGAAGAACTGATTTCCTCACAACGCCGTCCCGCACGCGCGGAACGCCGCCCTTCACGCAGCAACAAGGATGCTTCGCCATGAAAATCGCCATCACCACTTCTTCTTTCGCCCGCTACAGCGACGAGCCGCTCAAGCTGCTCGACGAGGCGGGCGTGGAGTATGTCCTGAACGACAAGGGGCGCGCCCTGACGGAAGAGGAGGCCATCGAGATACTGGAAGGCTGCGACGGCGTCGCCGCCGGGACCGAGCCCCTCACCAGAAAGGTCATGGACGCCGTGCCCACGCTGAAGGTCATCTCGCGCTGCGGCACGGGCATGGACAGCGTGGATCGCGCCTGCGCCGCCGAAAAGGGCATCGAAGTCCGCAATACGCCCGACGGCCCCACGCTGGCCGTGGCCGAGCTGGCAGTGGGGCTTATCCTCACGCTCATGCGCCACGTGCCCCATCAGGACCGTGAGCTGCGCTCGGGCGTATGGAAAAAGCGCATGGGCAACCTCCTGCACGGCAAGAACGTGGGCATCGTCGGCTTCGGGAAGATAGGCCGGGCCGTGGCGCGCCTGCTGGAGCCCTTCGGCGTGAACGTGGGCTATCACGATCCTTTCGTTGAAGACGCGGCCTATACCCGCCTCGATCTCGACGAGCTCATGGGCTGGGCCGACGTCATCACCCTGCACTGCCCAAAGACCGAAAACGGCCAGCCGCTCCTCGATCTGGGCCGCCTCTCGCTCATGCGGCCCGGCAGCTTCGTCCTCAACGTGGCCCGGGGCGGCCTCATCGACGAAAAGGCTCTCTTCGGCCTGCTCACCGCCGGGCACCTTGCCGGGGCTGCCCTCGACTGCTACGCCAAGGAGCCCTACGACGGCCCGCTGAAGGATATGGACAACGTCATCCTGACCCCGCACATCGGCTCCTACGCCAAGGAAGCCCGGATCATCATGGAGACGGACACCATCAGGAACGTGCTCGCCGTCCTCTGCCCCGGAGACTAGACCGATGGCCCTTTCGCTCCTCGTCTTCGACTGCGACGGCGTCATCCTCGAATCCGTGGACGCCAAGACCAAAGCCTTCGCGCAGGTGGCCGAGCCCTTCGGCGCCGAGGCGCGCGACCGGCTGATCCTCTTTCACACCCTGCACGGGGGGGTGAGCCGCCGGGAAAAGTTCGCGTGGCTCTACCGCGAAGTTCTGGGCCGCGAAATCACCCCCGAGGAAATGGAAACCCTCTGCGCTCGCTTCGTCGCCTGCGCGCTGGACAACGTCCTCAACGCCCCCCTCGTCCCGGGCATCCTCGACGTGCTGGAGCGCTGGCATGGCCGCGTGCCCCTCTACGTCTGCTCGGGCACCCCGCAGGCCGAGCTTGAGTCCGTCCTCGAAAAGCGCGGCCTCGCCCGCTACTTCACCGGCATCTGCGGCACCCCGCCTGCCAAGGCGGAATTGCTCAAGGCCATCGTCCGCAAGGAGCGCGTCGATCCCGCCGAAGCCGTCATGGTCGGGGACGCCACCACGGACAGCGACGCCGCCGAAGCCGCCGAAACGCTTTTCTACGGGCGCGGCCCCTTCTTCGAGAACAGCGCCTGTCCGCACGGCCCCGATCTTTGCGGTCTGAACGACTGGCTGGAAGAGCTGGCGGCAAGAGAGGAATGACGACAATGGGGAGGGGGCAACGTTCTTCAGAAGGGGGGAACACCCCCACGTTGCCCCCCTCCCCAAACGCCGCCCCTTTCCCTTCCAAAATGTTCGACAGGCCGGGAGCTTGCGCGGCGGGAGTTCGTGGCCCGGGTAAGGCTGACCGGAAGAAGGATGCTTTGGAGGCGGGCAGCGCGAAAGCTTGTTTCACGGGGCTTTTCCGGTACGGGAGAAGCGGCGAGCGGTGCCCCCGGCCAAGAGAAGAAACGGAACCGGAAAAGCGGAAAAATCCCCGCAGGAAGCCTTTCCTTCCTGCCGGTGTTAGCAAAAAAGTTGTCTTTCACCGATAAGAGCTTATTGTTAAAAAACATTTCTGCGTCCTCCCGAACGTCTTGCGGCGGGAGCGGCCCTTCCGCAAGGGACGGGTGCGCTCGCCCTGAGGCGGTCCGGGGGAAATTCGACCCAAAGGGCGGCAAAGCCGTGCCCCTTGGGCGAGCTTGCGAGCCTTGCGGGCATCGCACGCAGCGCGATTCCCCCCGGGCAGGGGGGGCAAGGGGGCGTCCCCTTGCCGCCGGAGGCATATCCCTTGATAGACATTTCGACGTTGAACCCGGCCCAGCTTGAGGCCGTGACCGCACCGGACGGCCCTGTTCTGGTCATCGCGGGCGCGGGCAGCGGCAAGACGCGCACCATCGTCCACCGTCTGGCGTGGCTGGCCGAACAGGGCGTTCCGCCAAGTTCCATGCTCCTGTTGACCTTCACCCGCAAGGCCAGCCGGGAAATGCTCCTCCGGGCCGCCGATCTGCTCGGCTACAGCCTCGGCGGGGTGAACGGCGGCACCTTCCACGGTTTCGCCTTCGCCGCGCTGCGCCAGTACCGCCCGGCATGGGCGGAAGGCCCCGTCACGGTCATGGATTCCGCGGACAGCGCCTCCGCCATCCAGCAGTGCAAGGAACGCCTGAAAATCGGCAAGGGGGACCGCTCCTTTCCGAAAATCCAGACCGTCATCGGCCTGCTCAGCAAGGCCCGCAACAAGGAAATCGCCATCGGAGACGTGCTCCAGCGCGAAGCGCCGCACCTGCTCCCCCACGCCGACGCCCTCGCGGAGATCGACGCGGCCTACCGCGCCTACAGGCGCAGGCACGGGCTGCTCGACTACGACGATCTGCTCTTCGAGCTGGAAGACCTGCTGCGCGGCGATCCCGAAACGGGGCGCGAAGGGCTGGCCCCGCTCTTCCGGGAACGCTACCGCTACCTGATGGTCGACGAGTATCAGGACACCAACCGCGTGCAGGCCCGCCTTGTGCGCCTTCTGGCCGGGGAAAACGGCAACGTCATGGCCGTGGGCGACGACGCCCAGTCCATCTACGCCTTCCGGGGCGCGGACGTGCGCAACATCCTCGATTTCCCGAAACTCTTTCCCGATACCCGGATCATCCGGCTGGAAGAGAACTACCGCTCGACCCAGCCGATCCTCGACGTGGCCAACGCGGTGCTGGCCTCCGCTTCGGAGGGCTACCACAAAAACCTTTTCACGCGGAGGGAACGCACGGACGCCACGCCCCGCGTGCGCCTCATGCGGCCCATGAGCGATCTTTCTCAGGCCAACCTTGTGGCCGACCGCGTGGAGGCGCTCCTCGACCGCTATCAGGCCAAGGAAATCGCCGTGCTCTTCCGGGCGGGCTACCAGTCCTACCATCTTGAAGTCGCGCTCTCCAAGCGAGGCGTGAAGTTCCGCAAGTACGGCGGCCTGCGCTACACCGAAGCCGTGCACGTCAAGGACGTGGTGGCCTTCGTGCGGCTGGCGATCAACCCGCTCGACATGCCCTCCTTCGAGCGCGTGGCCGGGCTCTCCAAGGGCGTGGGCACCAAGACGGCCCAGAAAATCTATCAGGTGGCCGCGCAGGGCGATTTCGACGCGCTGCGCAAGGCGTGCGTCAAATACCCGGACCTCTGGTCGGACATGCTGCTCCTCGACAAGCTGCGCCAGCACAACCTGACGCCCGCCGCGCTTATCGAAATGGTCATCGAGCACTACCTCCCCCGGCTTCAGGCCCTTTTCCCGGACGATTGGCCCCGCCGCCAGCAGGGGCTCTCCGAACTGGCGCACATCGCCTCGGCCTATAACGATCTGGAACAGTTCGTCGCAGACCTCTCGCTCGAAACGCCGGAGGACGAAGCCGCCGAATACGACGAGGGCGAACGGGTGGTCCTGTCCACCATCCACTCGGCCAAGGGGCTGGAATGGGACGCTGTCATCGTGCTCGATCTGGTGGAAGAACGCTTCCCCTCACGGCACGCGCTGGTGCGCCCGGAGGATTTCGAGGAGGAACGCCGCCTCATGTACGTGGCCTGTACCCGGGCCCGCGAAGACCTTGAGCTGTCCGTGCCCGCCACGCTCTACAACCGTCAGAACGGCGGCAACGAATCCGCTATTCCGAGTCCTTTCGTGCGGGAACTCCCCTTCGCCGCCCTTGAGGAATGGCAGGAAGGCTATACGGGCCGCCTCTCGCGGCGCAGCGCGTCCTTTGCCGATGATCCGGCCTTCTCCCGGCCCCGGGCGGAAACCCCGCGCGCACTGGTCAACCCCGGTGCCGGGCGGGTCAAGGGCGTCTTTCCGCCTCCCGTCGTCCCGGAAGCCGCCGCATCCGCGCCGCAGGGAGACAAAGGCGGCAAGGGCTGCGGCTATTGCCGCCACAAGGTTTTCGGACGCGGCAAGATCGTGGAGCAGCTTCCACCCGACAAGTGCCGGGTCAACTTCCCCGGCTTTGGCCTCAAGGTCATCCTCACCGCCTTTCTGACTCTGGAGGATTGAATGTCCGATCTCGTTTCCGAAGATCACGTTCTCGCCCGCATCGCCTCGCATTTCCCCAATGAAGGGCCCGACGTGCTCCTCGGGCGCGGCGACGACTGCGCCGTGCTCGGCGTCAGCGGCCCCCTCTGCGTGAGCACGGATATGTTCATGGAAGACGTGCATTTCCGGCGCGCCTACTTCACGCCCGAGGACATCGGCTGGAAAGCGCTGGCGGTCAATCTGAGCGATCTCGCGGCCAGCGGCGCGCGGCCCGCAGGTTTTACCCTGGGCCTCGCCCTGCCGCCCGGGGCGGACATGGCCTTTGTGGACGGCCTCTGCGCGGGCATGGCCGCCCTCGCCGCCGAAGCCAGTGCGCCCCTTGTTGGCGGCGATCTGTCCCGCGCGGAGAAAATCCACCTTTGCGCCACCGTCTTCGGACAGGCGGAAAAGACGCTCCTGCGGGGCGAGGCGCAAGCCGGGGACGTGATCTTTCTCATCGGACGGCTCGGCCTTGCCCGCACGGGGCTCATGCTGCTCGAAGAACGGGGCCGCGACGCGCTGGCGGACTGGCCCGCCCCCTGCAACGCGCACCTGCGCCCCCTGCCCCGCCTCAAGGAGGGGATGCGCCTCTCCCGTCTGGCGGCGGACCTCATCCGCGAAAGCGATGACCCCGGCGCGGGCCGCCTCGCGCTCATGGACGTGTCGGACGGGCTGGCCCGCGATCTGCCCCGGCTCGTCGGCCCGGGCAAGGGCGCGGACATCCGGCTTCCCCTGCCGCATCCCGACATCCTGCGCTTCATGCGCGAGCGCGGCGAGGCCGATCCGCTGGCCGCCGGAAAACGGCACGCTTTCCTCGGGGGCGAGGACTACGCCCTCATCGGCACCTGCGCGCCCGAGGCCGCCTCGCTGGTCATGGTCGCCAACGCTGAAACCACGCTCCTCGGCACCGTCACGGACGACGGCGTGATCCGCGTGGACGGCGCGCCCGCCTCGGGCGGCTTCGATCACTTCGCGCAATAGCCAGCGCGGGCGAAGGAAGAACCTTTCCGGGAAAAGACGCCGTACCGCCGCAAGGCCCGAAGAAACGCCGAAACACGCACCCCGCCCTGCGGGGCCGCCTCCGTCTCCGGACTTTCCGCAAAGGGAACGGCGGGGAGGCCTCTCATGGGCGGAGAAGCGCCGTCCGGGTGGACACGCGGCCCGCTTTGTAGGAAAATCACTCCTTCCTTTTCGAATCTACGTCCTTTTCATTCCCCTATAAGGATAGGCCATGAGCACCCTGATTCTCCTGAACAACGCGGAGCTTCCCGACGGCGCGGCTTCCGACGCGCTGGTGGCGGTATGGGACAAGGGCAGCGTCCCGGACGGGCGGATTTCCATCCCCGTCGAGCTGAACGAACGGCTGCTGCCCATCCGCGACGAGCTGGCCGCGTGGACCTACGAAACCGGCTGCGTGCGTGTGCAGGGCAAGCTTCTGGAAGAGCATTTGCGGGCCGGGGACAACCTGTCCATGTGGTGGTGCTCCACACTGGTGGAAAAGCACCCCAAAGTGACGCACAACCTTTTCCCGGCCCTGAAACTCCGGGCGCTTGAAAAGCTCATGGAAGAAAGGGGCGTCACCCGTCTGGAAGTCTGCAAGCCCGCCGGGACCGATCCGTGGATGGAGGACGTGCTTTCCCGCTTCTGCAAGGAGACGGGGCGTTCCTTCGTCCTCCACGTCCTCCCGGACGGTGAACCCCAGCCCTCCGGCCTCAAGAACCGCCTCAAGGCCCTCTATTACCGCCTTCCGGCCCCGGCCAAGGCCCTGCTGCGTTTTCCGGCATGGCTGTGGATCGTGCGCCGACGCCTGCCGCGCACGCACGTCCCCCGCCCCGTCCTGCCGGAAGGGACGAAGCCCGCGAGCATCGTTACCTATTTCCCCAACATCGACATGGCCGCGGCCAAAAACGGCCGTTTCCGCTCGCGCTACTGGGAAAAGCTCCACGACGCCCTCGCGCCCGCCGAGGGGGAGGCTCACCGGGTCAACTGGGTCTTCATCTATTTCCCGGCCCCGCAATGCTCCTTCCCGGAGGCCGTGAAGCTGCGCGACCGTTTCCGCGAGAACGGACGGGACGGCGCGTCCTTCCATTTCCTTGAAGAATTTCTTACCGCCGGGGACATCTGGAAAAGCCTCGTCCGCTTCGGCAAGCTCCTCGTCTCCAGCCGGGCCGTGGAGCCGGAAGTCCGGGAACTGTTCCGCTTCCCGGGCTCGCGGATGGACCTCTGGCCCGTGTTGCGCCGCAACTGGGAGGATTCCACGCGGGGTTGGCGCGCGCTGGAGCGCTGCCTTATGCGCGAAGCCTTCCGGCGCTACGCACAATGGGCCGGGCCGCAGGACTGGACCACCTTTCCGCAGGAAAACTGCCCGTGGGAGAGGATGCTGTGCCAGTCCATGCACGACGCCGAAGCCGGACCGGTCTACGGCGCGCAGCACTCGACGGTGCGTCCCACGGACTTCCGTTATTTCGATGATCCGCGCATGATCGACGATCCGGCCTGCCGCCGCGCCATGCCCGAATTGTGGCTGTGCAACGGGACCGGCGCGCGCGACGCCCTGCTCGTCGGGCACATGCCCGAAGAGCGTGCCGCGCTGGTGGAGGCCCTGCGCTATCTCTATCTCGCGCCCAAGGCCGGGGAAGAAGCCGCGCCGGAGGTCAAATCCACGCGCCTGCTCGTGGTCACCAGCTTCTTCGCGGACGAAACCGACGCCCATCTGGCGACGCTGGCCGCCTCGGCCAAGGCCGGGCTGCTGGACGGCTGGGAGGTCATCGTCAAGCCGCATCCTTACCTCCCCGTGGACGGGCGGCTGAAAAACCTCTACGGCAACGCCGAGCCCCCCAAAATCGTGGACGGGGCCATCGGCAACTTCCTGACGCCGGGGACGGCGGTCTGGGCTTCCAACTCCACCACCGTGGCGCTCGAAGCCGCCTTCCGCAGGCTCCCCGTGCTGGTGCAGGCCGCCGAGGACGACGTGGACCTCTGCCCCTTGCAGGGGCTGCCCGGCGTCGTCACCGTGCGCACGCCCGAGGACGTGGCCGCCGCCCTTGCCGCGCCCAAGGCCCCGGATTTGCCCCCGGACTACCTCGCCCTCGATCCGTCGCTTCCCCGCTGGCGGGAACGGCTGGGACTGTAGGCACGCGCGGACAAGGGAAACCACCCGGAGGGCAGAGTCCTTCGGATTTTCCGGCGCCTTTCCCGAGCCGCGCACGACGCCGGGATGAGGGGCGGACGCCCGCCTTTCCCCCGCACGCGGAGGGGTCCCATGCCATCATTCCCGCGACCATTATGGGCAAGTTTCCCCGCACACGGAGGAATCCCGGAAACCGAAATCATGGACGCCAGCGGTCTGTGTGCGTTTCCCGGCACGTGGAGGAACCCCATAACGGCGCGCGGCCATCGCCACAACGCTGCTCACTTTTCCCCGCACGTAGAGGAGCCCCGTTCCTTGCCGAACGAGGCTCCTTTTCTTTGCCGGAGGAAGAGGTCGCGTCACACCCGGCGCAGCGCCATGCTCTCAAAGGGGCAAATCTGCGCGCACAGCCCGCAACCGTCGCAGCGGGCGGTATCTACCACGGGAAAGCCTTCGGCGTCGGCGGCTATGGCCTGATAGCCACCATCCCGGCAGGAAACCACGCACTTCCCGCAGCGGCGGCAGCTCACCCGCTCGACCTCGGCAACGACCTTTACGCCGCGATCAAGGCTGCCGTGTGCGGCAAAGAAGGGCAGCGAGCGCCCCACCAGCTCGGCGGGCGAGGCCATGCCCTTGCGTTCGAGGTAACCCGCAAGGCCGGAGCACAAATCAGCGATGATGCCGTAGCCGTTTTCCATGACCGCGGAACAGACCTGCACGGTGCTCGCACCGAGAAGCATAAATTCCACGGCGTCCCGCCACTCGTAGATGCCGCCGATGCCGGAGACGGGCAGATCAGTGGTCCGGGCTATCTGTGCCACGCAACGCAGCGCCAACGGCTTGATCATCCGACCCGACAGCCCCCCGAAGGCGCTGCAACCGTTGACGTTCAGCAGCGGACGGAAGGTTTCCACGTCCACTCCGGGAATGGAGCTGACCGTATTGATGGCCGAAATGCCGTCCGCGCCCCCGTTCCGGCAGGTCAGGGCCCCCGCGACCACATCACTTACGGGCGGAAGCTTCACATAAACGGGCAGGCTGGTGCTCGCCCGCACCCACCCGAGTACCTCGGCCATGAGATCGGGGTGCGTGCCAATCTCGGCCAGTCCGCCCAACTCCGCACCGCCGTGCGGGCAGGAAAAATTCAGTTCCAGCGCGTCCGCCCCGGCCTGCGCGCACAGCGCGGGAACCTCCCGCCACTGCTTCTCGATGGGAGCCCCCCCGTAAAGAAGGCTCGCGATCAGCACCCGGTCGGGATACTTGCGCTTGATGGCCGCTATCGCCTCCAGCCAGTCGTCCACGGTCTTCCGGGTTCCCAGCTCGATATTCGTAAACCCCATGAGCCTGCCCCGCGACCGCACGCCCTGAATGCGCGGGCTGACGTCACGCAAGCCGTCCGGCTCCTCCTGCGCGAGCGTCTTGATGACCGCGCCGCCCCATCCCGCGTCAAAAGCCCTCTCGATCATCTCGCGGGAAGCGGTAGGAGGCGCCGAAGCCAATACGAAAGGATTGGGATAGCGCACGCCCGCCACAGTCATGGACAGCGTCGTCTGCATACATCGCTCCTTGTACGTGGTTCCAGACTTCGAATCATTCCATTGGATCATGCTTTCTGCATAATGCGCGCCATCATGAACAATATCCCGTTCCAGAAAGTCCCCGTTCCCTCGAAAGGCACGGCTCTGTGAGAACGGAAGCGCCTCCACCGCCCGAAAAAAACGCGGTTCGTCCTGAAACGCACCACAAACCCGCCCTTTTTCCGCCATCGGCAGCCATCCGCATCCCCGCTTTTCCGCAAGTCTCCGCCCGTGGGCAATGCCTGAAAAAAGGCCGACGAAAGCCGGAGGCAGCCCTCCCCTCTCCCTTCGGTACGCCTGACGACAACAATGTTGCCGCCCACAGCCGCCCTCCCTCCAACGCCGGTGGCGGCGTCATCGCCGGATACCAGCCGCTGCACAGCCCTCAAAACGAGGTATTCCCCCGGCGACACAGGTCGACCAGGGGAATGCCGGTTGAAGGGGAGGAGAATATGGCGTTCCCGGTTGGGTCGGGAGCGTCAGGCGTGGGCGCTTAGAAGGGCCAGATCATGGGGATGATCACTACACAGAGAACGAGGCTGATAAGCTGGAGCATCCAGCCCGCCTTGATATAGTCCACGAAGGTGTAACGGCCCGGGGTCATGACGATGGTGTTCGGAGGCGTGGCAATGGGGGTCAGGAAGCAGGCCGAGGCGGACATGGCGATGCCCATCATGAGCGGCAGGGGCGAAACGCCGCCGCCCACGGCGATGGGAAGGGCCAGCGGTGCCATGAGCGCCGCGGTCGCGGTGTTGGACATGAAGTTGGTGATGAGCATGGTCAGGGCGCAGGAGACGAACATCAGCATGTAGGGCCCGGAGACATGGGAAACCACGGTATGGGCCACGAGCGCGGCCGCGCCGGACTTCTGCATGGCGGCGGACATGGACAACATGCCCGCGAAAAGGAAGATGGTCACCCAGTCGACGCAGGCGAAGGCTTCCTTCATGCTCATGCAGCGGGTGATGACGACAAGGCAGGCGCCGAGCACGGCGGCGGTGGTCAGAGGCAGGATGCCCGTCACCATCGCCACGACCACGAAGGCGAAAATACCGATGGACCAGGGCATCTTGTTGGTGCGGCGTTCCTTGAGCTCGGAGCCGAAGAGGTGATCTTCCCCGGCGCGATCCTTGGGCAGAAAACGATGGCCGATAAGGGCGTAGTAGAGGATGCCCGCCGCAAAGAGGATGAGGCCGAACTTGCCGAATTCGAAGAAGCCGAAGGGCTGGATGCCGACCTGCTCCATGACCGAGTTGACGATGCCGTTGGG
Organism: Candidatus Bilophila faecipullorum; assembly: GCA_944326695.1. GTDB lineage: Bacteria > Desulfobacterota > Desulfovibrionia > Desulfovibrionales > Desulfovibrionaceae > Bilophila > Bilophila faecipullorum. The sequence goes on along the minus strand of CALVEZ010000006.1, from coordinate 25,465 downwards.
CGGCGTGCCGACGAGGGTCGCCGTGCCGCCGAGCGAGGAGGCGAAGGCCACAGGGATGAGGATTTTGCTCGGGGCGATCTTGGCCGAGGCGCACATACCCATGATCATGGGCACGGCTACGCAGGTCGTACCGGTGTTCGAGAGCACGGTGGACAGGCCGCCCACGGCGATCATCGAGAAGAGCAGCAGCAAAAGCTCATTGCCTTTGGAGAGCTTCAGCGCGGTATTGCCCACGATGTCCGCGAAACCGGTCACGAAGGTGGATTCGCCCACGATGAACATGGCCATGAACAGGATAACGGTGTTGTCGCCGAAGTAGCTGAACGCCACTTTCGAGGTCAGCACGCCCGTGGCGGAAAGGGCGACGGGCACGAGCAGGGCGGTAACCGGCAGCGGCACCACCTCGGTAAAGAACATGATTGCGGCCACCACCAGAATGCCGAGGGTGATGTAGGCTTTGGTGGGATCGCCGGGAACGGCGGCGCCGGGCGTTCCGGGGTTGGCGGCGAGGCTTTCAAAACCACCCATGAGATAAACCACACATGCGATGAGCCCGCACGCAAAAACACTCCATGCAAACCGTTTCATACAGACACCTCTTCCCTGCTTGCCAAATGAGCAAAAAAAGTTAGTGTATGATGGTCATCACACAGTGGATGACCCCCCTGACGGGACTCCCAAGATATGGCCGAGGTTCCTCCAAACACGCGGCCTTTCCCGAAAGGCGCCCGCCCGCACCGCTGCAACGGAAACGGGCGGGCTTTCTTTTACTTATAGTAGGAAGCGACGAACGGCCGGATACGGTCGTGCGAAGCCTGAACCCGGAGCTGCAACTCGCGGGCGTAGGCGTCAAGGTCGTCGATACGCTTGCGGGCGACGCCCGTCTCCATGGCGGCCTTGGCCACGGCGGGCGTGATGCACGTCAGGATGCGCGGATCGAGCGGCTTGGGGATGATGTAGTCGAAGCCGTAAGAAAGGCTGTCCACATTGTAGGCCGCACAGACCTCGGCGGGGACGGGTTCCTTGGCGAGATCGGCCAGCGCGCGGGCAGCGGCGATCTTCATGGCCTCGTTGATCTCCGTGGCCTCCACATCGAGCGCGCCGCGGAAGATGTAGGGGAAGCCGGACACGTTGTTGATCTGGTTCGGGTAGTCGGAGCGGCCCGTCCCCATGATGCAGTCGGGCCGGGCGGCCTTGGCGTCCTCATAGGAGATTTCGGGATCGGGGTTGGCCATCGCGAAGAGGATGGGCTTGTCGGCCATGGAGCGGACCATGTCCTGCGAAACCAGATTCTTGGTGGAAAGCCCGAGGAAGAGGTCCGCGCCCTTCATACAGTCGGCCAGCGTGCCGAGGTCTTCCTCCTGCGCGAATTCCATCTTGTAGGGGGCGACACCCGCGCGTTTCTTGTGGATAAGGCCCTTGGAATCGAACATGCGGATGTTTTCCCGTTTGACGCCGAGCGCGCAGTAGAAACGCGAACAGGCCATGCCCGCCGCGCCCGCGCCCACGACCACCACGACCGCGTCCTCAATCCTGCGGCCCGTCAGCTCGCAGGCGTTGAGCAGCGCCGCGCCGGAAATGATGGCCGTGCCGTGCTGGTCGTCGTGGAAAACCGGGATGTTCATTTCCTTTTTCAGCGTCTCCTCGATGACGAAGCACTCGGGGGCCTTGATGTCCTCAAGGTTGATGCCGCCGAAGGTGGGCTCCATGGTCTTCACCGCCGCGATGAATTCCTCGGGGCTGCCCGTCTTCAGACAGAGATCAAAAACATCCACGTCCGCGAAATTCTTGAAGAGGACGCCCTTGCCCTCCATGACCGGCTTGGCCGCGTAGGGTCCGATGTTGCCGAGGCCGAGGACGGCGGTGCCGTCGGAAATGACGGCCACGAGGTTGGCGCGGCCCGTGTATTCGGACACCAGCGTCTGATCCTCCGCGATGGCCTTGCACGCCTCGGCCACGCCCGGCGAATAGGCGAGGGAGAGGTCTTTCTGGCTTTCGCAGCGCTTGGTCAGCACCACTTCCGTTTTCCCGTGACGGGGCGTTCTATGATATTCGAGGGCTTCTTCCCGCGTAAACAAGGCCATGTCGCATCATCCTTCTGAAAAAAGTTTGTATCATCACCTGTTGCCATCACCGGGGAACCATCCGGCCAAAGGCCCGAACCCTGCGCCTCCATCCCTCCGGCCTTCCGCAAGCGCTTCATGGCGATTCCGTACCTGTGGGAGAAACGGCGACGCCATTTCTCCCACATCGAGGGGGTTTGGGGGGCATCATGCCCCCCAAGCGGGTCAAGGGCGGCAAGCCCTTGCCGCCGGAGGCATCATCCCCTAGCTGTGGCAGTGCGAGCCGCAGCCCTTGAACTTTTCGTAGAGCGCCTTGGGCAGAATGCCCTTGACCGACTTGAGGGCCAGCATCCGGCGCATGATGCCGAGCTGATCCTGCAAGGGAATCTTCTTCGGGCAGACGTCTTCACAGCCGAGCAGCCCCATGCAGCCGAAAACGCCCTGATCGTTGCCGATCACGTCATAATACTCGTCTTCGGAACGATTGTCGCGCGGATCGATGTAGAAACGGGCCAGACGGTTGATGGTGGCCGCGCCGAGGAAGTCCTTGCGCATCCGGGCCGTGCCGCAGGCGGCGATGCAGCAGCCGCATTCGATGCAGCGGTCAAGCTCGAAAATCTGCTCGGCCAGCTCGTTTTCCATACGCTCCTCTTCGGCGGTCGGATCGAAGGCCTTGTCCTGCGAGTGCACCCACGCCTCGATTTTGCGGCCCACGTCGCGGAACCAGACGCCGGTGTCGACGGACAGGTCCCCGATCAGCCGGAAGATCGGCAGCGGATGCAGGACGATGTGATCGGGCAGGTCCTTCGTCTGCGTGTGGCAGGCGAGGCCGGGGCGACCGTTGATGACCATGCCGCAGGAACCGCAGATGCCGGCGCGACAGCAGAAGTCGAACTGGAGGCTCGGGTCCTGCTGCTCGCGGATGATGTTCAGCGCGATAAAGAGGGTCATCGAGCTGTATTCCTCCACGTAGAAGGACTGCATGTGCGGCACGGAGGCGGGATCAAGCGGATTGTACCGGAACACCTCAATATGCAATTTGCGACTCATTCTAACTCCCAATCAATGGAAAAAGATGTGTTGCCTTCTCCTTCCCCTTTTCCGGCAAGCGGAGACGCTCCGGGCGGGGAGAGGCCGGGGAGGAAAGCCTCCGTTGCGGGACGGCTTCCTCTTCCCCGGAATACGCCCTTACTTGCCGATGACTTCTTCCGCCTCTTCCTTGGTCTTGATCTTGTCGGCGGGAATCTCGGCGGGAATGATCTTGCCGCCGCCGTAGCCGCGTTCGCCCGGAGGCAGTTCAAACCACGGAGAGGCATCTTCGTAGGTGAGGGTGGGCAGGGAGTCGCCTTCCTTCCAGGTGGCGAGCGTCCGATTCAACCATTTGGCGTCGTTACGCTCGGGGTAATCTTCGCGGGTATGCGCGCCGCGGGATTCGGTGCGCTGGAGCGCGCCATAGGCGGTGCACAGGGCCAGCTTGAGCATGCCGGGCACGCGCAGGGCCATGGACAGCTCGGGCGTGAAGCCCTTCACGTTCCCGTGCAGGCCGATGTGCTTCGCGCGTTCGGAGAGTTCCAGCAACGCGTCGACGCCCTTCTGAAGGTCGCCTGCGTTACGGAAAATCCCCACGTCGTCCATCATGATGTCCTGCATGGCATTGCGGATTTCAAAGCAGTTTTCCTTGCCGTTGCGCCCGCTGACGATGTCGTCGATGGTCTTGGCAACGAGCTTGTGGGCGTCGTTGACGGCTTCCGTCTTGAACGAGCTTTCGGTGCCCTTGAGGTACTCGACGAGCTTGCTGCCGATGTAGCGGCCCGCGACCACGGTTTCGGCGAGCGAGTTGCCGCCAAGACGGTTGAAGCCGTGCAGGTCCCAGCAGGCCGCTTCACCCGCGGCGAACAGGCCCTTCAGACCGTAGGCGTGGCCGTCCTTGTTCGTGCGCACGCCGCCCATCGAATAGTGGTGGGTGGGACGCACGGGGATGAGCTGATGAATCGGGTTCACGCCGAGGAAGTGCGTGCAGATATCATAGATTTCACGCAGTTTCGTCGTGATGTGCTTTTCACCCAGATGCCGGATGTCCAACCACAGGTGGTCACCGTAGGGGCTCTTCACGCCGAAGCCCTTGCGCATGTGCTCGGTCATGCGACGGGATACCACGTCGCGGGAGGCAAGCTCGGCCTTTTCGGGCTCATAGTCGGGCATGAAACGGTATTCGTTCACGTCAAGGAGCGTCCCGCCGTCGCCGCGGCAACCTTCGGTCATCAGAATGTCCGTAGGCACGCTGCCGGTGGGGTGGAACTGGATGGCTTCCATGTTGCCGAGAGACACCACGCCCGTGTTGAGGGCGCATATCTGACCGCCGCCGTCGCAGATGACGGCGTTGGTGGTGGCGCGGTAAATGCGGCCATAGCCGCCCGTGGCGATGAGGGTCGCCTTGGCGACGTAGGCGACAAGCTCGCCGTCGCGCAGGGAACGGACAATCGCGCCCATGCAGCGCTCGCCGTCGTGGATCAGGGCTTCGGCCTGCATACGGTCATGGATTTCCACGCCGTACTGGAGGCATTTGCTGTCGAGGGTGTTGAGCACGGAACGGCCCGTACCGTCAGCCGTGTAGCAGGTGCGCCATTTCGCCGTGCCGCCGAAGGCGCGGGCGTGGATAAGGCCGTGCTTGGCGGCGTCCTCTTCGGCCTCGAAGGGCTTGCCGCCCTTATAATAGATGTGCTTGCCCGCGACGACGCGGTTCCACGGCACGCCCCAATGGGCCATTTCGCGCATGACGATGGGGGCGGTGTCGGCGAAGATGCGCGCCACTTCCTGATCGCAGCCCCAGTCCGAACCCTTCACGGTATCGGCAAAATGGATGTCGGGGCTGTCGCCCTTGGCCATCACCGCGTTGCCGAGGCCGGCCTGCATGCCGCCCTGCGCCGCAGAAGAGTGCGAACGGCGGGGAGGAACGACGGAAAGACAGATCGTGTGGAAGCCTTCCATAGCCGCGGCCAGCGCCACGCGCTCCCCGGCAAGCCCCGCACCAATACACAACACATCGGAATAAATCGTTCTCATATGACGCCCTCCCTTAGATAGCCAGCGTGGCGAAGCTGTAGTGGGTTGCCAGACTCAGCAGGGCCAGACCGATCACCAGATAGAGGGCGTACTTGCGCCACTGAAGACGGTTTTCGCGGGTCAGGATGCCGAACTTCACGCCGATGCGGTAGAGCCCGATGGCGATATGCAGGTCCACGGCGGCGAAAAGGAGCAGATAGAAGGGCACCATGCCGCCCTGAATGGCGGCGGCGCTTTTCTGCGCGGAAATAGGCAGGTTGGAGAGGATGTTGATCACGTGGGCGCTGGCCAGCACGAGAATGATGATCGCGGTGACCACCTGCACGAGCCACAGCCACGTGTCGAGGTGGTGCATCATGCGGGCCTGACGCCAGAATTCGCGCAATTCAACCGGGCTGAACGGCATTTTGCGGGCGGCGAGGATAAAGTGCAGCACGATGACGAGCAAAAGGATGGGGCCGCCTATCTGGGCAAGATAGGAGGTTTCAAGGAATCCGGCGATGCCGTTCATCAAATTCGGGCTGAGAATGACGCTCGAAACGAGCAACATGTGCATGAACACGAAGAGGCACAGCAAGACACCGGTGAGCATTTGCACAACATCGGTATATCCCGAAATATTGCTGCGCAATTTGACATGAGACGTAATGTTCGCTTGATCCATTTTTTGATCTCCTCCTCAATGATAAAAAAAAGAACCTGCCCTCTCTGTTTCTAAACCTTCCCAACTCCTTATTCCGACCGATGCTTTTATGCCCCACGCATTATCAGTCGTGTTTGAGGTTTTATGAACTTCCCTAGACTTCAGGTCAGTTTAAAGGATACTTTTTCATTTCTGTCAACCAAGCGTTATTTGTTCAATCGAACAGTTATGGCACTTTGTTCATAAAAGAATTTCTACGTTTATCACCGCTTACACCAAAACACCTTATTGGGAGCTACTTTTATTACAAACAAGTCATGATAATACATGACGTTTTTTGGAAATATTTTCTTCAAAAAAAGCCTTGCGCCCATCGCTCACGATCCGGGCCTCCCGAACGGACGGCCTCAACAAGGCGTCACTCTTGATTTTCATTTCCCCGTTTCCCTCCCTTGACTGGGCGGATGATCACCCCTTTTTGCAAAGCGACCCGGCATCCCTTTCAGGGCGCAAGGCCGCCGGCATAAAAAAAGCCCCCCTCTCCGCAGAAAGGGGGGCTTGAAGAGGCGTCACCGCCTATTTCGCGCGCCAGGCGCCATGCTTATTACAGAAAGCGCGGGCAAAGACGACCTTGTCCGCCGGGACGGGGAATTCGGCTACGGGCGTGTCCCCGGCCTTGAAATACTTGCGCAGAACGGTGTCGTCCGCCGTGCGGATTTCGGCCCATTCGATGAGGTGATCGGCTTCCATGCCGTGCAGCTTGGAGCCCACGCTCACCTTGCAGCCGTTTTCGGTGGCTTCCACCACGGGCATGTGGGATTCGCGGGTGCCGACGGGCTCACGGTCGTCAAGCAGTTCCATCGTCTTGCCGCAGCAGATCATGGCGCTGACGCCGTCATGGACGATTTCGGTCACGGTGCCGCAGACGGGGCATTTGTAAAGCTGGTAACGGTACGTCATTGTTTCTTTCCTCCGAAAAAAAAGATAAGACGGTGAAAAAGCGAACCTTCATCGCGTGATTAACGTTATTAATTTCTACTACTATTTATAAAGTCTGTCCAGCAAAAAATGGAGAGCAAGAAGAAAGAAAAAGGGAAAAAGAAAGAGGGGAAGAGAGAAAAAGGAGGGGAGAGGCACATCCCCTCGCCCTCCGGCGCTTTCGCAGCGTGTCTGCGGGAAATACGACGAGGAAAACACACCGAAGGAAGGAAGGAAGGAAGGAAGGAAGGAAGGAAGGAGACCTCCCCGCCTCACCACGAAGAGGGCGGGACGGCGCGCAGAGAAACCGTCATAGACAAACCGCCATTCAGAAAAGGCCACAGGCAAAGAATACCGCCTTCAAGGATGCTGCCTTCAAGGAAAGCGCCAAAAAAAGAAAAACCCCGCCTTTTCAAGCGGGGGTGTGTTCACTCGTCACGCGCCAGCAGCAGCCAGACCTCTCCGGGGCCGTTCAGGTGTCCGGCGATGTACGCGGCCCGCGCGCCCTTGCCGCAGAAGAGATCGACCCGGCGTCCCTTGATCGCCTCCCCGGTATCCTGCGCGAGGCCAAGGCCGCACAGGGGCCGCGTCTTCAGCGGCTGGCCCGAGGCGGCGGGAGAAGCCGGATCGGGGAGGGGGACGTCAAAGGCGATGACCGCGCCGAGGGGGAAGGTCCGGCGATCCACGGCCAGCGTCACCATCGGGCTCAAGGGCGTGCCCATGCTGCCCACCGGCCCGGAGGCGACGCCGCCCGCGGGCGTTTCCGGCCCCTTGCGGAAAAAGATGTAGCGCTCGTTGCGCCGCAGCACGTCGTCGCGCAAAGCCGGATGCTCCCGCAGCCAGCGGCGGATGGACTGCATGCTCACCTCTCCCGGCGGGATGGCCCCCTGATCCTCCAGATAACGGCCAATGCTCACATAGGGCCTGCCGTTGGAGCCCGCGAAGCGTACGGCCATCTCCCGCCCGTCCTCGAAGCGCAGCCGCCCGGAACCCTGCACATGCAGAAAAAAGGCGTCCACGGGATCGGAAAGCCACGCCAGCTCAAGGCCCTTGCCGCGCAGGACGCCCGGCTTGCCGTCCAGCCCGTCGATGTCCGCCCTTGTATAATAAGGTATGGGCTCGCCCTTGCTCAAACGATAGGCGATGCGCTGGCCGATAAGTTCGGTCTGGAAGCGGCCCAGATTCAACTGTCGCAAATCCGGCGGCAGGCGGTAGAGCGGCGTCTCGTAGCCGGGCCGCCGCGTGCGGCTTGCCTTGACGACGGGCTCATAGTATCCCGAAAACGCCGCGCCTTCCCGCAGCCTGATCCAACGGAACTTCTCCGCCAGCAGGCCCGGTTCGGCGTCCAGACGAGGGAGCAGACTTTCCAGCCGTTCCAGCGTCCGCGCCACATCCCCCCACGTCACCGCAAGGTCGCCGTGGGCCACGGCCACCTGTCCGGCTTCGCGCCCGGCGATGTGGGCGCGGCTGGCCCGCAGAGCCGGGGCAAGTTCCGTCCACGAGCGCAGCCCCTGCCCCGCCCGATCCAAACCGGCGGCCAGGGCCGCAGCCCGCTCTTCGCTTTCCGGCACGAGCGTCTCGACCGGAACCTTGCGCTCCACAGGGGGCGAAGGAAGCGGCGCGGCGCACCCCGCCAAAAGGCTGAGGACCAAAGCCGCTGCCGGGCCCCAGCGCCCCGCACCGCGTTTTTGAGGAATTTTCAGCAAAGGATGCCGTTCATGCACGACTTTCCCACTCCCGATGTTTGGCTGGCCCACCGCGTCTCTTATGGGGAGACCGATACGATGGGCTACCTTTATTACGCGGAATATCTGCATCTTTTCGAGCGTTCCCGCAGCGAGTACATCCGCCGCATGGGAATGAGCTATGCGGAGGTCGAACGGCTCGGCATCATGCTCCCGGTCCGGGAAGCCCAATGCCGTTACCGCAAGCCCGCCCGCTATGACGATCTCGTCTACGTCCGCGCCGGGATAGCCGAAGTCGGACGCGCTTCGCTTACCTTTGTGTACAATGTGACTGACGCGGAACGCAAGACCCTCCTCGCCGAAGGCATGACCCAGCACGCCTGCGCCAACCGGGAAGGCCGCCCCGTGCGCCCGCCGGAATGGTTCCTGCGCCTCCTGCGCGGCGAAGGTGCGCCGCAGCCGGAATAACGCCCCGCACGGACGCACCCCCGCACCCTCCAAAACATCGAAGCCTCGCCCCTCCCAATCCATAAAGAGGGGCTCCTTTGCCGCGCAACATGCCGCGCGGCACGCTTCCCGCCCCACTAGCCCGCAGGTACGCCTCAGAAGTGAGGAACCCGATAGGCCGTCGTGAGCCGCCCCCGCGCCTGCAAGACGCCTTTTCGGGACATACGGGCACTTCATAAAAGGGGTACGCCCTCCGTGCCTACGAGGGCGCCGTCCCGAATGCGCCCCTAAAACTCCCTCTCCCTCCTGCCCGCCCTGCGCCGCCCTTTGGGAACGGCACAGGGCGTCTACGGGGCGTGTCTCTACGAGGGAGAACTTCCGGTCTCCTTCTAGCCGCCGCCTTTGCGGACCGTTCCACGCGGAGGCTGGACATCCTCAGAGCACGGGCCATAGCCGTGTACGGATTCGGGTTCGCCCCGCCCCAGAGGGGCTTGGAAAACGAGGACGGAAACCGCGCTTGATCCCGCCCTCTATACCCAAGGAACGCCGCTCCTGCACCTTCGGGCATGGAAAGGCGGACGGCACAAGGCGGCACTTTCACAAGCGCCCGTCTTTGACCGTGCCGATGCCGCTTTTTTGGTGGCAGGCCTGTTGTTTTCAGGAATCAGTCTTATTCTTAAGAAGACGTCAGAAAGCAACTCTAACTCACTGAGCGAACAAACAGCCGCTTTATGCCGCGTATCCCTTCCCTCTTTTGATTTCGTCTGATAGCATGTGAAAGTTCAACTTTGCATAGCCTCGGCAGGAAAACGTTTTTCCTTCCGTGGCGGCGGGATAGTCGGGGCTGCGGACGAAAGAAGGGCGCTCGGACCGCTTTTTTCCAGCCCTGTTGCCCTGTTAGAGTGGATATGTTAGATTTTTCCGCGTGAAGAAGGTCTACCGATCTTTGAACCACTATACTGCCGGGAGAACCATGGAAACAATCAATCTTGAAACCGCTCGCGACGAAGCCTTTCTTCGCGAGGTGGAAGCAGAAAGCGGCCAGAAAGTGACCGCCTGCTACCAGTGCGGCAACTGCACGGCCGGCTGCCCCTGCGGTCCCGAGTATGATCTGCAGGTCAGCCAGGTCATGCGCGCCGTCCAGCTCGGGAACAAAGAGATGGCGCTGTCCAGCCGTTCACTGTGGCTGTGCGTCTCGTGCTCGACCTGCACGTCGCGCTGCCCCAACGACATCGACGTGGCTAAGGTCATGGACGTGCTGCGGCACATGGCCTGGAGGGAAGGCAAGGCGAATTACGCCATGTCCTCCTTCTGGCAGTCCTTCCTGTCCACCGTCCGTCACTTCGGCCGCAGCTACGAGCTGGGCATCATGGCCATGTTCATGGCCCGCACCGGCCGCATCTTCACGGACGTGGACCTCGCGCCCCGCATCCTGCCCAAACAGAAGCTGCCCTTCAAACCCCACACCATCGTCGGCAAGGACGCTGTGGCCCGTATCTTCAAACGTTTTGACGAACAGCGCAGCGCCGAGGGGGACAAGTAAATGAAACTCGCCTATTACCCCGGCTGCTCGGGGCAGGGGACGTCCGCCGAATACGAACGTTCCACCCGCGCCGTCTGCCGCGCGCTTGAAATCGCCCTGAAGGAAATCCCGGACTGGAGCTGTTGCGGCTCCACGCCCGCGCACGCCTGCGATCACGTGCTTTCCGCCGCCCTGTCCGCGCGCAACCTCGCGCTGGCCGCGAAAGACGGCGCCGAGCGCGTGGGCACGCCCTGCCCGAGCTGCCTCGCCAACCTCAAGACCGCCAAGTACCGCATGAAGGACGAGGCGTTCCGCGGCAAGGTCGACGCCCTTCTCGACGAGCCCTGCCCCGAAGAGCTCCCCGACACCGTGTCCATCCTCCAGGTGCTCGTGGAGGACTACGGGCTCGAAGCCATCGCCGAAAAGGTCAAAAAGCCCCTCGAAGGCGTCAAGATCGCCTGTTATTACGGCTGTCTGATGAGCCGTCCTGCAGACATCATGCAGTTTGACAATGCCGAAAACCCGATGGCGATGGACAACATCATGACCGCCCTCGGAGCCGAAGTCGTTCCCTTCCCCCTGAAGACGGAATGCTGCGGCGCGGCCATGGGCATCCCCCGCCGCGACATCACCGCCCGTCTGACGGGCCGCATCCTCGAACGGGCGCAGGCCTTTGGCGCGGACGCCGTGGTCGTCGCCTGTCCCCTGTGTCACATGAACCTCGACCTGCGCCAGCGTCAGGCCGTGGGCGGGAGCATGAAAATGCCGGTCCTGTATTTCACGCAGCTCATGGGCCTGGCCCTCGGCCTGCCGCAGCAGGAACTCGGCTTTGAAAAACTCTGCGTCAGCCCCGACGCGCTTCTGCGGAAGATCGACGCCGCCGCTGCCGCCAAGGCCGCCGCGGCCAAGGCCAATGAAGCCACAGAGGAGGCCAAGGCATGAAAATAGGCGTTTTTATCTGCCACTGCGGGTCGAACATCGCCGGGACCGTCGATTGCGGCAAAGTCGCTGAAATCGCCCGGACCTACCCCGACGTGGCCTTCTCCACCGACACCATGTACACCTGCTCGGAACCCGGGCAGGAAGAGATCGTCGCCGCCATCAAGGAACATCACCTTGACGGCGTGGTCGTCGCCTCCTGTACGCCGCGTATGCACGAGCCCACCTTCCGCCGCACCGTGGAGCGCGCCGGGCTCAACAAATACATGTTCGAGATGGCCAACATCCGCGAACACGTCTCGTGGATCGGCAAGGACAAGGAGGCCAACACCAACAAGGCCGCGGAACTCGTGCGCATCGCCGTTGAAAAGCTGCGCCGCAACAATCCGCTCTTCTCCAAGTCCTTCGAGTCCACCAAGCGCGTGCTCGTCATCGGCGGCGGCGTGGCCGGCATTCAGGCCGCCCTCGACTGCGCCGACGCGGGCCTCGACGTGCTGCTCGTGGAACGCGAAAGCCACATCGGCGGCAAGATGGCGAAGCTCGACAAGACCTTCCCCACCGTCGACTGCTCGAGCTGCATCCTCGGCCCCAAGATGGTGGACGTGGCCCAGCATCCGAAAATCACGCTGATGGCCGCCTCCGAGGTCACCAACGTGGCCGGCTACGTGGGCAACTTCACCGTCACCGTGAAAAAGAAGGCCACCTACGTGGACTGGTCCAAGTGCACGGGCTGCGGCGCGTGCATGGACAAGTGCCCGGCCAAGAAGACCCCGGACAAGTTCAACGAATTTGTCGGCCCCACCACGGCCATCAATATTCCCTTCCCGCAGGCCATTCCCAAGAAGGCGACCATCAATCCCGAGTTCTGCCGCAAGCTGACCTCCGGGAAATGCGGCGTCTGCGCCAAGGTCTGCCCGACCGGGGCCATCAACTATGAGATGAAGGACGAGGAAGTCACGGAAACCGTGGGCGCCATCGTCGCTGCCACCGGCTACGACCTCATGGACTGGACGGTCTACGGCCAGTACGGTGCGGGTCAGTACCCCGACGTCATCACCTCGCTCCAGTACGAGCGCATCATGTCCGCCTCCGGTCCCACCGGCGGCCACATCAAGCGCCCGTCCGACGGCAAGGAACCCAAGAGCGTGGTCTTCATCCAGTGCGTGGGCTCCCGCGACCGCTCCATCGGCCGTCCCTACTGCTCCGGCTTCTGCTGCATGTACACCGCCAAGCAGGCCGTGCTCACCAAGGACCACATCCCCGATTCGCAGTCCTACGTCTTCTACATGGACATCCGCTCCAACGCGAAGCTCTATGACGAGTTCACGCGCCGCGCCATGGAAGAATACGGCACCCAGTACATCCGCGGCCGTGTCTCCGCCATCCAGCCCGACGGCCACGGCCAGTACATCGTGCGCGGGGCGGACACCCTGCTCGGCAAGCCCGTCGAGGTGAAGGCCGACATGGTGGTCCTCGCCGTGGGCATCGAAGGGGCCAAGGGCGCGAACAAGCTCGCGGAAACCCTGCACATCTCCTACGACAACTTCGGTTTCTTCATGGAATCGCACTGCAAGCTGCGCCCCGTGGAGACCAACACCGCCGGTGTCTTCCTCGCGGGCGTCGCCCAAGGCCCGAAGGACATCCCGTCCTCCGTCGCGCAGGGCAGCGGCGCCGCCGCCAAGGTCATCGGCCTGCTCTCGAAACCCCTCCTCGAAAGCGACCCGCAGATTTCCGTCGTGGACATCAAGCGCTGCGTCGGCTGCGGCAAGTGCATCAAGGTGTGCCCCTTCCAGGCCATCGTGGAAAAGGAAATCCGGGGCGAAAAGAAGGCGCAGACCATCGAGGCCGTGTGTCAGGGCTGCGGTCTGTGCACCGCCACCTGTCCGCAGGGCGCCATTCAGCTCTCTCACTTCACCGATAACCAGATCCTTGCGGAGGTAGACGCTCTATGTCGGTTCTGACAGGCAAAGAACTCCGGATCGTAGGCTTCCTCTGCAACTGGTGCTCCTATGGCGGCGCCGACACCGCGGGGGTCGCTCGTTTCACTCAGCCTACGGACCTGCGTATCATCCGCGTCCCCTGTTCGGGCCGCGTCAATCCCCTCTTCCCGCTGAAAGCCCTGCTTTCCGGCGCGGACGGGGTGCTCGTGTCCGGCTGTCACCCGCGTGACTGCCACTACTCGGAAGGCAACTACTACGCCCGCCGCCGCCTCGAAACGCTGAAGGAATTCCTGCCCATCATCGGCATCGATCCCCGGCGCTTCGAGTACACGTGGGTGTCCGCCTCCGAAGGCCAGCGCTGGCAGGCCGTGGTCACCGCGTTCACCGAACGCGTTCACAAGCTCGGACCCGCGCCCAAGTTCGAAGAGGCCAAGCCCCTCTACGTCATGCCCAACCTCGAGCTTCCCGCGCCTCTGCGTCCGCTCGGCTGCGGCGTCAACCCCGCCGCGATGAACGAGCTGAAAGGCCAGATCAAGGCGGCCCTCGAAGCCGGCGAAGTCGAATTCGTCATGGGCTGGCAGCGGGGCTTCGACGGCCTGCACGCCACGCCTCTGTACATGCGCAAGCCCGAAGACGTGGAAAAGCTCATCTGGGGCCCGCTCAACGTGCACTCCCTCGCCACCTACCTGCCCCTCTTCAAGGGCAAGAAGGTCGGCATCGTGGTCAAGGGCTGCGACTCGCGCGGCGTGGTGGAACTCCTGCAGGAGAACCTCATCAACCGTGAGGACGTGGTCGTCTTCGGCATGGGCTGCAACGGCACCGTGGACGTGAGCCGCGTGCTCGCCAAGATCGGCGACGTTTCCGAAGTGGAATCCGTGACCGGCTCCGGCGCGACCCTCAAGGTGCGCGCCGACGGCAAGGACTACGAGTTCGCCATGCAGGATGTGGCGCAGGACAAGTGCCGCGCCTGCACCGTGCCCAACGCCGTCATCCACGATCACTTCGCGGGTTCGCCCACGAACATCCCGGACGGCGCGCAGCCTGCCATGCCCGCGATCATGACCTTCCTCGACGGCCTGAGCCTTGAGGAGCGCATGGGCTTCTGGCGCGGCCACATCGAGCGCTGCGTCCGCTGCTACGCCTGCCGCAACGCCTGCCCCATGTGCGTCTGCCGCGACAACTGCGTGGCCGACAGCCGCGAGCCGCACTGGCTCACGCAGGAGGACACGCCGACCCAGAAGATGTTCTTCCAGCTCATCCACGCGCTGCACCTCGCCGGACGCTGCACCGGCTGCGGCGAATGCAACCGCGCCTGTCCGATGGGCATCCCGGTCGGGGCCCTCAAGCTCCAGATGGGCCGCGTGGTGAAGAAGCTCTTCGAATACGCGCCCGGCATGGACGTGGACGCCGTGCCGCCGCTGCTCGGCTTCCAGCTTGAGGAAAAGAACATCCACGAACACCATATCGAGGGAGCATAAACGCATGAGCGCCATACGATTCCTCGCTGCCGACAAGCTGGCCTCGTGGCTGGCGGAAGTGGCGGCATCCCGGCAGGTGCTGGCCCCTCGTCAGGAGGGCAAAGCGGTTGTGTTCCGGCCTCTCGTCGCCGGAGAAACCCCGTCGCTGGCCCGCGCCACGATATCCCCCAAGACGGCCGTCTTCCCCGCCTGCGAAACGCTGATCCGTTTCACCGGCACCAAGGACCCGGAAAATCCGGCCAAAGTGGACATCAAGCTCGACGACACGCCCGACGCCCCGGCGCGGATGGTCTTCGGCTGCCGTTCCTGCGACGCCCGCGGCTTCGCCGTGCTCGACAAGCCTTTCCTTGAAGGCAAGTTCCAGGACGTCTACTACAAGGCCCGCCGCGACAACCTGCTGGTGGTCACCCGGACCTGCGACAAACCGTGCAGCACCTGTTTCTGCCACTGGACCGGCGGCGGCCCCGCCAATCCCACCGGCTCGGACGTGCTGCTGACGGCGGTGGACGGCGGTTTCGTGCTTGAGGCCGTGTCCGAAAAGGGCGAAGCCTTCCTTTCCGAAGGCAAGCTCCCGGACGGCGCGGACAAGATGGACGAAGCCAAGGCCGCCCGCGCCAAGGCCGAGGCCGCCCTCGCGCCCGCTCCCGATCTGTCCAAGGCGGCCCGCCGCCTCGAACAGCGTTTCACGGACGTGAACTTCTGGACGGAACAGACCGCGAAGTGCCTCTCCTGCGGCGCGTGCACCTACATGTGCCCGACCTGCCAGTGCTTCAACATCTCCGACGAAGGCGACACCCTCGACGGACGCCGCCTGCGCAGCTGGGACAACTGCATGTCTCCCCTGTTCACGCGTGAGGCCAGCGGGCACAACCCCCGCACGGCCAAGGCCCTGCGTATGCGCAACCGCGTCTCGCACAAGTACTGGTACGCTCCCGACTACAGCGACGGGCGTTTCGCCTGCACGGGCTGCGGCCGGTGCATCAAGCAATGCCCGGTGTCGCTGGACATCCGCGAAATTGTCCTCAACGCCATCGCCGACGATGCGGAAGCCAAATAAGGAGACGGAACATGTCTTGCACCTGTGGGAAGCACAGCAATCCCCTTTTGCCTGAAATGGCGACCGTCATCGAAACCGTGCAGGAAACGCACAACATCAAGACGTTCCGCGTCCGGTTCGATGACGAAGAAAAAATGAAGAACTTCACCTTCCAGCCCGGACAGGTGGGGCAGCTCTCCGCCTTCGGCGTGGGCGAGTCGACGTTTGTCATCAACTCTTCCCCCACCCGGATGGACTATCTCCAGTTCTCCGTGATGAAGGCCGGCGAGAACACCGCCGCCCTGCACAAGCTCAACGCCGGGGACAAGATCGGCGTGCGCGCGCCGCTCGGCAACTGGTTCCCCTACGACCAGTGGAAAGGGAAGAACGTCTTCTTCATCGGCGGCGGCATCGGCATGGCCCCCATCCGCACCATCATGGTGTACCTGCTCGATAACCGTAAGGATTACGGCGACATCAGCCTCCTCTACGGCGCGAAGACCCCGGCGGACCTGTCTTTCCAGTCCGACATGCCCGAGTGGTTGGGCCGCAAGGACCTGAATGTCACCCTGACCATCGACAACCCCGCCGACGGCTGGGAGCACAAGGTCGGGCTCATCCCCAACGTGCTCAAGGAAATCGGGCCCAAGCCCGACAACACCATCGCCGTGCTCTGCGGCCCGCCGATCATGATCAAGTTCACCCTCGCGGCCCTCGTCGAACTGGGCTTCCCGGATGATCAGATATACACCACGCTTGAAAAGCGCATGAAGTGCGGCATCGGCATCTGCGGACGCTGCAACATCGGTGGCAAGCTCGTCTGTCTGGACGGCCCCGTCTTCTCCAACAAGCAGCTCAAGGAACTCCCGCCCGAGCTGTAAGACGCTTGAATGGGGGAAGGGAGAGGGAACCTTTCTGAAGAAGGGGGGCAGTCCCCACGGTTCTCTCTCCCCAATCCCGTCACGCGGTACCCGCCTTCTCCCTCCCCAGACGTTGAAGAGGAGACGGGAAAAAATCGACGGAAACGGCATGTTCCTCTTGTGGGAAATGCCGTTTTTTGTTGGATAAAAGTCCCTGCTTCACTCCCAAAGAGACAAAGGCCGCTCCCGGAAAACGCGCTCCTCCTGCCGGGTGTTTCGGCCCGCATTCCGTCCCGGTTCCTGCCCCAACGCGGCGCACCGCCTCCTGAGGCTTTTGAAAACACGGTCCCGGATTGCGAATATCCCGTTTTTTGAGGACACTCGGATGGAAAGGGCGTCTCCGCGCTTCCCGCAGGCGACGCCTTAAAAAGAAAGGGGGCCCGATGCAAGGCGTTCTCGGACTCGCCGTCATCATGGCGTTGGCATGGCTTCTGGGCGAACGGCGGCGGGTGAATTTCCAGCGGATCGCCGTGGGGCTGGGGCTCCAATTCGGGCTGGCCCTTCTCTTCCTGCGCCTGCCGGGGATGTCCGGCGTCTTCCTGTGGCTCAATAAGGTGACGGAAGCCCTCAGCGACGCCACGCTTGCAGGCTGCTCGTTCCTGTTCGGCTATCTCGGCGGCGGCCCGCTGCCTTTCGCACCCGCGCCCGGCGCGTCCACGTGGATTTTCGCCTTCGTCTCCCTGCCCATGATCATCGTTCTGAGCGCGCTTTCCGCCGTATTATTCCATTGGGGCATCCTGCAACACGTGGTACGCGGCTTTTCCTTTCTCCTGCGCAAGAGCATGGGGCTGGGAGGCGCGCTCGGCGTGGGCGTGGCGGCCAACGTCTTCATGGGCATGGTCGAAGCGCCGCTGCTCATCCGTCACTACCTGCGCGGCCTGACGCACAGCGAGCTTTTCGCGCTCATGACCACCGGCATGGCCACCATCGCCGGGACGGTGCTCGTGCTCTACGCCACCGTGCTGGCCCCCGTCCTCGACAACGCGCTCGGCCAGATACTCACCGCCTCGATCATCAGTTGCCCGGCAGCCCTTCTTATCGCGGAGCTGATGGTCCCCGAAAGCGGCCCTCCCTCCGACGGCGGGGAGATCGACGCGCAGTACCGCAGCGGCATGGACGCCCTCAGTGCGGGCACCTCGGAGGGGCTCAAGCTCTATATGAACGTCGCCGCCACCCTGCTGGTCTACGTCGCGCTCACCCATCTCATCAATACGATGGTCGGCGCGCTGCCGGATGTCGAGGGGCAGCCCCTCAGCCTGCAACGCTGCTTCGGCTGGCTTTTCGCGCCGCTGGCGTGGCTGCTCGGGGTCCCGTGGGCCGAATGCCCTGCCGCCGGGCAGCTCCTCGGCACCAAGGCGATCATCAACGAGCTGGTGGCCTACATGGACATGGCCGCCCTCCCGTCCGGCACCTTCTCGCCGCGTAGCATCCTCATCCTGACCTACGCCCTCTGCGGCTTCGCCAATCCCGGAAGCGTCGGGATCATGCTCGGCGGCATCGGCAGCATGGCCCCCGAACGGCGGCAGGAAATCCTTTCCCTCGGCCTGCGCGCCGCCATCGGCGGCCTCCTCGCCTCCTGCATGACCGGGGCGGTTATCGGGATTATCGGGTGAGGGGAAAAATTGGGGAAGGGGAGGGAAATAGAGGCGAATAGCGAAGCGACGTGAGAGAGAGCTGAAGAGAACACCCGGAGGCGAAGCGGAGGGAAACCTTTCTGGAGAAAGGTTTCCCTCCCCTTCCCCAACCCCCATCCCCTCCCTTCCCAAGACTTTCGCCTTTATCGAATCCCTCATGGAAGGCTTTCCGGTGTCCTTCTTCCCGCACGGAAAGATCATCACTCCCTCAAAGGAATATAAATACTATATGTTGCAGTTAAAAAATTATTTTACCCCTCCCACACCGAGGGGGTTTGGGGGGAATCATTCCCCCCAAACAGGGGGTCAAGGGGGGCGGTAGCCCCCCTTGCCGCCGGAGGCTCTCCCCCCACCAACCGCAACCACTCCGACCGAAGGCCGATGCCTTCAACGCTCAAATCCGCGAGATGCGCGTAAACCTCGACGCCGTGCGCAACAGCGTCGTAGAGCCCGGCGGCGTAGGCGGGATCGATCATGTCCGCCGGACCGAAGCAGCGGGCGTCCGGCCGTTGGACGCAATAGAACATCGCCGCCCGCTCTCCGGAGGAAACGATGTCCTTGAGAGTGCCTAAATGCTTGAGCCCGCGATCCGATACCGCATCGGGAAAAAGGGCCACGTCATCCTCGGACATGGTCACATTCTTGCATTCCACCCACAGCCGGGGCAGGCCCGGCCCCTCGAAAAGGCCGTCCAGACGGCTCTCGCCGCGCTTTTTCTCGCGGCTGAAGGCCGTGTAGCCCGCCGTCCACGGCAGCCTTCCGGCGCGGAAGGCCGCCTCCAGCATCCGGTTCGGCGTGCTCGTGTTCACCCCGGCCCAGAACCCCCGCCCTTCGCCGGACGCTCCGCCGCACCAGACAAGCTCAAGCGTCCACCGGAGCTTGCGATCCGGATTCTGAGCCGGGGACAGCAGTACCGGCGCGCCCGGACGCAGGAGGCCCAGCATGGACCCGGTGTTGTTCGTATGGGCTACATCGGGCTTGCCGTCGATGAGCACATGGACGAAGAAACGCTTTTCGCGGCGTACAAGCCGGGCGACGACGCAGCCGGGGGGAAAAGGCAATAAGGGTCTGGACATGGGCCTTCCTCAGGTTACAATGGAAAAAACGCCGGAAACGGAAAAAGACGGGCGCGGGGCGGGCGTTTTTCCCTTTCCTCGGGCCGGGCGGCGGCGATTTACAGCGCCCGGCGAACCTGCTACTGCATGAGGACAACGTCACGTACGCACCGAGGTATGCACCCATGCAATTCTCCGACAGACTGGCCAACATCAAGCCTTCCGCCACGCTGACCATCAATGCCAAAGCCTTGGAGCTCAAGGCGCAGGGCATCGACGTCACCAGCCTCGCGGTGGGCGAACCGAATTTCTCCACGCCCGAGCATGTCCGCGACGCCGCCAAGCGGGCTATCGACGAGGGCTTCACCCGCTATACCGCCGTGCCCGGCATCTCCGCCCTGCGCGAGGCTATTGCCGAATACTTCCGGCGGTCCTACGGCGTCGAGGTCACGCCGGACTGCACCATCGCCAGCAACGGCGGCAAGCAGTCGCTCTACAACCTCTTCCTCGCCCTGCTCAACCCCGGCGACGAGGTGCTTGTGCCCGCCCCCTACTGGGTCAGCTACCCGGCCATGATCTACCTCAACGAGGGCGTGCCCGTCCCGGTGAAGGCCACCGCCGCCGCGGGCTTCAAGCTCACGGTGGAGCAGCTTGAGGCGGCCCGTACGCCGAAGACGAAAATACTCCTCTTCAACTCGCCCTCCAACCCCACCGGAGCCTTGTACAGCGAAGAGGAGCGCGACGCCATCGTCCGTTGGGCGCTGGATCGCGGCCTGTTCATCATCGCGGATGAAATTTACGATCAGCTCGTGTACGATCCCCACAAGCCCCTCAGCCTCGTGGGATGGTGGAAACAGTACCCCGACCGCATCGCCATCATCAACGGCCTCGCCAAGAGCTTCGCCATGACCGGCTGGCGTGTGGGCTACACCGTGGCGCATCCCGATCTGATCAAAAAACTCAGCCAGATCACCGGCCAGACCACGGCCAACATCTGCTCGATTTCCCAGAAAGCCGCCGTCGCCGCGCTGACCGGCCCCTACGACTGCGTGGAATCCATGCGTCTGGCCTTCCAGAAACGCCGCGACATGGCATGGCAGGAACTGGCCTCGTGGCCGGGCGTGGCCTGTCCGAAACCGGAGGGGGCTTTTTACCTCTTCGCGGACATTTCCGCCCTCTACAATGACGCCATGCCCGACGCCACCGCCGTCTGCACCCGCCTCCTCAGCGAGGCCAAGGTCGCGGCCGTGCCCGGCGACGCCTTCGGCGCGCCGGAGGGCCTGCGCTTCTCCTACGCCGTGGCCGACGACGTGCTCATGGACGCCCTCGAACGCGTCCGCAAGGTTTTGATCGGCAAGTAAGGGGATTCGGGATGCCGCCGGGCGTCCCGTTCCGCCGGGGGAGGCCCTCCCCCGGCCCCCAAAAGGGGCCAGCTTCCGTATCGGCAACATCCGGCCGGGCCGCTTGGCCGGAACAACGCCGCCTGTAGAGGCGGTTTTTCTTGCAGGAGAAACGGTATGCACACGCTTGACTGGAACCACGCCTGGACCGGACGCCTTGTGGAAACCGCCCCTTCGCATCCCGAAGCCCTCCGGCGGCTCGCCCCGCAGCTCGACAGCTGCACCGCCCGGCTGATCGGCGAAGTGACCGCCGGCAAGCTGCCGTTTCTGAACCTCCCCTTCCGCAGCAGCCTGAGCACGCGGCTCAAAGCGCTCACGCCCCGCCTGCAACGCTTCAAGCACATGGTCGTCCTCGGCATCGGCGGTTCGGCGCTCGGCACGCGCGCGCTCCAGAAAGCCTTTTTCCCGCAGCAGGACCGCCCCAACCACGACGGCCCGTGGCTGTGGATTCTCGACAACGTGGACGCGGACGTCCTTGAAGCGCAGATGGCGTCCCTCAATCCCGAGGAAACCATCGTGGTGCCCGTGAGCAAGTCCGGCGGCACCATTGAGACACTGGCCCAGTATTTCTTCATGAAGGCATGGCTCCAGAAGGCCCTCCCCGACACGTGGCAGGAACATCTGCTTCTCGTTACCGACGACAAGAAAGGGTATCTGCGCGAGGAGGCCGACCGCTACGGCATCGTGTCTCTGCCCGTGCCGGACAACCTCGGCGGCCGCTACTCCGTGCTCTCGGCGGTGGGGCTTGTGCCCGCAGCCTTCCTCGGCCTGCCGTGGGAGGACTTCCTTGAAGGCGTGGCAAGCGCCAACGCCCCGCTGGTGGAAGGGCTCGGCAAGCCCGAAGCGCTCGGTGAACATCCGGCGTGGGCGCTCGCCAACTGGTGCCACACCCTTGCCCGCCACGGCTACAGCCAGCTTATTTTCTTCGTCTACATCCCGGCGTGGGCCTCCTTCGGCCAGTGGTTCGCCCAGCTCTGGGCGGAAAGCCTCGGCAAGAACGGCAAGGGCACCATGCCCCTCCCCGCCGTCGGCGTGACCGATCAGCACTCGCTCCAGCAGATGTTCCTCGACGGCCCGGCGGACAAGGGCTGCATCCAGCTTCATTGCCCGCATCTTTCCCGCGGCCCGCAGTTCCCGGACGACGTGCCGGACAATTGGAGCTGGTTGCGCGGCAAGACCTTCGGGGACCTGCTCGACGCCGAAACGCTCGGCAGCGCCGCGGCCATCGCGCACAGCGGCGTGCCCCTGACCCGTCTGGAAACCGGGGACGCCTCCATGCGCACGGCCGGGGAAATCATGGGCCTGCTCATGACCACCACCGTGCTCACGGGCTGGCTCATGAACATCAACCCCCTTGACCAGCCCGCCGTGGAACTCGGCAAGCGGCTGGCCTACTCCCGGCTCGGCTCGGAAAGCTACCCGGAAGAAGCGGCCATGCTCAAGGCCTTTCTCGAATAATCCCGGAGGGGAGCCACGCTCCCCTTCTTCCGTCCCCTGCGGGAAGGCGCGCTTTCCTTTTCGGCATTCAGGCCTTACACTAAAGGCGTTACAGCTTGATCAACCGAGAAGCCCCTTCCCGCACGGAACGTCGGGGAAGGCCGCGCCAAAGCGCCGCGCTTTCCTTCAGCGGGCTTCCGAGGAGCCGGAGTGTCTGAAAAAAACGTCGACGACAAGGGGCTGCCGTTTGGCCTGACCCGTTTTCTCTCGTGGGTTTCCCTCATCCTTATCTTGGCGAGCAGCGTCCTTCTGGCCTTCTTCATCGGCAATTCCGCGCGCAATACCCTTCTTCTGCGCCAACAGCAATACGGAATGCTCATGGCCAGCAACCTCAACCAGCAGATATACCGCCGCTTCACCCTGCCCACCTTCCTCGCGTTCGGGCGCATCGCCCTGCGTCAGACCATGCAATATCAGCAGCTTGACGACGTGGTGCAGTCCACCATCCTCGGCCTGCACGTCGAGTCCCTGCGTATCTACGGGGCCGACCGCGTGGTCAACTACTCCATCAATCCCACGGAACTGGGCCGTACCGATTTGACCCCCGCCTCGGTGGAGCGGGTCATGAGTTCCGGCATCCCCTATTTTGAAACCCTGTCCACGGTGAACATGCTTTCGGCCATGTTCATGCTGAAACTCCCGGACGGCAGCTATTCCCTGCGCACCATGTTTCCCTTGACCGTGGACCTCGGCATCAGCGAAAGCACCGGCGAGCCGGAATCCCTCGTGACCGGGGTGCTCGAAATCACGCAGGACATCACCGACGACTACGACAGCGTGGTCCGCTTCCAATGGCTGATCCTCGCCACCTGCCTCGGCTCGTCGACCATCCTCTTCGCCATGCTCCAGTTCTTCATCGCCAAGGCGGAACGGACCCTCGCGGAGCGCATGGCCCGTAATCGGAAGCTGGAAGCCGAACTGCACCAGAACGAAAAGCTCGCCAGCATGGGCCGGGTCATCGCCAGCATCGCGCATGAAATCCGCAATCCGCTCGGGATCATCCGCTCCAGCGCGGAACTGCTCATCCGCCGCACGCCGGAACAGGAAAAGGGCAGCGCCACACAGCGCATCCTCACGGCCATCCATGACGAATCCTGCCGCCTCAGCCAGATCGTCAACGACTTCCTCGACTACGCCCGGCCCCGCGTGCCCCGTCAGGACCGCGTGGACCTCAACGCGCTGCTCAATCAGGCCACGGGCTTCCTCGAAGGCGAAATGAAGCGCCTCGGCGTGGACTGCCTGCGCGACGTGGAACCGTCCCTCTTCGTCCTTGGCGACAAGGATTTATTGTATAGGGCCATTTACAACGTGCTGGTCAATGCGTATCAGGCCATTGAGCGGGACGGGATGATCCGCGTGCGCGGGAGGCGCAGGGACGACGGCATGGTGGAATTGAGCTTCCACGACAGCGGCCCGGGCTTCCCGCCGGACCTCCTGCCCAAGCTCCTCGATCCCTTCTTCACCACCAAGGATCACGGGACCGGGCTCGGCCTGCCCATCGTCAACACCATCATCACCGCGCACAACGGGAGGCTCCTCCTGACCAATCCGGAAGGCGGCGGGGCCATGATCACCATGCTTCTGCCGCTGGCCGATCTCCCCGGAGAACGCGAGGACGCCTCCGGCGAGGGGAACGAAGGGCCCGACGCGCCGCTCACGCTGACCGATACCCTGCCTTCCGAGAATGAAACGCCCCGGCACGGCGAAGCCTGAGTCCGCCCTCCACACGCAAGCCACAAGGATACGATATGAACGACAAGGTACACCTGCTGCTTATCGACGACGAGAAAAACTACCTGCTCGTTCTGGAAACGCTGCTGACCGAAGCGGGATACACCGTGACCGCGCTCAACGACCCGGAAACCGCGCTGGCGTTTCTCGAAGAGTCCGAGGTCGACATCGTCATCACCGATATGAAGATGCCCCGCATCTCGGGCCGTGAGGTGCTGGAACGGGTCAAGAAGAACTGGCCGCACATCCCGGTGCTGATCATGACGGCCTTCGGGTCCATCGAGAGCGCCGTGGAAGCCATGCGCTACGGGGCCTTCAACTACATCACCAAGCCCTTTTCCAACGACGAACTGCTCCTGTCCATCCAGAACGCCGCCGAACTCGCCCGCGCGCACCGGCAATACCAGCTTCTGCGCGAAAGCCTTGAGGACCGCTACGGCAAGCACCAGATCATCGGACGCAGCCGGGCCATCCGCGACATGCTGGCCCTTGTGGACCGGGCCGGGCCGAGCCGCGCCACCGTGCTCATCACCGGCGAATCCGGTACGGGCAAGGAGCTGGTAGCCCGCGCCATCCACTTTTCCTCGCCGCGCAGCCAGGAGCCCTTCGTCTCCGTGAACTGCATGGCCCTCAACCCCGGCGTGCTCGAAAGCGAGCTTTTCGGCCACGAAAAAGGCTCGTTCACGGGCGCGGTTGCCATGCGCCGGGGGCGTTTCGAGCAGGCCAGCGGCGGCACGCTCTTTCTCGACGAAGTGGGCGAACTGACCCCCGAGTTGCAGGTCAAGTTGCTGCGCGTGCTTCAGGAACGCCGCTTCGAGCGCGTGGGCGGCAGCGAGGAGATCGAGGTGGACATCCGCATCGTCGCGGCCACCAACAAGGACCTCATGCCCCTCGTGCAGGCGGGCACCTTCCGAGAGGACCTTTACTACCGTCTCAACGTGGTGCACATCCCCATCCCGCCCTTGCGCGAACGCCGGGAGGACATCCCCCTCCTTGTGGCCCACTTCGCGGAAAAGGCGGCCAAGGAAAACGGCATCCC
Organism: Candidatus Bilophila faecipullorum; assembly: GCA_944326695.1. Taxonomy (GTDB): domain Bacteria; phylum Desulfobacterota; class Desulfovibrionia; order Desulfovibrionales; family Desulfovibrionaceae; genus Bilophila; species Bilophila faecipullorum. Next base: position 395 of record CALVEZ010000006.1, on the reverse strand, counting down.
GCCCAAAACCTTCTCGATGGAGGCCCTGAACCACCTTTCCGGCTACGAATGGCCGGGCAACATCCGCCAGCTCCAAAACGTGGTCGAGCGCTGCCTCGTGCTCGTGCCCGGCGAGGTGATCACGCTGGAAGACCTGCCCGCCGAAATCCGGGACGAAGAGGCGCAGTTCAAGAGCGCCGTGGACCTGCTCCCGGTCCAGCTCGACCTTGCGGACACTCTTGAGCGCATCGAGGCCGCGCTCATCCGCCGCGCGCTCGTGCGGGCCGACTTCGTGCAGGCCAAGGCCGCGGAACTTTTGGGCATTTCCAAGAGCCTCATGCAGTACAAGCTTAAGAAGTACAGTATTACCGGACACTAAGGGAAGAGCATCGGGGGAAGGGGAGAAGGACCCCTTC
>CALVEZ010000005.1 GCA_944326695.1 Candidatus Bilophila faecipullorum | reverse complement strand
CTCTCTCTCTCTCTCTCTCTCTCTCTCTCTCTCTCTCTCTCTCTCTCTCTCTCTCTCTCTCTCTCTCTCTCTCTGCTGAAGCAGCATCAGCATGGTGTTCAAATCGTCCTTTACAGGACGCCCTCTTTTTTCTTCCTGTCTCCGGTAGAAAGGGCTTTTGCCCTGCCTGCTTCCTGCGTAAAACGGCGGCCCCCTGTGTTGTTGGGAACAACAGGACCGTCGTTTTTTATTCCCCCAGCATCTGTATGATACAGATGCTATGTATGCGTTGCGTTTAACCTACGGAACGTCAACTCTTAACTGGAGGAGCGCAAATGAAGAACCGAAAGAGCAACATGAAGCGGCATATGCTCAGCTTTGCTGCGACCATGGCTTTGGTTCTTGGTGGAGGCATGCAACTGTATGCCGCAGAGAAACTTGCGGATACGGTCTACCATAACGGTAAGATTTACACCGTTACGGAAACGATGGAAGAGGCCAAGGACGTCAAGAACGCGAAAAAGGCTGAAGTCGTCGCCACGCTGAACGGCAAGATCGTCTTTGTGGGGACCGAGCTGGAAGCCACGAAACTTGGCTACTTCGATGACGGCAAGGTCAACAAGATCGTCGACTTGCGCGGCAAGACCATGCTGCCCGGCTTTGTTGACGGTCACGGCCACTTCCCCAGCCAGGGAAACAATGACCTCTTCAAGGTCAACCTGAACAGCCCCCTCCTCGACGGTCCTGCCGATACAATGGACAAGCTCGTGGAAGAACTGAAGAAGAAGGCCGATACGCTGCCCGCCGGCAGCCCGATCATCGGCTTCAACTACGACGACACGCAGCTTGCCGAACAGCGTCATCCTTCCCGTGAAGATCTCGACAAGGCCAGCACGACGCATCCCATCCTGATCAGCCACATTTCCGGCCACATGTCCGTAGCCAACTCGGCCGCGCTGGAAAAGTACGGCATCACCAAGGATACCGTGTGCGAGGGGCTGGTAAAGGATCCCGCTACTGGCGAACCCACTGGTCTGCTCTTGGAAATGAAGGCTCAGCAACTGGTTCCTCTTGGCAATGAACTGAAGGTGAATGACGCACGCGGCGTTGCTCGCGCTTCCGAAGTGTACGCGGCCGCCGGCGTAACGACCGCCGACTCCGGCGGGGTGGGGCTCTCCGGCCAGATTCCCCTGCTTCAGGGGAGCATAGCCGCGGATGAGCTTGATCTGCGCGTGGTCATCCACCCCATGGCGTATTATCTGTATACCGACGAGAAGACTGGCATCAGCTTTGACGCCATGGGCCCCACCAACCGCCAGGCTCTCGGCTGGAAGAAGAGCAACGACGCTGACCCGTTCACCGACGGTTCCGATGCACTCCAGGCCGGCGCCGACCTGACGTCCCTGAACGCCGGCAAGGATGTGCCGGAAAACCTCCCCGCCAATCAGCTTCTGTTCGGCGCGTGGAAGATCATCTTTGACGGTTCCCCGCAGGGCTACACCGCGTGGATGAAGAAGCCCGGCTTCTACGACTGGGACGAGTATACCGCGGACCACAGCTTCGACAAGGCTGGCTACTTCAACGGTCTTGAGGGCACGCTGAATATGACTGTGGACGCTCTCAAGCAGACCATCAAGCTGTACCACGCCAACGGTCAGAGCACGGAAACCCACACCAACGGTTCCGGCGCGGCGGAAGCGTGGATCACTGCGGTTGAAGAAGCCGTTGCCGCGGCTCCCGATAAGAAGGACACGCGCCACACCTCCATTCATGGTCAGACGTTGGAACGCCAGCATATCCAGCGTATGGTCGGCGACTATGCCGGACTTGAAGGCACGGCCGACATGTACGAAGAGCTCGAAGGCGCCTTCAAGGACGGTGTTGTCGATACGACCCTGGGCGGGAAGCTGCCGGCCGGCAATCTGGGCGAACTCATGAAGGCCCAGAACAACTTCGTTTCGTTCTTCAACAACCATACCTACTTCTACGGCTACCGCCATACGAACAAGTTCTTTGGCCCCGGTCGCGCCTATAACATGAGCCCCGCCGGTTGGGCCACCGCCTACGGCCTGCCGTATTCGTTCCACAACGATACCTTCGTTACCCCGATCTCGCCCCTGCGCAGCATTCAGTCCGGCGTGACCCGTTTCTCGGGCGACGCCATCGCCGCCTCCGGGCAGGAAAACATCGAGGTCAACGGGACCGGCAAGGATTTGAACGCCAAGGCTCAGTACAAGGCCCGCATCACGGATAAGGAAACCCGCGACTTCTGGACCTATGACCAGCGCGTCAATACGTTGCAGGCTCTTCGCGCCGTCACCATCATGCCCGCCTGGCAGAACAAGGTCGAGGATCGCATCGGTTCTATCGAAGTGGGCAAGCTGGCCGACTTCACCATCATGGACAAGGACGTCTTTGAAGTAGCCGAAACGGCTCCGCGCACCATCGCGGATCTGCGCGTGGCGGCTACCATCGTGGGAGACAAGGTCGTACATGGTATGCTGCCCGACGGCGACGTCTTCGTCAGCAGCTTCCGCGCCGCGTATGATCAGCCCACGCTGAATACCGAAGTCACTATGATCGGCACTCCCGAATTCATCAGCCATGCCGATGCCGAAAAGGACTACGCATCTCTGAATGAAGGCGAAAAGCGTTTTGGTACCGTGAAGTTCTCCGCCTCCGTGGAGCCGGAGTCCAGCGCCGTCTTCCAGATGACGCTGCTCGGCAACGGCGACAAGCTCAGCAACATGAAGTTGTACAAGCTTACCGCGACCGAGAAGTTCGAGTATGAATACGGTCGTCCGGACGCCGGTTCCTTTGGTGATGCCTCCGGGCAGTGGTGGATTGCCGACTTCGCGAACCCCACCGTCGCGCTGTCCCTCGACGACGATCCCACGCTTGAAACCGACAAGCAGTACCTCGCATTCTTCGTCATTCGCGACAACGACGGCCGCTTTGACGTCGACGACGCCGAAGGCGTGATCACTGACCCGGTGACGCTGGTTTCCACCACCGGCGCCCTGCCCAACAACGGCGGTACGGCTGACCACGTCTATGACAGCGACAGCGGCAGCAGCAGCGGTTGCACCGTGGGCTCCACCCCGGCGTACGATCTGCTCGTCCTCTTCCTCGGCTTCTCGGCCATCGCCCTTATCCGCGTGGCCCGTCGCCGTAACAGCTAAATGAAAACCTCCCGTCCCGGATGATCTGTCCGGGGCGGGAGCCTTGCGCATAAGCGGGGTCGCACCCGCTGCACTTTTGTCTAGAAAGGTCGCATGGCGAATTTTTGCTATAAGGCTATAGCCGCGAACGGGAAAAACGTCCGTGGCGTGGTGGAGGCCGATAACGAACGGCAGGCTGTCGCGGCGGTACGCGACAAGGGCCTCGTGCCGCTCAGCGTCGAATCCGCCGCTGCGGTCGTTTCCGCTTCCGGGACGCCCGCGGACTCGCGTTTTTCCCTCAAGAGACTTCTGGCGGCCCTCCATCCCGTCCCCAAAACAGCTGTGGCGGCCATGGCCCGCCAGCTCGCTACGCTCCTCCACGCCGGGCTTCCCCTTGACGAGGCCCTCGGCAGCATCTGCGCCCACGATGACATGTCCCGTATGCAGGGCATCGTGGCCCGCCTGCGCGAACGCATCATGGCGGGCGGCGATCTGGCCGACGGGCTGGCCGAATTCCCGCATGTCTTTTCCTCGACCTTCGTCACCATGGTCCGGGCCGGGGAAGCCTCGGGTACGCTGGAACTGGTCATCGAACGTTTCGCCGAGCACATTGAGCAGCAGGTCGCGCTCGTGCGCAAGGTGCAGGCCACGCTTGCCTACCCGGTGCTCATGCTCTTTGTGGGGCTGGGCGTGGTCATCTTCCTGCTCACCTTCGTGATCCCCAAAGTCACGCAGATTTTTTCCGATATGGGCCGCGCCCTGCCGGTGCCTACGCAAATCCTGCTGGCCGTGAGCGACGGCATCCGCGCGTGGTGGTGGGTGCTGGCGCTGGCCCTTGCCTTTGCCCTCATCGCCTGCTGGCGTATGGGCAAGACACCCAAAGGCAGGCGGAGAGCCCACCGCCTGCTGCTGCGCTTTCCCGGTATTTCGGGCGTCTATCGGCCCCTCATCGTCGGCCATATGGCCCGCACGCTGGGGATGCTCCTCAAAAACGGCGTCACCCTGCTCAAGGCCCTGCATATCGTCCGGTCCGTGGCGGACAATACCCTCATGGTTGAAGCCGTGCAGGACATGATCGACGGCGTGCAGGCCGGGCGTGATCTCTCGGAATTCATGGGCAATCCCCTCGTTTTCCCGCCGCTGGCCCGGCAAATGGTCGCCGCCGGCGAACGCAGCGGCCAGCTCGGGGAAATGCTGCTCTGGGTCGCCAACGACTGCGAAAATCGCGTGGCCTCGCGCCTGCAAATCGTCACCTCGCTCATGGAACCGGTCATGATCCTCGTGCTCGGGGGGCTTGTCGGCTTCGTGGTCATCGCCATCATCCTGCCCATCTTTGAGATGAGCACGCTTGCGGGATAGCCATGCCGAAAAAACGCCTGCCCCTTACCCTCCTCACGCTGTCGAGCATCGCACTGGCCGCATGGTTCTTCGCCGAAGCGACGTTCTGGCTGCTGCGCGAGCCGTCCGCGGGCACGCCGTACAACGCTTCCGCCCCCGCCGGGCGTGCCGACGCCGAGACGCGTCCCCTGGCGAGCTTCGAGGGCATCAATGCCCGCAATCTCTTCGGCGCGGCGGTCTTCCCGCCGGGCAGCCGCCATGCGCGCGGCACGAAAGCCGAGGGTGCGGACGAGGAGGCCATCGAAGCCGGGGAAGCGGACGCCCTGCCCATCAGCAAGAAAAACTGGAAGCTCTTCGGGACCATCGTCAACAGCGGGGCGCACCGGGAGAGCCGCGCCGTCATCCAGATCGACGGCAAGGAACAAGCCTATCGCGAAGGCGACAGCATTCAGGGCTGGAAGATAGCCCTTGTGCAGCGCCGTTCCCTCGTCCTGTCCAAGGGAGGGACGCGCGAGCGCCTCATCATGGGCGATGCCGCCGCGCCCGCAAGGGCCGAAAGCAAGGCAGACGAACAAAAAGCCGTCAGCCGCAGCCGCCTGCGGGAGGAAATCGCCGACCTCGGCGCGCTCATGCGCAACGTTTCCGTCAGTCCGCAAGCCGTGGGCGGCTATCGGGGCCTGCGGATCGTCGCGCTCCAGTCGGGGAGTTATCTGGAAGAGCTGGGACTGCAAAAGGACGATCTGCTCCTCGGCGCGAACGAGAAGCCGCTGACGGGCTTCGGCGATCTGGCGAGCCTCGGCGATCTGGCTGACAAGGACGCCATCACCCTTGAAATCCTGCGTAACGGGAAAAAAACCATCATTCGCTATGATGTACAAAGCTGACGCCATGTTCGATTCGCTTGCTTCAACGGCCCCGGCCCTCCGCGTTGTCCTCCTCTGCCTCGCCCTGCTGCTCGCGCCGGGCCTGCCTCTCGTCGCCTCAGCCCCGGCGGAACCGGAAAGCGGCCTCACCCTTGATTTCAAGGAAGCGGACATCCATGCGCTCATCAAGTACATCAGCGAAGCTACGGGCCGCAACTTCATCACCGATCCCTCCGTCAAGGGCAAGGTGACGGTCTACTCGCCGATCAAGATTTCGCCCGACGAAGCCTTTGAAACCTTCGTCTCCATCCTGCGCGTGCAGGGCTACGCCGTGCAGAAAAGCGGAACGGCCTACAAGATCGTCCCGCTGAAAGAAGGTCTCGGGCAGGGCGAGGAGGCGTCCGTGGGCCGCAGCATGGGCGGCGAAACCGAAACCATCGCCACGCAGATCGTTCCCCTCAAGGTCGGAGTGGCTTCGGAGCTGGCCAAAATCCTGCCCTCACTGCTCGGCAAGGATTACGCCCTTTCCGCCTATACCCCCTCGAACACCCTCGCCATCACCGCTCCCGCCACCAACGTGGCCAAGGCGATGGCCTTTCTGGAGCAGGTCGAGTCGAGCAACATGACCGGGCGCGCCTCCACCATCGGCCTCCAGTACGGCGACGCCAAGACGCTGGCCGCTACCCTTTCCAAAATCCTCAAAAGCCGTGACGAGGAGTTTTCCAAAAAGGGCCGCCCCACGGTCAGCCTCGTGCTCGCGGACGAACGCACCAACAGCCTGCTGGTCTATGGCGATCCCGAATCCCTGAACATCGCCCGCAACACCATCGGCTCACTGGACATCCCCACGCCCAAGGGCAAGGGCGACGTGCATCTCATCTCCCTCTCCAACGCCAAGGCCGAAGATTTGGCGCTGGTCATCAACACGCTGGTGGAGCGCCAGCGCGCCTCCGGCACGGACGAGCAAAAGCCCGACACCGTCCTCTCAAAGGACATCAAGGTCGTGGCGGACAAGTCCACCAACAGCCTCGTGGTCACGGCCCGGCCCGACGAATTCGAGGCCCTCAGCAACATCGTCAGCAAGCTCGACGTGGTCCGCAAGCAGGTCTTCATCGAGGCGCTGATCATGGAAGTGAACAGCGAAGCCTCCTTCGCCTTCGGCATCAACTGGGCGGCGGCGGGCGAAGTCGGCGACGTGAACCTTATCGGCGGCGTGAGCCTCAACGGAGGCGCCGTTTCCCTCGGCTCCAACAAGATGGCTTCTCTGCCCTCCGGCATCAGCATCGGGGCCATTCTCAAGGACGCCTTCACGGTGGGCAACACGACCTACAACATCCAATCCATCCTGAACGCGGTCAAGGGAAACACGGACGTGGAAGTCCTGTCCACGCCGCAGCTCCTCACCCTCGACAACGAGGAGGCCAGCGTGGAAGTGGTGGACAACATCCCCTTTACCAAGGAAAGCACCACCCGCAACGACAATGACTTCACCACCCAGTCCATGGACTACAAGGACGTGGGCGTGAAGCTGAAAATCACCCCGCGCATCAGCGACGACGGTTCGCTGCGCCTTGAAGTGGAGCAGGAAGTCAGCCGCGTCACGCAGGGCCTCATCACCCTCACCAACGGCGAACAGCTCGTCGCGCCCACGACGCGCAAGCGCCTCGTCAAAACGACCATCCTCCTGCAGGACGGCCAGACGGCGGTCATCGGCGGCCTGCTTGACGATCAGAAGAGCTACAATCAGAGCGAAGTGCCGGGCCTCGGCAGCATCCCCGTGCTCGGCTGGCTCTTCAAGTCCCGCAGCAAGGACACCAGCCGCACCAACCTTTTCATCTTCATCACCCCGAAGGTCATCCGCTCCGCCGGGGACTCCCTCGATCTCACGCAGTCCAAGCAGCTCGTCCTGCACGAGACCAGCGTAGGCAAGGACGGGCTCGGCCTGCCGATCATGAGCAAGCCCAAACTTCTCAAACCCGTTTTCGTGAACTGATATGGCCGCACCCCTGACCGCCCTCCTCGAACGCCTGCGCCTCGATCCCGAGGTGCTGGAAGCCTGCGCGAAAAACGCCGAAGCCTCCGGCATCCCGCTGGAGCGCGCGCTTTTCGAGGCCGAGCGCATCGACGAGGCACGCTATCTGGAAACCACGGCGGCCATCCACGCCATGTCCTATGAGCCACGCCTCGCCAAGCTCACGGATCAAGAAGGGACGGGCTGGACGACCGATCCCGAACTGGTCTGCCGCGCTCCGCTCCTGTGGTTACGCAAGCACGTGGTCGTGCCCGTCCGAGATCGGGAAGGCGTGCTCGTGCTGGCGGCGAGCCAACCTTCCGGCTGGCTGCTGGCGCAGGAACTGGGCCTGCTGCTCGGGGAGCGCCTTGCGCGCCCGGTGCTGGCCCCCACCGCCGACGTCCTCGACATCATCAACCGCGTGTTCGGGGAATCCACACGCGGGGACGGTTCCGTTTCCGACGTGCTCGGGGACTCGGTCAACGCCATCGACGAATTCAACGAAGATGCCGTGGAAGACCTGCTCGAAGACAGCAGCGAAGCCCCCTTCATCCGGCTGGTCAACATGATCCTCGCTCAGGCCGTACGCGCCGGGGCGAGCGACATCCATATCGAGCCCTACCGCGACGTATCCCGCGTGCGCTTCCGTCTGGACGGCGTGCTCTACGAGCGCCACACCCTGAACAAGGCCCACCACGCCGCCGTGGTTTCGCGCATCAAGGTCATGGCCAAGCTGAACATCGCGGAAAAGCGGCTCCCGCAGGACGGGCGCATCGCCATTTCCCTCGGCGGGCGGCAGGCGGGCCTGCGCGTCTCGACCCTGCCCACCTCCTTCGGGGAGCGCGTGGTGCTGCGCCTGCTCGAAAAAAGCGAGCGCGTCCTTTCCCTTTCCGAACTTGGCCTTGGAGAGGAAGACCTGCGCCTCATGCACTCGCTCGTGGGCATCACGCACGGCATCGTGCTGGTTACCGGGCCTACGGGCAGCGGCAAAACCACGACCCTTTACGCCGTCCTCCAGGAACTCACCGCCCCGGACAAGAACATCCTGACCATTGAAGACCCGGTGGAATATGAACTCGAAGGCGTGGGGCAGATACAGGTCAACCCCAAGATCGGGCTGACCTTCGCGGACGGGCTGCGCTCCATCGTGCGTCAGGACCCGGACGTCATCCTCATCGGGGAAATCCGCGACGCCGAAACCGCCGCCATCGCCGTGCAGTCCGCCCTGACCGGGCACCTCGTCTTCTCCACCCTGCACACCAACGACGCGCCCGGCGCGGTGACCCGCCTTTTCGACATGGGCGTCGAGCCCTTCCTGCTCTCGTCGGTGCTGCGGGCGGTGGTGGCGCAGCGCCTCGTGCGTATGCTCTGCCCCCACTGCCGGGAAGCCTACCTCCCCGATGCGCAGGAACTGGAAAAGCTCGGCGCGGCCCGCTCGGCCTACGTGCCGGGCCAGCCGCTCTACCGTCCGCGGGGGTGCCCCGAGTGCCTCGATACGGGCTACCGGGGCCGCATGGCCATTTACGAGATCATGCCCATGAGCGACGCCCTCAAGCGGCTCGTGGTGGACAAGGCCGACGCCAACGTCCTTGGCGCGTGCGCCCTGCAAGAAGGGATGCGCAACCTGCGGCACGACGGGATGCTCAAGGTCGTCGCGGGCCTGACCTCTCTGACCGAAGTGGCGAGGGTGACCAATGCCTAGCCATGCCCTGCCCCGGCATCCCGACGCGGCACGGACCTTTCAAGCGGAGGAAACGCTCTGATGCGCGCCTTTGTGGACAGGCTGCTTTTTTCCCTGCCCTCCCCTTCCCGCGCCTCGCTGGTCCGGGGGACGGGATACCTGCTCTTCGGCCTGCTGCTCTACGGGCTTTTCCTCGGCGGCTTCATGGCCCGCGACATGGCGACGGCGGGGCTCGAACGCTGGTGCGCCAATCTGAATACGGTCCGCGTGCGCCTCAGCGCGCCGCGCCTTTCCTTCCTCCCTCCAGCATTGGAGGCGGACGCGGTGATCGTCCAGCCGCCCGCCGCAGCTTCCGCGCTCACCCTGCGTCGCGTGCGCGCCCGGCTGACCCTCTTTCCTCTCGGCCTTGCGGTGAGCGCCTCGGTCGCAGGAGGCACACTGCAAGGCACGGTGCTCCCCTCCTCCGCCTGGAACCCGGATCGCCTCGACATCCGGGCGGAACTCGCCGGGGCCGGGGCGGAAGCCCTGCTGCAAGCCTTCGGTACGGCGGGAGGAACGCTCGCCGAGGTGCGCGGCGGCACGCTGGACGGTTCGGCCTCGCTCGTCCTGCCGCTGCAAAAGGGCCTTCCCGCACCCACGGCCGGAGAGGGGGAACTGCGCCTTGCCCTGCGCGGCGCAGCGGCGGACCTCCGCCTCCCCATGCTGGCCTTCAGCCGCGTGGAGGCGCTGGAAGGCGATCTGGAAACGGAGTGGAAAAAGGAGCGCGTCAGCCTGCGCCGCATCGAATTGCGCAGCCCGCTCGTGGCGTGTTCGGCGCAGGGGCAGATTACCCTTGCCCCCCGCGACCTCCCGTCCAGCCGGATGGACATAGAGACCGTCCTGCGCGTCCCGCCGGAACGTCTGCGGCAGGAACTTGTGCCGGAACGGACCCTTCAATCGATCAAGGACAAGGGGGAAGTCCGCGCCCGCGTGCGCGGCACGTTCCGCCGCCCTTCCCTCGACGTGCAGCCCTGACCGGAACGGTGCCCCCATGCTTACCAAGGACAGTTTCATCTTGCTTCCATGCGGAACCACGCTCACGGGCGCGCTCTGCCGGATCGGCCTGAAAAGCCGCAACGTGCTCTGGCTGCACAGCGTCCCCTGTGGAGACCCGCAAAACGTCTCGGCAGAGGCGGGCGTCCGTGCCCTTCTCGACGGCCTCGCCGCCGCGAACCTGCCCCTGCCCGAGGACGTGCGCCTCTGCCTTTCCGCCGAAAACGCGCTTTTCCGGGACTGGGCTTTCCCCTTCTCGTCGCCGGGAAAGGTACGACAGGCCCTCGGGCTCTTGCTGGAATCGGAATTTCCCTTTGAGCCCTCCCTCTTGGAACATCGCATCCATCTGGCGGGCACGGCTCCCGGTTCCCGAAAGGGGGTGCAGGCCATCAGCGTTTCCCTCTTCCGGGACGAGATCGGGCTCTGGCTCGACGCGCTGGCCGCCGCCAAGCTTTTCCCCCGCCTCGTCACAAGCGATCCCTTCCCGCTCCTGCACGGCCTGCCGAAGGCCCTGAAGGGAACCGCGCTGCTTCTGCATGTGCACGACCGCTGTACCGTCGCCGCCCTGCTCGAAGGCGGGATCGTCCGCCGCGTCCGTACTCTTCCCGAGGGCTGGACGCCGGGCGACGGAACTTCCGAAGCCGGGGAAGCGGCCCTGAGCGCGCTGGCCGGACGGCTCCGCCATGCCTGCGCCCTCATGCTGGAGGGAACGACGTTCACGCCGGAAAGCCTGCTCCTCTACGGGGAGCCGTTTCTGAGAGACAGGGCGGCGGCCCGTTTCGCCGAGGCCTTTGAGCTGCCCGCGCGGACGCTGGGGCAGGACATGCCGCTGGCCGGACAACTTGCCCGTCTCGGGGAAGATGACCCTTCCCGCCTGCTGGCCCTCTGTGTGGCCGCCCTGCCCACCCCTGGGACGTGGCGGCAAAGCGTCCCCTCTTTCCATCGCCCCCGGGCCGCGGCCTTTTCCGGCACGCGGGCGCGCTGGGCCTTGCGGGCGGCGGGCTGCTTCGCACTGGCGGGGGCGGCGTTCCTGTGCTCGGTAGGTGCGGAAGGCTACGCCCATCGCCGTGACGCCCTGCGCTACGAAACGGCCAGCCGCGAACTCTTCAGAAAGGCCCTTCCCGACGCACGGGCCTCGGTCAACCCCGTCCAGATGGAAAGCATTCTGAAAAGCCGCATCGCCGCCCTCAGCGGCGGGGACGCGCAAGAGGCGTCCTTCCCGGTGCTCGGGCTGCTGGAAGCCATGCATACGGCGGTTCCCGCCTCCCTTGCCGTCCATGTCGACCGTCTCAGCCTCGATGCCCGGCGTTGCGGGCTGAGCGGCACGGCCGCCACCTACGAGCAGGTCAACGCCCTGCGCGACGCCCTCGCCGCCGTGCCCGGCGTGCGCGAGGCCAAAATCCTCAGCGCCGCCAACCGCACGGGCAGGCCCGATCCGAACCGTCCCACCGGGGCCGTCATCTTTGAAATGGAAATGGTTTTGGGAGGCCGCCCATGAGCACTTCGCGTCCCCTGCTCCTCGGCCTCGGCGGTCTGGCGCTTCTCGGCCTGACGCAATGGGTCGTCCTGCCCATCTTCGATTTCCGCGACGACAACGCTTCCCGCGCCGAGCGCGCCCGCCTGCGCCATGCCTCGCTGCAAGGGCTGGCCGACGAATACGGCGTTCTCTCCCGCACCCCGCAGGCCAAGACGGGCGGACGCTCCCTTTTCGGCATGGTCAACAAGGAGGCCGAGCGGCTGGCCCTGTCCCGGCGCATCGAGGCCCTGCGGCCCGCCGCCCGCAGCGGGGAAGACGGCGGGGAACGCATCGAGCTGCGTATGGCCGGGCTCTACCTGCAAGAGGCCGTGCAATGGCTGCACGCGCTGGAATCGCATCCGGGCGTGCGCGTCGACAGCCTGACCCTGCGGCGCACGGCCAAGAATCTGGTGGACATGGACATGAGCGTGTCCCTGTCCGGGGGTGGCCAATGACGCCCCGGCGCGGCGGCTTCACCCTCCTTGAGGTGCTCGTGGCCCTGACCATCCTGAGCACGGTGGCCCTGCTCGCAGTGCGCGTCAGCGGGGACAGCGCCGCGCAGCTTGCCGAAACGGGCTGGCAGGACGCCGTCTTGCGGGCCGGGCGCGGCAAGCTGGTGGAACTGCTGCGCGAATCCTCGGACAGCCTCGACCAGTGGGGGACGCTGGCCCCGGACTTCCCCGATGTGGAATGGCATTCCAAAACCGTCGCCCTGCGCAGCAGGGAAGGCAAACGGCTTGAGTTCCGGTTGACGGAAAGCCACGGCGCGATCCGCCGGGAGATGCTCCTTGAGTACGTCCTTCCCCAATAGCCTCGCCGGGCCCTCGCCGAGCGCGGGCTTCACGCTCGTGGAGCTGCTCATCGCCATGACCCTGACGGCGGTCATCGGCATGGTGCTGTTCAGCACCTACGCCGCGGTCATGGACAACGGAAAGAACGTGCGCAACCGGGTTTTGCAACGCGAAAGCGAGCGCGTGTTCTGGGGCATCCTCGACAATGACATTGCGGGCCTGTGCGTCAGCGGCGACAAGCATTCGACCCTGCCGCCGCTCGCGCGCGATCCCATCGTCCTCTCCGAGGACTACTACCGGATGACGGAGGCCGATCCTCCGGAAGCCTCGTCGGACGAGGTGCTCCTCTCCTTCCCCACCAGTTCCCATCTGGCGGACATTCCCGAAAGCGCGCTGCCCGGCCCGGTGTGCGTGGAATACGTGCTGCGCGACGGCAACCGCTCGGCGGCGCTCATCCGGCGGGAACGCGCCTTCTGCGGCGTGGAGGGCGACTTCCCGTGGTCCGAGCTTGTCCTCGTCCGGGACGTGAAACGGGCGGAGGCGGCCCTGTACACGCCGAAAACCGGATTCGTCGCTGAATGGCCCTCACCCGTCGATCCCGAGGACATGCCGCAGGCCATCCGCTTCCGCATTGAACGCGAAGACGAGGAAAGGCCGCAGGAAATCGTCATCCCGGTCTTTCCGCGGAGGAGCCATGCCAAAACGCGCTAAACGGTTTCGGGACCGGCGGCGCGGGGCCGTGCTCATTCTGGTCCTCTTCGTGCTGACCGGGCTCTCCGTGCTGACCGTGGAATTCAGCCGGGACGTGCTCCTCGATCACGCCCTGTCCTCGTCCACCCGTTCCCTCCTCGCCGCCAAACCGCTTATGGAGTCGGGCGAACGCCTTGCCTCCGTTGTGCTGGCCAAGAACAGCGAAGAGGGCACACCCGACCACCCCCGCGAGGATTGGGGCCTCTTCAATCGTGAGCTTGAGCGCCTGTCCGCCGAATTGCAGGGGGCCGAGCTTTCCGGGAACATTGAGGACGAAAACAGCCGCTTCCCCCTCAACGCCATTTTCTACGAGCGGGAGGCGGAACGCGCCCGGGCCGACGCCTTCGCCGATGTGCTGATCAAGATGCTGGCCGGGCTCATGCGCGTGCACGGCTACGCGGGCGGGGCCGACAACGCGGCGCGCGCCGCCCGGGACTACGTGGACTCGCTGCGGCAGTGGGGCGGCCAGACCGAGACGGATGAGGAATCCCTCAAATGGTATCTGAACCGCTCGCCGCGCCGCCTGCCGCCGGGACGTCCGCCGCAGGCGCCGGAGGAAATCCTCCTCGTGCGCTGGCCCCATATGGAAGAGGCGTGGGCCCGCCGCGTGCTGGAGGGCACCGAGACCTTGCCCGGCCTGCTCGAAACCCTGAGCGTCTGGACGCGCGGCCCCATGAACGTCAATACGCTGCGGCCCGAGGTGCTGGCCGCCCTCGTGCGCGACGAGCGGCAGGCCCGGGCCTTCGTCAGTGCCATCCTGCGCTATCGGGACAACCCCGACAACGAGCTGAAGGAAAAATGGTACCAGGACATCTTTTCCTCCTACGACGTCCCCACCCTTCCCAACGGCTGCCTTGACGTGCGCAGCCGCTGGTACCGCCTCAACCTCACGGTGCGGCAGGGGGCGCGGGAAAACCGACTCACCGCCGTAGGCTGGGCGACGCACGAATACGTGACATGGGAATACCGGGCGGTGCGCTGACGCGCCTTTCCCGGATTGGAAAACTCTGAGCCTCAACAGGAGAGAGGATATGGACACCACACCCCGGCAACGGAAAAACGGCGGCTTCACCCTGCTGGAACTGATGATCGTCATCGTCATTCTGGGCATCCTCGGCGCCATCGTCGCGCCCAAATTCATGGACGAGCCGCACAAGGCCCGCGTGGTTCAGGCCAAGATGCAGATCGAGAACCTGTCCACGGCGGTGAAGAAATTCTATCTGGACAACGGCTTCTATCCTTCCACGGAACAGGGGCTCGAAGCGCTGGTGACGCGCCCGGCCATCGGCAAGACCCCCAAGAATTACCCGCCCAACGGCTATATTTCCAAGATTCCCAAGGACCCCTGGGGCAACGACTACGTCTATACGGCCCCCGGCCAGAAGGTGCCCTTTGAAATCATGAGCCTCGGCGCCGACGGCGCAGAAGGCGGAGAAGGGGAAGCGGCGGACATCTGGGGCGAAGATGTGCCCGAACGCTAGGGTAACGAAACTCTGCGTCCCGGCGCGGATGCAGGGCTTCACTCTGCTTGAAATGCTCATCGTCCTTGTGATCATGGGCATACTGGTGGCCGTGGGCGTGGGCTCGTTCTCCGTGGAGCGCAACCCGCTCTACGCCGGGGCGCAGACGCTGGTGACGGCTACCGCCACGGCCCGAAGCCGGGCTCTGCTCCTCAACGCGCCCGTCACGCTGGAACTCGGCGCGGACTCGCTGGAAATCTCTTCCCCCGGCGGCGAACCGCCCCTGCGGGAAGACTTCCCCAAAGGCATGAGCGCGGCCTCGGTCAATGGGCAGTCCCTGCTCGGGACGCCCTATCGCTTCCTCTTCCATCCGCTTGGCGTGGTGCAGGAGCATGTCGTCCAGATGCAGGCGGGGCAGGACACGCTTTCCGTCTATATCCCGGCCACGGGAACGGCCCGCATCCTCGAAGGGCCGTTCTCGCTGGAACAGATTCGCAAGGAGTTCTTATGATGAAGGGCGCATCCGCACGCCTCAACCGTTCCCCGAGGGCCTTGCGCCTTGCCGCCGCCCTGTGCATCCTTTGCGCGCTGGCCACCGCCTCCGGCTGTTCCCCGCGCCAGCAGAGCGCCGCCTCCGCCCCGCTTGCGGAGGGTTCGTTCAACGAAGCCGTTTCCGCCTACCAGAGCGGGGACTGCCGCGCGAGCATCCTGCGCTTCAACGCGGCGCTGGCCCGGGGAGAGCACCCCGCGTTTCTCAACGGCCTCGGCATGGCCTATCTGGAATGCAACCAGCCGCAGAACGCGGTGCGGGCCTTCGAGCGCGCCATCGCCGTCGCGCCCGGGTCCGCGGCCCTGCACGCCAACGCGGGCACGGCCCTCTACGCCGCCAGCGACTACGACGGGGCGGAAAAGCAGTTCACCACGGCCCTACGCCTTGACCCGGCCAATCCCGAGGCCATCGTGGGCAAGGCCGGGCTTTTCATCGAGAAAAAACAGCCGGAAAAGGCGCTGCAAACCCTTTCCCAGCTTGCCGGGACCGACGCAGCCGCGCCCGAGGTGCTCTACAACAAGGCGCTGGCCCTCTACCAGATGGGGCTCCTCGACGATGCCGGGTCGGGCATCGCAGCCTACGCCCGCGCCCACCCCGACGACGCCGAAGCACAGAACGCCCTCGGCGTGGTGATGCTGCATCAGAAGGACTACGCCTCGGCCAAGGCCCATCTCGACCGCGCCATCGCCCTGCGCCCCGAGCAGGGGAACTATTACTATAACCGCGCCAACATCCTCAAAGAACAGAAGCAGTTCCGCGAAGCTGTGGAAGACTATGGCCGAGCCATCGCCTTCACGCCGGACATGGCGGCGGCTTATGTCAATCGGGGAGACGTGCGCTTTCTCCTGCGCGACACGGAAAACGCCTGCGCGGACCTCAAAAAAGCCTGCGATCTCGGACAGTGCGACCGTCTGGAAAAATACGAGGAGGCCGGGCGCTGTCGGGACTTCTTCTAAAACGGATGCAAAGACGCGGGCAGGCGACTGCCCGCCGCCTTCGGGATTCAGCCCGCCGGTGTGGGGCACATCCTGACCTTGCCATGACCCAAGGGGGCCGGGGTGCGGAGGAAGAAGTAAGCAGGAGATAAGAGGAGGCGCCTGAGGCAGGCCCGGGCCGTCCGGCTGAGGGCCACTTCCCTCCTCGGCGGTAAGGCCCTGCATGGCCTGCGTCTCTGGCCGCGCAACCCTGCCTCGCCGCATCCGCTTCCAGCCGTGCAGCCTCCGTCTCTCCCGCGTCTGGGCCTCTGCCGCGCGGAAAGGCGGCGGGCAAGCGGGGGCTCCCCCATACCCAGCCGAATGACGCAGGCGGAGATTTTCCCTTGCCGCTTTCCCGGGCGCGTGAAAGCGGCCTTCACATCCCCAAAGCGGCCCCACGCCAAGGCGTGCCTTTCTTGCTCACGCTTTGCGCAAGAACGGGCACGTCACGGGAGACAGAAAAAGCATCCTCTCACGGCTGCCAAAAACTCACCCAAAGAACCGCTCCCGAGACGGCGGGGAAGGCTGCCCTCCCCGCTCCTTTGCGCCGAGCCTCATCCCTTCCGTACTCAAAGTACCCCAAGCCTGAGGGCGGACGTACCGTCTTACGTCTTTTTTGCGGACGTTTTGCCCATTGCCCACACGCCCGGCGGCGCAACGGGAATCAATGTGTGTATCCTCCCACCCTCCCACCATTGCCCACACGCCCGGCGGCGCAACGCTGTGAGGCCGGGCCTTTCGCTTTTCTTGTGCCGCGCGCCGGACCCCCTTCGCCCGGCCCCTTCCACCGTGCCCCCATTGAAAGGGAAAAGGGAGTATCTCTTTAGAAGAAAAACCTTTACAAAGAAAAACACTTGTGAAAAAATAATTCATAAACCTGTAAAACCGACGACCTCTCCCGTATGCCAGCGAGGGAAAGTTCAACATTGATAATCTATTTTTTACATTGAACTTTCCTACGGATAGCAACCATGAAAAAATCTTTTTTTCTCTTTCTCTCCCTTGGCCTCCTTGGTGTCATCGTCTTTCTGTTCCTGTCTTTTCACAGCAAGAACCTGAGTGATTACGAATACGGCTATAATCAAAAAAGTTCCCAGATAACGTTTTTCGGCTTCAAATGGGAATCGGCCAATGTCACGGCCATCGAAACCCTCATCAGCGACTTCATGGCCCGCAATCCCTCCGTCACCGTGCTCTATGAAAGCATCAAGGGCAGGGATTACTTTCCCGTCCTCCTGAAAAGGATAGCTACGGGCAATGGCGACGATGTCTTTATGGTCGATCACGACAGCCTGCTGACCCTCTCCCGCCAAGGCTGCCTGAAGGACCTTTCCGGCCTGCCGGAAATCCGGACCTACAGCAATCTGGCGCTTTCACAAATGCGGGAGCCGGACGGGGCCGTCTACTTCCTCCCCATGAGCATTTCGGCATTCGGGCTTTACTGCAACCTTGATCTCCTGAACAAGTACAACGTCTCCATCCCCCGGACCTATCAGGATTTTCTCGAAGCCTGCCGCGTCTTTTCCGACGCAGGCATCACGCCTGTTGTCGCCAACAACGACATTTCCCTCAAAACCCTTGTGCTGGCCCGGGGCCTGTACGATCTCTATGAAGGAGAAGACACGGCCCAACGCCTTGCGGCCCTCAACAGCGGCCAGACACGGCTGAGCGCCTATTTGAAGCCGGGCTTTGAGTTGCTGAAACATTTGTGCGACAGAGGCTACATCGATCCGGAAAAAACGTTGCGGACTACCAAGACCAAAGACGATCTGGTAGAATTCGCGCGCGGGGAATCCCCCTTCATGCTCACCGGCGTCTGGGCGTCGGTACGTATGGAAAAGATGGTGGAATTCCCCTACAAGGTCGTGCCGTACCCTGTCCGGGAGGACGGGCCGGTCCTCGTCATCAATATCGACATCCGGCTGGCCCTGAACGCGCACGCAAAAGAGCCGGAGGAAGCCCTGCGTTTTCTTCGCCATATGGTCACGCCATCCGCCATCGCTGCCTATAACCTGAGCCAGGCCTCCTTCAGCCCCTTGCAGGAAACCCCGCCGCTTCCTGACGACGCCGTGCGCGACATCGGAGAGCATCTCCGGAAAGGCCGGATCATGCTCGGCGCGGACGGCCATTTGGACTTTCCCATATGGGAAATAACCCGCGTTGCGTCGCGTATGCTCGTTGAAGGAGCCTCGGTTGAAGAGGCCATGCGTTATCTGGATGAAACGGTAGACCTCGCCCTTGCAGGAGGGAAAAAATGACGTTTTCCCTTGCGGCGTTCCGTAGTAACCGATACGTGCTGGCAGCCATACTCGGCTCCGCTGCGCTCGTTCTCTTTCTTGCCCTGTCCTTCATCCAGAATGTGCAGAAATCCTTGTGGCGCAACGCCGTGCGCAATCTCCTCGAAACCACGGTGCAGGGGGCGAACGGCCTCGGCACGGCGCTCCAGAAGGACATGGACGTGCTCGCGGCCTTCGCACAGGACCTGCGCGGCATCAACGCCGACGATCCCGAACAAATCCATAAAAAGCTCGTAGCCTTTTCCCGTTTCGGGACGCGGATCATTTTCGCTACCAAGGAAGGCGGCTACCAGGCGACGCAGAGCTCCCCCCTCCCCCTTCCCCCCGCCGTCGAGAAGGTGCTCGAAAAGCCGCAGACGGCAGGCGGCGTTATCGAGCCGCATATCCATCCCATTACGGGCAGGCGGGTCCTCAGCGTGTACGTTCCCGTCGTGGTGCAGGGAGGCAATCGGGCGCTCCTTCTCATGAGCACGCCCATCGAAAAGCTCTACGGCCACTATTCCCCCGCCTTTTATGGCAATCAGGGATACAGCTACGTGGTGGACGAACACGGCGGCATTGTGCTCCGGTCCATCCATCATCTGAGCAACAAGACCTTCGTCAACGTCTTCGATATCCTCCAGCATAACCAGTCCCGCAACGCGGACAAGCTGAAAGAAAAAATGCGCGAGGGAAAAACCGGGGCGCTCCTTCTGGAGAACGACGAGCGGGACGTTCTGCTTTGCTATACGCCGCTGAACATCAATGACTGGTATTTCCTTTCCGTCATCCCCAAAAACGTCATCATGCGGGACGCCAACGCCATCCTGCAAAGCGCGTTCGTTCTCTGTCTGGCCATGGCCGCCTGCCTGCTTTTCATCGTCAACGTCTACCTGCGTACCAACGAAAAATACACCAACGAGGCGCAATATCGGCAGGCCATCGTTTCCGAGGCCTATCTGGCCCTTTCCTTCAACATCACCCGGAACCGGCTGGAGGCCGTCCTCTGTTCCCAATCCCCCGGCTTCTCCGCCTCGGCGCAGGGGCTTTCCTCTCTGGATGGCTTCGCTGAATCGTGGGCACGAGAACGCGTGCTGCCCGAAGACAGGGAGGCCTTCCTCTCCCACATGGAAAGGGACGGCTTTCTGGCGGCCTACGCCCGGGGCGAAAAAGAGGACGAGTGCGAGTACCGCCTCCGCTCCGAAGCGGGGGACCTCGTCTATATCCGCCAGTCCCTCCTCCTCACTGAGGATCAGGGCACGGGAGAAATCTGGGGCCTTTTGGTAGCCAAGGACGTAACCGAGAACAAGCTCAAGGAAAAACAGTATACCGAGGCTCTGGTGGCCGCCTACGAAAACGCCGATCAGGCCAGCAAGGCCAAAAGCGAATTCCTTTCCTGCATGTCGCACGACATCCGCACGCCCATGAACGGCGTCATCGGCATGACGGCCATCGCCCTTGCCAATCTTCACGACGCCGAGCGGGTGCGGGACTGCCTCCACAAGATCAGCCGCTCCTCCGAGCATCTGCTCAGCCTGATCAACGAAGTGCTGGACATGTCGAAAATCGAGAGCGGGAAACTTTCTCTGGCGGAAAGCGAGATGAATCTGGCCGAGCTGGTGGAAAATCTCCTCACCATGATCCGCCCCTCGCTGGAGGAAAAGCGCCATACCTTTGAGGTGCTGCTCGGCAATCTCGCCCATGAGGACGTCATTGGCGATCCCCTGCGTATCCAGCAGGTCTTCACCAATGTCATGTCCAACGCGGTCAAATATACCCCCGAAGGGGGCACCATCCATTTCCGAATCAGGGAGCACTACAACGAGCCGAGCAACTACGCCCAATTCCAGTTCGAGATCGAGGACAACGGCATGGGCATGGACGAGGCCTTTCAAAAACGGCTGTTCACGCCCTTCGAACGGGCCGACAACGCGCGCCTGAACAACATTCCGGGCACGGGGCTCGGCATGGCCATCACCCAAAGCATCGTGAGGTTGATGGGCGGCGAGATCAAGGTGGACAGCGAGCTTGGCAAGGGCACGAAATGCACCATCACGCTCAACCTGAAGCTTCAGGACAAGCGCGAGCATTCCACGCACGGGCTGGAGGGCCTGCGCGTCCTCATTGTGGATGATGATCCGGACACCTGCGAAAACATCTGCCTGATATTGGACAAGGCGGGCCTGAAAAGCGAGTGGGCCTCAAGCGGAATGGAAGGGATCGCGCGCGTCCGTGCGGCGCAGGAACGGGATGAGGGCTACTGCGCCCTGCTCGTGGACTGGAAAATGCCGGGCATGGACGGGCTGGAGACGGTGCGGCGCATCCGCGCCGAGATCGGCGGAAGCATGCCCATCATCATTCTTTCCTCCTACGACTGGACGGATATCGAGGCCGAGGCGCTGGGAGCCGGAGTGAACGCCTTTCTCGCCAAGCCGCTCTTCCGTTCGCGCCTGCTCTACCTCCTCAAAAAACTGGTCTCTCCCTCGGGGACCGAAGGGGAGCACGGCCTCCTGCCCGCCGGAACCGACTTTTCCGACATGAACGTCCTGCTCGTGGAGGACAACGACCTGAACATGGAAATAGCCCGGGAAATCATCGGGCTCACGGGCGCGCGGGTCGAGGAGGCGGAAAACGGGCAAGCCGCCGTGGAAAAGGTACGCCTCTCGCCGGAATTCTATTACAATATGATCTTTATGGATATTCAGATGCCGGTGATGAACGGCTACGAGGCCGCCCGCGCCATCCGCGCCTTGCCTCGGGAGGACGTTGCAGACCTTCCCGTCATCGCCATGACGGCGGACGCCTTCGCCGAGGACATCCAAAAGGCTCACGACGCCGGTATGGACGGCCACATCGCCAAACCGCTGGACTTTGATTTGCTGTATACGATGATGGCAAAATGGTTATCCCTCCATAGAGGTGGAGTGTCCCCAAAAGACAAGCCCTAGCCAAGGGGGCATAGGCTGGGGAGAGTTTTTTCACTGTCCCTCGACGTAGCGGACGCACCAAGACGCGGCTTTGCACATGGCCTTTAACGACGAGTTGCTATGAAACAGGGGCAGAGTACGGGATGGCTGGACATCTGGAGCGGGCTTGGTGCGGCTCTGGCTCCGAGACGCTGCGTCGAAGCCCTCCGGGACCGCTGGGTGTGGGCGGCGCTGGCGCTGGGGCTAGCGGGCCTGCCGTTTTCGCCGGGGCCCATGCCTCCGTTCTGGAGGCTCGTCCTGACGGCCATGACAGAGGAAACAGTCTATCGCGCCCTGCTTCAGGAACAGCTTGAGCAGATGCTGCCTGGCCGCCGCGGGCCTCTCACCACTGGCGCGCTGATCGCCTCGGCGATCTTCGCCCTCTCGCACCTGCCCACCCACACGCCGCTCATGGCCTGCCTGACCTTCTTTCCCTCACTCATCTTCGGTGTGCTCTGGACGCGGCACCGCTCACTCTGGCTCTGCGCGGCCATGCATTGTTGGTATAACGTGGCGTTTTTCCTCTAGAGCAAACTACGGCATCCCCATATCCCATCTTCATCATCCTCTTAAAAAGCCTCCGAGATTATACCTCCCGGTACTGGAACCTTTCGCGGGCACACAAAAAGCCTCCAACTCTTTATTCAAGACGTTTGAGGCTTCATGCGTCTGCAAGAACCAAAAAATGGTAGATATATGGGGATAGCTCCCGAGGCTAATCCGCTCTTCTTTGCCGTCGAACCGATACTTGAAGCGCCACCGTTTGCTGCCGGATGGCGGCATCTCAACAACCCTATCGGCATCGTATATCTTGTAGATTTCCTCAGCGGGCGTGGCGGTCTTGATGCGGATATCTGTCAGGGGCGTCAGGGAACTTCTCAGGGCACAAGCGCCTATTGCTCCCATTGTTGCCCCAAAAAAATGTGAGCTGCAATGGTTCCAATCAAGAAAACATGAGCGCCTTCGAACACGAGAAAAGGATAAAAAAGAACTCCCGCAAGCACTCATACGTACTTACGGGAGTTCTTGAGAAGTCTTTCTGGTGGAGATGAGGGGGATTGAACCCCTGGCCTCAGCGATGCGAACGCTGCGCTCTCCCAGCTGAGCTACATCCCCAAAAAGGCCGTCGTTTCCGACAACGTGGTGATATATACAGAGGAAGCGGCAAGGTGTCAAGCAAAATCGGGCGGCGTGGCTGTTTTTGGGAAATGCGTCTTTTCTTTTCGGAACTCGAAAGCTTAGAGCTTCAAGGTAACGAGACGATGCCAGAAATCTACCAAACCCTGCCCTCTTTTCTTCCGGGAAGGCCACTTCCCGGGCCTCAGCGGAGAAGAAATTCCCCTTTCCCTGTCCGACCGGCGGGAACGGCTCTCCCAAACGTGAGGTCAAGGACCTTCCAAACGGGGCGACGCGCCCTTTTTCGCGGAGGAAAACGCCCTCCCCGCTCCCCCGTCTTCTCCGGCGACTCTTCTCTTGCAGGCTTTCGTGACAGGCCGCTCTTCCTCTACCCGCAGGCCCCCGTCGCTTTCCACGATACGCGAGGAGAAGACGGCTAGCCTCTCAATTCCCGCTGCATGTCCCGGGTTTCGGCCCGGCGCTTCAGTTCGATACGGTGATCGTGCAGCTTGCGGCCCCGGCCCAGCGCCAATTCAACCTTGATCTTGCCGTGCTTGAGGTACATTTTGGCCGGAACGACGGTCAGGCCCTTCTGTTCGACCTTGGCGGCGAAAGCGGCGATTTCCTGACTGTGCATCAGCAGTTTGCGGGGGCGGTCGGCGTTCTGCTCCACATAGCCCGCATTGGTATACGGCGCGATGTGCAGGCCGATGAGCCACGCCTCGCCCTGCCGGAATTCCACATAACTGTCGGTGAAGTTGACCTGCCCGGCGCGCAGGCTCTTCACTTCCGGCCCGGTAAGGGCGATGCCCGCTTCGATGACTTCCAGATATTCGTAGAGATGGCGAGCCTTACGGTTGTCCCCGATGAGAGGCCCGCCCGATTTCTTGGCGCTCATGAATCCCTCCTTGCGGACAGCAGCGCATAAATGCCTTTCACGGTCCAGCCCGTGGTCCGGGTCTGGACGCGGCGGGCGACATCGCGTGGCGAACCGCCCAATTCCCGCTCTTCAGTGATGAGGCGCAAGACCTCCTCGCGCCCCGTCACGGCTCCGGCTTCCGGCGGCCCGACAACCACCGTTATCTCACCGAGCAAATCGCCTGCGGGTACGCCGTCCTCCAGCCGCCCGAGGATATACTCCTCATGCGTTTTGGTCAGCTCGCGGGCGATGCACAGCTCGCGCGGGCCAAGCACGGCATGGGCTACGGACAGCGTGTCCCTCAGCCTGTCCTTACGTTCAAAGAAGATCAGCGTCAATGCGAGATCGGCGAAGGGGGCCAGCGTCTTTTCCTGATCCGCCCGGCTGCGGGGCAAGAACCCCAAAAACGCGAAGGGCTGCGGAGCAATACCGCTTCCCGCGAGGGCCGTCACGGGCGCGCTCGGACCGGGTACGACGGAAACCGGGATACCCTCCCTGCGGCAGGCGCGGACCAGCCGGTAACCGGGATCGGCCACCAGAGGCAGCCCGGCATCGGAGATGAGAGCCAGCGTCTGCCCTTCGTTCAGAAGGGAAAGGACCTCGGGGAGCTTGTCCTCCTCGTTATGGTCGTGAAAGCTGAAAAAACGTCGAGCCTTCACCCCGCAGCGCTGGCAGAGCAGCCCGGCCCGGCGGGTATCCTCGGCAAGGACCACGGCCGCGCTTTCGAGCACCTCGCGGGCGCGGGGGGAAAGATCACCAGGGTTGCCAAGCGGCGTCGCCACTACCCATAATTTCGGAGATGTCGAAGACATGGCGGTAATAGTCCAGTTGCGGTGTTGCGCCCGCGTCACACACGCAGACGAGATCAAAGCGGCAAGGGCGATCCCAAAGCCCGGTGGCGGTCAGATAGGCCCGGGCAGCCTTGACGACATTGCGGCACTTGACGGGAGACAGGCTTTCTTCCGCAGAGGCAAGGCTTCTCCGCCCACGCGTGCGCACTTCCACAAAGACGAGCGTCTCGCCGTCCTCGCACACCAGATCAAGCTCGTAAGGCCCACCGCGCCAGTTCCGGGCGATGATCCGCAATCCCGCCTCTTCCAGATAGGCCGCGGCTGCGGCTTCCCCCGCCCTGCCCCGTTCATACCGCACGTTCACAAAAGGGAACCCTGAAGCTGCCCCTGCGTTTCGGGCAGGACGCCACGAAACGTCCTACGGTGCATGGGGCTGGGACCAAGTTCGCGCAGCGCGGCGAAATGTTCCTTTGATCCATAGCCCTTATGACGGCTGAAACCGTAGCCGGGGTAGCGGAGGTCAAGCTTGTCCATGAGCATGTCCCGGAAAGTCTTGGCGAGGATGGACGCGGCGGAAATGACGGGAACGAGCGCGTCGCCGTCCACAATGGCCTTTTGGCGCGGCAGGATGGGCCAGCGCCCCGGCCAGCGCTGAAAAAGCGCCTCGGGAAGAAGTTGGTTACCGTCTATCAATAAGCCTTCGGGCCGCGCCTTGAGCACGCTCGCGGCATGGCACATGGCACGCAAGGTGGCCTGAAGGATATTGACTCGGTCGATCTCCTGCGGCCAGACCACCCCCAGCCCCCACGCCACGGCCACGGCCCCGATTTCGGCGGCCAAACCGTCCCGCCGGGTCGGAGACAGCACCTTGGAATCGGCCAGCCCCGGAATGGCGGCCCCTTCAGGCAGGATGACGGCGGCGGCCACCACGGGCCCCGCAAGACAGCCGCGCCCGGCTTCGTCGATGCCCGCAATGGCCGAAAGGGGCAGGTCAGGGAAAGGGTTCCCCGGTTTTGAGGAAGGGCACAGGAGCAGCGCTTCCGGCGCGGGCTCCCGTTTCTTGCGGCCAGCCATACGATCTCCCTAGGCAAAAACGACGCACCGCGCCGACAAATATCCAAAAAAGGGAAAAAGGACCCCTCCGCAGGAAAGGTCCCTTTTCCGGCACGCCCGTTTCCGGGCGGGAAACGCGAGCGCCTCCGAACGGAAGCGCCGGGGAAAACTAGTAGCGCTTCTTGGGCTTGATGCGGGCAGCCTTACCCTTAAGATTGCGGAGGTAGTACAGACGGCTGCGGCGCACGGCACCTTCCGTCACCAGCTCGATGTGATCGATGAAGGGCGAATGCAGGGGGAAGATACGTTCCACGCCCACGCCGTCGGACACTTTGCGCACCGTGACGGTCGCGCCCATCGTGCCGCGATGCATACGGATCACGTTGCCCTGAAACACCTGGATACGTTCCTTTTCGCCTTCCACGATGCGGAAGTGGACCTTCACGGCGTCGCCGGGCTTGAAGGAAGGAATATCAAGGCGCATCTGTTCGCGTTCGATCTTTTCGATAATGGTCATGTCTCTCTCCCGGGAGATGTTGCCCCGTCTGGCGGGCAACCTGAAGTTATGTCGCTTCGTTTGTCAGTGACTCCCGAAACGGGCTGTCGCTTTCGCGCTCTCCCCCTGTTGCGGAGGAGGTATCAGCCAGAGCATTGCACCGTACCCTCGGGCCGTGAAGAGGCTCTAGCAGCAGTCGCCAAGCACCCTGTCAAGAGTGATGGCCACCGCCCCACGTACGGGGAGATGGTTGTATTCGTCCATCCATCGCAATGGCCGCAACACGCCGTCGCAGGCGTCCAGCACCTCCGGAGCCAGCCCATGCCCCGTTCCGAAAAGGAGCAGGACCGGACGCTCAAGGAGGCAGTCCCGGACAGCCTGCGGCGTCATGACGCCGCCGTCGCGCGCGCTGGTTCCCAGCAGAACCGGGCGCTGTCCCGTGCGTGCTTCCACACTGTCAATGGCTTCCCGCACATCCGAGGCCAAGCCGACCAGCCGGAAGGCTTCGGCGCGGTCCGGGTTGGACGCCCCACCGGGGCCGTCCGTCCAGTGGCGGACCAGCGTCTCCAAAATGGCCTGCTGATCCTTGAGGGGCGTCACCACCGTGAAGCTCCCCAATCCGTAGGTGCGAGAACACCGTGCTATATCGTGAACGTCGAGGTTTGTCAAAGAGGTCGCGCCCGTTTTTCGATCTCCCAGATACACGGGATAATGCACGAGCGCGCAATGCAGATTGCGGCCAAGGGGCAGCCTTCCGGCCTCCATCGCCGTCTGGCGCAAATAGGCCATGTCCGCCCCCGCCAGCGGCGTGGCGTCGAGCATGTCCGGCCGCACCCGCAGGGTCGTGCGCAGCGACTGCTGCCGCCGCCACGCCGCGATGCGCGCGTGATCCCCCGAGCGCAATATCTCCGGCACGGCCACGCCCTCGAAGACCTCGGGCCGCGTAAAGTGCGGGTATTCCAGAAGCCCGGCGGAAAAACTCTCGTCGTCGCCGGACTCTTCCTTGCCCATGAAGCCGGGGATGAGCCGCGTGGCCGCCTCCACCAGCATCATGGCCGCAGCCTCGCCGCCGTTGAGCACGGCCTCGCCCACGCTGACCTGCTCCACGGGCAGGATGTCCATGAGCCGGGCGTCGATGCCCTCGTAGCGGCCGCAGACGAGGGTCAGGGTCTCCTCCCGCGCCAGTTCGCGGGCCAGAGACTGCGTCAACGGTTTGCCCGCGGCGGCAAGCATGATGATTCGTCCCGCACCGCCCTGCCCCTGCAGTTCGCGCAGGGTCTTGACGAGCGGCTCAAGCATCATCACCATGCCCGGCCCGCCGCCGTAGGGCCGATCATCGACGATATGGTGGCGATCCTCGGCTCTGTCGCGCGGGTTGAGCAGGCGGAAGTCAACGAGGCCCGCCTCGCGCGCCTTGCCGAGCAGCGCGGTTTCGAGCGGCGAGGTAAACCATTCGGGAAAGAGGGTCACTATGTTGATTCGCATGGGTGCCGTCTTGTAGGGTAAAGCATGGGGAAGGGAGGGAAAACCTTTCTGAAGAAAGGCTTTTCCCTCCCTTCCCCAAACCCCGTCCCTCCCTTTCCAAAGACCTTCGTCCGTATCGAATCCCCGCTCACGGGCTCGCCCTGTTTCGCAAGGCTTCCTTTGAGCAGGTTTCCTTTCGGACGGATGGGGAGAGGATGGAGGATCAAAAAAGGGGAGAAGAGGCGATGGTGCGGGAAAAGTGCATTTCCCGAACTTCCGCCACGCGGCCTCCCCGCCGGCCGATGCTGTTGGGGATGAGGATCAGGGGAAGGGCCTTGTTTCACAAAGCGCCCTCCCCCGGCCCCCTACTTCAAAAGCCCTTCGGCGACCTCGGCCACATGCTCGACGGTGAAGCCGAAATGCTTGAACAGCTCGCCGCCGGGAGCGGACTCTCCAAACGTGGACATGCCCACCACGGCGCCGTCGAGCCCCACATACTTCCACCAGCCGTCGACCGAGGCCGCTTCCACGGCCACGCGCGCGCGCACGGCGGCGGGCAGGACGGACTCGCGATAGTCGGCAGGCTGGGCGTCGAAAAGTTCGGTGCACGGCATGGACACCACGCGGACCTTGCGGCCCTTTGCCGTCAGCGCGGCGGCGGCGTCCACGGCAAGCTGCACCTCGGACCCGGTGGCGATGAGGATCACCTCGGGCGCGCCGTCGCAGTCCCTGAGGACATAGCCGCCGCGCCGCACGGCTTCAAGCTGTCCGGCGGTGCGGGCCTGAGGCGCGAGCCCCTGCCTGGTGAGGATCATGCAGGAAGGTTCGGCGCTTTCAAGGGCGGTCTTCCACGCCACGGCGGTTTCCACGGCGTCGCAGGGACGCCAGACCCAAAGATCGGGGATAAGGCGCAGGCTGCTCACGTGCTCGATGGGCTGGTGCGTGGGGCCGTCCTCGCCCACGCCGATGGAATCGTGGGTGAGCACCCACACGAGGCGCTGCTTCATGAGCGCGGAAAGGCGGATGGCGTTGCGGGCGTAATCGGAGAAGACGAGGAAGGTTCCGCCGTAGGGGATGAACCCGCCGTGCAGGGCAAGGCCGTTCATGACCGCGCCCATGCCGAACTCGCGCACGCCATAGGACAGGTAGTTTCCGTGCCATTCGTCGCGGCCGATGCGCACGGCCTTCTCATGCCACGTACCCACGGAACCCGTCAGGTCGGCGGAACCGCCGAAGAGTTCCGGCAGATGGGGAGCAAGGGCGTTGAGCACGTCCCGATTGGCAATGCGGGTGGCCACTTTGGGCTTGTCGGCGTCGAAACGTTCGATGGCCGCCTTGCTGACCGCCTCCCAGTCCGCGGGAAGCGCCCCGGACATGCGCCGCTCAAACTCGACGGCCAGGTCGGGATAGGCGGCGCGGTAGGCGGCAAAGAGCGCGTCCCATTCGGACTGGAGCGCCGCGCCCTTCTGACGGGCGTCCCACGCGTCCCGGATGTCTTGCGGGATGACGAAAGGCGGCTCGGTCCAGCCGAGCGCCGCACGCACGGCCGCGTTTTCCTCCTCGCCCATGGGAGAGCCGTGGCACGAAGCCGTGCCGCCCTTTTTGGACGAGCCGTAGCCGATGGTCGTCTTGCAGCAGATGAGCGTCGGACGCGCCGTTTCCTTGCGCGCCAGCGTCAGCGCAGCGTCGAGCATGGCCGCGTCGTGCCCGTCCACGTCCGGGATGACCTGCCAGCCGCAGGCTTCGAAGCGGGCCGGGGTGTCGTCCCCGAACCACTGACTGACCTTGCCGTCAATGGAAATGCCGTTGTCGTCATAGAGGACGATCAGCTTGCCGAGGCCGAGGGTGCCCGCCAGCGAACAGGCTTCCTGCGACAGCCCTTCCATGAGGCAGCCGTCCCCGAGAAACACGTAGGTGTGGTGATCGACGATGGGGAAGCCCTCGCGGTTAAACTCCGCAGCCAGCAGCTTTTCGGCCACGGCCATACCCACGGCGGTGGCGAAGCCCTGCCCGAGCGGGCCCGTGGTGGTCTCCACGCCGGGCGTCACGCCGAATTCAGGATGGCCGGGCGTGCGCGAACCGAGCTGGCGGAAGGCCTTGATGTCGTCCATGCTCAGGTCGTAGCCGGTCAGGTGCAGCAGGCTGTACAGCAGCATGGAGGCGTGGCCGTTGGACAGCACGAAACGGTCCCGGTTCGCCCAGTGGGGATTGGCGGGATTGTGGCGCAGCACGCCTCTCCACAGGGCCTCGGCCATGTCGGCCATGCCCATGGGCGCGCCGGGATGGCCGGATTTGGCCTTGTCCACGGCATCCATCGAAAGGATGCGGACGGCATCGGCAAGTTCTTTACGGGAACGCATGGCAATCTCCATCTGCTTAGAGAGTCTGGGAAAGGGCTTCGTCCGCCCGTGCCTCGAAGGTCCGGCGGCGGCTTTCATAGGGAGGAACCGAGAAAAAGGCCGAGCCGGACACCAGCACGTCCGCGCCGGCCCGTACGAGTTCGGCGGTGTTGTCCGGGGTGACGCCGCCGTCGATCTGGATGAGCGTCTCAAGACGCCGTTCGTCGATCATCCGGCGCAGGCGGCGGATTTTTTCATAGGTGACGGGCAAAAACTTCTGGCCCCCGAAACCGGGGTTCACGCTCATGAGAAGAACCATGTCCGCGTCACCGAGCACGTAGTCGAGCGCGCTGAGCGGCGTGGCCGGATTGAGCGCCACTCCGGCCTTCATGCCCAGACGCCGGATTTCGGCCAGCGTCCGCTGCAGATGGCGCGTGGCTTCGGCGTGGACGACCAGCATGTCCGCCCCGGCAGCCTGAAAGTCGGCAAGGTAGGTTTCCGGCTCGACGATCATGAGATGCACGTCAAAAAAAAGGCCGCTGCGGGGGCGCATCTGCCGGATGACGTGCTGGCCGAAAGTGATGTTGGGCACGAAACGGCCATCCATGACGTCCCAATGCGCCCACTGCACGCCCGCGGCTTCCAAAGCCGAAAGTTCCGCCGCGAGGTTGCCCACGTCGGCGGAAAGAAGGGAAGGAGAAAGAATCATCAGCTACCTTGCCGTTTTGGTTAAGACATCCCTGAGGGCGACAAGCTCCCGCTCGACCAGCCGCAACACTTCGGCGGCGTCGCGGTCCGACCTTCCAGCGGGGAGGGCGTCGACGCATTCCCGGGCAAGGACGCGCCGCGCCCCTTCAATGGTCATACCCCGCTCATGCAGCAGGGTACGAATACGCCGCAGCAATACGAGGTCCGCATCGGAGTAGAGACGCTGGCCTTTCGGCGTGCGCACGGGGCGCAGCTGCGCGAACTCCGTTTCCCAGAAACGCAGGACATAGCTTTCCAGCTTCAAGAGCCGCGCAGCTTCCCCGATGCGATAGGTCCGTCCAGTCATACACCTTCCGTACAGCGTCGTTCTCCGGTGCGTCGATCCTGAAACAGTGCCCCTTTACGCCGCGCCCGTCAGATGCGGACGCCAAGATTCTTGACCAGTGACTGCGCCACCTTTTCACGTTCCTTGTCCACCTCGGCGTCCTTCAGGGTGCGATCCGCCTTGCGGAAGGTGAGCCGGAAGGTCAGATTGCGTTCCTCGGTGTCCTTGGGTTCATACAGGTCAATGAGCGTCACATCCTCAAGGATGGCGATGCGCAGGCCACGGATATGCTCCTCGATGGCGCTCACGGACAGGGCCGTCGGCGCGATGACCGTCACGTCCCGGCGGGAAGGCGGGAAAACCGCCAGAGGCCGGAAGGCGATGCGGGCCTGCTGATGCAGCTCCCACAGGGTTTCGAGGTCCAGTTCGGCCAGCCACACGGGTTTGCGGGCGTGGTAGGCGTCGGCAAGCTGCGGTTTGACCTGCCCGATGAGACCCACGGGGCGGCCATCGATCTCCACGCGCACGCAGGGGGCGTAGGCGGGGTGCTCGGCCTCGCGGATAAAGGCCGGGACCGCAAGATGCAAAAAGCCCGCGAAATGCTCCACAAGGCCGCGAATGTCCGCATAGCCAGCGTCCATCTCCGCATGAGGCCACGCCGTATCGTAGAGCGAGCCATACATGACGAGGCCGAGGCGGGCGCGCTCCTTCGCCGTGGTCTGGGAGGCGGCGTCGGCCTCGAAGACGTTGGCGACCTCGAAGAGACGCACGCCCATGTTGCCGTGCGCGATGTTGGTACGCACGTTCTGGAGCAGGCTTGGGGCGAGGGCGGTACGCAGGACGTTCTGCTCCTCGGTCAGCGGATTGATGATGTCGATGCGCCCTTCCTTGGGCAGCCCGAGGTGATCAAGGTCCTTATGGCCGACGAAGCTGTAGTTTTCGGCTTCGTTCAGGCCGAGCCCGCTTCCCCATGCCTTGACGCGCGACAGGAAGGCGTAACGCGATTCCGGCTGGCCGAAACGTTCGAGAGGACGAGAAACGGCGGGCAAGGTTTCGGGGATGGTGTCCATACCCTTCACGCGGGCGATTTCCTCGATGAGGTCCACCTCGCGGCTGAGGTCCTGCCTCCAGCTCGGGGTCGTGACCTTCCACGCGGCCTCGTCGCCGCGGTCGAGGGCGCAGCCCAGCCGCTCCAGCGTATCCGCGCAAAAGGCGGGTTCAACGTCCATGCCGAGCAAATCGACGGCACGGCGGACGCGGAACGTGGGCACCGACGCGATCCACGGCTTGGGCTCCAGCGTGCACGCGCCCGTGCGGACCACGCCGCCCGCGCATTCGGCCATGAGGCTCACGGCCCGGTTCATGGCGTAGGCGGAGCCGCCCTGATCCACGCCGCGCTCGAAGCGGTAGGACGCTTCACTGGGGAGCGACTGCCGCCGGGCGGTCTTGCGGATCGTTTCAGGCCGGAACACCGCGCTTTCCACCATAACCGCGCGGCTGGCATCGGAAATTTCCGTTTCAAGGCCGCCCATGACCCCGGCGAGGGCCACCGGCTTGACGCCGTCGCGGATGAGCAGGTCGGAGGCGGTAAGCACGCGCTCCTGCCCGTCGAGCGTCACAATGCGCTCGCCCTCGCGGGCAAGGGAAATCTCGGTACGGCCGCCTTCCAGCTTGTCGCGGTCAAAGGCGTGCAGGGGCTGGCCGAGTTCCATGAGCACGTAGTTGGTGATGTCGACGATGTTGGAAATGGGGCGCACGCCCACGGCATGGAGGCGGTAGCGCATCCACGCAGGCGAAGGCTTCACGGTCACGCCCTCCACCAGACGGAGCTGGTAGAAGGGGCACAATTCCGGTTTGGGGATGCCGATGGACCATTCGGAGGTCCAGTCAGCGCCCTTTTCCTCCACATGCACCTTGGGCATGGTCAGGGGCAGCTTGAACGCCAGCGCCGCTTCACGGGCCAGCCCGAGCACGGACAGGCAGTCGCCGCGGTTGGGCGTGATGCCGATTTCGAGAATTTCCGTATCCAGATCAAGGGCGTCCACAAGGCGGTCGCCCACCCGGAAAGCCTCGGGCAGGACCATGATGCCGCTGTGGTCGTCGGTGAGGCCGAGTTCGCGCTCGGAGCAGATCATCCCGAAGGAAGGCACGCCGCGCAGCTTGGCCTTTTTGATGACCATGCCGCCGGGCATGGTCGTTCCCACCAGCGCCACGGGCACTTTCTGGCCCGCGGCCACGTTGGGGGCCCCGCAGACGATGGTGAGCGGCTCGCCCTGCCCCACGTCCACAGTGCACACGGCAAGGTGATCCGAATCAGGATGGGCTTCCTTCGTCAGGACATGGCCGACGACGATGGTCTTGATCCCGTCATAGGGATGCAGAATATCTTCAAGTTCCAGCCCGAGCATCGTCAGACGATCCCCGAGCTCCTGAGCGCTGGCCTCCAGCGGCACAAATTCGCGCAACCATTTCAAACTTAACAGCATGGATTATCCCTCCGGGGCCGAGCCCCGCAACGCCGACGCGATTCCGCCCGGCCTCTCGCGCGCGTCCGCGACGCCGCGCCTCAAATCTCCCGAAAATTCCCGACCTCAGCTTCCATTCAACCGCCTGTCCCAAAACCGCCTGTTCTCAAGGAGCCGTCCTGCAAGGCAAAAGCATCCTGACGTAGCGCCGCTGCGCCTTCGCCTGCCTTGCGCCTTGCCCCTTGGGAAAATCGGCTTCCGCAGGCGGCATTGCAATGGGTGCCGTGGCTAGGCGAACTGGCGCAGGAACCGCACGTCGTTCTCAAAGAACATCCGCAGGTCCCCGATGCCGTACTTGAGCATGGCGATACGTTCGACGCCGAGGCCGAACGCGAAGCCCGTCACCTCTTCGGGATCATAGCCGACCGCCTTGAAGACCTCGGGATCGACCATGCCGCAGCCGAGGATTTCGAGCCAGCCCGTGCCCTTGCACACGCGGCAGGTGGTGCCGTCGATGTGCCCTTTCCCGCCGCACATGCAGCAGGAAATGTCGGCTTCGGCGCTCGGTTCCGTAAAGGGGAAGAAGCTCGGGCGGAAGCGGATGCGGGTGTCGGAACCAAAGACCGAACGCATGAAGGCCGTCAGAGTGCCGCGCAGGTCGGCCATGGTGACGTGCTTGTCGACGAGCAGGCCCTCCACCTGATGGAACATAGGCGTATGGGTGATGTCGGAGTCGCGGCGATAGACCCGGCCCGGAGCGACCACGGCCACGGGGGGCTTTTGCTTGAGCATCGTCCGCACCTGCAAGGGCGAGGTGTGCGTACGCAGGACAATCCCGTCGGAAACGTAGAGCGTATCCTGCATGTCACGGGCGGGATGGTCGGGAGGGATGTTCAGCGCCTCGAAGCAATAATAGTCCGTCTCCACCTCGGGGCCGGACACGATGTCATAGCCAAGGCCCTTGAAGATATTGCAAATCTCTTCCATCACCAAGGTCACGGGATGGAGCGATCCCTTCCACGGCAGGCGGCCCGGCAAACCGGCGTCGAAACGGGCCAACGCCGCGGCTTCCTCGGCTGCGTCAAGCGCTGCCTTCTTGCCCTCGAAAAGGGAGGTCAGGCTTTCCTTGACGCGGTTGGCGGTCTGCCCGAGCAGCGGGCGCTGGGCGGGCTCAAGCTCGGGAAGGCGAGCCATGATACGGGCGATACGGCCCTTGCGTCCGAGAAAATCCACTCGGAGCGCTTCCATTTCCTGCAATGAAGAAGCCTGATCCAGGCCCTTTTCGAGTTCCGGGATCAGGCTTTCAAGTTCCGTAAGAAGGTCCATCTGTACAACCTGGCAAAATATTATACTTTCACCTCTGCGCGTACCGCATCGGCTTGAAGCGACAATACGTTGTGCTGTACCATACCGGGCCGCGCTTGTAAATCCGCCCCCTCGCGGCGGATCATTTCGGTCCTCCAGACAAGGCCGCCCCAAAGCCGCCTTTCTCCCCGCCGCCATCACCGCCTTCACCATGAGCAGAGCCGATACGAAGAGATTCCTCTCGCACGTCCCGCGCAGCTCCTGATAAAAGGCTCACCGCCGCTCCTTGTTAAGGCTTTTCCCATGCCCGGCTCCGTGCCATTCCTCGGGAATGGAGCGGCGGCCTTGGAGAGCGCCGGAGGCTTGCCCCAAAGATGAAGAAAGGGCTGGGCACTGCGGGAACTCTCCTCTTCACGTGAACGTATGGTGAAGCCCCCAAAGGGAACCGAGCTCCTCAAGGGCACCCGCCAGCGTCATTGCTGTGAGCGAAACACCACCGGACGCGGGCGCGGCCCGGGACGCTTCGGGCCTGGCCGCCCCTTGCCGGAAGCGTGCCGCTTAGGAGGTTGTGGGCCGCAAGAGAATAGAAGAACAAGCTCTTTTTGCCATACCGCCTTGTCTTGCAAGCTGTTCTCAGCTATACTTCCCAAACATCATTTTCCGGAAACGCAAAAAAGCGGAAGGATGTATAACGACTGACTTTTCAGGGCCACGCAGGACACGGCGGGCCCCTTTCCCAAGGCAGGTACGCGATGGATCAGGAGCAACGGATTGAAACCTTTCGGCAAAGCCTTCCCCCGGATCAGCAGGAGGCTTTCGATGCCCTGTCCCCGCAAGACAAGGACGCTCTCAGCGTGCCGGGCTCCCTCCACGCGCAAAGGCGAGCCTCAAGCGGAGGCCGCGCGGAGAAAAGCGCGCCCGTCAAGCTGCCCTCCTTTCCCGCTCCCCCCACGCTTCCCGAAGCCTTTCTTGACGAACTTGACGCGCACCCTCTGGCGACGTTCATCCGCATCAAGCGGGAAGGGCAACGGGAAATGGCGGCGTGGATGGCGGGCTGCTGCCAGTATATCGGTTCCTTTCTGGATCAGAACGCGCGCAACCCCGCAGCCGATCTCACCAAATGCCACCTCAACCGTCGCAATATCGAGGCCTGCGCCAAGCTGCTGTACCTCTCCGCCATCGTCGACGGCGACCAGCACAGCTTGCGCTATTTCGTGCAATTCTCGGCGGAGATCACCGCCTCCTTCTATCCTTTGGACATCTCCAATTTTCCGCGCGGAACCAGCGACGTGCAGACGCTGCGGTCCTATCTGGAGGCCGAACGCCAACGCCAGCGCCCCGACCGCTGGATCGAGGACTGGAAAGAAACCTATCGGCTCGAAGAGCGGGAAGCCCTTGAAAAACGGGAACAGGCGAAGCAAAACGCCGCCTCCCTGCGCAGCGCCGAGCCCGCTCCCGCACCGCCTGTCCCCCCGTCACGCGGAGGCAAGGCAGGCTGTCTTTCCATGACCTTGGCCCTGCTTGCCGCAGCCGCTGTACTGGCTTTTCTCTAAAGCCTTCATTCCTTCATCAACTGCAAAAAATCATTCTTACACCAAGAGAAGGCAAAAAAAGCATACGCGTGCGAGTGCTCTCGAATGCTTTCCCTTCACATGGCAGCCCTCTCCTTACGATACCGAAACGAATGGACGGCTTGCACCGGAGGATTGAAAGCCAGCCGGACCAGAGGCGTATCCCGATCATTCCATCCTCTCGGCGTCGCATTGAACTCAAGAGGCGTATCTCCAAAAGATACTGTTCAATAACACTGTGAAGAGTATGGAAAAGCAGCTCTAAAGCCACGCCGAGCACTCTCCTCCCCGTCCCCAAAAGCTCTTTCCCGAAATGTGTCCGGCGCAGGCCGGGGCAGAGACCACGCCCTCCTTGCCTTTCGCCGTTTGCCCACGACAAAGCCGCGCGCTTTCTCTCTAGAAGGAGAAGGCGCGCGGCTTTCAGGGGCTGACGGGAAAACCGTCAGATGGATTCCGTGAGCAGGTCCATCATCGACCTTTATACATGGTACGGAGGGACGGGTCGTGTCCGGCCTCCGCTTTGCTTCCTTGCTTGGCGATCCGCCGCGGGAACTAGGCGAGCTTCGTCTTGGCCAGTTCGACCAGCTTGGCGAAATCTTCCTTCTGGCGCACGGCGAGGTCGGCCAGAACCTTGCGGTTCAGGGCGACGCCGGCCTGAGACAGGCCGTAAATCAGCTTGGAATAGGACAAGCCGTTTTCGCGGGCGCCGGCGTTGATACGCAGAATCCACAGCTTGCGGAATTCGCGCTTACGCTGCTTGCGGCCTACAAAGGCGTACGCGAGCGAACGTTCGACGGCTTCACGGGCAGTACGGTACAAACGGCTGCGGCCTCCGCGGAAGCCTTTAGCCATATCCAAATATTTCTTGTGCCGACGATGGGCAGCAAGACCTCTCTTTACGCGCATGGAATTATCCTCCGATGCTTGTTTAGGAACCCGGCGAGGCGGAGATCGGGCCAGCCGAGTGCAAAAAGGGACGGAACGGTACGCTGCGCCTTAGGCGTAGGGCATCATCCGACGAACGGCCTTAACGTTGGTGGCATCCACCAGAGCGCCCTGACCCAAACGCATCTTGCGTTTGGCATCCTTCTTGGTGAGGATGTGGCGCAGGTTCTGTCTGCGACGTTTGAACTTGCCGGTGCCAGTGGTGGAAAACCGCTTGGCGGCACAACGTCTGGTCTTGATCTTGGGCATGGTCAACTCCTGACTTGAGGCTCTGTCTCACGGAAAACCTACGGGGCACGACCCCCGCCGCCCGAAGGCGGAAAGGCATAATGGCCTATTTGGGCGCGCTTGGCAAGCGGGAAACTAGTCTTCCTGAGCGGGAGCGTCCTGCGCCCCGCTGCGTTTCGGCAGCGGCGTCAAGAGCATCTGGAGGGTACGTCCCTCCGCCCGGGGTTCCTGCTCGACCTTGCTCACGTCCTTGGTGTCGGCGATAACGCGCTCAAGGATGCTGAGGCCACGATCCTTATGGACGATTTCACGCCCGCGGAAGAACACAGTAACCTTCACGCGGTCTCCGTCCTCAAGGAAGCGCCTGACGTGCCGGACCTTGGTCTCAAAATCGTGATCGTCGGTTTTCGGACGGACCTTGATTTCCTTGATCTGCACAACGGTCTGGCGTTTTTTGGCCTCTTGCTTCTTCTTCTGCGTCTCGTACTTGAACTTGCCGTAGTCCATCACGCGGCAGACAGGCGGATCGGCCGTAGCCGCCACTTCCACCAAGTCCATACCGTGTTCCTTGGCCAAGGCAATGGCTTCATTCCGACCCAAAATTCCAAGCTGTTCACCTTCGGGGCCGATGACGCGCAATTCGCGGGCGCGAATCTGCTCATTCCGGCGCACGCCATCCTGAGGCATATCCCGACGAGGCTTTGCATTAAGAGAAGCGATAACTCATCCCTCCACGTTTGAACGGTTCCGCGCAATCTTCCTGAATCAGGGCGGCGATTTCCTCAAGCGTCTTCACGCCGAGGTTTTCGCCGGTACGCAGGCGCACGTTGACGCTGCCCGATTCCACTTCCTTGTCGCCGACGACGAGGATGTAGGGAATCTTGGCGAGCTGCGCCTCACGGACCTTGAAGCCCAGTTTTTCGTTGCGCGTATCAACTTCCGCACGGATGCCCTGCTGTTTCAGCTTTTCGCAAGCTTCTTCGGCAAAGGCGTTCTGCGCGTCGGTAACAGTCAGTATCCGGGCCTGCACGGGGGCAAGCCACGCGGGGAAAGCCCCGGCATAATGCTCGGTCAGCACCCCGATAAAACGCTCCAGCGACCCGAGGATGGCGCGGTGCACCATGACCGGACGATGACGCTCGCCGTCCTGCCCCACATATTCCAGCTCAAAGCGCTCCGGCAAGGTGAAGTCGCACTGGATGGTGGACAACTGCCATTCGCGACCAATGGCGTCGGTCACCTTCACGTCGATCTTGGGACCGTAGAAGGCACCGTCTCCGGCGTTGATGGTGTAGGCGAGGCCCGCGCGCTCAACGGCCTTGATCAGCGCGTTGGTGGCGAGTTCCCACGCCTCGTCGGAACCGATGGCCTTTTCGGGCCGGGTGGAAATCACCACGCGGTACTGGAAGCCGAAGAGGGCCATCAGGTCGCGCACAAGGGCGATGACGCCGATGATTTCGTCCTCAAGCTGCTCGGGCGCGCAGATGATGTGGGCATCATCCTGCGTGAACTGGCGCACGCGCAAAAGCCCGTGCAGCACGCCCGACTTTTCGTGACGGTGCACGACACCGAGCTCGAAATAGCGCTGCGGAAGCTCCCGGTAACTGCGCAAGTGGGCGTTGTAAATGAGCATATGCGACACGCAGTTCATGGGCTTGATGCCGTACATGTCGCCTTCAATTTCCGTGAAGTACATGTTTTCACGGTAGTTGGCGTAATGGCCGGATTTTTCCCACAATTCGCGGCGCAGCACCTGCGGTCCCTGCACGATCTCATAATGGCGCTTGAGGTGTTCCCGGCGCAGGAAATCTTCCAAAATGGTGCGGACAAGCATCCCCTTGGGCAGCCAGAAGACCATCCCGGGAGCCACATCTTCATGGAACGTAAAGAGTTCAAGCTCCTTGCCAAGCTTGCGGTGATCGCGGCGCTTGGCTTCTTCGATGCGGTTGAGATAGTCCTTGAGGTCCTTGGCGTCCGCAAAGGCCGTCGCGTAGATGCGCGAGAGCATCCGGTTCTTTTCGTCGCCGCGCCAGTAGGCCCCGGCCACGGAAAGCAGCTTGAACGCCTTGACGCAGCCGGTGTTCGGGATGTGCGGCCCACGGCAAAGGTCGACGAAATCGCCGTTGCGGTACAAGGTAATGGTGCCGTCGTCCAGCCCTTCCACAAGCTCGACCTTGTAGGTTTCGCCCATGTCGGAGAAAAGTTTCATGGCGTCGGCCTTGGAAATATCCATCCGCTCAAAGGGAACGGCGGCATCGACGATACGCCGCATTTCCGCTTCAATGGCTTCAAAATCCTCGGGAGTAAAGGGCTTTTCTACATCGAAGTCATAATAGAAGCCGTTTTCGATGGCGGGACCGATGGTCACCTTGGCGGCGGGAAAAAGCTTCTTGACGGCCGCGGCCATGACGTGGGCGGCGGAGTGGCGCAGAAGGGCCAAGCCTTCGGGCGAATCGGCGGTCACGGGAGTCAGCTCGGGAGTCTCTCCGGTCGTCGTGGGGACGGGCGCAGTCAAGTCAAGCAGCCGTTCCCCAACCTTGCAGGCAAGGGCAGACTTGAAACGCTTTCCGCTCAACCCCTCTTTCAAGGCATCCGCACAGGATGCTCCGTCAGAGACCTCAACCAGCTTTCCTTCAACCGAGACTTGCATGGCAGCACCTTTTTGGCTTCGGAGCTCATCCGAAAGAAAAAGAAACAGGGAGGAAGGTGAACCTCCCTCCCTGTTCGGAGTCGTTATGGTAGGCACGAGCAGACTTGAACTGCTGACCCCTTCCGTGTCAAGGAAGTGCTCTGCCACCTGAGCTACGCGCCTGTGATGTGATGCGAGAAATGCTTCTACGCAGGTTCGGTCATTCCGTCAAGCCTTTTTTCTCCAACCTCGGAAAAAAAAATGCCGCCCGATACGCCGCTCTTGCCTAAGCCCTTTTATCCCTTTATATTCACGCAACAGAAAAACATCATCGCTCCGCTCCCTTCCCGAACGGGGCTGTGCACTTCAACTCAGGAAGGCAGCATGTCCGCACCCTACCCCACAGACAAAGGCGTCGCCGCGCGCGTGGAGGAACTGCTCCACGAGCAGCTTCTGGAGCTCGGCGAAGACCCGCAGGCGCTCCAGCCGCACCTCATCATGCAGAACATGCAATGCGAGGTCTATCCCGACGACTCGATGGTCTACATCTGGAAAGAGACGCCCATCCTGCGCGTCGTCCCCGAACGCACCGCCACGGGCGTCATGTGGCGCATGTTCACCCGCGGCGAGGACGAGCCCATGCAATAAGAGAGAGAGAGAGAGAGAGAGAGAGAGAGAGAGAGAGAGAGAGAAGGAGGTGAGGGAACCTTCGTCAGAAAGGCCCCCTCTCCTCCTTCTTTTCCTACAACGTCAACCCGCGATCCATACGGGCGAGGGTTTCTTCCTTGCCGATGGCGAGCATGAACTCCGGCAGGCCCGGGCCGCCGATGACGCCCGTGATCGCCACGCGCACGGGCTGCGCCACCATCTTGAACTTGACGCCGAGGCTTTCCACATAGGAATGGATGACCCCTTCGATGCCTTCCTTGTCGAAGGACGGCAGGGCCGCGATGCGGTCGCGCACGATCCGCAGGTGCTCCTTGCCTTCCTCGGTGAGCCACTTGGCGACGCCAGCCTCGTCGTAAGGGAGGTCGGCGGAGGCGTAAAGCAGCTGGGAAATGCCGTCGGCCAGTTCAATCAGGTTCTTGGCTCGTTCGCGGTAGAGGGGGACGAGCGGCAGAATGGTCGCCTCGGTCGCATCCGCAAAGCCCTTCTTATGGATGAAGGGCAGAACGAGACGGGTCAGCTCGTCAAGCGGCGTCTCGCGCAGATAGTGGGCGTTGAACCATTGCAGCTTGTCGGGATCGAAGGCCGACGCCGAGCTGTTCAGGTTCTTGCCGTCGAAAAGATCGATGAGCTCCTGCATGGTGAAGAGTTCCTGATCCCCGTGCGACCAGCCGAGGCGGACAAGGCAATTGACCAGCGCGTGGGGCAGAAGGCCGTCGCCCTGATACTCGACCACGGCCCGGGCCCCGTGCCGCTTGGAGAGCTTCTGACGGTCCTTGCCGAGGATCATGGGCACATGGCCGAAGACGGGCAAATCCCAGCCCAGCGCCTGATAGATGAGAATCTGCTTCGGCGTGTTGGAAACGTGGTCGTCGCCGCGGATGACGTGGGTGATGCCCATGTCGTGATCGTCCACCACCACGGCCATGTTGTAGGTGGGCATCCCGTCGCTGCGGCGCAGGATCATGTCGTCAAGCTCGGAAACGTCGGTGGCGATGTGCCCCTTCACCATGTCGTCGAAGACCACGCGGCCCTCGGTAGGCACCTTCAGGCGCACCACGCGGCCCGGCGCGGCCTCAAGACCGCGCTCGCGGCAGCGGCCGTCGTAGCGGGGCTTTTCGCCCTTGGCGCGGGCGGCCTCGCGCATGGCCTCCACCTCTTCCGGCGTGCACGAGCACCAGTAGGCGTGCCCGGTTTCCAGCAACTTGTCGATGACCTCGTTGTACCGGGCCGTGCGCTGCGTCTGATAGGTCAGTTCGCCGTCCCAGTCGAGGCCCAGCCAGCGCATGGAAGCGAGGA
Organism: Candidatus Bilophila faecipullorum; assembly: GCA_944326695.1. Lineage (GTDB taxonomy): Bacteria > Desulfobacterota > Desulfovibrionia > Desulfovibrionales > Desulfovibrionaceae > Bilophila > Bilophila faecipullorum. Next base: position 86,908 of record CALVEZ010000005.1, on the reverse strand, counting down.
TGGAATCCGTATATTCCTGCTTCGAGCGCTCGGTATCGGTATCTTCGATGCGCAGGCGGAATTCCCCGCCGTAATGACGGGCGAGAAGCCAGCAAAACAGCGCGGTGCGCGCGCCGCCGATATGCAGATGCCCGGTCGGGCTGGGCGCGAACCGGGTGATGACTTTGGACATGAAAGACTCCTGAAAGTAACTCAGCGTTGAGGTTTGGTTTCCGCCTGCCACAGCAGTTCCACGGCCCCGGACTTGGCGTCCCGGCGGGGCGAGGAGGGACGGCGGCAGGCCACCAGCGCGCCGGAAGGGATGCCCTCGGCGGCGGGAATGATGGCAAAGCCCTCTTCAGTGCAGGCATAGCGGGCCCGGCCCATGCCCGGCACGGGGAAGGCGTCGGACAGGATGCGCCCCACCACGCCGCGCGGGTCCATAGAGGGAAAGAGCGCCGCCTTTTCCGGCAAAGCGCAGCCTTCGGGCCGCAGCAGCATGAAGGAAAGGCTCAGAGAATCCTTGGGCAAATGGGCGGTACGGGCCAGCTCGGACAGCCACGCCGGGGCTTCGGCCAGCAGCGTGGCGTGGCACCAGCGGCGTTCCCGCGAATCCAGCAAGGGGCAGGGTTCCTGATGCGGGCAAGGCGCAAACGGCACAAGCCCCTCTTCCAGCGCGGTTTCCCGCAGCTTGGCCGTCAGGGTGCCGCCGAGACGGGTCCCCGGTTCCACGAAAAGCGCCGCGCCCTCGGGATGGAGCGTGCGCCCCACGGCAAAGGCCAGCTCGGCCATGCGGTCCTCAAGGCTCACGCCCGGCTTGTCCTTCAATTCGTTGAGCACGTTGCCCGCCATGAGCAGATGAGGGGCGCGCACCTCGCGGAAAGCCTGCATGAGCGGCGTGCGCACCAGCCGGATCGTCCACTTAAGCTCCTCGCCGCACAGTTCGGCCATGCGCTCCAGAAGGCTCCGTCCCATTTCCATCGGACGCGGGACCGTATCCACGCAGATGAGCGTCAGCGGCAGCGCGCGCCAATCCGGGCGCGACAGCCAGAGGGCCAGCGGCAGGGTCAGGGGCCCGCTTCCCAGGTCCGCGACCGTGACCGGATGCTCCGCGTCGCAGGGCGGCACGGGCAGATCGAGCCCCGGCAGGAGGCGGCTCAGCCGCACCAGATTCCACGGCAGAAAATACCGCAGATAGGCCGAGACGTAGCGCGGCGCGCTCCAGTAGGAACGGCCAAGGCCGCCGCGCTCGTAGGTCAGCATGGCGGAAAGATCGCGGATGGCCTCCGGGAGATCGGCGCGGTGGTTGCGCGAAAGCGGCATCACCGCATCAAGCGCCTGCGGCAGAAGCGCGAGCGCCTTGCGCACGAAGGGATCGGCGGGCCCGAAAAGAGGGCGGCACAGCGGATGCCCCGCCGCCTGCTTCAGCGGTTCGGGCATGGCCGGGACGGGACGGGCGGGCCGTTCCTCCGGCCCCCGCGCGGGGGCCGGACGACGCGCATCCTGCCGGGGAGCCCGCTTTTCCTGCGCACGACCGGCGCGCCCACGCTCTTCGGCTTCACGGCCGGACCGGGGTCCACGGGACGGGGAACGCGGGGCCCCCTTTTCGGAAGTCCCCGCGTTGCTTCTGCGTTTGGGTGAAGATGACTGACTCACGACGCCGCACGCGCCTCAAGAGCGACCACCGCCGGAAGCGCCTTGCCTTCGAGCATCTCGAGGAACGCGCCGCCCGCCGTGGAAATATAATCCACCTGACTCGTATAGCCGTACTTTTCGAGGGCCGCGATGCTGTCGCCGCCGCCCGTCACCGTATAGGCGGAGGTTTCGGCCACGGCCTTGGCCACCGCCTCGGTGCCCTTGCCGAACTGGTCGATCTCAAAGGCTCCCACAGGCCCGTTCCAGACCACGGTCCCGGCCTCGGCGATGAGGCCGGCGTAGAGTTCGGCGGTATCGGGGCCGATGTCGAGGATCATGTCGTCGGGCCGCACCTCGTCCGCCTTGAGGACGGTGGCCGGAGCGTGCGCGTCCAGCGAGGGGCCCACGACCACGTCGACGGGCAGGGGAATGGCCGAGCCGCGTTCCTTGGCCTCTTCCATGATTTTGGCGGCGGAATCGACCAGATCGGGTTCATAGAGGGACTTGCCCACTTCGTAGCCCGCGGCCTTCAGGAAGGTGTTCGCGATGCCGCCGCCCACGATGAGCCGATCCACGCGCTTGGAGAGATTGTTGAGCACTTCGAGCTTGGTGGACACCTTGGAGCCGCCGATAATGGCCAGCAGCGGGTGCTTGGGAGCGTGCAGGATGCGGGTGAGCGCCTCCAGTTCGGCGGCCATGAGCAGACCCACGCAGGCGACCTTCGCGAAGCGGATCGCGCCTTCCGTGGAGGCCTGCGCGCGGTGGGCCGTGGCGAAGGCGTCCATGACGTAAATGTCCCCGAGGGCGGCCAGCTTGCGGGCCAATTCCTCGTTGTTCTTCTTCTCGCCCTTGTTGAAGCGCACGTTCTCGCAGAGTACGCAGTCGCCGGGCTTGACGCTCACGCCGTCCAGATAGTCGCGTTCCAGACGGACCGGCACGCCGAGCAGTTCTTCAAGGCGTCTGGCGACCGGGGCGAGGGAGGCTTCTTCGGAAAAGACGCCTTCCTCGGGACGGCCCAGATGCGAGAGCACAATGATGCCCGCGCCCTGCTCCAGAGCCATTTTCAGCGACGGCACGGCGGCGCGGATGCGCTTGTCGCTGGTGATTTTTCCGTCCTTGACCGGGACGTTGAGGTCTTCGCGGAAGACAACGGTCTTCCCCTTCATATCGACATCGGACATGAGTCGGATGTTCATCGTAATTCCTCCTTGAAAAGAGGTTTGTCTACCCTTCGGATAGGGAGGCAATGCCACAAAAACGGCTTTCATGCAAACGAAAGACGCTTATCCGAAAACCATATGACGCATGTACAAGTCCGTGAAGCCGGGCCGCGCGGTCAGGTCCGTCAACGCGCAATGGCGGCTCCAGCGCACGAGGCGTTCCCGCAGTTCGGGACGGCGCAGCAGAAGCGAAGCCCCACGCAGGGAGGTATTGCCCGCCGCCGTGACGCGGGACCGCAGGCCCGGCGGCAAAAAGCCCAGAGTTTCCAGCGCCTCGCCGGAGGCATATTCCCCGAGCGCCCCGCCCAGATGCACGCGGGCCACATCCCGGCTCTCCAGCCCGGCGGCGTCCAGCAGGCACTCGAAGGCAAGGGAAAAGGCCGCCTTGACCTTGAGGATTTCCTCCACGTCCGCCCCAAAGAGCGCCAGCCCACCCGGCAGGGGCAGGCTCCAGCCCGAAGCGCCGCGCGTCACGGAGGCAAGGAGACGCAGGGCCAGCGGCGAGGCCGGACGCTCGGACAGGCGGCCTGTAGGCTCGATGAGACCGATCCGTAACAGGACATCGAGCAGGGACAGGTAGCCCGTACCGCAGATGCGACGGGGAGCCGCGTCACCGATGACCCGGGGCGTAAGGCCGAACGGCCCGAGCGCGAAACCGGAGACACTCCCCGTGTCCGCCACACCCCCGTGACGCAGGCCGATGCCCTCCAGCGAGGGGCCGAGCGGCACGCTGGCGATGAAAGAGCGTTCCTCGTCCAGCGCCAGCACGAATTCGCCGTTCGTGCCCATATCCGCCAGCAGGAAGGGGAAAACAGGCTTCTCTCCGTAGAGCAAGGCAGCCATACCCGCGCTGATGTCGCCGCCCACGAAGGGCGCGGGCTGCGGCGGAATCCACGCCGGAGGCAGGCCGGGCAGCCTCACCGTCCGCCCGCCGGATTCGGGCAGGCGGTAGGGCGCGGCGCACAGCCCGTCTACGTCCTCATCCAGAAGGATGGCGGTCATGGCCGTGTTGCCCGCCACGCACAGCTCGTTGACGGGTACGCCCGAGGAAGCGAGAACGGAATGAAAAAAACGCAGGACAAGGCTTTGCAGGCGCTTGCGGCCCGCCGGATCGCGCGCCGCGTCCAGCCGGGAAACCACGTCGCTCCCGGCCCCCATCTGCGGGTTCAGGGCCTGCCCTCCGGCGGCCTCCTCCCCCCTCCCGTCCATGAGCCGCCAATAGATCGAGGTGGTGCCGAGGTCCACGGCCAGACGGTAGGGCCCCTCCCGGGACTCAAGTGAATCCCGCTGCCGCCGCATGGGAGCGGGCGGGGGCGGAACCTCCAGCAGCATGGACGGCCCCGGATGGTGGCGGCAGGCCAGACGCCAGCCCCCGGCCACGGCCTCCGGGCCCAGAATGTCCCCGTCCGCCGCGCAGGGATCGGGCGCTCCTTCGATGAAGCGCACCCGGCAGGCCCCGCAGCGCCCGAGGCCGGAACAGAGCGCCGGAGGCGGCAAGAACCCGGAAAGCCAGAGGGTCTGAGCCAGCGTCTTCCCGGCGTCCTCAACAGAAATGACGAGGGTACGCCCCTCCGCGTCAATGACGCGCAGCGCGTCAGCCATTATCCGCCTCCCCTTTCCGGCGTCCGATGGCCGCCGCCAGCGCCTGACAACGCAGCGCGCGCAGGCGCTCGCCCGACGCCTTGCCCCGGTCCCGCCATTCCGCAGGCAGGGAAACGTCGAGCAGCACGCGCAAATCCTCTTCCGCAAGGGGGCGCAGGGTATGGCCGCTGTCCGCCTCGGCCAGAGCCCAGAAAGGCCCGTCCAGCCCCGCATTGTGGACGCGCATGAGCAGATCGCAGCGCGTGCCCGGGCGAAGGGTCTCGTAAATGCCCGCCTTCATGTGCAGTTCCGACGCCAGCGCCCCGGCCTCCGCGTAACGGGCGGGCAGGCTCAAACGCCGCGCCAGACGGACGGCGGGCTCCGCACCCCGCTTCTCGTGGCCGTAATGATGCGGCAAGATGGCGGGATCAGTCTCCATTTTGCCGAGATCATGACAAAGGGCCATCCATACCGCCAGAGGATCGCCCGCCGAGGCGTCCATGACGTCCATCAGATGCGCAAGCACCGATCCCGCGTGGTACGGCAGCGGCCCGGCGGGGATGTCCTCCGCCGCTTCCACCTCCCGGAACCACGGCGAAAGGCAGCCGCCTTCCGCCAGCGTGCCCAGCCAGCACGAAGGCCGGGGGGCGGCCAGCGCCTTCATGAATTCCCTCCCCACGCGCTCGGCGGGGATACCTTCCAGCCGCCCGGACGCGGCCACGGCCCGCATCTGCGCCACGGCCTCGTCGTGCACCGTGAAGGACGGCAGCTCGCAGGCCATGCGCGCCAGCCGGAACACCCGGACGGGATCGTCGGCGAAGCTCGTGGGGGACGCCGGGCGCAGTACGCAGCCCGCAATGTCGGACAGGGCCTCGGGGTGGGCGTAGAGCCTGCCCTCCCGGTCTTCGGCCAGCGCGTTGACGGTCAGGTCCCGCCGCCGCAAATCCTCTTCCAATGTTCCCTGAAGCGGCATATATTCCTGTCCGTCCAGCAGAATCACGGAAACGCTCCTGCCTACCCGCCGCGCCCGCGGATGGAGGCGCAAAAAGGTTTCCCCGTCCGCGTCAAAGGCGAAATCATACTCCCGCGGCGTCCGCCCGAGCAGGCGGTCGCGCACGGCCCCACCCACCAGATAGACAGCGATCCGGCCCTCTTGCGGCCATCTTGCAACAGACATGAACGATACCCCTCTTCGTCTCAACGGTATGGTCCGGCTCCTGCACACGGGAGCCCGCGCCGCAACGCCCCAGCGCGAACCCGTGGCCGAGCGGCTTTCCCCGGCGCAAGCCGCGGCCTCCCCGCTCTGGAAAGGCCTGCCCGCCCACTTTACGGCGGTGCCCCCCGCCGAGTCCGGCGATGCCCCCTTCCTCGAACAGCTTTTCACCGAGCCCGATCCGGCGGCAGAGCGGCGGGACGCGGAAACGATCCGCCTGCCCGCCCCACTCTATCTGGCGGGGCAGGCCACTTCAAGTATGGATGTGGCCCGCAGCCTCGCCCTCGGCGGCCAGCTTCCGGTGTGGGGGAGCGTCCTCGCCCTCTGCCAGACGAGCGGCCGGGGGCAGCTCGGGAGGCATTGGGTCTCACCGGAAGGCAACGTCTACGCGGCCCTGCGCCTGCCCTGCCGCCATCCCTTCACCGACACGGCGGCCGCCCCCGCCCTCGGCGGGCTCATCGCGGAATCGCTTTCCCGGCTCGGTTATCCCGTGCGCATGAAATGGCCCAACGATCTTTTGCGGCACAGCCCCGAAGAACCGCAGTGGCGCAAGGTCGGCGGCATCCTCATTGAGGAACGGCCCATGCGCGCGCCCGACGGCACGCAGGCCGAACCGCTCCTCATTGCGGGCATCGGCCTCAACCTCGTCTGCGCGCCGCCGGCGAGCCTCATGCGGGCGCAACATGCCGTGCCTGCGGGCCTTCTCGCTTCCCCCTCAGATTCCGCAGGCTTCCCGGAATCCGCGGCAGCCCTGTGGATGCGACTTGTGAGCCGTATGTTTTTCTGTTATGTCGAAGAGATTGACGCCAAGGGAAAAAACGCCTGGCGTTCACTTGCTGAACGTCACCTTGCCTTCCTTGGGCAATCGGTTCTTCTGACGGACGGCCCGGACGAGCGGGAACACCATAGCGGCGTTCTTGAAGGACTGGACGATTTCGGCGGCTTGTGCCTGAGAAATCGCGAAGGAACGAGTCGTTTTCTTTTCGGAAGCCTTCATTTGGACCGACCTCCCCGGCAGCCGTGACGCGATGCGCCATGCGCGGCGCAGGGAAGCCCCACGGGGCGACGCTGAAGGCGCGGACGGCCCCGGACCCCTTCCGGGGCGATACCTTCTGAACAGGGCTCGGGTGCACCCGGCCTCAACACCTTCCTCACATTAATAAGGTTGAAAGCATGGCCGCCAAGACGTTTGAACAGGTACTGGACGAAGTTCGGGGCAAGCCCATCCTCGTAGCCAACCGGGGTATTCCGGCACGCCGCATCTGCCGGGCCATCCGTGAGCGCTTCAACGCAGTGCCCGTAATGACCGCTACCGATATCGACAAGGCCGCTCCAGCGGCTTCGTCAGCTCAGGAGTTGCTTCTTCTCGGGCAGGACCCCCGCGCCTATCTCGACCTTGATCTGATCATCGCCAAGGCCAAGCAGCGCGGCATCATCGCCATCCATCCCGGCTGGGGCTTCGCCTCCGAAGACGAGCGTTTCCCGCAGAAGTGCGAAGAGGCGGGCATCACCTTCATCGGCTCGCAGGCCGAATCCATGAACCTGCTCGGCAACAAGGTGCAGGTCCGCAAGATCGCCAAAAGGCTGGGTATCCCCGTGGTTCCCGGCTCCGAAGGCGCTGTGGACATACCCGCGGCCCGTAAGGTCGTGGACGAGATCACGCTTCCCATCATGCTCAAGGCCGAAGGCGGCGGCGGCGGACGCGGCATTTTCCTTGTTCGGGAGAAAAGTGAACTGGAAGATGCCTTTTTTAAGGCCTCGGCCATGGCGCAGGCCTCCTTCGGCAACCCGCGCCTCTACGTGGAAAAATACCTCGAATCCGTGCGTCACATCGAGATTCAGGTCATCGCGGACCAGCACGGCAACGTTTTCGCCTTCGACGAACGCGACTGCTCCGTGCAGCGCAACCACCAGAAGCTCGTGGAAGTCACCCCTTCGCCGTGGTCCGGCATCACGCCCGAACTGCGCGAGCGTCTGAAGCAGTACTCTCGCATGCTCGTGCGCGAAGTGGGCTACTACTCCCTCGCCACCGTCGAATTTCTGGTTACGCCGCAGGGCCAGCCCTACCTCATCGAAGTCAACACCCGCCTTCAGGTGGAACACGGCATCACCGAAAGCCGTTACGGGGTCGACCTCGTGGAAGAGCAGATCGCCGTCGCCTTCGGCGCGAAGCTGCGCCTCACCGAAGAGAACACCAAGCCCTCGCACGTGGCCATGCAGGTGCGCATCAACTGCGAGGACCCGCAGGACAGCTTCGCCCCCAACTCCGGCCTGATCACCCGTTACGTCTCGCCCGGCGGCCCCGGCGTGCGTATCGACTCCAACCTCTCCGCCGGTTACGAGTTCCCGCCGAACTACGACTCTGCGGGCTCCCTGCTCATCGCCTACGGCCGCGACTGGCAGAAGGTGCTCGGGATCATGGAACGCGCCCTGACCGAATACATGGTCGGCGGCGTGAAGACCACCATCCCCTTCTTCCGTCAGGTCATCAAGCACCCGGCCTTCCGTGCGGGCATGTTCGATACGGGCTTCATCGCCTCCGCGCCGGAGCTCATGATCTACGCCGACCTCGCGCCGGAAAGCGAACGCCTCGCCAAGCTCATCGCGGAAATCTCGGCCAAGGGCTACAACCCCCATGTGCAGCTTGGGGAGTACCGCTCCCACACCACGCCGCGCCTGCCCCGTCAGGAAGTCGTCCTGCCGCCCATCCCGTCCAAGGCGCGCAAGGAGCCGTCCCCCTATCCGCGCGGCGACCGGCTGGCGCTCCTCGACTACGTGCGCGACAGCGGCCGCGTCCACTTCACGGACACGACCGCCCGCGACAGCACGCAGTCCAACAGCGGCAACCGCTTCCGGCTGGCCGAAGATCGGCTCATCGGGCCCTATCTTGACAACTGCGGTTTCTTCTCGCTGGAAAACGGCGGGGGGGCGCACTTCCATGTGGCCATGATGGCCAACATGACCTACCCCTTCTCCGAAGCCCTCGAGTGGAACAAGTTCGCCCCGAAAACGCTCAAGCAAATCCTCATCCGCTCCACCAACGTGCTCGGCTACAGCCCGCAGCCGAAAAATCTCATGAGGTTGACGGGAGAAATGATCTGCGACAATTACCAGATCATCCGCTGCTTCGACTTCCTCAACCACATTGACAACATGCGTCCCTTCGCCGAAGTAGCCCTCAACCGCCGGGACGTGGTGTTCGAGCCCGCGATTTCCCTCTCGTGGGCCAAAGGCTTCACCGTGGAGCATTATCTTGATGTGGCGGCCGCCGCGCTCGGCATGTGCGGCGACGTGGCCGGAATGGGCGAGGCGGAAATGTCCCGTCACCTCATCCTGGGCCTCAAGGACATGGGCGGTACCTGCCCGCCCCGCTTCGTCAGCGAACTGGTGGCGGCCCTGCGCAAGCGCTGGCCGAGCCTTGTCCTGCACTATCACCGCCACACCACCGACGGCCTCTTCATCCCCGCCGTGGGCGCGGCGGCCCAAGCCGGGGCGCACATCGTGGACACCAACCTCGGGGCCTGCGTGCGCAGCTACGGGCAGGGCGATACCCTGGCCGCGGCAGCCTACATGGAAGGGGAACTCGGCCTCAAGACGGCTCTGGACAAGGACATGGTGCGCAGCGCCAACTTCGTGCTCAAGCAGGTCATCCCCTACTACGACCGCTACTGCGCGCCCTACTTCCAGGGCACGGACCACGACGTGGTCGAGCACGCCATGCCGGGCGGCGCCACCTCCTCCTCGCAGGAAGGGGCGCTCAAGCAGGGCTACATCCACCTCTTGCCCTACATGCTCAAGTTCCTCGCGGGAACGCGCAAGATTGTCCGTTACCACGACGTAACGCCGGGCTCGCAGATCACCTGGAACACGGCCTTCCTCGCCGTGACCGGGGCCTACAAGCGCGGCGGCGAGGAAGAGGTCGGCTACCTGCTCGGCGTGCTTGAGCGCGTCAACACCATGCCCGAAGAGGAACTGAGCGAAGGCACGCGGCAGGCACGCCTGTCCCTCTATCAGGACTGCAACGACGCCTTCCGCAACCTGCTGCTCGGCAAATTCGGCAAGCTCCCGCTCGGCTTCCCGCCGGACTGGGTCTATGAAAGCGCCTTCGGCAACGGCTGGAAACAGGCCATTGCCGAACGCACTACGCACTCCCCGCTGGAAAAGCTGCCCGACATGGACATCGACGCCGAGCGTAAGGCCTTCCGCGATATCATCAAGCGCGAGCCCACCGACGAGGAACTCGTCATGTACCTCAACCACCCGGGCGACGCGGTCAAGACCGTGCAGTTCCGGGCCAAGTACGGCGACCCCAACCGCCTGCCCCTGCCCGTCTGGTTCGAGGGCTGCGCCGTGGGCGAGGAAATCAACTTCGTGGACACGGCAGGCAAGCCGCACCAGTTCCTGCTGGTGAGCATGACCTCGCCCAACGACGCGGGCGAATCGATGGTCCGCTACGTGCTCGATTCCGAAATCTTCAGCCAGCTCGTCAAGGTGGCTCCGCCCAAGAACGGCGGGGCAAGCTCGGTGGTGCTCGCGGACCCGGCGGACAAGTATCAGGTCGGCGCGCCGAGCAACGGCGATCTGTGGGTGATGTACGTCCACCCGGGCGACATCGTGAAGGAAGGCGAGGAACTCTTCAACGTCTCCATCATGAAGCAGGAAAAGGCTGTGCTGGCTCCTGTGGCGGGCATCGTCAAGCGCGTCCTCAAGACCGCCGACTACAAGGAAACCCGCAAGATGGTGACGGTCCGCGAAGGCGAACTCATTGTGGAACTGGGACCCGTGCCGCGCCTGTGCACCAACGAGGCATGCAGCCGTCCCCTGCCGATGGACGATATCGAATTCTGCCCCTACTGCGGCGAACGGCTCAGCCGGCTTGCCTGAACCGGGATACCAACCGATACGAAGAGAGAGGCAATCTTCATGACGAAAACTCCTTCCGCAACCAAAAACAGACAAGACGAGGTTCCGGTGGACGATCTTCTCAAACGCCTGGTTCTGACGGGCGCGGATATCGTGCGGATCGGCACTGACGCCGAGCTGCTCGTGGGCGGCAAAAACTACAACACCGCGCTGATCAGCCGGGTCGAGGGCGTGCGTATTCCCCAGTTCCGCGCCATCTCGTCCGTGGCCTTCCACATCGTGCTCGACGAGTGCAAGGTCTGCGCCGCGCTGATCCGTTCCCGCGTGGATGAAGCCTACGGCCGCATCGACTGGACCTCGGAGGAAGTCACCCGCGATCACGACTTCCTGCCCAAATTCGTCCGCAGCGTGGCCGCCGACATCCGCAAGACCGCGGAAGCCGACCCCACCCTGCCGCGCATCCGCCTGCGCACCTTCATCAACAACGTGGTCGACGGTTTCGCTTCCTCGCAGGAAGGCATCGATCAGCTCCGCAAGCGTTCCGTCATGGTGCAGGCCGCCATCCTCTGCTGCCCGCTGCCCGCGCGCGTGGACGAGGCCGTGCGTTCCGCCTACCGCGACATCTGCGCCGAGGCCGAGGAAACCGACGTCCCCGTAGCCGTGCGTTCCTCCGCCGCCGGGGAAGACTCCCGCAAAAAGGCCTTCGCCGGCTTGCAGGATACCTTCCTGAATATGGTCGGCGAGGATGCCGTCGCCACCGCCTACCTCTGGGACTGCGCCTCGGCCTACAACCTGCGTTCCATGATCTACCGCCGCGAGGCCATCCTCGACGCCCTCACCCAGTCCGAAACGACCGGGCAGGAAGAGCTGGCCGGGCAAGCCAAAAAGGAATGGTCCATCGAAAACACCTCGCTGTCCGTGTGCATCATGCGCATGATCAACCCGGTGGTTTCCGGTACCGCCTTCAGCGCTGACACCGCCACGGGCTTCCGCGGCACCACGCGCAACGATCTGGTCAGCATCGACACCAGCTACGGCCTCGGTGAGGCCGTGGTCGGCGGCCGCGTCACCCCGGATAAGCTCTACGTCTATCAGAAGGACGACGGCAGCGAAGTGGTCGTCCGCTTCATGGGCAGCAAAACCATGAAGATCGTGTACGATGAGAGGGGCGGCACCAAAGAAGTGCCCGTGCCCGAGCGTGAATGCCTCATGTGGGCCCTGACCCCGACGCAGGCCGAGCAGGTCGCCAAGGGCGTGCGCGCCGTGAGCAAGGCTTACGACGGCATGATCATGGATACGGAATTCTGCATCGACTCCAAGGGGATGCTCTGGTTCGTGCAGGCCCGTCCCGAAACCCGCTGGAACGAGGAGCTCGCCCTCCATCCGCACACCATCTTCATGCGTCGCCGCGAGGTCGAGCCCAAGGCCGCCGCAGCCGCCGAGGTCCTCCTCACCGGCAACGGCGCTTCCCGCGGCGCGGGTCAGGGCAAGGTCCGCTTCCTGCGTTCCGCCCTTGAGCTCAACCGTGTGGGCAAGGGCGAAATCCTCGCCGCCGAGCGCACCGACCCGGACATGGTGCCGGGAATGCGCGTGGCCTCCGCCATCCTCGCGGACGTGGGCGGCGACACCAGCCACGCGGCCATCACCTCCCGCGAGCTTGGCATCGCCGCGGTCATCGGCATCCAGAACCCCACCGCCCTGCAAGCCCTTGACGGCCTCGACGTGACCGTCGACGGCACGCGCGGCCGCGTCTACCGGGGCCTCTTGCCGCTGCACGAAGTGGGCGGCGAAATGGACGTCAAGGCCCTTCCCGAAACCAAAACCCGCGTCGGCCTTGTGCTCGCGGACATCGGACAGGCCCTCTTCCTCTCGCGCCTGCGCAACGTGCCCGACTTTGAGGTCGGCCTCCTGCGCGCCGAGTTCATGCTCGGCAACGTGGGCGTACACCCCGCCGCGCTCGAAGCCTTTGACAACGGCGACCTCGAACGCCTGACCCAGAAGAAGATCGCCGAACTCGACTCCAAGCTGCGCAAGACCATCCGCGAGCAGCTCGACGCCGGGCTCGTCTCCCTTGATCTGCGCCTCCGCGAACACGTGGGCAACATCACCGGCTTCTCCGAAGAACTGGAAAAGCTCGGCAAAAAGGACGACCTGCGCAATCCCGAAGAGATCATGGCCGTCTACCGCCGGATGCGCGAAGTTGAAAAGCTGCTCGACGAGTACACCGAACGCGCCGCGCGCTTCTATGAAGTGCTCGAAACGTCCGCTGATCTGGCCGAACACGTGCGCGTGATCATGGGCTATGATACGGAGCTGGCCAACCTGACGGGCGACTCGGCCGAAGTCAAGGAACGCCGCGCCGCCATCGAAAAGGAAATCAACGATCAGGTCAGCTACGCCGCGCTCAACCCGGCCGTGCAGGAAACCCTGCGCCTCATCACCGCCCTGCGCGAGGACGTGGGCGCCCGTTGCGGCCTTGCCAAGGAAATCGCCGCGCTGCGCTCCATCCCGGGCAAGATCGGCAAGCTCATCCGCGCCCGCGGCCACAAGAACGGCCATGACCACTATGTCCAGACGCTGGCGCAGGGCCTCGCCCTCTTCTCGACGGCCTTCTACGGCAAGCCCATCGTCTACCGCACCACGGACTTCAAGACCAACGAATACCGCAACCTTCTCGGCGGCATCCTCTTTGAGGAGCACGAGGACAATCCCATGCTCGGCTACCGCGGCGTCTCCCGCGACATCCATGACTGGGAAATCGAGGCCTTCAAGCTGGCCCGCGCCGCTTATGGGGCGACCAACCTCCAGCTCATGCTGCCCTTCGTGCGCACGCTCGAACAGGCCCGCGCCATGCGCGCCTACCTCGACACCGTGCACAACCTGCGCACCGGCGAGGACGGCCTCAAGATCATCCTCATGTCGGAACTGCCTTCCAACGCTATTCTGGCGCGCCAGTTCATTCAGGAATTCGACGGCTTCTCCATCGGTTCCAACGACATGACGCAGATGGTGCTGGCGACCGACCGCGACAACGGCTCTCTTGCCCACATCTACGACGAGGAAGACCCCGCCGTGGTCTGGGCCATTCTGGTCACCATCTTCACCGGGCAGAAGTACGGGAAGAAGGTGGGCTTCTGCGGTCAGGGCGTCGCCAACAGCGAAGTGCTGCGCGGCGTGGTGGCCATCAGCGGCATCACCTCGGCCTCGGTCGTGCCCGATACCTATTACCGCACCAAGCAGGATTTCGCGGCCATCGAAGCGCAGAACCTCAGCGCCGCCGATCTCGGCAGGTGGCTGGCCGAGCAGCATCAGGCCAAGCTGGTCAAGCTGCTGGAAGCCAATGGCCGCGCGGACGCCGCGAAGCTCGCGGGCGATCCCAAGAAGATTCGCGCGTGGTATGATGCGGAAGCCGCCCGCCTGCACGCGGAACTGCGCGACAGCCTCGACGGAAGCCGCGAAAACGCCGCTCGCAAGGCCTTGAAGACCTTCCGGGCCATGTTCCACAAGCCCGTCATCTACGCGGCGTGGAACTGGAACGACACCGTTGAGGACGCTCTGCATCAGGCCGGCTTCACCTCCTTCAAGGAGCAGGCCGCGGCGCTGATCGAACAGCGCAAGAAGCTCTCGCACTAGGGGATGCCTCCGGCGGCAAGGTGGCTACCGCCCCCTTGACCCCTGTTCGGGGGGAATCATTCCCCCCGAACCCCCTCGAATATGGCATGATGCAGGGAAGGGGAATCTTCAGGAGAAACGCCTCAAGCGGGTGCTGGGAGAATAGGGCTATAAAGAGGAAAAGACGGCGCGGCCCACGAGCGCCGGAACAACGACAAGAGACGGGGGAGGGAACACGTTCCCTCCCCCGTTTCCTTTAAGACCTGTAGCATAAGGGGATAGGCTATGTTTTTTCCGCGCAAGGAAACCCGGCAGGTGCGCCTCGGCCCCGTGCGTATCGGAGGCGGCGCGCCCATCGCGGTGCAGAGCATGACCAATACGGACACGCGGGATATGGACGCGACGCTGGGCCAAATCCGGCGTCTGGCGGACGCGGGCTGCGAAATCGTGCGCGTGGCCGTGCCCGACGAAACCGCGGCCAAGGCTTTGCGGGCCATTCACGACGGAAGCCCGGTGCCGATCATCGCTGACATCCATTTCGATTACCGTCTGGCTCTGCTGGCGCTGGAGGCCGGGCTCGAAGGGCTGCGGATCAATCCCGGCAACATCGGGGAACGCAAGCACGTGGAGGCCGTAGTCGACGCGGCCAAGGCACGGGGGGCGGTCATCCGCGTGGGCGTCAACAGCGGGTCCGTGGAAAAGCGGCTCCTCGAACAATACGGCGGCCCCACGCCCGAGGCGATGGTGGAAAGCGCGCTCGGCCATGTGCGCATTCTGGAGGAGCACGGCTTCTACGACACGAAAATTTCCATCAAGTCCTCGTCCGTGCTCAACACCGTCGCCGCCTACCGCCTCCTGTCCGCACGCTGCGACTATCCCCTGCATCTGGGCGTCACTGAGGCTGGCGGCGTGCTGCGCGGGGCCGTCAAGTCCTCGGCAGGTCTCGGTATCCTGTTGAGCGAAGGCATCGGGGATACCCTGCGCGTTTCCCTGACCGCCGATCCGGTGGAGGAAATGACGGTGGCGTGGGAACTACTGCGGGCGCTGGGCCTGCGCCAACGCGGGCCGGAAATCATCTCCTGCCCCACCTGCGGGCGTACGGAAATCGATCTCATCGGTCTGGCGCAGGAAGTGGAACGCCGCCTCGCTACGGAAACCGCCCCCATTAAGGTGGCCGTCATGGGCTGCGTGGTCAATGGCCCCGGCGAAGCCCGGGAAGCCGACCTCGGCATGGCCGGAGGGCGCGACAAGGGAATCATCTTCCGCAAGGGCGAGGTCATCCGTTCCGTCAAAGGCCGTGAATCCCTCCTCGCCGCCTTCATGGAAGAACTGGATCGCCTGCTCAAGGAAAAAGGAGCGGAGACGAGAAGGCCCTAGCGTGTGTCGTTGCTGTTTTTCAACATATTGATTTTATACTATAAATACCATTCACACCATGTATAAGGCTCTTAATACTATCAATGTATTATCTGCTTTTTGACCCCACTGCCTGACCGCCTTCCTCCTGCGCGGCTCAAACGAGAGAAAAACACAGGGAACAAACAAGTCCGGATTCGCTCGCGCCTACAAAAAACGCCAAAGCGGACGCGAAAAACCGGGCAATCACAGCCTCCCCATGACGGGAAAACCATATCGGGACAATGCACCGCCCCCACCCGCAACAGGCTCTCCCATTTACGGAAAAACCTTTGCAAATGCCCCGAAGTGTCCCTGCCCGCTTCTTCCCGCCCACCGGGAAAACGTTGAAAAGGGATTCAATAAACACGAAAATCTTTGAAGAGGAAGGGGTGGGGTTTGGGGAGGGGAAGGGGAAACTTTCTCCAGAAAGTTTCCCCTTCCCCTCCCCAATGCCTCTTTCCCCTCACCCCCTCCGCAACAGACGCAACAGGCGCTCGTCGGCGTTCCCGGAGAGGACCGCATAGGCGGAAACCGACACGACGATGACCATCCCGTGTACGGCCCGGGTCCAGAAGCCCGAAAGCCCGGAACTGACGATGCCCGCTTCGATCATGCCCACAATGGCGATGCCCACCAGCGTGCCGTAGACTTTTCCCGAACCGCCGAAAACACTGGTCCCGCCGATGAAAACGGCGGCGAAGACCAGCAGCATGTAGCCATCGCCCTGCGTGGGCCACCACGACCCCATCTCCATGCAGCCCACCGCCCCGGCCAGCCCGGCTATGCCGCCCATGAGCGTATGGACTCCGAGCCGCGCCCGGGGAACATCGATGCCCAGCCGGGATGCGACATCGGCCTGCTCCCCGGTGAAGCGGACGGCATCACCCAGAGGATGCCGATTAAGCACGAGCCAAAGCACACCCGCGAGAGCCAAAAGCCACAGCGCCTGCATGGGGATATGCCCGCCGAGCCGACCCACGAGCGCAAGGCGAACCGGGCTGTCCGTCAGATCGGCCAGGCCAAGGGCCAGGCCCTGACTCATGAGCATGACCGCCCCGCGCCAGAAAAACTGCGTCCCGATGGTGGCGATGATGGACGGCACGCCCACGTAGGCCACCAAAAGGCCGTTGCACAGGCCGATGCCGAGCCCGATGAGGAGCGCCGCCGCAAGGCCCAGCCACCCCTCCCCCGTATGGGTGGCGATGACGGCGAATCCGAAACCCGCCACGGCCAACGTCGCGGGAAAACAAAGGTCCATTTCCCCCGCCGCCACCACCAGCGTGAGACCGAGGGCCAGAAAGCCGTAAAGGGGCAAGGTGGAGAGCAGGCTCTCGTACATGGGCCAGCCCGTGAAGGCCCGCGACCCCGTGATCATGAAAACGCCGAGCAAGGCCAGAAAAAGGCCGGTGAGCCAAAGCTGGTTGCGGACGCCCGCCGTCCATGCCCGCCGTGCGGAACGCGCCATCACGCCGCCCCTCCTTCCGCCAGAGCCAGCAGCCGTTCCGTGAGGTCCGTGGGGTTCGTCGCCTCGCGGGAGACTTCGTCCACCGTGCGCCCTTTGTCCATAAAAACGAAACGATCCGCCACGGCGTAGGCTTGCTGCACGTGATGGGAAACAAGCAGGACCGAGCGCCCCTTGTCCCGCAGGGTGCGGATGAAATCCAGCACGCGGTTGACCTCCTTTAAGGAGAGCGCCGTGGTCGGCTCGTCGAGAATGACCAGCCGTGCCCCAAAATACATGGCCCTGCCGAGTGCGAGAGCCTGCCGCTCGCCGCCCGAGAGCACGCGGACCTCGGCGTCCGGGTCCAATCCCGCGCCCCCGAGCCCGAGCCATTCCTCAAGCAGGCGGCTGGTGGCCTCGCGCTCGCGCCGGGTGTCGATGAAGCCGAAGCGCGTGCGCAGGTGCCGCCCCACGAAGAGATTGCGCCACAGGGACTGTCCCTCGCAGAGGCAACGGTCCTGATGCACGGTTTCGATGCCGCGCTCCCGCGCCCGGCGTACCGTGTAGCGGTTCAGGGGAACGGGGCGGCCATCAAAAAGGAATGTCCCCGCGTCGGGCCGGGCCGCGCCGGACAAAAGGCGCACGAAGGTGGACTTTCCCGCGCCGTTGTCCCCGAGCAAGGCCACGACCTCCCCTTCCCTGATGTCCAGATCGGCATGGCGCAAGGCCGCAACCGCGCCGAACGACTTACATAATCCTCTTACTTGCAGCAACATGATCATCCGCGCCTTATTGCCGGGGCTCCCCGGCGTTGTTCCGCCGTCGTGCCCTTTCCTGCGCCGGAGAGGGCTTTACGCCCCTTCCCCTTCAACAACGGCGGGAAGGGGCGAAGGTTGGGGGCCCCGATGTCTTATCGTAAACCCTGCTGGGCCAGCGCGGAGACGGCGCCGATATTGGTGGCGTCAATGATGCCGCCGCCCGTATCGATGCTGAAGCCGGTGAAGCCGTACTTCTTGCTCAAGACCGTCTGCACGACGCCGAAGTAGCCCATGACGTAGGGCTGCGCCTCGGAAACGAGCTGGACGTAGCCGTCCTCAATGGCCTTGGCCGTGGCCGGAGACAGGGAGAAGCCCGCCACATAGACGGTATTGGGCTTGATGCCCGCGTTCTTGAGGTGATTGCCCATCTGCGCCGTGAGCGAGCCGTGATCCACGATGACGGCCTTCGTATCGGGATGGCGTCCAAGCTGCCCCGCCACCACGGGCGCGCCCAGCACGGGGTCCTTGTCGCTTTCGGGCGTGATTTCCTGATAGTCCACGGTCACGCCCGCCTTTTCCAAAACCTCGACGATGGCCTGCGCGCGGCGGCCCCGGTCGGGGATGCGCTTCAGGCCCCAGACAAAGGCCCGGTCGCCCTTTTTGAGTTGTGTGCGGCGCAGCACCTCCTGGGCCAGCGCCTCGCCCTGCGTGTAGTTGTCCGTACCCACATACCCAAAACCTTTGGCGCGGTTGCGTTCCTGCGCGCCCGGCAGGGCCGTGTCGACGGACGTGACCACGATGCCCTGCTTGACCGCCGCGTCGATCAGCGGGCCGAAGGCGGCGTCGCCGGGATGCCCCATGACGACGATGCCGTCGGGCCGCGAGGCTACGGCGTTGCGGAAATTGGTCAGCATGGTTTCGGGATTCCAGTCCGAATAGATCAGGCGCAGTTCGCAGCCCATATCCGCGGCGGCGGCCTTGGCCCCATTCTGGACGATGGTGCCGTAACCGTCTCCGGCGGAGCCGCCCGTGTCAAACCAGATGGTCATGCCCTCGCCCGTCTTGGCAAAGGCCGTCCCGCAGAAGAGGACGGTGCTCATCACTATCGGCAATAAAAGACGTTTCATAAAGGCTCCTTTTGTCGCTTGTCTGAAGCGCGGCGCGTATCCGAGCCTTCCTTGAACGGCTGTTCACGGGAGGCATCCCGAAGCGCCGCACAATCACAGGCTCCAGCCTTGAGAAGGCTGCGCCTGGACCATTCGGCCTCGGCAATGACGGAATGAGGTTCGTGGCGGGCACGCTGACTTACATGGCCGTGCACACGCCGCATCGGGAGGGATGGAGGGACGTCCGCGAAACCGCCCGGCTTGTCCGTGCCATCCATGCCTCACGGGAACGCAGCCCCTGCGTTCCGGGACAGTGATGTCATACGAAATGGACAACCATCGCCGCCTCGCGTCAGTAAAAAAGTGTGGAGAAGAAATCGCCCGCCAAGAAATCCGCTAGGGGCGAATGACCTTGTCGGCCAGCCCGAGGCTGGTGATCACGTCGAGCATGTTGGTGGTTTGGCCCACCTGCTTCGCTTCCATAAGGCCGTAAAAGGAAAGGCAGGTACCGCAGACCAGAACGGACACGCCCGCTTTTTCCAGCGCCTTCAGGCTGTCGAGCGACTTGCCGGGCTTGACGGCCAGCTTCACGCCGCCGTTGAGCAGGATAATCCGCCACAGCGATTCGCCCAAATCGGACAGGGTCGCCAGAAAGTTGCCCATAAGCTTCTCGCCCAGCTCATCGTCGCCCGTGCCGAGATGTTCCGTGGTGATCAGCACGGCGGTTTTGGTTCCCTGCGCGGAGGCGGAGCTTTTTTCTTCGCCGCCCTCAAGCGTACCGGACGCCGCCCCTGACGCCACGCCGGACACCTTCCACAGGCTTTCGCCCTCCTGCGCCGCAGTGACCGCATAGCCCTTCTTTTCCAGAAAACGGCTGACGTTTTCGCAGGCGGCGGCGTTGTCCACAAGGACGCACACGGCCTCGGCAGGGGCATCCTTCATAAGATTGCGGCAACGCATCACCGGTTCGGGGCAGGCCAGCCCCCTGCAATCCAATACCTCCATGACACCCTCCTTTTCTGGGCTTGGTCCGCCGCGCCCCGGCTTGAGGCGGCGGCAGGCTGGAGGTACTATGGCAAAGCCCACGCCAACTTTCAAGCGTCTCCTCTCTCACGCGCCGCACAGGTCGGGCCAATCACGCGGGAAGGGCACCCCGGGCTTGCGCCTCCCATGCGGGGCTGGCTGGCCCTTCTGCGCCGGGCTCGATATGGAACGCGCGGACGGGGGAAGGAACGGCCCGGAACCCTCATCGCCACCATGATGGAACGCGCGGGGTGCGGGCACGGCTCATTCATCGAAACCGAATATGAGGTCATCCCCGGGCTCGTGCTCTGCGCGCGAGGTCGGCCAAGACAGCAGCCGTAACGTTCCAGCCGGACCACCCTCTTTGCCGGGGAAAGCCTGCTCATGTCCGCTTGGAAGCCTGTCGCCGGTGGGCCTTCCACCAACGGCGAAAAGCTCACCGCCCCCGCCTCTCTTCTAGTTACAATTCATTCTTATTAAAGACGTTCCGGTATCCGCCGCAAAAGATTACAATCTCCTTATGGAACAAAACGCCGCCGGGCCGCCGCAAACTTTTTTTCATTTTTCTTGGCGGCGGGACGATTTGACAAAATAACACACTGTTTTAATTATTATTTCAAAAGAAGAATCGATAGAGAGCCACAGCAGGGCCTGAAAAGGGCCGTGGGGCTGGTCCGCCGCAAGCGGGCATTTTCACCGAATACTTCCTCTCTAAGGGGATGATTACCCCTAAAAGAACATCTTCTTTTCCAAAGCATTGAGCCCCGTTTTGTACCGGCGCGGCAAAAAGAGGAAATGTTCCGCCATTCCCAAGTATGCGCCGTTACGTTTCTTCACGTTCGTCCCTCCTGCTCCGGCCCCTCAGCCTGTGCTTTTTAAGACAAAGGCCACAAGCGGGCGCGAGCAATACTCGTCAAAGGCAAAAACGCTTTACAGAACGTGGATTCGCGGTATGCTCCTTCCCAAAAGTAGCTTCACACCCAGTGGGGGACTGTATGGAAGATCAAAAACGGTATGATTGGGAACCTTCTGTCAGAGAAATCGGGAATACGGCGCTGTTGCCCGAATGTGCCTGGCAGGAAGAATGGCAGATCGCTCCCGACTGCGAATCGTTCGCGGCGGTTTCTGCCCTTGATGACGGTACGTTCACCCTGCGCCGCAACGACGCGCTGTGGGAAACGCGCTCGGACAAGATGTATAACTGCCAGTTCGCCCCGGACGGGCGTCTGACGGCTCTGTCCCAGAGCGACGGGGAATGGTCCCTCGTTGTGGACGACGAGGAAGGCGAGGAAAAGGCCGACTACCTGTGGGGAACCCGCTTCAACGCGCAGGGGACCATCGCCGTGCCCATGCAGACCGGCATGGAATACGGGATGCTCGTCAACGGCGCGCCGTGGGAACAGCTCTACACCGCGGCTACCGATTTCGTCCTCTCGGAAGGCGGAAACACCGCCGCCGTCGTCCAGATTGCGGGCCTCGGCCAGGCCGATCTGGAAGGCTTCCGCAAGGGCATCTACACCGTGGCCGTCAACGGCGAGGCGTGGGAGGAAAGCTACCTCAACGCCTGGTCGCCCTGCTTCGACAAGGAAGGGCACCGCGTGGCCTGCACCGTCCGCGTTACGCCCTACGAATACACCATTTCCATCAACGGGCAGCGCTGGGGCGAAACCTACCCTTGCGCGTGGGAACCCGTCTTCGAGCCCCAGTCCGGCGACGTCATCGCCCCCATCCGCAAGGAAGGCAAATGGGGCCTCGCCCGCAACGGCTCCCTGTTCTGGAAGCCCGCCTTCGCGCAGTGCTGGACGCCCAAGGCGGCCTCCGCCGAAGGCCAGTACGTCTGGGCCGTGGTCGCGCCCTCCTACGGGGCCTTCACCGTGGCCTGCAACGCCACGCCGTGGTCCTGCCGCTTCCCGTCCGTGACCGATCTCACGCTTTCCCCGGATGGCAAGCGCGCGGCCGCCCTCGGCAGCCGCAACAACAGCGAATTCCGCATCATGGTGGACGGCAAGGTCTGGGACGAGGCCTTTGACATGGCGTGGCCCACGGTCTTCGCGCCCACGGGCGAGCATGTGGCCGCCAAGGTCCGGCGCAACGGCAAATACGCCCTCTTTTGCGACGGCAAGCCCGTCATCGACGAGCTGGACGGCGTGTGGAACCCGACGTTCAGCCCGGACGGTTCGGTCCTGCTGTTCTGCTCGCTCAAGGACGGCGTGTTCTCCCGCCACACCGTGCGGCTGTAAGACACCACGTGCAAAAAGGAACTCATCATGAATGCCCTGTATAATTTCGCGGTAGGCCCGCTGGCATGGATAGCGTTTACGGTGTTCATCGGCGGGACCATCTGGCGGCTGTGGTCGCTGTGGCGCCTCGCCCGGCAGCGCGACGCCTCCGCCCTCGCCTACATGAACTGGAAAGACTCCCTGACCTCGATCCTGCGCTGGTCGCTCCCCTTCTCCACCTGCGGCTGGCGCGAGAACCCGCTCCTGACCGTGGCGAGCTTCGTGCTGCACATCGGCATCCTGCTCTCCGTGCTGTTCTATTCGGCCCACAACGTCATGTGGGACTACAATTTCGGTTTTTCTCTTCCTTCCCTGCCTGACGGCTTCATGGACGCCGTCACCCTAGCCGCCATTCTGGCCTGTCTGGTCCTCGGCTGGCGCCGGCTGGCAGTCCCGGCGTCGAGCCACGTGACCCGGCAGGCCGACTGGCTTTCCCTCCTGCTCGTCCTCTGCGTCCTGCTCACCGGTTTCGCCTCGGCGCACGGCTTTGGGAGCGAAAGCTTCATGGCCCTGCTCCACGTGCTCTTCGGCGAGGCGATCCTCGTCTGCCTGCCCTTCACGCGCCTGAGCCACGCTTTCCTGATTCCCTTTACCCGCGCCTATATGGGTTCCGAATCCATCGGCGTCCGGCGCACCTGCGACTGGTAATCCTGGAGATACACGATGGGTATTGAAAAACGCTTAATCGAAGACGCCAACCTCACGCGCGGCATGGAACTTGCCACGCCGGAGCGCATCACCAAGGTGATCCGCGACGTCCTGAAGGGCGAGGTCGGCGCGCGAGTCAAGGTATACGAACAGACCTGCATGCGCTGCGGCGCCTGCGCCAAGGCCTGCCATTTCAGCCTCTCCCACCCCGACGACCCGTCCTATACGCCGGTCGCCAAGCTCGACAAGACCATCTTCAAGATGGTCCGCGAAAGTGGGAAGCTCAACGCCGAACAGATGCGCGGCATCGCCCAGATCGCCTTCACCGAGTGCAACATGTGCCGCCGCTGCATCCATTACTGCCCCGTGGGCGTGGACATCGCCTACCTCATGAGCCTCGTGCGGCGCATCTGCAACAAGCTCGAACTGACGCCGACCTTCATTCAGGACACGGCCAACAGTCACTCGGGCACCTTCAACCAGATGTGGGTGCGCGAAGACGAATGGATCGACAGCCTCATCTGGCAGGAAGAGGAAGCCCGCGAGGAGTTCCCGGGCATCCGCATCCCGCTCGACAAGGAAGGCGCGGACTTCATGTATTCGGTCATCGCGCCGGAGCCGAAATTCCGCACGCAGCTCATCTATCAGGCCGCGGCCATCTTCCATCAGGCGGGCTGCGACTGGACCATGCCCTCCCGCCCCGGCTGGGACAACAGCGACATGTGCATGTTCACGGGCGATTACGAGATGATGGGCCGCATCAAGCGCGCCCACTTCGAGCTGGCCCAGAAGCTGCGCGTCAAACGCATCGTCATGGGCGAATGCGGCCACGCCTTCCGCTCGGTCTACGATCAGGGCAACCGCTGGCTCGGCTGGAAGGATTCCCCGGTCCCGGTGGTGCACGCCATCGAGTTCTATTGGGAACTCATCAACGAAGGCAAAATCAAGATCACGCATCAATATGAAGACCCCGTCACCATCCACGACCCCTGCAACACCGTGCGCGGGCGCGGCCTCGCGGACAAGCTGCGCGACGTGGTCCATTTCCTCTGCGCCAACGTGGTGGAAATGACGCCCAACCGCGAGCACAACTTCTGTTGCAGCGCGGGCGGCGGGATCATCAACTGCGGCCCGCCCTTCAAGAGCGTCCGCATGGAAGGCAACCGGGTCAAGGCCGATCAGTTGCGCAATACCGGCGTCCACACTGTGGTCGCCCCGTGCCACAACTGTCACGGCGGCCTTGAGGACATCATCAAGCACCACAAGCTCGGGATGCACACCAAGTTCATCGGCGACCTCATCTACGAGCTGATGGAAAAGCCTGAAGTCTGATACCCTGCGGAAGGGGGGCTTTCCCCCCTTCCCGCGCGGGAAGGCTTCGACGCTTGCCCGGAACACTGCCCGGAGGCGCGCCGCGCTTCCGTGAATCCACTGGAGAGAACTATGCCCCTGCACGCTCTTGCCCGCGCCGGACTCGCCGTCACGCTGCTTTTCGGCCTCCTCGGGACGGCCCACGCGCTGACCCTGAAATCCGACGCGTTTGAAAGCCACCGCCGCCCCGCCGTCCCCTTCGACCACGACGCGCACAACGAACGCGCCAAGATCGAGGACTGCCTCATCTGTCACCACGGCGGCGAGAACGGCGTGATCGACCCCGAAGTCGGCTCGGAAGGCACGCCCTGCTCCGAGTGCCACGAGGTCAAGGCTTCCGGCCGCACGCCCCTCATGCGCGCCTACCATAAACAGTGCATCGAATGCCACCGCGACCTGAACAAGGGGCCGACCACCTGCGGCGGCTGCCACAAGTAAGGTTCGCCTATGGACACCATCCGGCTGCGCGCCGACGGGACGCTTTCGTCAGACGCCCCCTTTGCCGGGCTTCTGCGGATGAAGCTTGAAATCGACGAAGACGCGACCCTGCGCTCCTTCTTCCGCCTTTTGCGGCGCTGTCCGTTGGCGCGGGAGGTGGCCCCGGGCCTGGCCGAGGCGCTCGAAGAGGCCGAAGCCTGCCCGCCCGCGGGCTGCCGCTACCCCGGCCTCGAAGCCCTGCGCCTCGCCAAGCGCGTGGAATTGTCGGGCTTTCCCGGCGCGCCGCGCGTGGACGTCTATCTCGCCGTCGAAGGCGTGGGGGACGACTTGCCGGAACTGCGCTTTTTCCGCCTGCGGGACATGCTCGACACGCCCCTGCGGACGGGGCGGGCGCGGCATGTCCTGCTCGGCGAGGCTGCAAGCGAGCTGGACGCCGAAACGTCGTTCACGCTGTTTGATCTCTTGGAAGGGATGGGATGGGAACTCGGTTTCCAAGGCGGCTCACTGACCTGTAATCTCAAGGAGTAAGGCCATGTTCAAGAACATCCTGTTTGCGAGTTCGGGAACGCCCGGCAGCGACAACGCCGCAAAGCTGGCTTTCGGGCTGGCGGAAAAGCAGGAAGCGCAGCTCACGCTCTACCATTGCTACGGCGTGCCCTCGCGCGGCTTCGCCACCAACGTCACGGATACGCGCAGCGGGAACATGGAACAGCCCGATGAGGCCTATCAGGAGTGGGTGCGCGAGGAGCTCAACACCACCTACGCCTACCAGATCGAAGCCTGCACGCAGCCCTTCCGCATGGAAATGAGCGTGGGCGTGCCCTCCACGGAAATCCTGCGCCTCGCCCGCACGCTGCGCCCCGACCTCATCGTCATGGGCGCGAGCAGCGCGGCGAGCGATCCCAACGCCGCCCGGATGCGCTCCATCGTCGGCAACACCGTGCGCGCCGTGGCGAAAAAGGCGCAGTGCCCCGTGCTCATCGTCAACCGCCCCTGCACCACCTGCTGGCACCTCTTCTCGAACATCGTCTTCTGCACCGACTTCTCCGACGCCGCCAACCACGCCTTCGGCTTCGCGCTCAAGGCCGCCCGGGAACTGCAGGCCAAGCTCTACATCGTCCACGCCGTGGACATCACCACCATTCAGGGCATGAGCATGGACCAGTCGGAGATCGAGCGCCATACGGCCCGGATGCGCGAAAAAATCGACAAGCTCTACCTCTCGCGCCTCGACGGTTTCGAGGGGGCGGAAGTCATCGTGCGCGAGGGCATCCCCTACGTGGAAATCCTCAAGGTGGCCCGCGAAAACGAGGCCGACCTCATCGTCATGGCCCACCACTCCGCGGACCTGCCCGACGACGAGGCGGATATCGGCTCCACGGTGGAACAGGTCGTTCTGCGATCCGCCTGCCCCGTCGCCAGCGTGACCCGCGCGGGCTACCCGGAGTAGGATCATGGACGGGCGGCGCGTGCTGGTCGTTGATGACGAGGTCCATTTCCGGTATTTTCTCAAAGTCCTGCTGGAAAAGGCCGGCTATGCCGTCAAAACGGCCCGCAACGGCCTTGAGGCGCTCGACATGCTGGCCGAATGGAGTCCCGGGCTGATCACGCTGGACGTCATGATGCCCGAACAGAGCGGACTGACGTTCTATGGGGCGCTCTGCCGCGACGCCGGGTGGAAACATATCCCGGTCGTCATGCTCTCGGCGGTGCCCGTGCCCGTGCGCGAACACGCCCTAGCCGCCCTTGGCCTGACGGAGGGCCCTCTGCCGCCGCCCGCGGCCTGCCTTGAAAAACCGTGTACGCCGGAAGCCCTGCTTGAGGTCGTCGACCGGCTCTTTTGCGAATCCACCCTCGGCCCATCCGTATCCAAGAAGGAGTACCCCCCATGCCCAAGAAGATTCTGACCATCGATGACGACCCGTACATCGTCAAGTACATCACCGAGGTTCTTTCCGACAACGGCTACGCGACCTGTTCCGCCTCCAGCGTGGAAGAGGCCCTTGCCGTCCTCGAAGCCGAAAAGCCCGACCTCGTCACGCTCGATATGGAAATGCCCGACGAATGGGGTCCGCGCTTCTACCGCAAGATGACCATGAACCCCGAATTCAAGGACACCCCGGTCATCGTGATCAGCGGTCTTCAGGGCATCCATCTGGCCATCCGCAACGCGGTGGCCACGCTCCAGAAGCCTTTCGATCCCGAAGAGCTGCTGTCCATCGTCAAGCGCGTGCTGTCCTCCGACGACGCCGCGCGCGAGGCCATGAACGGCGACTAAGGCCCTTCCCTCCGGCGGCTCCCGCGGGGGCCGCCGGAAAAAGCGGGGGAGATCATGCGAAGCCGTTTCGGAACCTGCCGCCTCATGGTGAAGACCATCACCATGACGGCGCTGCTTTTTCTCAGCGGCGTGGGCGCCGTGCTCTGGCTCCTGCCCCACGAATGGATGGGCGCGGCGCTGGCCTCGGTGACGCTCGCGCTCTGCGCCGTCTCCGTCGCCCTCTACTGGTACGAGGTCAGGCTCCCCATCAAACGCCTCATCGCCGGGATGCAGACCATCCGCGAAGGGCAGGTGGTCAAGCTCCCCGACGCCCGCCGGGACGACGAATTCGGCCAGCTCGCCCGCGCCATCGAAGAATTCAGCATCCGCCATCAGAACCAGCTTGAGGAGATGCGCCGCCGCAAGGACGATTTCCAGCTCCTCTTCGACATGGTGCCCTGCGGCATCTCCGTACAGGACCGGGAATATCGCCTCCTGCGCTGGAACCACAGCTTCGCCGTGCGTTTCGCGCCCACCAAGGGCGAAACCTGCTACAAGGTCTACAAGGGCCGCACCACCCCCTGCCCGGACTGCTCGGTCCAGCGCACGTGGGAGGAAGGCGTGGTCCAGTGCAATCAGGAGAGCCGGGTCAACCCGGACGGCACGCGCGACTACTGGTTCGTCCAGACCGTGCCCCTGCGCGACCGCGACGGCAACGTGTCCTCCGTGATGGAGATGAGCATCGACATGACGCTCATCCGCACGCTCCAGCACCAGCTCCGGGCCTCCGAGCGCACCCACAAGGCCATTTTCGACAGCATCCCCAACGCCGTCTTCCTGCTCGATGCCTCTGATCTGACCATCCGGGACTGCAACCCCGCCTCCCTCAAAATGTACGGCCTCCGGCATGAAGCCCTGATCGGGGCAAGCATCCTCGACCTCTTCCTGCCCGAGGAGCGGGAACAATACGCCTCGCAACTGCGCGCCTTCCGCGTCTTTTCCGGCGTCACCAACATCCGGGCGGACGGGACGCCCCTGCGCGTGGACATCCGCTCCGCCCCGGCGCAGATCGAAAGCCTCCCCGTGCTCATCCTCTGCGCCGCCGACGTCACCGAGCGCATCGAGATGGAGCAGAAATTCATTCAGGCTGGCAAGATGGCGACGCTCGGGGAAATGGCCACCGGCGTGGCCCACGAGCTCAATCAGCCGCTCACGGTCATCAAGGGCGCGGCCAGCTATTTCCTGCGCAAAATCCGGCGCGCCGAGCCCATCCCGCCCGAAACCCTTTCCGAGCTTTCCGCCGAAATCAACGGGCAGGTGGACCGCGCGAGCGACATCATCAACCACATGCGCGCCTTTGGCCGCAAGGCCGATCTTTCCCTCGTGGATACGGACGTCAACGCCGTGGTCGTCCGGGCCTGCGATCTCTTCGGGCGTCAGCTTGTGGTGCACGGCATCACGCTGGAAACCGATCTCGCCCCGGACCTGCCGCCCGTGCTCGCCATCCCGAACCGGCTGGAACAGGTCATCGTCAATCTGGTGCTCAACGCCCGCGACGCCGTGGAGGAGCGCGTCAAGGCCGCGCCGGGCCTGCCCGCCGTCGTCGGCGTGTCCACCGCCGTGGAGGACAATACCGTCCGCCTCGAAATCTGGGACAGCGGCACGGGTATCCCCGCCCATCTGCTGCACAAGATTTTCGAGCCCTTCTTCACCACCAAGCCCGTGGGCAAGGGGACGGGGCTCGGCCTCTCGATCATCTACGGGCTCATCAAGGACTTTGGCGGCTCCATCAGCGCCCGCAACCGCGAGGAAGGCGGCGCGGCCTTTGAAATCCGCCTGCCGATCACCCGGCGCGGCGAAGGCGACGCCTCCTCCGCCAAGGCCGCCGGGGAGGAAAGTTCCGGCTCCGAAGCGATTCCCATGTGAGGCCTTTACTGATAAAGACAAGGTTCAGCCTTCATACAAAGACCGTCCGCGAAAAACCGCTTGAGCGTACGGGCCGAGGCGCACGGGGAAAAGGACGGCGAAGGCGTGGCCGCCGCACCGCCGAGAGGCCACTTTTCCCTTGTAACGCAATCAATTGGAAAAAGGCGGCCTTGCCGCCGGCGCATTCATGAGGGCGAAACGCAAACGTTTCCCCACAGGGCAAGAAGGACAGGCACGCATGGACACTCCCCTCCGCGTTTTGCTCGTTGACGACGAACCCGGCATCCGCCGCGTGCTCGAAACCCTGATCCGGGATTTCGGCTATGAGGTACAGAGCGCCGCGGGTGCGGCCGAGGCGCTGGACCTTTTCACCGCCCATCCCTTCCCGCTGGTCGTCAGCGACATCCGTATGCCCGGCATGGACGGGCTCGCCCTGCTGCAACGGGTGCGCAGCCAGAGCCCGGATGCGCAGGTGATCATGATCACCGGGCACGGGGACATGGACATCGCCATCGACTGCCTGCGCCTCGGCGCGGCGGACTTCCTCGTCAAGCCCGTCAACGACGACATGCTTGAGCACGCCCTCAAGCGCGCCGCCGAGCGGCACACCCTGCGCGAGGAGGTGCGGCGGCACACCGAACACCTTGAGGAGCTTGTGGCCGCCCGGACCCGTGAGCTTCTGGAAGCTCACCGCGTGGCCGTGGTGGGGGAAACCGTGGCGTGTATGGCCCACACCGTCAAAAACCTCGCCGCCGCCCTTGAAGGCAGCCTTTTTGTCCTCAAGCAGGGGCTTGAGTCCGGTAAGCGCGATTATCTTGAGGACGGCTGGGCCATGCTTGAGGAAGACATTGGCCGCGTCCGGGACAAATTGATTCATTTGCTGCATATCGGGCAGGATACGGCGTTGCGCGAAAGCGAAACGGACCCGACGCTTCCGGCCCGGGATGTGGTGAAGCGTCTGGAGGGGCGAGCCGCCGGCCTTGGCGTCTGGTTGCATTTTCAGGACACTTCCGATGAAAAAGACCGGTCGCCCGTCTCTCTGGACGCCGAACGCCTCGAATCCTGCCTGCTCAATCTGGTAGGCAACGCGCTGGAAGCCTTTCCCCCGCCACCCCTGCGCCCCCGGCAGGCGGAAGTGCGGGTTTCTCTTGTCCGCACGCCGGACGCCCTCACCTATCACGTCCGCGACAACGGCACGGGCCTCAGCGCCGAGGCTGCGGAACGTCTGCGGGACGGGCTCTTTACCACCAAAAAGGACGGGACGGGCTTCGGCCTCCTTGGAACGCGCAAGGCCCTCCTTGAAATGGGCGGACGCCTCCTGTGGGAAAACCTCCCCGAGAGCGGCGCGCTCTTCCGCATCGTCCTGCCTCTGGGCGCGGAAAAGGAGCGGCTGCGGGCCCTGCTGCGCGCGGCGGCCCCCTCCGCCGCCCCCTCGGACGGCGGCTCCTCGCATGACGGCCCCGCTCCCGACGCTCTCCCACCTGACGGCCTCTCTCCTGACGGCCTCCCCGCGAAGGAAAGGATACGCTGATGAAAGAAACCATTCTCCTCGTCGACGACGAACAGGGCATTCGCACGGTCATGGGCCTCTCGTTGCGCGACGCCGGCTACAACGTCATCACCGTGGCGTCGGCGGAAGAAGCGCTCCAGCTTTTCGCAGAACGCCCCATCCCCATTGTCATCACCGACATCAGGATGCCCGGCATGTCCGGCCTCGATCTCCTGCGGCACATCAAGGTCGTGGCCCCCGACACCGAGGTCATCCTCATTTCCGGCCACGCCGATCTCGAAATGGCCATTCAGGGCCTCAAGCTGGAAGCCTCGGACTTCATCACCAAGCCCATCGACGACGAGCTTTTGCACGTCTCCCTCAAGCGTGCCCTTGAGCGCATCAGCATGCGCAACCGGCTGAAGGAATACACCTCCAACCTGGAAAAGATGATCAACGAGAAGTCCGCGCAGCTTATCGAGGCCGAACGCCAGCTTGCCGCGCGGCAGGTGGTGGACGGCTTCGCCTTCGGGCTGCACACGCTCGGCTCGTCCATGAGCGGCGAGCAGCAGGCCTTTAACGAATTGCCCTGCTTCATCGCCATGCACGACCGCTTCATGGAAATCCTCGCGGTCAACGACCTCTACCGCGAGCGCCTCGGCAACCTGGTGGGGCACCCGAGCTGGGAGCCCTACGTCCTGCACAGCAACGAAGCCATGATCCCGGTGGAACGCGCCATCGTCGAGGGCCGCGGCGCGCGCAGCGAACAGATTCTGCGCGACAGAAACGGCAAGGAAATTCCGGTCCTCGTGCACACCGCCCCCATCCTCAACAACGAGGGGGAGGTGGAGCTCGTCCTTGAGCTCAGTGTGGACGAGCAGGAAAGCCGCCGCCTGCGCGAGGAGCTGCGCGTCACCCGGGAACGCTTCCGCCAGCTTTTCGAGGAAAGCCCCTGTTACGTCTCGGTCGTCAACCGCGATCTGCAGGTGCTGGAGGCCAACCGCGCCTTCCGCCATACTTTCGGGATGCAAAGCGGCAAGCGCTGCCACGAACTTTTCGCGGGCTCGCCCAACGTCTGCGACGAATGCCCGGTGCAGCGCTCCTTTCAGGACGGCAAACCCTACCACACGGAAAAGGTGGTCATCGACCACGAAGGCCGCCCGGTCAACGTGCTGGTATGGACCGCGCCCCTGCGCGACACCTCGGGCAACATCACCGAATGCATCGAAATGGCGACCGACATCACGGAACTGCGTCAGTTGCAGGATCGCCTCGCGTCCCTCGGGCTGCTCATGGGCTCGACGGCACACGGCATCAAGGGTATGCTCACAGCGCTTGACGGCAGCGTCTACCGCTTGAGTTCCGGCCTCGACAAGGGCGACGAGGCCCGCACGCGCGACTCCCTGAAAGACCTGCGCCAACTGGTGTCGCGGTTACGCAAGATGGTGCTGGACATCCTGTATTTCGCCAAGGAGCGCAAGCTCGACTGGAACATTCTGGTCGCGGAGGAGTTCATGCGTTCCGTGGTTTCCACGGTGAACGACAAGGCCGCCGAAGCGGGCGTGG
The DNA here is from genome assembly GCA_944326695.1 of Candidatus Bilophila faecipullorum. GTDB lineage: Bacteria > Desulfobacterota > Desulfovibrionia > Desulfovibrionales > Desulfovibrionaceae > Bilophila > Bilophila faecipullorum. Next base: position 55,105 of record CALVEZ010000005.1, on the reverse strand, counting down.
CCGTTTCCTTCGAGGCGGAAGGCGATCCCGGCACCTTCGAGGCCGACGCCTCCGCGTTGAGCGCCGCGCTGGTGAACCTGCTTGAAAACGCCGTGGATGCCTGCCGCGCCGACGGCTCCAAGAAGGAACACTTCCTGCGCGTGGCCGTGAAGGGCCACGCCGACGTCGTGGAATTCCGCATCGAGGATAACGGCATCGGCATGTCCGAAGAAACGCGGGCCAAGCTCTTCACCCTCTTCTTCTCCTCAAAGGGCAAGGGGGGAACGGGCATCGGCCTCTACGTGGCCCGGCAGGTGGTCATGCAGCACGGCGGCCGCATCGACGTGGCCTCGACGCGAGGCGAGGGAAGCGTCTTTACGGTCTTCATGCCGCGCATTCTGGCCAAGGCGGAAAGCCGCTGACAAGGACAAACCGCGGCGTCATCGCCGGTTTGCATAAACACAAGGAGGATTACTGTGAAGAGATTGATGCTTTGCGCGCTGGTCATCGCCGGCCTGTGCATCCCGGTCATGGCTGCCGACGCCCCCACCCCGGAACAGAAGGCGCTCACCGAAAAGCCCATGACCATGGACAAAACCGGGCAGGCCAAGAGACAGGTCATTTTCAACCACTCAAGCCACGCCCAGACGGACTGCGCGGTCTGCCACCACAAGGCCGTGGAAGGCAACATCTACGTCGGCTGCGCGGTCCCGGGCTGCCACGACAACTTCGACAAGAAGGACAAGAGCGAGCATAGCTACTATCAGATGGCTCACAACAAGAAGTCGGAAAAGTCCTGTATGGGCTGCCACCAGAAGGCCGCCGCGGACAACCCGGCTCTGAAGGAAATGTTCAAGGGCTGCAATCCCTGCCATCCCAAGAAGTAACGTCTGAAAAGGCTCCTCCGGGAGCCTTTTTCATGCCCTGTCTCGTGGAGCCCCGGCCTCGTTCAGACAGCGTTGCCCCGAAGGGAAAGGAAGCCGAGCCGGTCGGGGAGCCCTGCCCCGTTCCGGGACCACGCCCTTCGCATTGTGCGGGCGCTGCGGCACGCAAAAAAAAAATAGGGGCAGGTCCCACGGCTTGCTGCCAGCGTTGAGACCAGACGGCATAGCAATCATCGGCAGGCCCCGCGGCTTGCTGCCAGCCGCGTGCGAACTGTTTTTCTCCAGTTGAAGGCTGAAAAAGCCTTGCTGCAGCCGCCAGCCGCGTGTGGACTGTTTTTCCAGATACAGTTGCCGCCCTACCTGTGCCTGCCGCAGGCTGTACGCTGACGAAAAGGCGAGGTTTGGTCGTCTACGAACCGCGCCGGGCGTTCCGGTAGAATAATACTCCCTTCCATCTTCCACGCAGAGGGAGGCCGTTTTTCCCAAAGACACCGTCGCACCACAGAAAGGGCGTGCCAGCCCGGGCCTTCCCTACCTTGCCGGAGTGCAGCGGAAGGTCTTGGCCATCCGCACCGAGAAGAAGAAGAAGAAGAAGAAGAAGAAGAAGAAGAAGAGCGGCGGCGAGCCGCCCCGCATTCAGAAGCCGTTCCTGTCCGTTGCGCCGCCGCACTCGGGAAAATGGAGGAAAAGCCCCGCGCCTGTCAGGTCTATCCTGCGTCCGTCCGGGTCAAGCACGGCCTCCACGGGCGTTGTTGCGTGGAACACTTCCAAATTCTTGACATCCGTGAGAAAGGTCCACCCTCCGACCTTGCCTCCCCACGTGTCTTGGGCATCCCCGATGAAGAGCTTGCCCGCTGTACTTTCCCCTTCCCAAGGTTCGCGCAAATACACCGATTCAAGTTGCGCGCAAGGCTGCCCGGCCAGCACATACTGGGCAAAGGCCAGATTGATGCGGGCCTGCGCTTCCGCGACGGCGGCGGTCGCCGCCTTCATCCGCGCCTCTTCCTGCACGTCGTAATATTTGGGCACGGCTATGGCCGCCAGCAGGCCCACGATGACCAGCACGACGATGATCTCAATGATGGTGAAGCCCTGTCCGCCCGAACGCATACGCCTTCCCCGCGCCGTCCGGCGTACCTCGCCATACCGGGAACGGCGGCGTCTTTCGCCTGAATAGGAGTGAAAATACAAGATGCCCACGCAGGAACACGCCGCCCCGGAAAGGTCTGGACAACGTCCCCGGGCCTGCGGCCTGAAGCGGCGCGGGGCCGATCCCGGCTGTTTCGTTTCCCCCGGGACAGGCCGCCGCGCCCCTCTGGAGAAGGCTATTCCTCTTCCCACGGCAGGGATTCGTCGATGCCGCGGATCATGGCCCGGGCCGCGTCGTCAACGGGGAGCCTTCCCACGCCCGTGCCCATGCCGGGAAAGGCGATGACGGAAAACCCCTTTTCGAGCGCCACCTTCATGGCCGCCATCGTCGCGTCGCACACGGGCTGGTCGTGGCATTCCGAGGAAGGCTCGCGCATGGTGGGGGCGGAAATCAGCCACGGAATGCGGGAATGCCCCGTGGGGACCGCCAGCGCCTGCCCAACGGGAAGCTCCTTGCCGGGCAAAGCGGCGATGAGGGCTTGCAGCCGCTCCTCCACGCCGGGGCCGAAAACGCGAGTGTAGACGGCATCCACGCCGCCGCGCATATACCCATGCGAGTTGGCCGGAGAAACCACGGCCTCCACCTCAAGCTCTGTGATGTCGCCCGAAACCACTTTGCACACGTTCATCAGCCGGGGCCAGCGCGGGAGCACCTGCTCCCACGCGCGGCGCATGGCCGGATTGATGTCGCACAGCACACATTGCATCGCGCACCTCCGAAGGGATATGCCGGGAAAAGGCCCCGGTCCTGCGCTACCCTAGAACACCTTCAGGCCGTTGAGCAAGATGATGGCGATGAGAATGGGCGTGATATAGCGGCAGAGGAAAAGAATCGAACGGGCATAAAAAGGATGCAGCATCCCGCCGTTGGTCAAGGCGTTCCACGCCTCCGAACGGTTCCATACGTAACCTACGAAAAGGCTCAGCAGAAGGCCGTCGAGCGGCAGCATGAGATTGGAGGACAGGAAATCGTAGAGGTCGAAAAGCGAGAGTCCGAAGACGGTCCACTCGGAAAGCACGCTGGTAGACAGGGTGGCGGGCGCGCCCAGAAGCATGATCGCTCCCGTCATGAGCACAGTGGCACGGGGCCGGGAAAGCCGGAACGTCTCCGAGAACCATGCCACCGCCACCTCAAGGAGCGAGAGCATCGCCCCCATGGAGGCCACGGCCGAAAGCACGAAAAAGAGCGTCGTGAAAAGCTGGCCGCCGGGCATGGAGGCAAAGACTGCGGGTATGGTCAAAAAGAGCAGGCTGGTGCCAGCGGTAGGCTCGAAGCCGAAGCTGAACACAGCCGGAAAGACCGCGATGCCAGCCAGCAGCGAGACGAGCAGATCGCAGACCATCACCCGGGTGGCCAGCAGGGGCACGTGCGTGTCCGCGCGGAAATAGCTGCCATAGGTGATCATGCAGCCGAAGCCGATGGACATCTTGAAGAAGGCGAGCCCCATCGCCATGAGCACAATCGAGCCGTCGATGCGCGAAAAGTCGGGCATGAACAGGAAGCGCAGACCTTCTCCGGCATTGGGCAGGGTCAGGCTACGCACGCAGACGACGAGCAGGAGCAGGAAGAGGAGAGGGATCAAGACGCGCGTGGCCTTCTCGATGCCGCCGGACGCGCCGCGCAGGATGATCGCCCCGGTCACTCCGAGCACTATCCACTGCCAGAACAGGGATTCCCACGGATTGCTGATAAGAGACGAGAACGCCTCACCCGCAATGGCCGGGTCCTGCGTGTGCACCGTGCCCTGCGCGGCCTTGAGGATGTAGGCGAAGACCCATCCGGCCACGTCCGAGTAAAAGCTCAGGATGGTGGCAGCCGCCGCGATGCCCAGCCCGCCGATGACCCACCACACGCGATGGGGGGTCAGCTGCTTGAACGCCTTGTAGGCATTGGCCCGCGTCGAACGGCCAATAAGCAGTTCCGCAATCATGAGCGGCAGCCCGACCACCAGCGTGGAAAGCACGTAGACCAAAAGGAAGGAAGCCCCGCCGTGCTCGCCGGTCAGCGCGGGGAACTTCCAGATATTCCCCAGCCCCACGGACGATCCCAGCGTGGCCGCCAGCATCCCCAAGCGTGAAACGAAAAGATCGCGTGAAGGTTCAGCCATGTCGAACTCCCGATGTGATGTGCCGTAAGGTCGCGGCCAAGGGCCCGGCTACGGACGGAAAGGGCAATATCACGCGCCCCGCCTTGAGGCAACCAGGAAAGCCTTTCCGCGCGCCTTCTGAAAGACCGCCCCCCTGTGAAGGTGTGGTGCCACGGCGTCAGGAATGGAGACTGGAAGGCCGCACCCGCCCCTGTGAAACCGGATTGCCGTCTGCAAGTCGACTGCCTGACCGCCAGGGCCGCGCCCATCCCTGCGAAAACCTCCTCTCAACGGTGACTTCATTTACGCGCCGCCAAGGCCGCACCCATCCCTGCGAAATATGCTGGCGTTTAAGGCTCGCCCAAGACTGGCTGAAAGGCCGTACCCATCCTTGCGGAAAAGGTTATGGCCGAAAATGGGATTGCCAGCCGCGCGAGCGTCCTTATGGTAAAGGAAACGGACGGAAGGCCGTCCCTTCTTCTACGCCATCATGCCCTCAAAGGAGTGTACCCCCATGCTTCCCACCCTTTCTCCCGAGGAAACGTACCAACGCCTGCAACAAGGCGAAATCCGCCTCATCGACATCCGGGAAACCAACGAATACGCCGGCGTTTCCATCCCCGGCTCCCGGCTGGTGCCGCTCTCGGTCATCGCCCGCCATCCCTTGAAGGACGCGGACGCGCCGGACAAGCCCATCGTCTTTTTCTGTCATTCCGGGAACCGCACGTCCAAAAACGCCGATCTGCTTGAACGGCGGGCAGCGGGCGTTCCCCCCTACCAGATGGAAGGCGGCATTGGGGCATGGGAAAAGGCCGGGCTGCCCGTGGAACGGGGCGCCTCCACCATGCCCCTCTTCCGGCAGATTCAAATCGCCGCGGGATCGCTCATCCTCATCGGCGCCCTCGGCAGTCTGGGGTGGCATCCTCTGCTGTGGCTGGCCGTCTTCGGGGGCGCGGGCCTCGTCTTTGCGGGCATAACGGGCTTTTGCGGCCTTGGCGTGCTGCTTTCGCGCATGCCGTGGAACAGGTCCTGAAAACAGGCGCTGAACGGCTTCAAACGAAAAGCGCCGCTCCCATACGAAAGGGGCGGCGCAAAGACGGCTTATGTGGCCGAGGCGGGCTCGCCCTGCTCGTGGCTCGCCAGCTCCTGATGACGCCGACACTTGTTCTCGCACCAAAACGGCGTCACGATGAGCCGGGAGTCCACCTTGCGTTTCCACGCGGGGCGGGCCCCTGTCTCTTCGGGAGGCAATTCGCAAAAAATGAGAGGGCCCTGATTGATCCCGTGCTCGCAGCGAAACGTTTCCTTCATCCTTTTCTCCCAGCCCGGGGCTGCTACGTAAGACTAGGTCCGCCGGGCATGTCAACAGGTATGGGCTGCGGCCTCACGCCGCCCTCCGCCTAAAGCTCCGATTCAAGCGCGGCGATCTGGGCCCGCAATTCCAGCTTTTTCGTGTAATGGAACAAAAAATGGCGCACGTCCTCGGGGTCCGGCGTTTTCCCGGCAAGCTGTGCGGCAAGGATGGCCTGCGTCGAGCGGGTCATCTTTTCCTCTTCTTCCCGGATAAGCTGGAGAATCCCGGCCCGCTCCCGCGCCGAGGCCGTACTGTGCGGCTGGTTGTCCCGGTCCAGAATGATGACATTGTCCTCAACCCGTTTCGCTTCCCGCTCAAAAGCCCGCACCAGCGGCGCGAGATAGGTCCTGAAGCCCTCCTCACCAAAGGTCAAGGGCTCTTGGGCGGTATCCTCCCAGTAGATGACGCCCTGCCCCGCCGCCCACTCGATCTTGCGGATGGAGGGGTCGAACGAGCCCGGCGCAAGTTCAAAGGGGCACCCGTTGATGATGACCACATGTTCCCGCCCATGAACGGTAATAATATCCACGCTGCTGCTCCCCATTTCCACGATTTCCCTCTCCGGTTTGGCCGTGTCCCCGTTCTTGTACCAACACGCCCCGGCAATGCCAAGTGCCCGGAAGCCCCAAAGTCCGGCCTCCGCCCTTCTCCCGGCGGAAAAGAAGCGCCTTCCCGCCCTTCTTTCGCTTGACACCGTCCGTTTCTGAGTTATGCTCATTTGAACAATATTCGGGAGGACGGATGCCAAGGCCACGCAACTGCCGCTATGTCGAACGCCAGCCGTGCGTTACCTATTTCAAGCCGCGCGGCATTCCCATGACCGAGCTTACCGAAACCGTGCTGACCGTAGAAGGGCTTGAAGCCCTGCGGCTGGCCGATCTGGAAGGGCTGACCACGGGTGAGGGCGCGGAACGGATGCGCGTTTCCCGGCACACCTTTGGCCGCACGCTCTCGGAAGCCCGCCGCGCCGTGGCCGACGCCCTCGTCAACGGCCGGGCCCTGTGCATTCAGGGAGGGACCTACGCGGTCCTGCCTCCGCACGCCGAAACGTACTCTTGCAAGGAGTTTTCCACCATGCAGAAAATAGCCATTTCCAGCGAAGGCCCTTCGCTCGACGATATGGTCGATCCGCGCTTCGGACGCGCGGGCGGTTTCGTCATCGTCAACCCGGAAACGATGGAAACGTCGTATCTGGACAACGGCGCGTCCCAGACGATGGCGCAGGGCGCGGGCATCGAAACCGCCGAGCGCATGTCCGCCGCAGGGGTCGAGGCCGTCCTCAGCGGCTATGTAGGGCCCAAGGCATTCGAGGCGCTCAAGGCCGCCGGGATCAAGGTCTGTCAGGACCTTGACGGCCTGACCGTGCGCGAGGCCGTGGAGCGCTTCAAGAACGGGGACGCGCCCTTTGCCGACGCGCCCAACAAGTAGGCCCGCCATGCGTATCGCCATCGCCAGCGGCAAGGGCGGCGCGGGCAAGACTACGGTGACGGCCTCCCTCGCCTCGGTGTGGGAGGGGCCCTTCATCGCCGTGGACGCGGACGTGGAAGCCCCGAATCTGCATCTCTTTCTCCCGCCCCGCCTTGAAGGAACGGAAACCGTCGGGCTGGAGGTGCCGATCCTCGATCCCGAGCGCTGCACACGCTGCGGGGCCTGCCGCGACATCTGCCGCTACAAGGCCATCGCCCAGTTCGCGTCACGCCTGACCATCTTCCCGGACATGTGCCACGGCTGTGGCGGCTGTTTCGCGGTGTGCCCTTCCGGTGCGCTCACGCCGGGCAGCCGGGAACTCGGCGTCCTTGAGCACGGCACCGTCCTCGAAGGCCGGGGGCGTTTCCTCATGGGCCGCTCGCGCATCGGGGAAGCCATGACCCCGCCGCTGCTGCGCGTCCTGCGTGGGAGGCTGGACGGGATGCTTGAAGAGGCCCCCGGCGACGCCCTCATCGACTCGCCTCCGGGCGTGAGCTGCCCGGCCATGACCGTGGGGCTCGACGCGGACGCCGTGCTCCTCGTGGCCGAGCCCACGCCCTTCGGCTTCCACGACTTCAAGCTGGCCCATCAAGCCTTCCGGCAGCTCGGCAAGCCCGTTGCCGTAGCCATGAACCGCGCCGCCATGCCGGACAACGCCGCCGGCGATGAAAGCCTGCGCGCCTATTGCCGGGAAAAGGGCCTGCCCCTGCTGGCGGAACTGCCCTTCGACCGCGCCGCCGCCGAGCACTACGCGGGCGGACAGCTCGTCGCCGCCACCTCTCCGGCGTGGCGGTCCCGTTTCGAGGCCCTGCGCGATGCGCTGCGGGCCTTTGCCCAAGGAGCCCCCCATGCGTGAAATCGTCGTCATCAGCGGCAAGGGCGGCACGGGGAAAACCTCGGTGTGCGCCGCCTTTTCGCACCTTGCCGCCGACAAGGTCATCTGCGATCTCGATGTGGACGCCCCGGACATGCACATCCTGCTTGATCCGCAGGTCCGGGTCAAAGAAGCCTTCGTTTCCGGCAACGAGGCGGGCATCGACCGCGACGCCTGCCGCCGCTGCGGGGTCTGTCTCGCCCACTGCCGTTTCGATGCGGTGAAGCGGGAAGGCGACGCCTACGCCGTCGACCCGCTGCGCTGCGAAGGCTGCGGCGTTTGCGTCGCCCTCTGCCCGGCCCACGCCATCGCGTTCCCGGACAAGGAATGCGGCGAGTGGTACGTGAGCGATACGCGCTTCGGCCCTCTCGTGCACGCGCAGCTCTACCCCGGGCAGGAAAATTCCGGGCGGCTCGTAACCCTGCTCAAGCAGCAGGCCCGGCAGCTCGCCAAGGACCGCGGGCTCGGTCTCGTCCTCTGCGACGGTTCGCCGGGTGTGGGCTGCCCCGTCATCAGCTCCCTTTCCGGGGCCAGCCTCGCCGTGACGGTGGTGGAACCCACCCCCTCGGGAAGGCACGACTTCGAGCGCGTGGCCGCCCTCTGCGATCACTTCCGCATCCCGGTGGCGGTCCTGATCAACAAGGCCGACCTTAACCCGCACGAGGAGGCCGCCATCCGCGAAATGGCCGCCGCGCGAGGCTACACGGTGGTGGGGAACCTGCCCTTCGATCCCGCAGTGACGGGCTCCATGATCCGGCGCAAGGCGCTGACCGAAACGGACACGCCTCTCGCCGCAACGCTTGCCGACATCTGGGAACGCGTCCGCACCCTCGCGGAAGCGCCCCGAAAACGCGGCTGAACCGGTTTTCCGGCACCGCATCCTTCTAACACAACAGGAGTTTTCCAATGAGCACGTATAAGCTGGCGATCCCCTCCGCCCTCCCCGGCGGCCTTGAAGCAGGCATGGGAATGCACTTCGGCCACTGCGACATCTACACCATCGTGGACATCGAAGACGGCGCGATCAAAGCCGTGTCCACCCTGCCCAACGTCCCGCACCAGCAGGGCGGCTGCCTCGCCCCCGTCCAGCATCTGGCCTCGCACGGCGTAACCACCCTCCTCGCCGGCGGTATGGGGATGCGTCCCCTCATGGGCTTCCAGCAGGTCGGGATCGCCGTCTACTACGCGGGCAACTTCCCCACCGTGGGCCAGTCCGTACAGGCCTTCATCGAAGGCAAGCTGCCCCCCTTCTCCACCGAATTCACCTGCGGCGGCGGGCATCACTAAGCCCCTCCCGGCGTAGGGCCGTTCAGACAGGACGGCAAAACGCCCTACGAAAAAGGACGCCGTGTTTTTTCAGACGCGGCGTCCTTTTTTCCAATCATTTCCACAACTGGCCCCCACCCTCTTTTTCCGTGTCCGCCCCCCCTCCCCGTGCCACTCCCCTTTCGCCAACGGCGGCTTTGGGCGCCCGTCCGGGGCCAACCGCGCCCGGGCGCTCAGAACCTCACATTTCCCCGCCCGGAATGAAGCCGCCTTGACAGGAAGGCTTTTTATCTATATGATGAAAATATATTGATTTTTCCATACTTTTTCTTTCAATACCCCCGTTTCACCAGAAGAGGTCTTCGCCATTGCGGTTGCAAGCTTGAGGCGCAAGGCCTTTTTTAAGGAACGCTCTTTGTGACTCCGAACAAGCCCTCGTCAAAACAATGAAAAAATCCACCATCAAGTCCTTGATTGCCTATAAAATGATTAGGGACGGCATCCTGTCCGGGGAATTTCTGCCCGGTTCGCGGCTGGTTCTTTCGGAACTGGAACAGAAACTGGGGCTGGGAAGAGGCCCGATCCGCGATGCGCTGATGCGTCTGGACCGCTCGGGGCTTATCGAGAACATCCCCTTCAAGGGGGCCATCGTCAAAGCGCCTCCCTCCCTTCAGGAACTGGAATACATTTACACGACGCGCCTGACCATCGAAAAGCTGGCCATCGCCGAAGCCATGAGCAAGGCCAACGCGCACCATCTTTCCAGCCTCCAAAAGATGGTCAACGCCTCCCTGAAGGAAATCAACATCCCGCAAAACTTCTATTTCCACGACCGGAAATTCCACGCCTACCTGTATACCATCGCCAACATGCCGCACATACAGGACATCATCAATACCCTGAACGAGCATATCGACATCTTCCTCAACACCCACATCTATGATTACGACTACCGTGAGGAGTCCATCCGCCATCACCAGAACATCGTGAACGCCATCCGGGAAAAGGACGCGGAAAAGCTCTTCACCAACCTTGAGGCCAATATGACCATCGGCCTGAAGTACCTCCACAGCCGCCTTGGAAACAAGGAGACGGGGCACACCCTTTCCGATACGGAAACGCGCGCGGCCCTGCGTATGGACAGGACATGAAAAAACGGCGGATGCACCATCCGCCGTTTCCGCATTGTTCTCTCTATAAAGGCTCTCGTCACGAGCCTAGGTATTTCCATTCTTATAAAACAAGCTCATACCGTTACAAAATATTGCTTTCCCCTTACTCCCGGTATGCCCTTTGATGAAGGGCGGCATAGCCTAGTTGGAGCGGGAAATCATGCGCAGGAGGTCTTCGCCGTTTATGCGCGGACGCCGCTCGCGCACGAAGGCGAGCGCCTCCTCCCGCCGTCCGTACAAATAGCCCGCCGCTTTCGCCAGCACATCGGCCAGCATGTTCAGCTCTTCCTGCGTCAGGCGCAGGGATTTCCACGTCCGGGCTTCCTCTTCCGTGACGATGAGCGACAGCATGGCCCCGAGCCCCGGCCACAGCCCGCCGTTTCCGGCGTAACGGTGCACGGCATCGGACATGAAGATGCTGCCCCCGGCATCGTGGCTGCACAGGGTGGCGAGCTCAGCCATAAGCTCGATCTTCTCTGAAGAGGCTTCCGCCTTGCCGTAGGCCTCACCGAGGCTGACGATGCGCTGCCCGAGACGCCGCGTCTCCTCCGAGAGGAACGTCCCCATCCGGGGATAGGTATCGGACTGCACAAGGACGGGATAGCCGCTCTCGCGCGCCGCCCGTTCGTAGCATTGCCCGCAAACCGGATTGTCGTATTCCCCATTCCAGCGCACGAAAAGGGCGTTATGGGCAAGGGGAGGCTCCAGCGAGGGCGCATAAGCTTTCCCTTCCAGAACAAGCAGGGGGATGGTGTCCATGTCCAGCGCCCGCATGATCTGCGCCTTGTTGCCGATGGGCACGCATCCCTCGGCGTCTTCGTTGGGTCCTATGCCGCCGCAGGTGGCGTTGATGGTCAGCAGCCACGAAACAGGAACCCCATCAATCTCCACGACTCCCCCCAGATATTCGCCGCAACAGTTGGGCATGTCCTCCGGGGCCGAGACGAGCGCGCAGGGCCAGGCGGCGCGCACGGTATCGAGCATCGCCTTGGCCGCGGCCAGACAGAAGGCGCACGCCTGCGTGCCCGCCCCCTGTCCGTAAACCCTTCCGAAAACAAGACTGGCCAGCGTCTGGGGCGCGGCGCAGCGCTGCCCTACGGCCCGCTGCATCAGGCATTCCTCATAGGGGGTGAAGCCGTGCAGCGCCCACGCCGACCCGGTGCCGCCCCCCCGCGTCGTCACCACCACACGCTCGCCGTCCAGCACCTTGACGGAAGCGATTTCAATATCAAGCGGGCAAGCCCGGCCCAACAGCGTCAAAAGGACCGCGAAACCTCCCGAATCCTCCTGAAAAAAACCGGAATGGGAAAAGGCATGTCCCACACCCACGTGACCGGCGATGCCGATCATCCCTTTTTGGTACGCAGAGGGCCTCAGTTCCATAATGACCTCAGAGCAGGAACAGTGAAAGTTGCGGAACGAAGGCGAGCACGAGGAGCCCCGCGATCATGACGCCCACGAAGGGAAGCACCGCCACGCTCAATCGTTCGATGGAAATCCCGGAAATGCCGCAGGCGACGAAAAGGTTCACTCCCACGGGCGGGGTCAGGAAACCGATGGAGACGGCGACGATCATGATGATCCCGAAATGCGTCATGTCGATGCCCGCCGCCATGACCAGCGGCTGCAGGAGCGGCGTGAGGATAAGGATGTTGGCCAGCGCGTCCATGAACGTACCCATGATCAGCAGGAGCACGATGATGGCCGTGAGCAGAACATACTTGTTCCCCGTCAGGCCGGAAAGGGCCTCGACGATAAGATCGGGGACATTGTAGATCATGAGCAACTGGCCGAGGGCCGAAGCCGTCGCTACCACAATGAAGATGGAGGCGGTGGTCAGGCAGGAACTCTTGAAAATGTCGACTACGCTTTTCCATGTCAGGGTCTTCAGGATCAGGCCCTCGGTCACGAAGGCATAGGTGACGGCGATGGCGCCCGCTTCAGTGGGGGTGGTGATGCCGCCGTAGATGCCGCCGAGGACGATGACCGGCACCACCAGCGCGTACTTGGCGCGGGAAAAGGCCGCGAGGGTTTCACGCCACGGGGCGCGGGCGTCCGTGTTCCGAGGCTGCGTGCGCCGGGCGATGACGTAACTCGCCACCATCAGCAGGAATCCGATGAAAATGCCGGGGAAAATGCCGCCGATGAACAGATCGCCTACGGAGACATTGGCCGTAGTGCCGTAGATGATCAGGGGCACCGAAGGGGGAATCATCACTCCGAGGCAGCCCGAGGCCGTATTGACGGCGGAGGCGAAGTCCTTGCTGTAGCCCTCCTTTTCCATCGCCGGGATCATGATGCCGCCTACCGCGGCTACGGTGGCGGGCGCGGAACCGCTCAGCGCGCCATAAAACATGCTGGTGAGGATGGAGACGTGAGCGAGGCCGCCCCTGATATGCCCCACCAGACATTTGGAGAAGCCGAGCAGCGATTGCGCCATGCTCCCCTTTTGCATGATCTCTCCAGAAAGGATGAAGAAGGGCACCGCCAGCAGGGGAAAGGAATCCAGAGAGAGCACAAGCTTCTGCATCAAAAACTCGGCGGGCAAATCACCTGCCAGCACCGCTACCACAACGCTTGAACCGATGGCCACGCCGATGGGCACGCTCAAAACGAGGAGAGCGACCAGCGTGATCGCGGCCAGAAGAATAGGCCATTCCATGGCTACCGCTCCTGTGACCCGCGGGTCCTGTTCAGGGAAAGCTGACGAAAGAACTTGATGAGCGCCCGGATGCCCATACAGGCCATGCCCAGAGGCAGGCAGGCGTAGACCATCCACATGGGAAACTGCATGGCGGGGGCGACCTGGCCGGTCTGCCAGACAAAACAGGTCATGTTCACGCCCCACACCGTCATCATCCCGCAAAAGGCCGCCGTCACTCCCAGCGCCACAAGAGGCAGATATTTCGCGCCCCACGCACCACCGCTCGTGCGCAGGATGGTGATGGCCAGATGCTTGTTCTCACGCTCCGCGTACCCCGAGCCGATATAGACGAGAGCGATAAAGAGGTATCTGCCCAGTTCCTCCGGCCAGTCGAGCGAATAGGAAACGCAGTAGCGGAAAAAGACCTGCAGGATGATCGCCACGGACATCAAGGCCAGAAGAAACGAGGAAAGCGTTTCTTCAAACCGATCAAGAAAATGGAGCATCGCGACACCTTCTTTTGAGAGGGTGAGGGCCCCCGGAGGGGCCCCGGTCGGGTTACTTCCTGCCGATGGTATCCTTGATTTCCTGAACCACCGCGGGAGGCACGGCATCAGCGAAGTCTTCGACAATACCCTTGGTCGCCTCCACCCAGCGCTGGCGCTCTTCCGGAGAGAGTTCGATGATCTCGCCGCCCTGCTCCACAATCTTCTGCTTGATCATGTCTTCGTTCTTGCGGATGGTTTCCCGCTCGAACTTCTGCATGACGGCGAAGGATTCGCGAATCCACTGCTGTTGCTGCGCATCAAGCTTGGACCAGAAGGCCTTGGAGACCAGCACCAGATGCGGGCTGTAGAAGCTGTTGGTCATGGTCACGTATTTGGTGATTTCTGGGAACTTGTTGAACCACGCGAGGTTGAGGTCGATGTCGATGGCGTCCACGGTCTTCTGCTGCAGGGCCGTATACACTTCGCCCCAAGCCACGGGAGTGGGGTTCATGCCCAGCGCCTTCAGGATGGCGATGTGAGCCTTGGAATAGGTAGCGCGAATCTTGAGATCGCGGGCGTCTTCGAGCTTGCGCACGGGGCGGCTGCTGAAGATGTTCCTGAAGCCGATTTCAATATAGCCTAATCCCATGATATTGTTCTTTTCCAGCGCCTTGGCAAGTTCCTGTCCCAAAGGCCCGTCGGTAATCAGGTCCGAGCTTTCATAGTCGGGGATCAGAAAAGGCATGTCGAACATCATCAGCTTGGGATTGAACACGGAGAAATTGTTGGGCGCATCGGCTCCCATCTGGAGCACGCCCATTTGCAGGCCCTGCACCACGGCGTCAAAGTTGCCGTATTTGGAACTGTCGTAAATCTGCACCTTGAAAGCACCGTTAGAGCGCTTTTCAAGATCGGACTTGAACAATTCAAAGGCCTGACCTTCAGGATGGGAGGGGACGTTGGGGTGGGCGATTTTGATGACCGTCGCGGCAAAGCCCGAGGAAGCCAGCATCACGATCATCAGACAGGAAAGGGTGAGCAAACGAAAAATCCTCATGACGCCTCCATGAATAAGAGATGAAAACAAAACAGCCCTTATCGATATGACCGCAGAACGTCCGGATCGTTCTGGCGGGACCATGCTGTCTTATATGTGGCGAGGCTCATGCCGGAGTTCCGGCATGGATGAAAAGGAATTTTCTAACATGCCCAGAGTGAGCGATCCTCGCCTTTTTGTCAAGATTTCATGAAATATTTTTGAAAATATTACATAATATACTGTTTTACATATCTATATTAACAAATTTATATTCATTTCGCCTCTCTGACACTCATTTTTCTATTTATTAACCCATTAAAATAACATGAAATAAAAATAGGACCCTTCTCAATTTTGTCCACAGATAATGGGATGTTGAGAGAGAGGGAGGGAGAGAGAGAGAGAGAGACTTCTGTGGAAATCCTGAACGGCTGTGAGAGGTATTTCCTCCTGCGCGCTCTTCAGGAAAGGGAGGGGGTCACAGAGGATGCTCCAAAGAGGGCAAGGGGCCGGACTATGCTCTTCAGAAGAAATAAATCCATGAGGAACATAGGCTATCCGGGCTTTGGACGGAGGAGAGATAAAAAGGGGCTTCTTCCTCTCATCGTGGGGAGAAGGCATACCATCTTGTCAGGGCACAGGGCGTTTGCTAGATAGTTCCTCACCCGCCCCCCTTTTCCGACTCTGCGGGCCCGGGAACATGGCCCGAGCGAAGCGCCCCCCATACAACGTTTCTTTTCCCATTTCCCCTGAATAAAAAGAAAGGGGCACGGGGATGGGCTTGCGGCCCTTCCTGAAAACCTTCCCACACAATCCCGTTTTCTCCTCAACCAACAAGGAAATCCCATGAAACTGCTGCTCGTCACATCCCGCCCCGAAGCCTGGAACGAATGCCTGCCCGTTCTTACAAACGCCGGAACGCTGCAAAAAGCGGCCTCGCTGGAAGATGCCAAGAACGCGGTGAGCAGCGCGCCTCCGGCGCTCGTCATTCTCGATCTCGGACTGGAAGACAAGGCGCTCCGGCAGGCCGTCATCGACATCATGATGATCGACGCCAGCGTGCACACCGCCGTGGTCAGCGATATGGAGCCCGAAGCGTTTCATGAAGCCACCGAGGGCCTCGGCATCCTCATGCCGCTCCCCTCGTCGCCCACGGCGGCCGACGCGCAACGCCTCCTCACGGCGCTTGCGGGGGTCATGTAAGTCCCTCTCTGCTCAAGCGGCTTTCCCTCTTTTTCCTTTGCCATTCTCCCTCTTCCTACCCACAAAAAAAGGACACCCCCGGTGTCCTTTTCTCATGCCTCTGTTATAGGAAATGATTGATACTTTTTAACTCACTGGAATTTCATAGCTTTTCAACCCTGTTGAGGCAACAGGCTCCATAATGCAAAAACTTTCATCCCTCTTATTCTGAAATTACAGAGGAAATATACCAATCGGCTGCTTATGACAGAGCCTTTCTCCTCCCCCAAACGCAGCTTTCCCCCGCTATACGCTTTTTCCCTCTCTTTTCCGGCCCATCGCCCCGCTTTTCCCTACCAACACTCTCCCACAGCCGCGCGCCTCTTGGACTCCCGCCGCGCGGCCTCCCCACCAGTCGAAACGTTTACGGGGATGAGGGGTAGGGGTCTGGGGGAAGGGAGAAGGACCGCTTTTCAAAGCGGTCCTTCTCCCCTCCCCCAGCCGTCATTCATACCGCAGCACGCTCATACCCCGCATACGCGCCAACAAAAGGTTGTCCTTACGGACGTCGGCAAGCTCCGCCCCGGGCCGGAGGGAAGTGACCACCGCCCGGCCAATGATATGGCGGCCTTCCCTGCCCCTTTCTTCCGTTCGGATGCCCCACATGTCATGGAACATGACGGGCTGCCCCTTGTACGTGCCCAGATAGAGGGTAATGTGGCCGGGCAGCCACAAGAGGGTGGCAAAGGGCACGCCTTCCTCTTCGATGACGCTTTCCTTACCCGAAGGCGAGGCTTTGACGAAGCTGACGAAACGCCATGCCTTGGCCTGCGCCGAGGAATTGCGGGGAAGCCAGAGGCCGAAAGGGACGAAAAGGTCCCTCATGGCCTGCGAGCAGTCGCGGTCCTGCAAATAGCCGCCCCAGCCGTAGGGCTGGCCCATCATGACATTCCCCAGACGGGCCACCGCCTCAGGGGTCAGGGGAATGGGCTTCAAGACGGCGTCCGAAGCGGAGACGGGAGAGGCTACGGCTACGGCGCGGCCCTGCGTGTCGCGCACGGGGACAAGCAGCGTGAGGGTGGAGCCGGACGTGGACAGGACGGGAAGCATGGTCCCCAGATGCCCTGTGGTCACATAGCGCCCGGCGCGATCCCGCAAGGGGACGTCATCGCGCACGATGACCGCGTAGGAACCGTTTTTGTAGCGCGAACGGAATGCGCCGTCCGTCAGCGCCGTATCCGACGCGGGCACCCAGCCCGCAACGAGGCCCGTCTCCACGTAGAGCCACGCGCCGTCGGCGGACTCGTGCAGCACCAGCAGGGGCATGCCCACGGGCAAGGCGGAATATTGAAAAAGATCGAATGGATATCCCTGCCCCGCCTTGGACGGATCGGAAAAGCGGGGACGGTGCGTAGGCGCTTCCCGCAGGACGGTGGGGCGCACGGTGATCGCCTTGTCGAGGCGGGAAGGATAGCTTTCACGGGCGGCGTTGGCCGCCAGCTTGTCCCAGTTCTCCTGCGACCACGGCAAGAGATTCTCCGCCCAGCCGCGCGGCTTGCTCGGCTTTTTCAGGCCGCCGAAAACGGCGAAAGCTTCCGAGGCGGGCACCGATCCCCGCGCCGCTTCCCACGGGCCAAAGAAAAGGCGATTGAAACGGTCATCCTGCCGCGCCTGCTCCGCCGGAGAAAGAAGCCGCTTGCCGGGATCGCCCTGCCGCGCGTAGACAAGCAAATCCTGCGGGAGCTTGCGCAAATCCGCAATGCTTCCGGCTGGCCCCGCGTACTCGCCCGCGCCCGGCCCGGCTTTCGGGCCGCGCTGCGCGCCGCAGCCCGCGAGAGCCACAAAACAGCACAAAAAAAGACCCAGCGTCAGCACCCGTCCCGGCGCGGGGGACAGGAGCGCCCTCTTGATCAACCAAAGACCGTGCCTCAAGCCCCGCAGGAGGCCGACCTCCCGCCATGCTTCGGAGAGCCGCAACGATGCCGGGGGAAAAGCCCTGCACGCGGCTTTCCCCCCGCTTTTGACACAGGGGGACGCATCCTCCCCCGCAGGTTCGAGAAGCGTAATCATGATTCCTCGCTTTGCGGCGCGACCAAAGGCGCTCCCAGACGCCGCGCCAGCCACGTATACCGCTTTTGCATCCGATTGTTCTTGACCGCCATCGCCAAGGCCCGGGGTTCTCCCACCAGCACAACAAGACGTTTGCCGCGCGTCACCCCGGTATAGATGAGATTCCGCTGCAAGAGCATGTAGTGCTGGGTCATCAACGGAATGACCACGGCAGGATATTCCGAGCCCTGTGATTTGTGAATGGAAATGGCGTAAGCCGCCACGATTTCATCAAGCTCTTCCCACTCGTAACCTACGAAGCGGTCGTCATAACGCACGACGAGGCATTTCTCCTTCTCGTCCACGCTGGAAATCCGCCCGATGTCGCCGTTATAGACGTCCTTCTCATAGTTGTTGCGGATTTGCATGACCTTGTCCCCAAGGCGGTAGACGCGCTCGCCGCGCTGGAGAGCCTCGGGCGAGGGATTGAGGGCCTGTTGCAGCCGGGCGTTCAGGTTGGCCGCGCCCACCGTGCCCTTGTGCATGGGCGCGAGGACCTGAATATCATCGAAGGGATCAAGCCCGAAACGGCGCGGGATATGGTTTTTCACCAGATCGACGATGATGTCGGCCACCCGCTCGGGGTCGTCCTGCCGCATGAAATAAAAATCGGACAGGCGATCCCGGGAAGATTCCAGACGCGGCAGTTCGCCCCGGTTGATGAGGTGGGCGTTGCAGACGATTTCACTTTCCGCCGCCTGCCGGAAGACCTCCACCAACTCGACCACGGGCATGGCCCCCGAAGCGATGAGGTCCCCGAGCACGTTCCCCGGCCCCACGGAGGGAAGCTGATGCACGTCGCCCACAAAAACAATGGTCGCCCCGAGCGGGGCCGCCTTGAGCAGGTGGTAGGCGAGCATGGTGTCCATCATGGACGCCTCGTCCACCACCAGCAGGCCGCAGGCGAGGGGGTTGTCCTCGTTGCGGGCGAAGCCGTCATCCTTGGGGGTGTATTCGAGAAGGCGGTGGATGGTGCGCGCCTCGCGGCCGCTGGCCTCGGACATGCGCTTGGCCGCCCGGCCCGTGGGCGCGGCAAGCAGAATCTTGGCCTTGTTTTCCGCAAAAACCTGAATGATGGCGTTGAGGATGGTCGTCTTGCCCGTGCCGGGGCCGCCGGTGAGAATCATGACCTTGGAGGAGGCGGCGGTGCGCACGGCCTCAAGCTGCTCCTCGGCCAGCGTGATGCCGAGACGCGAGACGACCTTCTCCACCACCTCGTCGGGTTTGGGAAAACGCACGGATTTGGGGGAGGCGAGGATACGGCGCAGATAATAGGCGATCTTCGATTCATAATGATGAAAGCGCATCAGATAGACGCCCACCTCGTCGTCCAGCTCCTCAAGGACGGCCCGCTCCTCCCGGACCAGCACGTCGACGGCCTCTTCCACCAGCTCTTCCGCGATGCCGAGCTGCGCACAGGTCTGGTTGACCAGAAGGCGGCGGGGGTAATAGACGTGCCCGTCCTCTATCTGCTTCATCAGAGTATAGAGCGTGCCAGCCTGAATGCGCAGGGGATGCTCGGACTCGAAACCGAGCTTGCCCGCCAGCGCGTCCGCGGTGAGGAAACCGATGCCCCGAATGTCCATCGCCAGCCGATAGGGATTCTCGCGCACGATGGCCAGCGCCTGCGGGCCGTAATGCTTGTAGATGCGTACGGCGAAGGCTGCGCCGATGCCGTGGGGCTGAAGGAACTGGACGAGGTTGCGCACGCCCTGATGCTCTTCCCAGCAGTCGCGTATCTGCTGGAGCTTCTTTTCGGTAATGCCGGAAATTTCGAGCAGGCGTTCGGGCTCCTCGTCGAAGATGCGCAGCGTATCTTCGCCGAACTTCTTGACGATGCGCGCCGCGATGACCTTCCCGACGCCCTTGATGAGCCCCGAGGCAAGATAGAGCTTGATGCCCTCGGCGGTGGCCGGAAGCAGGCTCTCAAAAGCTTCCATCTGCACCTGTCTGCCGAAACGGGCGTTGTTCACCCAGCGGCCCGTGACGCGCAGGGACGCGCCGGGCTGCGGGCTGCCCATATGCCCGACCACGGTAACGAGATCAAGCTCATCCTTGCCGTCGGGCCGCAGACGGAAGACGGTATAGCCGTTGTCCTCGTTGTGGAAGACGACGCGTTCCAGCGTGCCCTGCAAGGTCACGGCCTCGCTGAGGGAGGAAAGGGAAAGCTGCGGCATGAGCCTTACCCCATCCGGCGCTGGAGGAGCAGCGCGTCCGCCACCACAAGGGCGGCCATCGCCTCAAGCACCGGATTGACGCGCGGGATGGCGCAGATGTCGTGCCGCCCGCCCACGCGCAGGGCCACGGCCTCGCCCGCCGCATTCACGCTGCGCTGCTCCGTGGCGATGGAGGGGATGGGCTTGATGCCCGCGTTCATGACCAGCGTCTGCCCCGTGGAGATGCCGCCGAGGATGCCGCCGCAGTGGTTGGTTTCCGGGTTGCCGGGAGACGAGCCCTCTTCCGCGGGGCGGTAAGCGTCGTTGTTGAGGCTTCCGCGGCTACGCGCCGCCGCAAAGCCGTCTCCGATCTCCACGGCCTTGACCGCGCCCACGCTCATGAGCGCCTGCGCAAGGAGCGCATCAAGCTTGTCGAAAACGGGTTCCCCAAGCCCGGCGGGAACGCCCGTAACCTCCACGCGCACGATGCCGCCGAGGGTGTCCCCCTCGCCGCGCACCTTGCGCACAAGCGCCTCCCACGTATCGACAACGGCGTCGCAGGGTGCGCAGAAAGGACGCGAGGCGGCCCCGGCCATCTCCTCCGCCGTAAAAGGCGGCGCGATGACGCCCCCCAGTTCCAACGTACAGGAGCGCACGGCGATGCCCTCCCGCGCCAGCAGCGCCCGGGCGATGGCCCCGCCCGCCACGCGCGCGGCGGTCTCGCGGCCCGAGGAACGGCCTCCGCCCCGGAAGTCGCGCACGCCGTACTTGGCGTCGTAGGTCATATCGGCATGGCCGGGCCGCCAGACGGAGGCCAGCGGCCCGTAATCGCCCGAACGCTGATTCGTATTCTCGATGACGAAGCCGATGGGCGTCCCGGTGGTAACGCCTTCAAACACGCCGGACAGCAGCCGGACGCGATCCGGCTCCTTGCGCGTGGTCCCGGCACTGCCGCCGCCGGGCCGCCGCCGGTCAAGCTCGCGCTGGACGGCTTCCTCGTCAAGCGGGATACCCGCCGGGCAGCCGTCCACCACCCCGCCGAGCGCGGGACCGTGGGATTCTCCGTATGTGGTCAGACGAAACAGCCGTCCGAAAGTGTTTCCGCTCATAAATGCTCTTTCCTCCGTATGACTCCCCGCATCAAAACACGATTTTTCCACGGCGTCCAGAGCGGAGGCACGCGGCGCGACATGACTTTTTCCGCTCGCCGGGGAGGACGCGCCGCCTTTCTCTTTACAGAGGCCGCCCTTCGCTACTATAGAAGGAAGGCCCGGACATTCCGTCCGCGAAGACTTCATCTCCAAAGGAAACCCGTTCATGAACAAGACCCTGACTCTCGGTCTGGCCGGACTGGGCACCGTAGGCGGCGGCCTCGTCCGCCTGCTGACCGAAAACGCCGAGGAAATCCGCTCCCGCTGCGGCTTCGACTTCCGGCTGAAAACCGTGGCCGTCCGCAATCCGAACCGCCAGCGCGATCTTCCCGAAGGCGTCCGGCTCACCACCGATCCCCAGACGCTGGCCGACGATCCCGACATCGACGTGGTCATCGAGCTCATGGGCGGCATCGACGCGCCCAAAAAGCTCATCGCCAAGAGCCTTGAGAACGGCAAGCAGGTCATTACCGCGAACAAGGCCCTGCTCGCCGAAGAAGGGGCCTGCCTCTTCCGGATGGCCGAGGAAAAGGGCGCCACCCTGCTCTATGAAGCCAGTGTCGCGGGGGGCATCCCCATCGTCCAGACGCTCAAGGAAAGTCTGACCGGCAATGCCATCCTCTCCCTTGAGGGCATCCTGAACGGCACGGGCAACTATATCCTTTCCGAAATGACCAGCAAGGGTGTGGATTTCGCTTCCGCCCTTTCCGAAGCGCAGGCCAAGGGCTATGCCGAGGCCGATCCAACCCTCGACATCGACGGCTTCGATACCGCGCACAAGCTGGTGCTGCTCATCCGCCTTGCGTGGGGGGTGAACTATCCCTATACGGAAATGCCCATCGAAGGCATCCGCAACCTCGACCGCATGGACATCGATTTCGCACGCGAATTCGGCTACCGCATCAAGCTCCTTGGCCGGGCCCGGATGCGCGACGGCAAGCTTGAGGCGGGCGTCTTCCCCACGCTGGTCAACCATACCTATCTGCTGGCCCGCGTGGGCGGCGCGTACAACGCCGTGCGCGTGGAAGGCAACGCCGTGGGTTCGCTCTTCCTGCACGGCCTCGGCGCGGGAAGCCTGCCCACGGCCAGCGCGGTGCTCGGGGACCTCATCTCGGTGGCCCGGGGCAACAACAAGCTGAACTCCGGCTTCGTGCAGCAGGTGCTCCCCCGTGCCGACATCCTGCCGCCGGAAGAAGCCCGCAGCACCTACTATATGCGCTTCATGGTCAAAGACGATCCCGGCGTGCTGCGCGATCTGTCCGGCGCGCTCTCCGATCAGGGCGTCAGCATCGCTCAGGCCATCCAGAAGGGCCAGAGCGAGGCGGGCGTTCCCCTCGTCTTCATGACCCACGAGGCCCCGGTGTACGCCGTGCGCAAGGCCGTGGAAACCATGCGCGAATGCGACTTCCTCCTCGCCCCGGCCATCTGCTACCGGGTCATGGGGTAGGGAAAAAAGATTGGAGGGGGAGAGGGAACCTTTCTGAAGAAAGGCTTCCCTCTCCCCCTCCAAACCTCCCCCTCTCCCTCCCAAGACTTTTACGTGTATCGAATCCCTCTTCAAGGGCGTTTCCGTAAAACAAAGCCGACCATAACGGTCATGATTCCGTTGCGGTCGGCTTTGTCGTTTCCGGGGAAGAGAAAGAGGAGGGAAGACCTTCCTCCTGGCTTCATACAAAGAGCGCCTTTCTTTCGGAAAGGCGCTCTTGTTGTCCCCCACGCACAACAGTGATGAGGGATTCGATAACAACAAAAGTCTTGGGAGGTGGAGGGATGGGGGTCCGGGGGAAGGGAGGAGGAAGCCTTTCTTCAGAAAGGTTCCTCCTCCCTTCCCCCGGTTCTTCTCACCCGATTCTTCCGTTCCTACTTGCTCATGGCGTTGATGAAATCCTCGTTCGACTTGGTGCCGCGCATCTTGTCGAGAAGGAATTCCATGCTGTCGATGGAAGACATGGGAGCGAGTATCTTGCGAAGAATCCACACGCGCTTGAGCACGTCGTCAGAGAGGAGCAGGTCTTCCTTACGGGTGCCGGTGCGGTTGATGTCGATGGCCGGGAAGACGCGCTTCTCGGCAAGATGGCGATCCAGATAGATTTCCATGTTGCCGGTACCCTTGAATTCTTCAAAGATGACCTCATCCATGCGCGAGCCGGTGTCGATGAGCGCGGTGGCGATGATGGTCAGGCTGCCGCCGCCCTCAATGTTGCGCGCCGCACCGAAGAAACGCTTCGGGCGCTGGAGGGCGTTGGCGTCGAGGCCGCCGGAAAGGACGCGGCCCGAAGAGGGGGTGACCGCGTTGTAGGCGCGGCCGAGGCGGGTGATGGAGTCGAGGAGGATGACCACGTCGCGCTTGCGTTCCACCAGACGCTTGGCCTTTTCAAGCACCATTTCACAAACCTGCACGTGGCGCTGCGGCGGCTCGTCGAAGGTGGAGCTGATCACCTCGGCGTTTTTGACCGTGCGCTCCATGTCCGTCACTTCTTCGGGGCGCTCGTCGATGAGCAGGACGATGAGGTAGACTTCAGGATGATTGGCGTTGATGGAGTTGGCGATGTTCTGGAGAAGGATGGTCTTGCCGGTGCGGGGAGGGGCGACGATGACGCCGCGCTGACCGCGCCCGATGGGGGACATGAGATCAATGACCCGGCAGGAAAGGTTCTTCTCGCCGTTTTCCATGATCAGCTTGCGGTCGGGATAAATCGGCGTGAGGTTGTCGAAAAGGACCACGTGGCGGGCGTTTTCCGGGGGCTCGAAACCGATTTCCTTGACTTTCAGCAGGGCGAAATAGCGCTCGCCCTCCTTGGGAGGACGAATCTGGCCGGAAACCACGTCGCCTTTGCGCAGGTAAAACCGCCGAATCTGAGAAGGGGAAACATAAATGTCGTCCGGGCCCGGCATATAGCTGGACAGGGGAGAACGCAAAAAGCCGTAGCCGTCCGGCAAAATTTCCAGCACCCCGTCGCCGTAAATGGCCCCGCTGCGCGAGGCGCACGCCTGAAGCATGGCGAAGATGAGTTCCTGCTTGCGCATGGAACTGGCGTTCTCGATCTCGTACTTTTCCGCAAGCTCCATGAGCACGGACATGCTCATGTTCTTCAGTTCGGTCAGGCTCATGGTTGCGCCTTCCTGAACCTCCTCCGTGGCAACTTTCTTCTTCCGCATACGTTCCGATACTTGTTTTGGGAGTGAATGGGCAGCCGCCCGGCGATCCCGCCGGACGTTATAGGCCCCATCGCAGGACGGGGCGATGTACGGCACAGCCGTATGACAAACGAGAGGGATTGGGAGAATTCGAGTGCTGAAAAGGCAGGCATTGGCACCGAAAAACGGCGTAGGGGTTTACCTAGCGTAAGTTCTTTTCTTTGGCAAGGGGGTTAAGGATCGGTTCTGGAACATTTCCGGCTCGCGGAGGCAAGGCCCTTTCGAACCGCCATCGAGCACGGCACGGATGGTTTCCCTCATGCAAACCCGGAAGAGATCGCGCCCCGCTGAAGCTGCCCGGCCATCGGGTGGCCTGCTCCACGGTCGAGTGGAGATGATCAACGCGATGGAGTTACAGTTGGCATGCCCCTTGGCGTGAGGGCCGGGAGAACGCGCCGAGCACATTGGTGGGGAGCGGATGATATCTTAGAGGCTGAGAAAAGGGCCGAAGACAGGGGCCGCCGTTCGGGTAAGAGCCTTCCCTGTCCCGGAAGCGCCCCGCACCAATCGGGCGGAACGCAGCGGAGGCAAGGGCCACCGCCCTCCCTGAGGGGCTGTGGCCCATAAAAGCCCTAGAGCCGGAAGCGCGGATCGCCCGCGGCGTCCTGCTTCACCAGCTTGAACAGGACGGGGCTCAGCAGGAGAAGAGCGATGAGGTTGGGAATGGCCATAAGCGCGTTACAGGTGTCCGCGAGCAGCCACACGACGTTCAGTTGCGTAAGCACCCCCACCGGCACGGCGAGGCAGTAGACGAGCCGGAAAGGGATTTGCGCCTTGTCCCCGAAGAAGTATATGGCGCAACGTTCGCCGTAGACGCACCAGCCGAGAGCCGTGGTAAAGGCGAAAAGCGTCAGGCAGACGGTGACGGCCACGGCCCCGATACCCGGCAGCGACATCTCAAAGGCGGCCGAAGTCATGGCGGCCCCGGTCGCGCCCGTGGCCCACTGATCCGTCACCAGAATGACGAAACCGGTCATGCTGCACACGATGATGGTATCGATGAAGGTATCGAGCATCCCGATGGAAGCCTGCACCAGCGGCGAGGAGCTGGTCGCTGCGGCATGGGCCATAGGCGCGGTGCCGAGGCCCGCCTCGTTGGAGAAAATACCCCGGGCCATGCCCATACGGATGGCGAGCATCACGCTGGCCCCGGCAAAGCCGCCGATGGGCGCGGTAGGCGTAAAGGCTTCCTTGATAACATGGGCGAATACCGAGGGGACATGATGGATGTTGAGGATGATCACGACAAGGGCGAGCAGCACATAGATGATGGCCATCACCGGAACGATCTTGCCCGCCACGTAGCCGATGCGCCGCACGCCGCCGATCAGCACCGCGCCGATCAGCAGAAACAGCAGCAGCGCGCTCACCCAGGTGGGTACGGAAAGATTGGCGGCAAGCGCCTCCCCGATGGAATTGCCCTGCACCATCGCGCCCGTACCGATGCAGGCCACGATGCCGAAGAAGGCGAAGCAGGAACCGAGCCACATCCATTTGGGGCCGAGGCCGTTCTTGATGAAATACATGGCCCCGCCTACCCAGTTCCCGGCGGGCGTCCGCTCACGGAAATGCACCGAGAGGAGCACTTCGCTGAACTTGGTGGCCATGCCCACAAGGGCCGTCACCCACATCCAGAACAGCGCGCCCGGTCCCCCGATGTAAATGGCCGTGGACACGCCCACGATGTTTCCGGTCCCGATGTCCGCGGCAAGCGCGGTCATGAGCGCGTTGAAGGGGGAAATCTCGCCCCGGGTGGACTGATCCTGACGGCCTTCCCACAGGTTTTTGAGCCCGCGCGTGAAATTGCGGAAGGTGAAGAAGCGCAGCCCGATGGTAAGATAGAGCCCTGTTCCCACCAGCAGGACCAGCATACCCGGCCCCCATACCACATCGTTGATTTGAGACAGCCACTTCATAAACGTCTGCATTGTTCCCCCTGACAGGCTGCAAGTGAATAAACGGGGCTCCGTCAACGGAGATGTATTCCTTTAAGAACGCTCGCTGACAAGGCTCCCCATCCGCCAGCTTATCGTAACAAGACCATAAAGGGCAACCCTCAGAATCAAAAAAACGATTATATTAATCTTATAGAAGATAAAAAGACAGTAATCCTGAACAATAACCATAAAAAAGCGCCTCAGGGAAAAACATTGACAAAAGTGTTTTTCCACGTGGCGCTTCCAAATGGCGCATTTTTCTTTGAGTCATTATCCTTTGTACAAGATACCGCCTTTTCTTAACAGGCGCGTTCCTTCCTCCTTGCCTTACCTTTCTTCACAAAAATGAAAAAACAAAAGAGAGGAAAGGCGGTACGGTATTCATGGGCTGCGCCTCCCTCTCGTCTCGCAGAGGAAAGGCGGTCTCGGCACGCCTAAACTGACGCTTGCGGGAAAGCGTTTTTTGTCGGCACAGGGGAACGGCGAAGGCGTAGCGAGCCTCCCCCGCAGCGGTACCCCTTGCAGCGCCGTATCCGGGAAAAGGCTGTTCACGGCGGGTATTTTCAATAGAACTGAGCCATAGCAACATTGCCCTTATCCAGACAATACTATGATTTTATGGAAGCAGGCACCTCGCAGGGGCTTTCCCCCTTCTGGGCGCACAGAGGAGGACATCCCCAGCGCTAACCCTCTTGGTCCAGGGCAAAAAGCTCGCGCGCCCGTTCCTCGGCGTAGCGTTCCACGTCCGCGTACCATTGCTGGAAACGTTCCACCAGTTCCCGGCCTTCGGGCGTCAGGGAGTAGCCGTCCCGCTTGGTGCCGGATGCCTCCACAAGGGCGACGCCCGCAATGCGCTCGGCCTTTTTCAGCTTCCCCCATGCCCCACGATAGGACATCCCCAGCTCCTTGGCGGCCTTGCTGAGCGAGCCCCGCTCTTCGATGAGCCGCAGAAGCTGCACCCGCCCCCTGCCGAAGCCTTCCCCGCGCTCGTCCTCCAGCCACAATTGCAGGTGGACACCCTTCTTTTCCACAACTTCCCTTAAAAATCGCATGGCTTTCCTCTCAGTAGGCGCTGCCTTCCTCCACGGCTCAACAAAGGCGGAACGCAGGCCTTCTACGTATGCGCCGGGCCATCCCCGTCCGTCAGCCGCACCCTAAGGCACAGCGGCAGACGCAAGGCCCGTTCCAGACAGGCTTCATCAAAATCGAAACAGTGAGCCGCCCCGCCGCCCGGCCCGTGCCGAGTGGCCTCCGGCGGACGCAGCCGTGCGGCTATGGCGGCCTTCATGCGGACATGTGCCATCTGCGTACAAAACAGGCACGGCCCCGGCAGGGCCGGTTATGCCCGAAAAGAAAACGTCCGGCCTGATGGCCTTCCCAAATTCCGTAGGGCCGCAGAGGGACACCGGCGCGCCGCCAACGCACGAACCGGAGGAATCCGCGTCAGCGCCGTCTCAGGAAAAAGCAAGAAAACTGAGGGAATGGGCATTCCCCCACAGCCGACGGACCGCCGAGGGCCCTCTTGGTCCGCAAAAGAAGCTCTTGCAGCGTTACGATAAAGGAAAAGGCCTGTCAAACGACCCCGGCGAACGCTTATACACTGCAGAGGCCGGTTCCCTTCGACAAGGGCCTTGACAAAAATGTATAGAGGCGCTTTTTACGGCTCCTCAACGGCTTCCCTTGCGTTGCGGCGCTTCTTCATATAGTTTAGAAAAAAATGTCGACATAAAGGGAGAGACGACATGCACAAACACCTGATTGCGGCTGTCCTCAGCCTGGCTGTGGCCCTCACCGGCGCTTCGGTCTTTGAAGCCCATGCCAAAACCACCTTCGTGACCATCGGCACGGGCGGCATCACGGGCGTCTATTACCCCACCGGCGGCGCCATCGCCAAGATCATCAACGCCCAGAAGGACAAGTACGGCATCCGCGCCACCGTGGAATCCACGGGCGCTTCCGTGTTCAACATCAACGCCATCATGTCCGGCGATCTTGAATTCGGCATCGCGCAGGCTGACCGTCAGTATCAGGCCTACAACGGCCTCTCCGAATGGGAAGGCAAGCCGCAGAAGGATTTGCGCGCCGTTTTCGCACTCGCTCCCGAAGCCGTCACCTTCGTGGCCGCCGAGGATTCCGGCATCAAGACTCTGCAGGACGTCAAGGGCAAGGTCGTCAACATCGGCAACCCCGGCTCCGGCAACCGCCAGAACGCCATCGACGTGCTCGAAGCCGCCGGCCTGAACATCGAAAAGGATTTCAAGGCTGAAAGCATCAAGGCCGCCGACGCCCCCCGCATGGTGCAGGACGGTCGCATCGACGGCTTCTTCTACACCGTGGGACATCCCAACGGGAACATCAAGGAAGCCACGGCGGGCAAGCGCAAGTGCCGCATCGTGTCCATCCCCGACATCACCTCTCTGACGGAAAAGTTCCCCTATTACTCCCTGACCCCCATCGACATGACGCAGTACCCCGAAGCCACCAACGCCGGCGAAAAGGTCACCACCGTGGGCATGCTCGCCACCTTCGTGACCTCCGCCAAGGTGCCGGACGAGGTCGTCTACGCCGTTACCAAGGAAGTTTTTGAAAATCTTGATGAATTCAAGAAGCTTCACCCGGCTCTCGAGGGCCTGACCCGCGAAGGGATGCTCGAAGGCCTGACCGCTCCGATCCATCCCGGCGCCCTCAAGTACTACAAGGAAGCCGGCCTGATGAAGTAGCCGGAAACGGCCCTTTTCACTCGCCAAGCCTTGCAGCCGGGATTGGGCGGACTACGCCTGATCCCGGCGTCCTTGCACCCGGTTCCAAACGCCTCTTTCGGGGTTGCGCCCCGCCACTTCAGCTTCATGTCAGGGAGTCCCATGCCCTATAAAAATATCCAGCCGTCCCCCAGCGGAGACGACTACCGGGAAAAACTCGCCGCAGCCGAACACGGGCTGCGCGGCGACTCGGTCGGCATCACCCGCATCATCACGTTCGTCCTGGCGCTGTGCTGGTCCCTGTTCCAACTGGCGTCGGCGAGCTTCCTGCTCCTCGACACGGTGTACATCCGGGCCATCCATCTGGCTTTCGCCATCAGCCTCGTGTACTTCAACATCCCCATGATCAAGATAGCGGGCACCTCATGGCGCTGGGACCTGCGTATCCTGCTGGCCATGAACCGGGTGACCATCCTTGACTACCTGCTCGGAATCATCGCGGCCTTCTGCGCCCTCTACATCGTGGTCGACTACGAAGGGATCGCCTCCCGCGCGGGCGTGCCCACCACGCGCGACATCATTTTCGGCTTCATGCTGGTCATCCTCCTGCTTGAGGCCACGCGCCGGGTCATCGGCCCCGCCCTGCCCGTCATCGCCAGCCTCTTCATCGTCTACGTGTTCACCGGCCCTCATCTCCCCGATTTTCTGGCCTTCAAGGGCGCGTCGCTTTCCCGCTTCATCTCCCAGATGACGATGGACACCGAAGGCATCTACGGCGTGCCGCTGCATGTTTCGGCCACGGTCGTCTTCCTCTTCGTGCTCTTCGGGACCATGCTCGAACGGGCCGGCGGCGGCAACTTCTTCATCCAGCTCGCGATCAGCGGCCTCGGTCGCTTCCGGGGCGGCGCAGCCAAGGCCGCGGTGCTCGGCAGCGCGCTCACGGGCGTGGTCTCCGGCTCAAGCATCGCCAACGTGGTCACCACCGGCACCTTCACCATCCCGCTCATGAAAAAAGTGGGCTATCCCGCACACAAGGCGGCCGCCGTGGAAGTGGCCTCGTCCATCAACGGCCAGCTCGCCCCGCCGGTCATGGGCGCGGCGGCCTTCATTATCGCGGAATACGTCAACGTCCCCTACATCGAGGTGGCGAAGGCGGCGGCGATCCCGGCCTTCGCAGCCTATGCGGGCCTTTTGTGGATCACGCACGTCGAAGCCTGCAAGCTCGGTCTGCGCGGCCTGTCCCGCGCGGAACTGCCTCCCTTCTGGAAAACCATGCGGGAAGGGCTGCATTTCCTCATCCCCATCGGGATGCTGCTCTATGAACTGGTCATCATGCAGCATTCAGCCGAACTCTCGGTTTTCCGCGCCATCGTCGTGCTGGCGCTGATCATGCTCGGCGAGCCTCTCGCCCTCGCCATCGTGCACAAGACGTCCAAACGCCGGGCCTTCCGCGAAGGTTTCAAGACGCTGGTGCTGTCCCTCTCCGCGGGCGGCAGCAACATGGCGGGCGTCGCCATGGCCACGGCCTCGGCGGGGATCATCGTCGGCTGCGTTTCGCTCGGCCTCGGGCAGCAGATCACGTCCTTCGTGGAAATCCTCTCGGGCGGGAACATCTTCCTCCTGCTCCTGATCACCGCGCTGGCGAGCCTCCTGCTCGGCATGGGCCTGCCCACGACGGCCAACTACATCATCATGGCCTCGCTGACCGCGCCCATCCTCGTGCAGCTCGCGTCGGGCATCGTCGTCCACGGCGTGGCGCTGGCCGTGCCGCTGATGGCGGCCCACCTCTACTGCTTCTATTTCGGGATTCTCGCGGACGACACGCCGCCGGTGGGCCTCGCCGCCTACGCCGCGGCAGCCATCGCGGACACCTCGCCCATCGCCACGGGCATTCAGGGCTTCCTCTACGACATCCGTACCGCGATCCTCCCGTTGATGTTCATCTTCAACCACGACATCATCCTCTGGGGCATCGACAGCGTGCCGGAGGCCCTCTTCATCTTCGGCATGACCGTGCTCGGCTGTATGGCCTTCGCCTCGCTCACGCAGGGCTGGTTCATTGCCAAAAACAGCCTGCTGGACAGCATCCTGCTGCTCTTCTCGACGTTCATCATGCTCTATCCGGCCCTCTTCACCGGCTTCTTCCTGCCGCATGACGAGCGTTACTGGGGCTATGCCGTGGGCATGGCCGTCATGGGCCTGATCGCCTTCATGCAGCACACGCGAAGCCGGCAGGCGCAGGAGGCGACAGCATGAGAGCCCGAACGCCTTTCCGCCGCAAGCGCCTTGTCGCGGGCGACGCGCCCGCCACGCCCGTCATCGACGTCAGGGTCGAACGCGAACTCCAGTGCTCCCGCTGCAAGGCCATTTTCCCGGACTATCTCGCCCGCTGCCCCGAGTGCGGCAGCGACGAGTGGATAGGACTCGTTGAGGTCAACCCCTACACCCGTATGCCGATGGAGACCTTTCTCAAGGCTTGCGGGCACCTGCTCTGGCTGATTGGGACGGTGGGCTTCCTCGTGCTCCTGTGGCAGACCGACAGCCCGGACCCGGAAACCAACCGCCTTTTCGCTTACGGCGCGGTGCTCCTGCTCTTTTGCAGCGTGCTCTTCTCCGCGGCCTATTTCGGCATGAGCGAGCTCATGCACCGCATCGTGCGGATGCAGCGGCGGCTGCGCGCCTTCCATGAGAACTACCGCGACGACCGTCCGGGCGGGAGCCACACGCGCACCATGCAGCACAAGCTGGCGGTGCGCCGTTTGCAGGGCGGCTACAACGCGCCCATCAACAAGATGCAATAGAGAAAGGAAAAAGGAACGCAAAAGGGCCTTTCTTCAGGAAAGGCCCTTTTTTGTGCAGAAAAAAAGGAGCCCACCGGCTATGCCCGTGGGTTCCTCTTTCGTCTGTGGGAAAAGCGACGAAGGGGGAAAGGAAACGCCTTCGGAAAAAAAGCGGGCGGCCCCTTCCCGCCGCGAAGGGGCCGCCTGTCCATGAAATACCTTGAAATCAGTCCCCTTTCCTCTCTTCCAGAAAGGCTTCCATCTGCTCGACGTCCTTGTCGCCGCGTCCAGAGAGGCACACCAGCAAAGCCGCATCCTTGGGCAGCGAAGGAGCCATTTTCAGGGCCTGCGCCAGGGCGTGGGAAGATTCCAGCGCCGGGATGATGCCTTCGGTCCGCGAGAGCAGGAAGAAGGCGTCCACGGCCTCCTTATCGGTCACGCTCACATATTCGGCGCGGCCCGTATCCTTGAGATAGCTATGTTCCGGCCCGACCGAGGGGTAGTCGAGCCCGGCGGAAATGGAATAGACCGCGCCCGGCTCGCCCTTTTCATCCTTGATCATGTAGGAAAGGAAGCCGTGCATCACGCCCGGCTCGCCCTTGCACAGGCTGGCCGCGTGATCGCCGTAGGTCAGGCCGCGTCCGGCGGGTTCCACGCCCACAAGCCGTACCTCGGGATCGTCCACGAAGCCCGCGAAAAGACCAATGGCGTTGGACCCCCCGCCCACGCAGGCCAGCGCAGCCACGGGCAGCTTGCCGCAGGCGGCGAGCATCTGTTCGCGCGCCTCGCGGCCGATGACCGACTGGAAATGACGGACCATCGTGGGGTAGGGATGCGGCCCCACGGCGGAACCGAGCACGTAGAAGATGCCGGGATCGGCGATCCACGCGGCGAGGGC
The DNA here is from genome assembly GCA_944326695.1 of Candidatus Bilophila faecipullorum. Taxonomy (GTDB): domain Bacteria; phylum Desulfobacterota; class Desulfovibrionia; order Desulfovibrionales; family Desulfovibrionaceae; genus Bilophila; species Bilophila faecipullorum. Next base: position 22,592 of record CALVEZ010000005.1, on the reverse strand, counting down.
CTCGTCAACGGCCTCCTTAAGCGTCTGCTGGCCGGAGAGGGCGGGCACCACCGTGGCCCCGAGCATCTCCATGCGGATGACGTTCAGGCGCTGGCGCTTCATGTCTTCCGAGCCCATGAAAACGGTACATTCCAGCCCGAGGAGGGCCGCCGTCGCCGCCGTCGCCACACCGTGCTGTCCCGCGCCGGTTTCGGCCACCACCCGCGTCTTGCCCATGCGCTTGGCCAGCAGGCACTGGCCGAGGGTATTGTTGATCTTGTGCGCGCCGAGATGGTTGAGGTCTTCGCGCTTGAGGTAGATTTTCGCCCCGCCGAGCCGTTCGCTCAGATTCGCGCAATAAAAGATGGGATTGGGCCGTCCGGTGTAGTGCTTGAAATAGTAGTCCAGCTCATCCCGGAAGAAGGAATTGTCACGGTGGCGCTCAAAGGCTTCGGCCACTTCGTCGAGGCGGGCCTTGAGATCGTCGGGCACGAACTGCCCGCCGTAGGAGCCGAAGAAACCGGTGTTTTCGGGAGCGGAAAGCGAAGCGGAAGCGGCATTCATGGGAGGTCTCCTCGTGCGGGACGGGGTACCACCACAAAAAAACCGCGACCAGTACCCCGGCCGCGGTTGCAATGTTACGCTCTGTGAAGATAAATCGACAACCCGGCACTCTAGAAAGAGCGCCACCACCACTGAGAGGAAGGAAGGTTGATCGACAGGATGTTCATGCGGGTTACTATGGCCCCATTCCGCAACTCTGTCAATATTTTATTTATCCATTTACAAGAGCCTCTTACAGAAAGACAGGCTTTGCGGCCCTTGATGCAGGGCACGGGACAGGCTATGGAGCTTCCCATGTTGACATCACGCCAAGCGCACATCGCCAAAGTCCTCGGCTGCCTCCTGCTGGTCTACATCTCATGGGGCTCATGCTTCATCGCCACCAAATTTGCCATCCGCAGTTTCCCCCCCTTTCTGATGGGCGGCGCGCGCATGGTGCTGGCGGGCATCTTGCTCTACGCCTGGAGCTGGATGCGGGGCAGGCACAACCTGCCGACCCGTAAGGACTGGTCGAACAGCCTCATTCTGGCCTTCTTCATGGTCTTCCTCGCCTGCGGCTTCCTGGCCAAGGGGCAGGAGTTCATCGCCTCGGGCACGGCGGCCATGATCCTCGGGGCCGTGCCCATCTGGATGGTTCTCGGAAGCTGGCTGTTCTGCGGCGATCCCCGCCCCTCACTCACCCAGTTCGCCGGGCTCGGCCTCGGCTTTTGCGGGCTCGTCATCCTCAGCGTGCATCAGGCGTCGGAAGGCATCGACTCGGGATGGGGCATCCTGCTGGTCCTGCTGGCCGCGCTGGGCTGGGTTACCGGCTCCTTCTATTCCAAAAGGCACGCCAGCGAAACCAAGCTTTCCGTCATGCAGACGAGCGCACTCATGATGTTCATCGGCGGCCTCCAGTGTCTCGCGGGCGGGACAATCGTCGGGGAGTGGCGTCACTTCTCTCTTGAGTCCGTCACCCTCCTGAGCACGGCGGCCCTTTTTTACCTCGTGATCTTCGGGGCCATCATCGCCTACACCTGTTATTTCTGGCTCCTCCTGAACACGCGCACGACGGTGGCCATCTCCTACGAATACGTCAATCCCGTCATCGGCGTCTTCCTCGGCTGGCTGCTCGCCGGGGAACAGGTGGACGCGACGGTCGTCACGGCCTGCTGCCTCACCGTCCTTTCCGTCTTCTTCGTCGTTTCGCGCAGGCACGGATGAACGTGAGGCTTCCCGTGCGGGGCAGGCTCGCGCCGAGCCCCACAGGTTTTCTGCACCTTGGCAATGCGTGGGCCTTCCTCATGGCGTGGCTGGCCTGCCGCAAGGAAGGCGGCACGCTCGTCCTGCGCATGGAGGACATCGATCCCGCCCGCTCCCGCGACGCTTTCGCGCAGGCCATCGTCCGCGACCTGCGCTGGCTGGGGCTCGACTGGGACGAGGGGCCGGGCAGGGGCGGCCCGCACGGACCCTACACTCAAAGCCAGCGGCTTGACCTCTACGCGGACGCGCTGCGCGCCCTTGCCGCCGCCGGGCATACCTATCCCTGCTACTGCACGCGCAAGGAACTGCGCACGCTGGCGGGCGCTCCCCATGTGGGCGACGCCGGGGCCGCCTATCCCGGCACATGCCGCGACCTCACGCCCGCCCGACGCGCCGCGCTGGAAGCCGCAGGGCGTCGCCCCTGCGTGCGCCTGCGCTGCCCCGAACGCGCCTATGCCTTTGAGGACGCCATCCGGGGGCCCTTCACCATGACGCTCGAAGCCTGCGGCGGCGATTTTGCCCTGCGCCGTTCCGACGGCGTGGTCGCCTACCAGCTTGCCGTGGTGGTGGACGACGGGCTCATGGGCATCACGCAGGTGGTGCGTGGGGACGACCTCCTCGTTTCCACGCCGCGCCAGCTTGCCCTCTTCGATCTGCTCGGCTTCGCTCCCCCCTCCTACATGCACCTGCCCCTGCTCTGTGACGCGGAAGGCGAACGCCTCGCCAAACGGCATGAAAGCCTGACGCTGGCCACCCTGCGCGAGGCGGGCGTGCGTCCCGAGGCCGTGATCGGCTATCTGGGACGCAAGGCGGGCCTGCTTGATGCCGCGCTTCCCATGCAGCCCCACGCCCTGTTGCCCGCCTTTGATCCCGCCCGCCTGCGCGCCCTGCCCCACCGCGTCCTTATTGAGGCCGATCCGCTGAGTGCCTTGGCTGCCGTGCGCTGACCCACCTTTTGTGAGTTGATACGCTGTTGCGTCTTTTATGGAGGCGTCCGCCGGTCCATGCCTGAGAAGACGTCGGGAAAAACGGGGGAAAACGCCCTTTCCCGCTGCGCGGTTGCGCAGGGGCCTCTTCGCCACGGGTGCGGACGGCATCAGTCCGGGATGTGCGTTGTCCCTTTCATACCCTCCGCCAAAGGTACCGGGGGCGTGACGGCTGGCTTCCGTGGCCGCTCCGTCATTTCTTCCCGACTGGGAACCGGAACGCCCCAACGATGCGGGAAAGCACCTTATATTTTTCTCCATGAGCTCACACAGGAGCTTGCCGAACGCACTACCAATCATACAGCTTTTTTCCCCACAGTGTGCCGCTTGGCAGGCATATCTTGTATGGACGGCGCGCAGGCCCCGGCGTCCGTGCCGAGCATCTATCCTCCGAGGCGCCGCGGGGATTTGGGGCCGAGCCGCCCGTATTCCGACTCCGGGAAGAGAAATATCGGAAAGCGAGGCGGCCCAACGCGGGAACATCTTCTTCCTTGCGCGGCCCAGGTCCGCACCCGGCCTGCCGTGTTGCGTCTTGGGCCGAGGGATGCTATTTTTTGACCTGTTGCCCGCGTGCCGCAAGGCGCGTCCCGTTTGGCTCCAAAGCAAGGAAGGTTCCCTCTCATGGCCGTATGCGACGTCTTTACCCCCGAATGCCTGAACGATCTTTTTCCTCCTCAGAGAACCGACGACTTTTTTGACGCCCTGTTCGGTGATGCGGAAGAGGGAGCCTATGACATCCGCCTCGCGGTCGATCCCGAAGAAAGCGACGACGGCGAACTGCATTTTTATTTTGAACTGCACCAGCGCGCCGGGCGCTGCCTCGTGTGCAGCCTGACCTATGGCCTGCCGCAGGTCTTCGAGCGCCACCCCATCATCAACCTCAAGGGGCTGGTGGGCGAAATCGCCAAGCTCGCGGATTGGGAACTGGACGACGTCTGGTGGCGCATCGGCACGACGGAAAGCATTTCAAGCGCCTTCCACCGTATTCCCATCGTCCTCATCCGGAACAAAGGAAGCAAGTAGCATGGCCGTCCATACCCCCGCTTCCGCCGAAGACGGGGACGCCGTATCGCGTCTGCTCGCCTCCACGGGCCCCATCCTGAGCCTTGACATCGGCAGCGGCACGCAGGATGTCCTCTTGGCCCTGCCCGGCCAGCGCCCCGAAAACTGGCCCCGTTTCGTGCTGCCCTCGCCTGCTCTCGCCGTCGCGGATCGCATCCGCCGCCACACCGCCGCCGGGCGTCCCGTATGGCTTTACGGCCAGAACATGGGCGGGGGTTTTGCCGCCGCCGTGTACGAGCAGGCGGCCGCCGGGCTCGCGCCCGCCGCCTCGCCCGAAGCCGCCCTTGCCCTGCACGACGACCCGGAACGGGTCAGGGCGCAGGGAGTGGACATTCTCTCCGCCTGCCCCGCCGGATACGCGGCCGTCCCTCTGGCCGATTATGAACCCGGTTTCTGGGACGCCCTCCTCGGGGCCGCTGGCCTGCCCAAGCCCTCCCTTGTGGTCGCGGCGGCGCAGGATCACGGCCATCATCCCGAAGAAGGCAACCGCGTGGGCCGCTTCAAGCTCTGGCAGTCCCTCCTTTCCGAAACGCAGGGCGATCCCGCCCGCTGGGTCTACGCCACGCCGCCCGCTCCCTGCACGCGGCTCCTCGCCCTTCAGCGCGGCACCGGCGGCCCTGTGGCCGACACTGCGGCCGCGGCCGTGCTCGGCGCGCTGGCCACGCCGGAAGTCGCCCGCCGCAGCCAGCGTCAGGGCGTCACCGTGGTCAACGTGGGCAACAGTCACGTGGCGGCCTTTCTGGTTTTCCGGGGCCGCATCCTCGGCGTCTACGAACACCACACCGGTTTGCTCGATACGGACGCGCTGCTCTTCGATCTGAAGGAATTCGGCTTCGGCTGGCTTCCCGACGAACAGGTGCGGGCCAAGGGCGGGCATGGCTGCGCCTTCCTCGCGCCCCTGCCTCCCGAGGCGGAAGGCTTCGCCCCCACCTTTGTGGTCGGGCCGCGCCGGGAGATGCTGCAAGGGCACGGCCAGTTCATCGCCCCGCACGGGGATATGATGATCGCGGGCTGCCACGGCCTCCTCTACGGCCTCGCCCTGGGCAGGGTGCAATAAGTTCGGGGAGGGAGCCCTTCACGGAAGTTTCCCTTCATCCTTCCCGTTCCGAAGCCTCGATGCGGACGGAGAGACGGCGCGGAAGTCCGCGTAGGGGAAGGATGCGCGGCGTCTCGGGACGCCTTAACCTTTTTCGACCTTGTACGGATACGAAGATGGATTACTTCGACATAGCGGAAACATGGGACCGGGAAACGCTGGAAAACGTTCAGTTGACCCGCCTGAAAACCACCATCCAGCAGGCGGCGCGCGCGCCTTTCTACGCCAGACGGCTGGCCGAGGCCGGGGTTTCGGCCGACAACCTGCGCTCGCTTGACGACATCCGCCGGATTCCCTTCACCAGCAAGGACGATCTGCGTTCCCAGTATCCGTATGGGCTTGCCACCGTTCCTCATTCCGAATTCGTGCGAATGCACTGTTCGAGCGGCACCACCGGCACCCCCGTCGCGGTCTGCTACACCCAGCCGGACATCAACTCATGGGCCGATCTCATGGCCCGTTGCCTCTACATGGCGGGCGTGCGCAAGGGCGACGTCTTCCAGAACATGTCCGGCTACGGCCTGTTCACGGGCGGCCTCGGCATTCATTTCGGGGCGGAACGTCTCGGCTGCATGACCATCCCCGCCGGGGCGGGCAACTCCAAGCGTCAGCTCAAGCTCGTCAAGGACTTCGGCACCACCGTGGCGCATATCCTTCCCTCCTACGCCCTGCACCTCGGCACCACGCTGATTGAAGAGGGGGAAGACCCGCGCTCCATGCCGCTGCGCATCGCCTGCGTGGGCGCGGAACCCTATACCGAGGAGACGCGGCGGCGCATTGAGCGCATGTTCGACATGAAGGTCTACAACTCTTACGGGCTCTCCGAAATGAACGGCCCGGGCGTGGCCTTCGAGTGTCAGGAACAGAACGGCCTGCACCTGTGGGAGGACGCCTACCTCCTTGAAATCATCGATCCCGAAACCGGCAAGCTCGTCCCGGATGGCGAGGTGGGCGAACTGGTGCTGACCACCCTTTGTCGCCACGGGATGCCCATCCTGCGCTACCGCACGCGCGATCTCACCCGCATCATCCCCGGCGACTGTCCCTGCGGCCGCAAACACCGCCGCATCGACCGCATCCTCGGCCGCTCGGACGACATGATCATCGTCAAGGGCGTCAACATCTATCCCATGCAGGTCGAGCGCGTGCTCATGGCCTACCCCGAAGTAGGCCAGAATTACCTCATCGTCCTCGAACGCGACGGCCTCAAGGACACCATGAAGGTGCAGGTGGAAATCCGCGAGGAGAGCTTTGTGGAAGACATGCGCGTCCTGCGCGGCCTTCAGGAGACCATCGCCCGCGCCCTCAAGGACGAAATCCTCATCACCCCCAAGGTCGAACTCGTGCAGCACAACTCCCTGCCCCGCACCGAAGGCAAGGCCCAGCGCGTGATCGACCGCCGCGCCAAGAACTAGCCTTTCCCCGCCTGCCCGGGGCGCGGCCGCGCCTTGGGAGGACGGACATTCCCCGATGTTTCCCTCCGTGTCTATCCGGCGGCGCACAAGAAGCCTTCCCTATAATGGGGAAGGCTTCTTGCGTCCGGCGTTCATGCCACCTACGCCCCTTGCCCTTGACGGGCTGGAAAAGGACGCGGCCCGGAAACGCCCCTTTATAAGGAGAGAGCCGGAGACAGCCCCCCCTTGTCCGGTTTTTCTCGCGGGCGTTTGGCACCACGCGCGCAAACCATGAAGAGCGAGCCGGGGCCAACCAAGAGGGCATCGTGTGTGGCATCACGCGCGCAGGCTATGAAGCCTTGATGCGCATGGCCTCCGGCGTGGTGTACCTTTGGCATCACATGCGCAGGCCATGAAGCAACGCGAGTGCCGCAACCCTCGCTGTTTATCTTTTGGAATCATACGCACGGGCCATGAAAAGCCCGAGCCCCTTTTGACACCTGCGGGCTTTCCCGGCTTCCGGCACGAGCCATGCGGCACATCCCGCCCTTTCCCGTACCCGTGCGGACGTCCCCTGCTTCCCGGACCTTTTCCGCAAGGGGCGCTCAGCCCGTCGACAGTGGAAACGGTCTTTCCAGATTCCCGCCCTTTCCCTCGCCGAGCGCTCCCAGTGGAGGGCGCGTGGTTCATCGGTCTTACGTCCCGCTCTTTCCCGCGCGGGGCGCTCCCTCCTCCATCGGCGGCGGGCTCGTGGCAGCCCCAACCTTTCCGGCACAGGCACTCCCCCGCAATAGCCTGTTTCTTTTTTCCCTGTCCGAAAAATCTGCCGAGTCAGCTTTTCGTGACAGCTTGTCAGAAAAAAATGACTTTCACCCGCTCTCTTCAAAACGCGGGCGGGCGTAATTCCGGCTGCTTAGAGCGCGAGAGGAACTGGCACCTTTCTTGCTGTTTGCGTGACAACGGTGTGAAAAAACGCACTACAACCGCGAACGGGATGAAACGTATGTTCTTTCGCTCCATGAAAGTCTGGATCGCGGCAACGGTACTCATTGTGCTCGTGCTGGTCGGAAGCGCGCTCGGGGTGCACATCACCTCCTCGACGTCGTTCTGCCTGTCCTGTCATGAAATGCGGGTGCATCAGCAGGAATTGGCGCTTTCTCCCCACGCGCAGGACGCGAAGGGCAACGCCATCGAATGCGTGCAATGCCACATTCCGAGCACCAACATGGTCCGTATGCTGTCGGCCAAGGTATGGCTCGGAACCAAGGATTTGTGGGTGCACGCCACTTCCGGCGAAGCCGTCGCGCTCGACCGCAGGGCCATCCAGCCCGAGGCGCGGCGCTTCATGGACGACGCCAACTGCCGCGCCTGCCATGAGGATTTGTACCGCAACGCCAAGAACGACGGCGCCATTTCCGTCTACGGCCGCCTCGCCCACCAGAACTATCTGGGCGAAAACGGCGCGTCCCGCAGCGGCTGCGTCGGCTGCCACCGCAACATCGCGCATCTGCCTCTGGAAGATCGCCACTATGAAGCGAACGCCGCGTTCGCCAGCAAGCTCACCTTCAAGGAGGTCAGATAATGGCCAGACTGCTGAAAAAGCCTCTTGTCATCGCGTTAGCCGCCGTGATCCTGCTGGTGGCCGGCTTTTTCGTCTACATCCAGAACGCCTTTACCGGCACGCGCTGCGAGGCGGCGAAGCATCTGGAGGCGGAGGACATGATCGGCGACTGCTACGGCTGCCACCTCAAGGTGACCCCGCAGATTGCCCAAGACTGGTACGAAAGCAAGCACGGCGTCACGCTGGTGCGCTGTCAGGTCTGCCACGGGCAGCCCGACGGCAAGGGGGCCGTCCCCTTCCAGCGTATCCCCGGCGTGGAAGTCTGCGCGGCCTGCCACGGCGTCGCCATCGACAAGATGACCGCCCTCTACGGCAAGCGCGATGACTGCTCGACCTGTCATCCCTATCACGCCCGGCCCATGCACGGAAAGGTTTACGAGAACCGGCAGGCCACAACCAAAACGTCGCTCGATTAGGCCCGTTCGCGCCGCGTTTCCCCGGCCGGGGACGAGGGAAGCCTCTTCCCCCCGCCGGAGAGCGTGCGAACCCGCCTCAGGAGGAATGCAATGCAGATGACTCGACGTGATTTTCTCCGTTCCGCCGCCATGAGCGCCGCGCTCGCGGCTGTGGCCGGTCCCGCCGGGGTTGCCCGCGCCGCCGACGCCAACACGCCCGAAACGTGGGTCAAGGGCGTCTGCCGCTACTGCGGCACGGGCTGCGGCGTGCTTGTGGGCGTGAAGAACGGCAAGGCGGTCGCCATCAAGGGCGATCCCAACAACCACAATCAGGGTTTCCTCTGCCTCAAGGGGGCCCTGCTCATCCCTGTGCTCAACTCCCCGGATCGCGTGACCAAGCCCATGATCCGGCGTACGAAGGGCGGCCAGCTCGAAGCCGTCACGTGGGACGAGGCCCTTGACGTCATGGCCAGGAAGTTCCGCGGGGCCATCGACGCCCACGGCCCGGACGCCGTGGCGTGGTACGGCTCCGGCCAGTGCCTGACCGAGGAATCCTACCTCGCCAACAAGATTTTCAAGGCCGGCTTCAAGACCAACAACGTGGACGGCAACCCGCGCCTGTGCATGGCCTCCGCCGTGGGCGGCTATACCACCGCCTTCGGCAAGGACGAGCCTATGGGCACCTATGCCGACATCGACCGCGCCTCCACCTTCTTCATCATCGGTTCCAACACCTCGGAAGCGCATCCCGTGCTCTTCCGCCGCATCGCGCGCCGCAAGCAGAGCGAGCCCGGCGTCAAGATCATCGTGGCCGATCCGCGCCGCACCAACACCTCCCGCATCGCGGACCTGCATATCGCCTTCCGCCCGGGCACCGACCTTGCCCTCATGAACGGCATGGCGTGGGTCATTTTCCATGAGGAACTCGACAACCCGCGCTTCGTCAGCCGCTACGTCTCCTTCAAGACCACGGACGGCAAGGACGCCACTCTCGACGACTACCGGGCCTTCCTTGAGGACTACACCCCGGACAAGGTCGCCAAGATATGCGAAATCCCCGAAAAGCAGATATGGGAGGCCGCCCGCCTCTTCGCGGAATCCCCGGCCACCATGTCCCTGTGGTGCATGGGCATCAATCAGCGCATCCGGGGCGTCTGGGCCAACAACCTCATTCATAACCTGCACCTCATCACCGGGCAGATATGCCGTCCCGGGGCCACGCCCTTCTCGCTGACCGGGCAGCCCAACGCCTGCGGCGGCGTGCGCGACACGGGCTCCCTGTCCCACCTGCTCCCGGCCGGGCGCGTGGTCGCCAACAAGGAACACCGGAATCAGATGGAGGAATTCTGGGGCATCCCCAAGAATTCCATGTCCCCCAAGGTCGGCTATCATACGGTCGCCCTCTTCGAGGCGCTCGGCAAGGCGGACGTGAAGGCGCTCATCATCTGCGAGACCAACCCCGCGCACACCCTGCCGAACCTGAACAAGGTCCACAAGGCGATGTCCAACCCGGACACGTTCATTACGGTCATCGAGGCCTTCCCCGACGCCGTAACCCTGCAATACGCCGACCTCATCCTGCCGCCCGCCTTCTGGTGCGAGCGCGACGGCACCTACGGCTGCGGCGAGCGGCGCTACTCGCTCATCGAAAAGGCCGTGGAGCCGCCTGCGGGCTGCCGCCCCACGGTGAACACGCTGGTGGAATTCGCCAAGCGCGCCGGGGTCGATCCCAAGCTGGTCAATTTCCGCAATTCCGCGGACGTCTGGGACGAATGGCGCAGGCTCTCCACCCTCGGGCCCTATAACTTCGGCGGCATGACCCGCGAGCGCCTGAAGCGGGAATCCGGCCTCATCTGGCCCTGCCCCACCGAATCGCATCCGGGCACCAACCTGCGCTACGTGCGCGGCGAAGACCCCAACGTCCCCCTTGATCACCCGAACAAGATATGGTTCTACGGCAACCCGGACGGCAAGGCCCGCGTGTGGATGCGGCCCTACAAGGGCGCGGCTGAGGAGCCTGACAAGGACTACCCCCTCTATCTGACCTCCATGCGCGTCATCGACCACTGGCACTCCGCCACCATGACGGGCAAGGTGCCGGAACTGCTCAAGGCCAACCCCGGCGCTTTCGTGGAGGTGAACACCGAGGACGCCCGGCGGATGAACATCAAGAACGGCGATCAGGTTGTGGTGGAAACGCGGCGCGACGCGCTCACCCTGCCCGCGCACGTCAACGACACCTGCAAGTCCGGCCTCATCGCCGTACCCTTCTTCGACAAGAAGAAGCTCGTCAACAAGCTTTTCCTCGACGCCACGGACCCGGCGTCCCGCGAACCCGAATACAAAATCTGCGCCGCCCGGCTCAGAAAGGCGTAAGGGCCGGCGGGGAGTCAGCCTCCCCGCCCGCTTTCCGCTGAGTCCGCCGGCGGGGTTTCGCACCCCTTGCTCCTCCTCGGCACTCGAAACCCCGCCCGGCGGACCACACCGGGCACGCCGACTTTTCCGGCGCGGGCTGGCTTGCTTCGGAAAAGCCCGAAACGGGCAACCCGCGCGCTTCTTTCATAAAGGACGTTCGTATGGCCATAGCAGGCATCACCATCCAGACTTCCCCGGAAGCGTACGAAACGGTACGCGAACGGCTGCGCGGCTGCCCCGCCGTCATTGAGGCGCGGGAAACCGGCACGCCCTGCATCTTGGCCGCCGTACTGGAAAGCGACGCGGCGCGCATGGAAGACGATCTCGGCGCGCTCAGCGGCTGGGACGGCGTTGTGAACGTGGGGCTGGTCTCCGTGCATTACGAGGACGAACTGGAAGCGAAGGGGACGATTTCCTGCCCGGCCCATAAGCCGCGCAAAAACGAAACCGCCTGCTTCGGAGAAGCACCCAACCCGCTGACCGGAGGGGGCAGGTGAGCTTTCTGCGTCCGCCCGGGGCCCTGCCGGAAAAGGATTTCCTCAAAGCCTGCGTACACTGCGGCCAATGCGCGGCGGCCTGTCCCTACGGCAGTATCCGCCTGCTCGAAACGTTGGGCCCGGAACGGCATACCCCCGTGATCCGGCCCGGCGACATCCCCTGCTGGCTCTGCCTCAAATGCCCGCCCGCCTGCCCTTCCGGGGCGCTCCGGCCCGTGGCGTCCATGAAAGAGTCCGGCATGGGCAGAGCCGTCATTTTCAAGGACCGCTGCCTCAACTGGATCGAAAGCGGGACCATGTGCATGACCTGCTATGACCGTTGCCCCCTGCGCGGCGAGGGCATGGTGCTGGACATGGGCTATATCCCCACGGTGGGGACGGCCTGCGTGGGCTGCGGCATGTGCGAGTACGTCTGCCCGAAAAACGCCGTGGCGGTCGTGCCCGACGCCCGAAAAACTGGAACGGGGGAAACGCAATGATGCGCCTTTTGCGCTTGCGCAGGCTGGTGCAGGTCGCGGCCCTTGCGCTGCTCGCGGCCACGCCCTGGCTCAACCGGGGCGGCTTTACGGGCATGAAGGGAAGCCTTTTCGCCTTCGACTTTTTCGGCTGGCCCTTTGCCGATCCCCTCGGTCCGGTCCAGATGCTCCTCTCGGGCATGGCCCCGGGCTGGCGGCTGGCCGCCGGAGGAGGCGCAGCGCTGCTTCTCGCCCTCTGCCTTGGCCGCGTCTTCTGCTCGTGGCTCTGCCCCTTCGGGCTGCTCTCCGAGGCGGCGCAAGGCCTGCGCTCCAAGGCTGCACCGCCGAAACCGGCCAAGCACAGCTTCCGCTCCCGGGCGGCGGTCATGCTGGCGGGCCTTACGCTGGCGGCGCTCCTCGGCTTTCCCCTGCTCAATCAGCTTTCCCTGCCCGGCGGCTTTTCGCTCGGGCTGATCACGGCGGCCGCGCCGCTTTCGGACAAGGCGATCCTCTCCCTTGAAACCCGCATCCTTTTTTTCGCTCTGCCCTTTCTGCCCGTCCTGCTCGTGCTGGCGGCGGAAATCGTGACCGGAAAACGGCTGTGGTGCCGCTGGGTCTGTCCGCAATCCGTCCTGCTCTCGCTCATGGCCCGGCTGCCGCTCGCGCCGCGCCTGCAACGCTCGCTCTCCCGCTGCACCTGCAAAAACGGCGCGCACGCCTGCCGCGCAGCCTGCCCGCTGGGGCTCGATCCCCGCAATCCGCGTTCGGCCTCGCCGCTGGAGTGCACCAACTGCGGGGCTTGCGTGCTGGCCTGTTCCCATGTCCATGCCGGATCGCCCGCCGCTCTGTCCCTCTCCCGCCGTGCGCCTCAAGCGACGGCATACGAAAGGAAAAGTGACGCCGACGCTGCGTAGCCTCTGGACCGTAATGCCCTTCGCGTGAGGAACCACGGGAACGGCCCCGCCCCTGCATCGCGGCTGCCTGTTTTGCGGCCTTTCCCATCCCCAAAGCCTTCTCGGACACGGGACTCGATTCTGAAAAAACATCTCTCCGACGAGAGAACACAGCCCTTTTCCCTGCGAAGGCGTCCCGGCATACTGCGCAAGCCCCAAAAAACACGCCCGGCCACGCTTCATAACGGCGTGGCCGGGCGCTCTGCGTCCCTGTCGGGCGTTGCCGCCCCGAGAGGGATTATTGTTCCTGCGCCGCGTGCATCCGGCGCATCTCCCGGCTGAAGACAAAGAGGACGGCCATCGTCGTCACAAAGGAGAGGACGTCCGAAAGCGGCAGGCTCAACCAGATGCCGTCGAGCCCGAAGGCGCGCGGCAAGAGAATGAGGCAAGGCACGAGAAAGAGAAGTTGCCGGGTCAGCGAAAGGAAAATCGACAGCTTGGCCTTGCCGATGGACTGAAAGAAATTGCCGATGACGATTTGTATCCCCACCAGCGGAAAAACCAGCGTGACCAGCCGCATGCCTTCGACGGACAGGGCGATCAGGGCCTCGTCGGTGGTGAAGAGCCGGGAGACGAAAGCCGGGGCGAACTGGCCGCTGAGGAAACCGGCGGTGGTGATGAGCCCGCCCCCGATGATGCCGTACCGCAGGGTCTGGCGCACGCGGCCGATGCGCTGCGCGCCGTAGTTGTAGCCGACGATGGGCTGCATCCCCTGCGTCAGGCCCATGACGATCATGACGAACACGATGATCACCCGGTTGATGATGCCGAAGGCCCCGATAGCGAGGTCGCCGCCGTGCTCCTTAAGTCCCGTGTTCACGAGCACGACCACGAAACAGGCGCAGACGTTCAGCAAAAAGGGGGCCATGCCGATGGAAAAGATGCTGCGTACGATCTTCCAGCGCAAGCGGTAGATGCCCGGCTGGAAATGGACGTTGCTGTGCGGGTTCCGGAAATGGTGCAGCACCCACAACATGCCCATGAACTGCGAGAGCACCGTAGCGATAGCCGCCCCTCGGATGCCCCAGTGCAGCCAGAAAATGAACAGCGGGGCAAGGATGATGTTCACACCCACCGTCACCACGGCGGAGAGCATGGCCTTGTGCGGATAGCCCGTCGCCCGCATCATGTGGTTGAGCCCGAACATGGTGCAGGTGACGGGAAAGCCGAGCAGGATGATCTGCATGAAATCCCGCGCGTAGGGCAAGGTCTCCGGGCTGGCTCCGAAGGCCCGCAGCACGGGGTCCAGCACGAGTTGCGCCCCCAGTCCGAAACCCACCCCGTTGATGAGTCCGAGCAAGAGGACGTTGCCGAGTACCCGGCTGGCTCCTTCCATATCCTGCTGCCCCAGCCGGATGGAACTGATGGACGCGCCGCCGATGCCCACGAGCATCACCAGCGCGAAGGTCAGGTTCATGACCGGAAAGGTGATCGCGAGGCCGGAAATGGCGAGCGGCCCCACACCGTGCCCGATAAAAATACTGTCGATGACATTATAGAGGGAAAAGACCACCATAGCGGCGATGGCCGGCAGCGAATAGCGCAGCAACAATTTTCCGATGGGTTCCGTCCCCAGCAAAAGGGTGGCGTTGGAATCCTTCATGCATACCTGCCTTGAAAAAAGAGGAAAGCGGGCCTCCTGAACGGAAGCCCGTTTGCATTCTCTACCGTAGAAAGGACGGCTTGTCACCACGCGCGCACAGAGAGCCGACAGTCTGCGGAGGAAGCCCCCAACAAGGGACAGAGTGCTCCTACGGCGCTTTTTCTCCGGGAAAGCCGCAAGACCGCCGTACGCCCGACGCCGCGCCGCCACATAGGACACACCCCGAGACGCCCAGCGGTTTTGCCGGACATACTGCTCCGTATCAGGTGAGGAGCGCGTCAGTTCCCTGCGGGGCGATGCTCCAGCACAAGCCGTCCGTCGAGGGAGAATACGCGGAAAACGCCATCCTCGAAAAGACCGTAGGAAGGCGGAAAGCCGCCCTTGGGCAGAGTCGTGCTGCCGGGATTCCAGAAATGCACGCCGTCGATGGTCTCGCCGCGCGGAATATGGGTATGGCCGCTGAGCACCACATCCCCGGCCCGCACGCCGGGAACGGGCGGAAAGGCGGGAAGCCGGTGGCCGTGCTGCGCCACGATGCGCAGGCCATCCGCCGCAATCGCCGCACTGTCCTCCACCGCAAAAGGCAGCAGCATAAGGTCCACTTCCGCGTCGCAGTTGCCGCGCACGGCCAGCACGGGCGTTTCGATGGCGGCCAGAGCGGACACGGTTTGCTGCGGCGCATAGCCCCCGGGAAGGGGATTGCGGGGGCCGTGGTAAAGATAGTCGCCCAAAAGGACGCAGAGATCGGGGGCCAGCTCACGGCAGCGGCGGCGCACGAAATCGGCCGCCTCCGGGGAACCATGCAAATCAGACGCAATAAACAAACGCATAGACTTCTCCTGAAGACCTGTTCTTACCGTGTTCCACGTCCGCAGGCAATCGGTGAGAAGGGACCGGAAGCGCACGGAACGCATACGCATACGGAGGGAGGATACGGGCAAAAGGGCGAAGAGGAATGTCGATGACGGATAGGAAGCAATGTGCGCCTGTCCAAGGCGATTGGTACGGGAGAATCCTTCCATAGGCCCTTCTCAAAGCGACCGGACAACGGGGCCCTGAAACGTCACGGAAACAGACCGAAAAATCCCCCTTTTCGGCAAAAAGCGGCCTTTCATTCCTCTGTAACCGGCTTAGTAAAGCCGCCTTCCGTTTGAGGGGGGAAGCGAGTGGGCGCACTGTCAATGGTTTGGATGCCTTCTTTTCGGAATGGGAAAAGGATGCACTGCCCTTTGCCTGACCTCCCTGCCATTCGTGCCTTCCCTTCATGCAGGGAAAAAAGACGGCGGCAGGATTCCCGCCGGAAAAGTCGCGGGCGGCAAGGGGTTTCTCCACCCTGCGCGCGAGAGACATCTTCCCCCTACGCCACAGTTTTCGTAGGGCCGCCCTATGCGCGAGGGAGTCCTTGCCCCCGGAAAAGGAGACGAGGATGCTGCCCGCGCGAGAGAATCAGTACCGCGATGACTCCGGAAGAACTGCAAGATGTTGTCCGCGAGAGAGCGTTGAAACAGCCCACCGTCTTCACGACTGGTAATGCTGCGCGCGCGCGCGAGAGAGAGAGAGAGAGAGAGAGAGAGAGAGAGAGAGAGAGAGAGAGAGAGAGAGAGAGAGAGACCACCTAGAAGGTGTTTGTTCAAGAAGGACGGAGAAAGCCGCGCCCCTTCCCCTTTTGTTCGAAGGACACCTGCCGACGCCATCTGAGGAAACGGGATACTCCCTTTGTGGGGAGGGGAACCCGTTGACGCGCCTCACAGCGGAGGGTACTTGTTCCCAACGGGGACGCACCCCGACGTGCCGGCGGCGCGGGCGACCGCCCCGGCGCGCAATCCTCCGCCCTCGGTGCCATGCAAACGCCTTCCCTTCTCATCGGCTATCTTCTCGCGCTGCTCGCCACCGTGGTATGGAGCGGCAATTTCGTGGCCGCACGCGGCCTTGCTGATGCCCTTTCCCCCATCGAAATCGCGTTCTGGCGCTGGCTCATCGCCCTTGTCGCCATCCTGCCCTTCGCGTGGCGCAGCCTCCTCACCTCCCTGCCCCTCCTGCGTGGACAGTGGGGACGGACGCTGCTCATGGCCTTTCTGGGCATTACCTGCTTCAATACCTTCATCTATCAGGCGGGGCACACGACGAACGCTACCAACATGTCCCTCCTCGCCACCACCTCGCCTCTGGTCATGGCCGCGCTCGCCCGTCTTTTCCTGCGCGACAGGCTGACGCGCTCCCAACTCATCGGCCTGTGCGGTGCGTTTACGGGCGTGCTCGTCCTCGTTTCGCGCGGGCGGCTCGACGTCCTGCTTCAGTTCCATTTCACATCGGGCGATCTATGGATGATCGCGTCGGTTATCCTTTTCGCCGCCTACAGTCTTCTCATCCGCTACCGCCCCAAAGCCTTTCCCCAAACAGCCTTTCTTGCGCTGCTCATCGCCCTCGGCCTTCTGGGGCTCGTTCCGGCCCTCGCAGCGCAGGCGGTTCTCGGCGGCCTGAAGGTACCCAGTGCCGGGACCTTCGGGGCACTGTTGTATATCGGCGTCGGGGCCTCGGTGATCGCCTTCCTGTCATGGAATCTGGCCATTGAGCGCATCGGGGTCATCCGGGCCGGGATCATTTACAACAGCGTCCCCCTCTTCGCCAGCCTCGAAGCCGCTCTTCTCCTCGGTGAAGCCCTCACCGTGCCGCAGTGCGTCGGCGGGCTGCTCATTATCGGCGGCATCTGCTACGCCTCCCTCGGGGAAAGCCTGCGGCTTCGGCTTGAGCAGGGGAACCGCTCGGCGCGCCCTTAGCCCTGCATCCCTCATCAGGACCAGTTCCGTCACCTTTCTTGCGGGCCTTCACCTGCCTTGCAAGAAATATAATGCGGCAACTCCGGCCAACGAAACCGTGACTCCAAAGGCCTCTTCGCCCTGCCCGGCATAAGGGCCTTCTCCGGGGCGTCCTCAGCCTTTTCTTCCGCCCTGCCTTTCGGGTGAGCAAAACGCTCTCCCCACAGCCCACCCATGACAACGATTCCTCCGCACCAAGGAGCTTTATGAAGAGCGGGCTCCAACCTGCCGAGATAAAAAAGCGCCTCCTTCACCCATTGGCCGCTTTTTCCCCGCTCCTCGGGTGATGTTCCCCTCTTTTCTCCCTTTCTGACTTCCTCATGCCGGGCCCCTCTTCTCTGGTAAGGGGAAGCCTCAAGGGGTGGAATGCTCTTTTGCCCTCGGTTCCCTTTCGTCCTTCACGAGCGTGTCTCTTTTTTCCTCCTCTGGAAGAGGCCTTTCCGGGCCCCGAGCCTCAATAAGGCTTCTCTCACCTCGCCTGTCAACGCTCATCCCTCCCTAAGCGCAAGGAACCATGCCCCACAGCATGGCGGAAAAATCTCTCACGTCCCCCTGCCAGCGGGCGGTTTTTCGGGCTTTCTCCATGAGAATCTTCATAAACCATCATGGCTTAACAAAAATATAACATATTAAAATCATTAACATATATTTTGTGAACACCTAGTCTTTCGGTGCCTGTCCAGGCAAAAACCGTATGGAGGTTCACACTATGACTTTCAATCCTTTTGAACAAAAGCCCCTGCCGATCGAAAAAACCATTCCCGACTGGAGCAAGCTCTATCCCAAAGCCTACGACAAAATGAAGGTGGACCCGTGGACCAAATGCCGGGTTATCCTCATGAACGGCATTGAGGTCGAAGCGGCCATGTTCGGGCACAACTTCCACCGCAACTGCAACGATCAGGAACTCCGGCGCCAGATCGCCTTTGCCCGCCGCATGGAACAGATGCAGCAGAAAACCATCAACTGGCTCAGCCCCGGTGACGAAAGCCAGCTTGAGCAGACCATCGGCTATGAGCACCTTGCCGTCGACCTGACCGCATGGCTGGCCGAACACGAGCCGGACCCCTATGTCAAGCAGTGCCTCAACTTCGCCCTGCTGGAGGATTTCGACCACCTCTACCGCTACTCCAACCTGCTCGATCTCGACCGCAATATCCCGGCTCACAAGCTCACCAAGGATTACGTCGAAATCACCCCCGGCCGCCCCACCATCGCCCACCATCGCCATCCTTTCGATACGGTGAGAAAACCCTGTAACTTCAAGAAGGCGGATGTCCGCACCATGCTCACCTCGCTGATCATCACGGCGGGAGAGCAGCAGACCATGAACTTCTACATGAACATGGGCCCGACCTACGAAAACGACCCGGGCCGTCAGCTTTACCTCGAAATCGGCATGGTCGAAGAACAGCACGTCACCCACTACGGCGCGCTGCTCGATCCCAACTGCACGTGGCTGGAAAACATGCTGCTCCACGACTATGTGGAAGCGTACCTGTACTGGTCCTTTGCCACGGACGAGCCCGAATCCTCCATCCAAAAAATCTGGGAATTCCATCTGGAGCAGGAAATCCAGCACCTCCACATGGTCAAGCAACTCCTCGAAAAATACGAAAAGAAGAGCGTCGAGGACGTCATGCCCAACGGCGGCGCGTTCCCCGAACCTCTGCATTTCCACGACACCAAGGACTATGTGCGCAAGGTTCTGGCCGAGCAGGTCCGCCTTACGGCCGACAAGGAAACATTCGTCCCCATCGACGATCTGCCCACGAAGCATGAATTCTTCACCTATCAGGAACTGGTCAACAAGTCCGAAAGGAACGTGGTCAGCCACACGATCATTGAAGACTACATCGACAAGAACGGGCAGGACTACCGGAGCGAAGATAAGGAAAATCCGGTGGAAGAACTGCAAGATCGCACTGAAGACAACACGACCCTTGGCCGTGTGGCCGGCAAATAACCCCTCTCGCCTACCTTAACCCTCAAAAAGGCTTGCCCCGCGCAAGCCTTTTTCATGGGGACTCCGCGTGCGGAACGAAATTCCCCCTGCTCGCCTCTTACGGCAGGCATACTATTACCAGACTCTTTTCCTTCCATCAGCCCTCCCGCAAACTCCTCCACTGGAATGAACCGTACCAACGTGGGGCTCCACGTGAAAGCGGCAGGCACCTCGCCCCGTCAAGGCTACATCTCCCCTCCCATCACAGCTTCCCACAGGCTCAACGCCTTTTTGACGGCCTCATGTGGAGAAAGGTTTCTGTCGGCACCGATGAACCAACAGGCCGCCATAAGCACGTTCTCTTCCTTTCGGGCATCCTCCATACCATACCGGGCCACCATCTCCGCAAGCTGACGCGCATCTCCCACCACGTCTTCAAGTGAAAGTTCGGGATAACGGCACGCCAGTTCACACGCACCCACCATGATGCCTCTCGATACCTCCATCATAGCAACTCCTTCGGTTTTACATACCCAGCTATTATAACACGATCCCTATGAGGGCTGTCACGGTATCTTTTTGTCTATAAAAGATACCGTGACAGAAAAATATATTTGCACCAATTAAAGTGAGGCTTCTCTATGAAAAAGGCACACGCTTCATTTTCTATATATCATTCTTCCTATTATTAAGGAATGAAGAGTATAGGCATGGGAGTATCATGCCATTCTGTGGCTCTTCCTCTCCAGAGTGAGAAATGGATCAGCTTTTCAAGAGACTGCCTCTTTACATCACGCTATAGGAGGAAACAGAGTGGAAGATTACAGTCTCTTGACGGGCAAGGAAGTTTTACGTCTGGCCAAGGAGGAAAGCGGGCTCACCGAAGAACAGATAGCGCAGAAGCTTGGCGTTTCACTGGCTATCGTGAAACGGTATTTCAATGCGCATGACGCCTATTTGCCCAGTCTTGAAATGAGCCGCCGCCTCGGTAAGGTGCTGGGCAACGATATTCTTGTCCGCTGGTTGAACGCCGACATTCCTCCCGCCTACGGAAAGGAACTGCACCGAAAGGAAATGCTTTCGGGGATGGCCCGGGCCACCATCGCCTTTGATGCCTTGCGCCAGCTTGTTGGGGAAGAATCCGTATCGCCTTCCGTGCGGGAAATTCAGGAGGGAATGGACAGACTCATAGAGGAGCTTGGACGCATTGAGGAAGCCCTTTATGGCGGTACTTTCCTTCCATTGGAAAAACGGAAAATACTTCCATGCCCGTGGTGGAAATTCTGGAGAAGAAGACGATGAAAGGACAGCCAAGAACTCTTGGTTCTCTTTTTTGGCCCTTATTTTTTCCTTTTCCGCCTGTCTGCCGGAACAAAAGCGGAAACCATAAGGTTCCCAGTCTTTTTATGAGCATCAACTACATGGAAAATTTATTTTTTCTTTTAAGATGAAAGCCCAAGCCGCCTCCGTTAAGGCCAAAGGATTCTTCAATCCTAAACCTTTTACAGGAGACGGCGAAATGATGCATCTTAAAGAAATGACTGCGACGGAAGCGGTATGCGCGGCCAAAGAGTGCAGTGGAAAGACGAACAAGGAAATTGCAGACCATCTGGGTATTTCCCGAGGCGTCATCACACGGTATCTCAACGGAGATGACGACTACTCTCCGCGCATGGGTATCATCCCCGATCTGTGCCATGCATTTGAAAATGATATCCTTCTGCAATGGCTGGAGGTGCGTATCAGAAAGGTTGAAGAAAGCCGTAAGGGAAAAATGCTGTTGCATGTGGCAAAAATGGAGAAAGCCCTCAAAGTCGTGAAGCTCCTTCTCACCACGAAAGAAGAGATACGCGCCGAGGATGAAGAAGAGCTGCACGACCTGCTTGATAAAATGGAGCGGGAATGCCAGCGATTGGACTTCCTCTTGCCCTGCTCCCGATATCAGTATGTCCCTGTTGAAAAAAGCGTGAACCGGGCGGCAGGGACGAGGCGTCAAAGCCGCCAGGAAGAAAAAGAATAACCTCTGAAGCAAGGAAGGGCGGAAACCACTTCCGCCCTTTCCTGTTTCCTGCCTGTGGATGCGGCTATGGGCTTCGTTTCCACGTACCCCGCCGCTTCCCCGCGGTCCGTGCGCCGTTCTTCGAGACACACGCCGCCGATTCGCTGGCCTTTGACGTCGTAGCCGAGACCGCCTTGTCCCCACTCTCCCCCACGTTCACCGTTGCCTCCACAGTCCGATCCGCGCCTCCATTGATGGCGCGCATCAGGCCCGCCGTGGAAAAAAGCGCACCAAGTAGCTGGGTGCAGTTGGGTGTAAGGTGTACAAAAAAGGCACAAAAAAAGGCAGCTACGATCTTCGTAACTGCCTTATTTCATTCTGGTACCGGGAGCGAGACTTGAACTCGCAAGGTGTTGCCACCGGCGGATTTTGAGTCCGCTGCGTCTACCAATTCCACCATCCCGGCGTGTTGCTGGTGTTTTATGCCATAAGGAAACGACGCGGTCAAGCGGGAAGGCTCTGCGGGAGGCCCTTTTCCCTTTTTGGCCAACGCCTTCTTTCCCGGCTCAAGGCTTGCACGCCGCCGCATTCTCTGACACAACAGATTCGCTTTTCACTCACCTTTTTATACGTGTGAGGCACGCCATGTTTCAGTCTCTGGGCGCAAAGCCATTCATCCTTCCGGCGCCGCTCTTTCTCGTCGGCACCTACGACCACTCCGGACGCCCCAACATCATGACCGCAGCCTGGGGAGGCATCTGCGCTTCCCAGCCGCCGAGCATCGCCGTTTCCATCCGCAAAAGCCGCTGGACCTATGCGGCCATTCTTGAACGCAAATCCTTTACCATCAATATCCCTTCCCGCAAGCTGGCGGCGCAGTCCGACTTCGCGGGGATGCATTCGGGCCGGGACAGCGACAAATTCACCGACCTTAACCTGACGCCTATTCCCGCCGAACATGTGGACGCCCCGGGCATCGCGGAGTGCCCCATCATCGTGGAGCTGACGCTCTCGCAGACCGTGGAGCTGGGCTCGCATACGCAGTTCATCGGGGAAATCATGGACGTGAAGGTCGATTCCGCCTGCATGAGGGAAGACGGGCTGCCCGATCCCGCCCTTATCGATCCGCTGCTTTTCGCCCCGGTCGTGCAGGAGTACTGGGCTCTTGGCCATTTTCAGGCCCGGGCCTTCTCCGCGGGCCATGCTTTAACGCATTCGGCGGTGCTCGGGTAGGGGAAAAAGCGGAGGAGGGGAGAAGGGACCCTTTGAAAAGGGCTCTCTTCTCCCCTCCCCTCATCCCCCTAAACGTTTCACCGAGCGGGGAGGCGACGAGACGGCCCGCTCCTTTTACAAAAATGCCCCGGCATCCTTGAAAGGAACCGGGGCATACGCCTTTTGCGCCTCTTTTTCTCAAAGCCCAATACTTTCTTCCACTACTCACCACTCCACCCCGCCGCGCAACGGAACTCCCGTCGCGCCTCCTTCCCACCAATCGAAAGTCTTGGGAAGGGAGAGGGAGGGGTTTGGGGAGGGGGAGGGAAACCTTTCTCCAGAAAGGTTTCCCTCCCCC